>JAJYVS010000022.1 GCA_021791895.1 Actinomycetes bacterium | reverse complement strand
TGGCTCGTCGCCAAGATGGCGTTCGAGCGGACCTACCTCGCCTTCGCCCGACGCGGCAAGCTCGTGCCGACGACCCTCGGATGGTGAGTGTTGCACGAGCGACCAGCGCCGTCGTCCTTGCAGGGGCATCGACGCGCTCGCGAGTCCGGCGGTCAGGCACCTCCATCGATGACGTGGCAGACGAGCCTCGGGTCGCATCGGCGCGGGTCAAGACGTCGTGCCCGCCGGTCGAGGCTTCGCAACTCGTCGCGCAGCGCCTGAAGCTCGGCGATCCGGGCATCGAGCTCGGCGGCCCGGCGCCCGATCAAGTCCACCACGAAGCCACACGGCGTCTCGCCCCCGTCCCGAAGGGCGATGATCTCGCGGATCTCCCCGAGGCGCAGCCCGACCGCCTGAGCGGCGCGCACGAACCGGTAGCGGTCGAGGGCGTCCTCGCCGTAGAGGCGATAGCCGGACTCGCTACGCTCGGCGGGCCGGAGCACGCCGATGCGGTCGTAGTAACGGATCGTCTTCACCGACGTGCCCGCCCGCTCGGCAAGCTCCCCGATCCTCATCGTCATCACCACCACGCTAGGGGTCCACCGAGGCGAGCCGGTGCTCAGCGTCGACACGAAGAAAAAGGAGCTGGTCGGGGATTTCTCGAACAAAGGCCGTGAGTACCAGCCTGTCGGTGAGCCGGTTCGGGTCAACGTCCATGACTTCCTCGACAAAGAGCTCGGGCGGGCCGTCCCCTACGGGATCTATGACCTCCTCAACGACGAGGGCTGGGTCTCGTTCGGCGACTCGGCCGACACGGCGAGCTTCGCTGTCGAGGCGATCCGCAGGTGGTGGAACGAGATGGGTCGGGACCGCTTCCCGAACGCCACGAGGCTGCTCGTCACCGCGGACGGTGGGGGCTCGAACGGCCATCGGGTGCGGCTGTGGAAGGTGGAGCTCTCCAAGCTTGCCGCCGAGACCGGCCTCGAGATCACCGTGTGCCACTACCCGCCCGGCACCAGTAAGTGGAACCGGATTGAGCACAAGATGTGGAGCTTCATCTCGATGAACTGGCGAGGACGACCGCTCGTCTCCTATCGCACCATCATCGAGCTGATCTCCGCCACCACGACGGCGAGCGGGCTCACCATCCGAGCCGAGATCGACCCGAACACCTACGAGAAGGGCGTCAAGGTCACCGACGAAGAGCTCGCCGCGGTCCCGCTTCGACGCCATGACTTCCACGGCGACTGGAACTACACGATCGCTCAGTCAAACTCTCGGTGAGCCCTAGCCCTTGACTCTCCCCTACAGGGGAAGCTTTACGGTCGATCCATGGCCGACACGATCACCATCTTGCACACCCCCGGCTGCCCGAACGGCGCACTTCTCCGTCAGCGGCTCGCCGACGCCCTCGCACGGACTCCCGGTGCCGCTCCTCGAGTCGTCGTCGAAGAGGTCACCGACCCCGACGAGGCCAGCCGACGCGGCTTTCGCGGCTCGCCGGCCCTGCTCATCGACGGCATCGATGCCTTCGCGACGCCCAAGGACCCCGCAGGGTTCGCCTGCCGCACCTACCGCACCGAGGCCGGGGTCGAAGGCGCTCCCTCGGTCGCTCAGATCGTGGCCGCCCTCGCCGCCGGAGTAGGAACCTGACCGATGGCCGACTCAATACGTCCAGCCGACATCCACCAGTTGCTGCACAGGGCGCCAGTTGGTCGAGGTGCAAAGGCGTCGACGGCCACCAGCAAAACGAGCTAGTGGTATCTGGGGACTCTGCCGGCGATTGTCCCCAGATTGCATAGGGCAGCGCATCGGTCGCTGCTCTCCTTGCACCGGGGCTGACCAGCTGCTTCTGCAGCGTTGTCCACGGCGTGCCCTATGCTGCCTTGCGCGGCCTTGATCAGCGGCGCGCATGCTCTCGATCAGGACACGAATGATGCTCGGACCCGCACAGCCGCCAACCTGCGGTTTTGCTCAACCCGTAACCGAGCGGTCGAGGGTTCAGACATCGTGGCGGGGGTAGGATTTGAACCTACGACCTTCGGGTTATGAGCCCGACGAGCTACCAGACTGCTCCACCCCGCGGTGAAGGAGCCAACTCTAGCAGCTGACCCCAAGTGCGCGTCCCGGAGGTGCATTCACGGCGACGCGGCGAACCACCTCAGCAGTCCGCGGGACGAGTCCCCCTGCCCACCCTTGGGGTCGTCGGCGCATGAACGCCGCCAGCCGCTCCCACGCCGTGGCATCGGTCGGGACCGGCACCTCGGGACCGAAGGGGTTCCCCTCGGCGTTGCGGTAGTCGGGTCGGATGCTCGCCTCGGCGCAGGCGAGGGTGGCCGCGCCGAGGTTGTGGTCCAAGACGCCGGTGTGGCCGGTGGCGAAGGCGATGTCCCAGCTGTGGGTGGCCAGCTCCACCAGGTGGATCTTGACCAACGCCCGACCCGGATAGTCCTCCCCCCACGGCATGGTGTTGGTCCGCTCCAGCGCGGCGTCGTCACCCAGGCCGCCTTCGCTTCGGTGGCGGCCGCACGCAAAGCACCCGGAATCTCGGCCAGCTCGATGTGCGTCCCGGGCGAGTCGGTCGTCGGCACCTCCCCCCGGCCCGGCCCTGCCGCCCGCCGGGCGGCGAAGACCGTGTGGTCGAGCAGGCCGGCGACGTCCATAGCCTGGCAGGGGTCGGGCTCTCGAGCTGGTCCGGCTCGACCAGCGCCGCGACGACGAGGACTCGGTCCTAGGCGAAGAACAGCTGGTACCGGAGGTGCAAGACGGTGGCCATGGCGCTCCCTCGGGTCGATGAGTTCGTGCCTGGTCAGTTCGTGCCTGGTCATGCTACTGACCGGGTGGGACAGTCCTGCCGATCTGCGATCGACCGAGAAACCGTTCCGGGCCGGTTCTCACCGGAGCCGGCCCCGGCCTCAGGTCGAGGGGGCCAGCGAGTTCGCCCGCGCCGTCGACCCCAGCCAGGAAGCGCTCGGCTTGGGTCGCCGTTCGAAACTGTCCCGGTCCACCGCGATCAGCCCGAACTTCGGCCGGTACCCATGGGCCCACTCGAAGTTGTCGAACGAGGACCAGTAGAAGTAGCCCCGCACGTCGATATCCTCGGCGAGGCAGTTGGACACCCCGAGGAGCGCCCGCCTCACGTACTCCACCCGCCGCTCGTCGTCGTCGGTGGCGATCCCGTTCTCGGTGACCACCACCGGGATCCCACCGGCTTCTTGGTGGGCGCGCCGGATCGTCGCCTCGAGGGCCTCGGGGTAGAACTCGTAGCCCATTTGGGTGGTCTCGGCCCCCTCGGGCACCGGGAGGGTCCCGCCGGGACCGACGAACTCGCGCGAGTAGGTCTGCACGCCGATGAAGTCGTCCTGGCGGGCCGCCTCGAGGTAGACGTCCTCGTAGTTGCGCAGAATGCGGGCTCGCCGCTCCTCCCCGCCGTCGACGGCCTGCCAGTCCTGCATGGCCAGCGTAAGCCCGGCCGGCAGCCCGGCCTCCCGGGCGACCTCGACCGCGGCATGGTGGGCCTCCACGATGACACCGTTCACCTGCCGGCGGAGGGCCGCGTCCTGCTTGGCCGGGGGGAAAGCGCCGGCCAGGTAGCCGGCAGTGGCGAAGACGTTGGGCTCGTTGAAGGTGCAGACGTGACTGACCAGATCGCCAAGGGCACCGACGGTGCGGCGGGTGTACTCGGCGAAGCGGTCGACGACGGCTCGCTCTTCGAAGCCGCCCTCCCCATGGACCCACCGAGGGGTCGTGAAGTGGTGCAGGGTCACCACCGGGGCAATCGACTGCTCCCGGCACGCTTCGCAGACCCGCCGGTAGTGCTGGAGGGCCGCGACGGAGAATTGGCCGGGCTCGGGCTCGACCCGGGCCCACTCCACGCTGAACCGGTAGGCGTTGAAGCCCAGCCGGGCCAGTAGCTCGATGTCCTCCCGGTAGCGGTGGTATTGATCGATGGCGTCACCGCTCGGCTCGACGACGTTGGAGGCCGGGTCGTGCTCCCACGCCCACCAGTCGTTGTTCCAGTTGCCCCCCTCGACCTGGTGCGCGGCCGTGGCCGTGCCCCAGAGGAACCCGTCGGGGAACTCGACCCGCCCGCCGTCAACGCTCATGGGTGGACCTCCGATCAGTGAGGGGCGTGCGGGCGGACCGTAACAGGTCCGTTTCCCCCGAAACGAGGCGACGTCAGAGGGGCGGGTTGCCCCGAGACGCTCCCAGGCAACCAGCATCTGGGGGCACTAAGAGTCGAGCGGTCGCGACCCCCGGCCCGACCGTCGCGGACGGAATCTTCGATCCCCGAAAGGCGCCCTCTCGCGATGGGGGCGACCGGGAGGGTCAGGCGCTGATCGAAAGGTCGATCTCCCCGTTGTCCCGCTCGTGCTGCTCCAGCTTGCCTACGATCCGGGCGGCGTCGGCGGCGTTGTTTGGTCCCGCCCGACCGCTCTTTTCCGCGTAGGAGGTGGCCCCGAGGTCGCGGAGCAGGGAATCGGACGCCCGCTTGGCCTGCAGCGCGTCGAGCTTGGCCTGCCCCTTCTGGGCGGCGTCCTTGGCGGCTGCCGTCGCCTGAGCAGCCCCTTCCTTCACCTTGTCGAGTAATCCCATCCGGTGACCTCCGCACTCGAGCCAGCGTGCCCAGCACGCGCTCCTCGAAACCATCTTCGCGCAGATGCCCAGGCCAGGGACCCAGAGCACCGGGACCGACGTCAGCTTCTCGTCGCGGCGGGCGGGCGCCCCAGCGCCGCCGTGGCGGCCTTGCTCTTGACCTTCGCCTTGGGTGGGGTCGTGGTCGTGGTCGTCGTGGGCGCCGGGTTCTTGGTCCCGCTCGGGTTGAGCAGCACCTCGGCCTGGTCGAGCGCGCTGGCCATGGCCTCGATGTCCGCCTGGTACTGGGACAACGCGTTCGAGCCCCCGGTTTGGAGGGCACTCTGGGCCGCCTGGTAGTAGCCCTGGGCCTGCTGGAGATACTGGTCGACCGCCTGGGCGGTCGCCGAGCCCAACGTGGAGGGGTTCGTCCCCGAGCTCCCGGACCCGACGGTCGGCACCTGGAGGAGGGCCTCGAGCGACTGTTGGACGGTCGGTTTGATCTGGACGTCCTGGCCGAGGACCGAGATCACGTAGGTGAGCTCGGGCTGCGGGTTTCCGCTCGACTCCACGTAGAGCGGTCGGACGTAGATCACCGAATTGGCCACCGGGATCATGAGGATGTTGCCGAGCAGGACGCTCGAGCCGTGCTGGTCGAGCAGGGTGATGTCCTGGGAGACGGTGGAGTCCTGCTGGATCTCCGACTCCGCCAGGGCCGGGCCGACGTCCTGGCCGCCGGGGGTGACGTAGACGTGGAGCTTCCCTCCGGAACCGGCCGCGTAGGTGCCGACCATGAAGGCCGACAGGTTCTGGCTCGTCGTTCCAGTGTTGAACGGGACGTAGGCATCGGTGATCGTGAACGACTGGCTCGTCTGACCGGGAAGTTGGAACACCTGGTAGATCGGGGCCATCGGAGCGACCGAACCTGAGATCGTCTGGCCCTGGGGGTTGGTGGTCAGGGTGACCTGGAGCGCCTGGGAGGACGACCCCGCTCCGGCGGTGGGCGAGAGGGTCCAGGCCCCGTCGGCATTGTAGAAGGCGTTCGGCGACGAGAGGTGGTACCGGCCGTAGAGGGCGGCCTGCACGCTGAACATGTCCTCGGGGTAGCGCAGGTGCTGGCGGATGGCCGTCGGCATGTTCGAGGCGCTGGTGAACATCCCGGGGAAGGCCGACTCGTAGGTCCGCAGCACCGGGTCGTTGTCCATGGCGTAGAAGGTCATCTTCCCGCTGTAGGCGTTGATGACGAGCTTCACCGAGTTGCGCACGTAGTTGTAGCTGCCCGGCAGGCCGCCGCCCTGGGGCACGAGTACCGAGTCGGCGTTCTGGGAGTACGGGAAGTTGGCCGTGGTGGTGTAGCCGTCGACGACCCAGTAGATGTGGCCGTTCGCGAGCACCGGATAGGGGTCGGAGTCCCAGCTGAGAAAGGGCGCCGCCTTCCTCGCCATGTTCAAGACGTCCCGGACGAACATGATCCGGGAGTTGGGCGTGATCTGCCCCGAGATGAGCAGGTTGAAGTCCCCGAGCCGGATGGCGAACGCGGCCCGGCGCAGGAACGAGGAGAGCTGGACGCCGCCGTTCCCTTGGTAGTGGGGGTTGCCGGTGCCGATCTCGTCCTCCTTGGTGTTGGCGACCACGTAGCCCGGGTAGTTGATACCGAAGTAGACGTCGGGCTGCTTGACCTTGGGGGCGCCCTTGATCGAGGTCGGAGGGACGTTCTTTACGGCAAACTCGGGGTCACCCTTGGCCGTGGCTGCGTCCGCCTCGGCGAGCACGATGCCCTCACCGTGGGTGTACTGGAGATGGGTGTTGACCCACGTGGGCGAGGCGATGCCGGACTGGTTGACCTGGCGGACGCCGACGAGGACCGGCTGGAGACGTCCGTCGATCACGTATCGATCGACGGCCAGGCCCTGGAAGGTGTAGTAGCCGTGCGCGTACTGGAGTTTCTGGACGGTGGGCAACGAGATCTGCGGATCAGGATCCCAGAGTCGGATGTTGCTCAACGTCGAGCTGTTCTCGATGACCTGGGTGGCGGTCAGCGTGGTCGAGGCCGGGAAGTTCGACGTCACCAAGTTGCGACTGCTGATTCCGTAGGCGTACCGGGTGGCCGCGATGTTCCGGGCGATGTAGGGCGCCTCCTTCGAGTTCTGCGACGGGTTGACGATGGCCTGGGCGATGGCCGGGTAGATCACGCCGATCACGAGGGCGACGAACGCCCACAGCCCGACGGCGAGGACCGGGAGGGTCCAGCCCTGGCGACGGATGTTCCACACCAAGACGGCGGCGGCGGCCAACGAGATCCAGAACAGGAGTTCGAGGGCGGGGATCCGGGCGTGCACGTCGGTGTAGCCGGCTCCCTCGACGAAGCCGTTGGTCGAGGTCACGAGCTGGTAGCGGGCGAGCACGTACCCGGCCGCCTTGGCCAGGGCGATCAGCGCGAGGAGGACCGACAGATGGGCCTTCACCACCGGGCGGACCCGGGGTCGGGCCCGCTGGGTCCTGATCCCGCCGTTCAGGTAGTGGAACACCGCGGTGAACACGAGGACCACGATCAACGAGACGATCAGCCAGTTGACCAGGAACTCGAGGAACGGCAGCTTGAACACGTAGAAGCTGGCGTCCATCCCGAACTGGGGGTCCTTCCACCCGAAGCTCTGCCCGTGGGTGAAGAGGAGCCAGTTCTGCCACTCGCCGATGGTGCCGGCCGCGGCGATCAGCGCCACCACGACCGACAGCGCGGCGTAGATGCGGTTGGCGTAGGGGCGCACCAGGCGCTGGTACCGGCGGACCAGCTCGTCCTCGGGGTCGGAGCCCTCGGCCGCCGAGCTGATCCGGTCGCAGACGACCAGGTTCACCCACAACAGGACGAAGAACAGGCCCCCGAACGAGGCGAACAGGCCCACTTTGACCCCGAGGAGGGTGTCGAAGACGCCGGTCAGGTGGATCGACGGAGAGGAGAACCAGAGCCGGTCGGTGTAGACGGTGGCCAGCGACCGCAGGGACGCCAGCAGGATGACCAGGAGGACCGCGATCCCGAGCAGCCACCACCGGGCGCGGTGGCGCACGCGTGGCGCGCGAGGTGCCACATCTTGCGGACTGCGCACGGTGGGCGAGCCTAGGCCGGGTGGCTGCTAGGTCGTGGTCGGCGCCACCAGGCAGCGACATCCCGAGTGGGCCGGCGGGTGGAGGTGGCCGGTCGGGAACCGCTCGCCCTCGGGCAGCGCTTCGGCCAGGGCATTGTCCTCGCAGTCGGCGCAGGATTCCGGCGATCCCGAGGCGATCCAACGTAACGGGGCCTTGCCGCTTGCCGCCCGGACCCCGCCCGAGAAGGCCCCGACCACGTGGTCGCCGGCCAGACGTTCGATGCGCTCACCCCGCCACTCCCGGTAGGCGGCGCTCACCAGCTCCGCAGCCTCCTCCTCGCTCGGGCCCGGTCCCTCCCCCTCCTCCTCGAGGAGTCGGCGTCGCAGGAGCGTCACCACCGTGTCCGCCAACTCCTGGGCCCCGGTGCCCACGGCCGAGCGGTTGACGTCGCTCGCGTCGGGCGCCGCGGCGGCCTCGGCACCGAGGTGCTCTCGGGCGAACTGTTCACCGGCGTCGAACGCGTCGCCGAGGAAGTCGATCGCTGCCTCGACCAGCCCCCGCCGCTGATGCTCCTCCGAGTTGATCAGCTCCTGGCGGTAGGCCCCGGTATCGGCTCGGAGCCGGTGGAGCAGCTGGTTCTGGTCGTCCTGCATGGTCCGCTTCAGCCGCCGGGCCATCTTGGCCAGGATCGGGTCGAGCAGCTCGTCGCGCTCGGCGATGAGCCGCTCGACGAAGCTGTCGACTCTGGTCGCCGGCGTCGGCTCCGCGCCCGCATCGGGCTCGACCATCTGCTCGGCCATCGGCTCGGCGAAGCTGGACGTGTCGGGTGGTTCGAAGATCGTCTCGGCCGGCGCCGCCGAGCGTCCCTCCCGGATCCGCGCGAAGAGCTCCTCCACCCGGGCGTCGGCGGTGGGCCCGCCCTCGGCCGCGGCGCCGATGGCCTCGCCGGTCGTCACCTCCGAGCCGTCGGCGGCGACCTCGGGGGTCGCGGCCGCGATCGCCTCGGCCCCTGCCGGCTCGAGTCCCTCCACCTCCTGGGCCTCCACCTCGGCCACCCGTTCGGCCACCGCCGCTGCGGCGGCCCTCGCGTCGTCGTCGGCACGGGCCAGGCCCGAGACGATGTCGTCGACGGTGCCCCGGACCCCGATGACGGTGCGGGCCAACTGGTCACGAGCTGCGCGGAGCTGTTCGATCTGGATCAAGAGGACCCGACGGCGCTGGGCGGTCTCGGTAAGCATCCGCCGCCTCGTCTCCTGTGCCTGTTCGATCATGAGCCGGCCACGCTCACGGGCCCGGTCCAACAGGGTGTTGCCGTCGCCGCGCGCTCGCTCGAGGAGGGAGGCCACCTCGGTCTGCGCGTCCTCGTGGACGGTGCCGGCGTCGAGCTCCGCCTGGGCGATGCGCTCGGCCGCCGCGGCCTCCGCGCTGACCTGGATGTCCGTCGCCTGCTGCTGGGCGTCCCGCACCACCGCGTTGGCCGTCTCCTCGGCTGCGGCGACCAATCGACCCGCCTCCTGGTGGGCGTTGCGCAGCACCTCGGCGCTCTTCTGGCCGAGGGCCGAGGTGAGGCGCTCGTCGTCGATCTTGGGGTTGGCGGCGCGCTCCTCGGCCTCCGCAAGTTGCCCGAGCAGTTCCTCCTCGCGGGCCTCCCAGGTCGCGAGCTCCCGGGCCAGCTGCTCGAGGAACGCCGTGACCTCGTCGGCATCGAACCCCCGCCGGTTCCGACTGAAGGATCGTCGGGGCACCTCGTCGGGGCGCATACGGGGCGACGGGGTGCTCGGAGGCATGCCACAAGCCTACGGCCTGACCCCCCTGGTTGGGAAAGATGCTCCCACGAACACCCGCCCTGAGCTGGTGCTCGGGTTCAGGACCGGACCGCTGCAGCCGGGATGTGGCCGCCCAGGCGGCCGAGGATCGACAGGGCCTGGGCGAGCGAGCTCACCGCGAACACCTTGAGGGACGGGGTGGCCTTCGCCTTGGCCACCGCCAGCTCCTGGTCCGGGACGAAGAAGACGCTGGCACCGGCCCGCTCCACCGCCACCGTCTTCTGAGCCACCCCACCCACGTCCCCGACCGCCCCGCTGGCATCCATGGTGCCGGTCGCGGCGACCCGGAGCCCGCCGGTCAGGCGCCCGTCGCTCAGGGTGTTGATGAGACCGAGGGTCATGGCCAGCCCGGCCGAGGGGCCGCCGATGTTGGCCGTGTTGATCGAGATCTTGAACGGGAAGGTGAAGTTCTGCTGGGTGGCCACCACCACCCCGAGGAAGCCGCCCCCGGGGCGCCGGCCGGTGCAGCCGGCAGCGGCCGGGCCGGCGGGCCGCTTCACCAGACGCACCGTCCTCGTCGCCACGGCCCCCCGCACCAACACGCCCGAGGCGCTGAAGCGGTCCTGGCGGACGGACAGTCTGGCCAGTCCACCGGGCCGAATCGCCGACAGGGCGACGACGAAGCTGCACAGATCGGGCGTCGAGGTCTCGTCGACGCCCGTGACCACCTGGCCGACCTCCAGGGCACCGAAGGCCGGGGTCCCCGATGCGACGCCCTCGATGACCACGCCGCCGTTCTGTTCGGGGACCGAGTAGCCCAGTCGGCGCAATGCCGCGGCCTTGGCGGCGTCCTTGGCCTGGACCATCTGCAGGTAGCCCTGGGCGGTGAGCTCGGAGGCCGGGATCCCGTTCGGGACGAGCTCGTCGGTCGGGATCAGCTGGTTGTCCGACGACCACAGGTCGGGCAGATAGCTGAGCGCGGTCACCGGCGACTCGAACACATCGGTGAGCAGGATGGCGCCGTGCACCCGGTGGGCCTTGCCCGGTGGGACGGTGATGAGCGGGGTCACGGACTGGGCGTCCCCGGGTGAGATCACGTAGTAGCTGAGGTTGATCCGGCTGGCCACGATCAGCGCGACCAGCAGGACGACGAGCACACCGACGACGACGCGCGACCATCGGCGGCGGCGGGGGTCAGGGGGATCGAGGGTCTCGGTCATACTCGGACGATGGTCGACGATCCTCTCATGGACGAGCCCGGGGCCGACCGCGATGCCGCGGCCCGGGAGGGCCGGCGCCGGGTGGTGGCCGCCGGCCACCGGGGCGACCTCGAGGTCGTCGAGGCAGCCCGCGACGACCTCGATCCCGCGGTCCGGGCCGCCGTCCTCGGCGCGCTGGAGCGGTCGGGGGCGCTCGGCGCGGCCGACGTGGTCCGGGCGCTCGAGGACGCCGACCCGGTCGTCCGCCACCGGGCCGCCGTCCTGGCCGCCCGGGTGGGGGGGCCGGGCAGCCGCTCACTCCTCCCCCGCGCCCTCGTCGTCGGGCTCGGGGACGAAGACGCTCTGGTCGCCGAGGCTGCCGCATGGGCCCTCGGCGAGCGGTCGGTGTCGGCCGCGGTGCCCGAGCTCGCGGCCATGGCCACCGGCCATCCCGAGCCCCGTTGCCGGGAGTCGGCCGTCGCCGCCCTGGGCGCCATCGGCGACCCCGGCGGCCTCCGAGCGGTGCTCGGTGCGCTCGGGGACCGGCCGGCGATACGGCGCCGGGCGGTCATCGCGCTAGTCGGGTTCGACGACCCCGAGGTGGAGCCGGCGTTGGAACGCTGCCTCGAGGACCCGGACTGGCAGGTCCGCGAGGCGGCCGAGGTGCTGTTGGAACGGTGAGCGGCGCCGGTCAGTCGCCCGAGTCGGCGAACACCGGGCGGAGCTCGTCGAGCGCCTCGAGGCAGCGCCCGGCGCCGAGCGCCACGCACTCGAGCGGCAGGTCGACCAGGTGCACCGGCACGGACGTCCCGTTGGCCAGTCGCTGGGCCATGCCCCGCAGGAGCGCGCCACCCCCGGTCAGGTGCACGCCCTCGAACATGATGTCCTGGGCCAGCTCGGGTGGCGCATCGGCCAGGCAGTCGGCGGCGGTGGTGATCACCTGCTCGACCAGGTCGTCGAGCGCCTGGCGCACCTCCAAGGGGCTGAGCCCGACCGTCTTCGGCATCCCGGTCGAGACCTCCCGCCCCCGGACCTGGGCCTCCTGCTCGCCCTCGTAGGGGTATGCCGAACCGATGGCGAACTTCACCGCCTCGGCGGTCCGTTCGCCGATCGCCACGCCGTGTCGGTGCCGCACGTAGGACTGGATGGCGGCGTCGAAGTCGAACCCCCCGCAGCGGATGGCCCGCTGGGAGACCATGCCCCCGAGGGAGATGACCGCCATCTCCGCGGTGCCGCCCCCGACGTCGACCACCATCGAACCCACCGGCTCGTGGATGGCCAACCCGGCGCCGATGGCCGCAGCCATGGGCTGCTCGATGAGGTAGGTGGCCGAGGCGCCGGCATGGCGGGCCGCCTCTTTCACGGCCCGCCGCTCGACCCGGGTGATCGCCGAGGGGACGCAGATGAGCACCCTCGGCCGGTTCATCCGCGAGACCCCGCAGCGGTGCAAGAGGACCCGGAGCATCCGCTCGGTGATGTCGAAGTCGGTGATCGCCCCCTGACGCAGAGGCCGGACGGCCACGATGTAGCCGGGGGTGCGGCCGATCATCTGCCACGCCTCGGCCCCGATGGCCAGCACTTCGCGGGTGCGGGTGTTGTAGGCGATGACCGTGGGCTCGTTGAGCACGATGCCCCTCCCCTTCGCGTAGACGAGGGTGTTGGCCGTACCCAGGTCGATCGCGAGGTCGCGGGGCATCCGGCCCATCGTAGGAGGGACCGGGCGACCGCACCGGAACGGAGGGCGTCGGTAACCTGGTCCGTTGTGGCTTCATCGGATGGCGACTCCTTCGGCTGGGAGTCCGGTGAACCCGAGGAGGGGGCGCGCGAGCGCGAGGATCCGAGGACCCGGGGTGGCTGGGTCCCGCCCGAGGCGCGCGCCTGGCGTCACCCCTCGGAGACCGGGAGCTGGGCCGGTTCGCACCCCGGGCTGCGTCCGGCGCTCCGGACCGCGACCGGCGGCCGGCGTGCCCTGTGGACCACCGCGCTGGCGGGTGCGGGGGCGGTGGTCGCCCTGGTCGGTGGGGGCCTCATGCTGGCCAACCGGGACCGGGGTCCCGAGCTCGCCGCCCCGACCCAACTGATCTCGCCCCCGACCTCCTCCACCCGCTCGATCGTCCGGCTGACGGTGGAGCAGCGGACCGGTGCCAGCCACTACGGCTGCGGCGTGGTCGTCGCCGGCGAGCTGATCGCCACCAACGCCTCCCTGCTGACCGGCGCCACCGGGATCGTGGCGACCACCTCGACCGGACGCCGGACGATCGGCAGGGTGGTGGCGGTCGACCCGACCTCCGACGTCGGCCTGATCCGGGTCGGGGCCCGCCTCCCGGTCGGGAGGTTCGTCGACTGGAGCGACGTCCAACCCGGCACCGGGGCCGTCGAGTTGGCCGTCGCGACCACGACGGGGGGCGGGGGATGGTCGAGCTGGTTGAGCGGGACCATCGCCTCGATCGGCGAACCGGTGAGCTCGGGCCCGGGTTCGGGGATGGTCAGCGTGGTCGCCACCACCCCCAAGGGGACCGCACCTGACGGGGCGGTCCTTATGGAACGCGACGGGGCCATCGTCGGGCTGCTCGACAAGTCGGGGGTCTCACCCCAAGGCGGCGGAGCCGTCTTCTTGCCCGGCGAGTTCGTCTTCGAGGTCGCCCACGAGCTGTTGTCCAACGGCGGCCAGATCGCCCACGGATGGCTGGGGATCGAAGGGTCGGACTCGGCCAGCGGGGCCCGGGGGGCGGTGGTCACGGCGGTGTCCTCCGGTGGCCCCTCGAGCGGCCACCTCGAGGTCGGCGACCTCATCACCTCGATCGACGGGCACCGGGTGCGCACCATGGCCGACCTCCGGTCCCGCCTCTACCTGTTGTCCCCGGGGACCGCGGTGACCCTGATCGTCCGCAGGGACGGGGCGACCAGGGCCGTCGCGGTCGACCTCGGCACCTCCCCCTGAGCAGGGAGCCCGCACGCCGGGGGCCGACGGAATCCCGGCCGGGACGCCCGTAGGCTGTGACGGCGTGGCGATGAACCCCGAGGACCCCGACAACCCCATCCCAGGGCTCCTCGGTGACCTGCTCAAGGTCATTGGGGGGGCCGCCCAGGGCGGCGGCACCCCGTGGTTGGACGCGGCGCGAGCCCTGGCGCTCGGGGTGGCGACCGACGGCGGCGCCGAGTCCAACGTCGACCCGCTGCAACGGATCAAGCTCGAGGAGCTGGCCCGGGTGGTCGAGTTGCACGTCGAGGAGGCGACCGGGCTGAGCATCGAACACTCCTACACCTTCGTGCCGGTCGGCCGGGGCGCCTGGGCCAACCGGGCCCTCGAGGGCTGGCGGCCGCTCTTGGCCCGGATGATCGCGAAGATCGGCGAGGCGACGCCGCCGGCCCCGCCCGAGCTGGGCGACGAGTTCGGGGAGGGGCTCGGGGCCCTCCTGGGCCAGTTCGCCTCGACCATGGGCCCGATCATGCTCGGCATGCAGTTCGGTTCGGCCGCCGGTCACCTGGCCCGCCAAGCGCTCGGCCAGTACGCCCTGCTCGTCCCGTGGCCCCCCTCGACCGAGCTCTTGGTGGTGCCCGAGAACGTCGCCGCCTTCGCCTCGGACTGGAGCCTGGCCGAGGACACCGCCTTGCTGTGGGTGTGCGCCCACGAGCTCACGGTGCAGCTCGTCTTGGACCGCCCGCTGGTGACCGAGCGGCTCCGCGAGCTGCTCGAGGCGGCGATGGCCGAGTCCATGGCGGCCCAGCAGGGCCTGGCCGAACAGCTGGGCGGCACGGGTCCCGACGCGCTCCAAGCGCTGATGTCGGACCCCGAGGCGCTGCTCTCGGACCTCTTGACCCCGGGAAGCCGGGCCACCTCGGAGCGGTTGAGCGCCCTCGTGGCCGCGTTGACCGGCTACGTCGACCACGCGACCGGCCGGATCGCCGAGGCGGTCACCGGCTCGGCCGGGCCCCTGTCGGAGGCCTGGTACCGCTACCGGATCGCCGACTCGCGGGGGCGCCAGGCGGCGGCCGCGCTGTTCGGGTTCGACGTGAGCCGGTCCCAGGTCGACCGGGGCACGGCGTTCGTGCGGGGGGTGCTCGAGCGGGCCGGCGAGGACGGCCTCGCCCGCCTGCTCATCGGGGGTCGGGCCCTGCCGACGCCGGCCGAGGTGGACGCGCCGGGGCTCTGGCTCGAGCGGCTCGACCTCCCCGAGGACCCGGCGGGCGCCGACCCCGAACCTCGCTCGGAGGGTTAGGGCTCCTCGGGGTAGCCGAGGTCCCAGTCGAGAGCCAGGTTCTCCCGTTCGGCGTCTCTCACCACCCGCTCCCGGTTGCGCCGGAACTGCGGGTCGTGGGGGGGCAAGAGGACCAGGCGGGCGAGCACCCGCTCCCGGAATGCCTCGACCACGGCCGGGTCGCCGTAGTCCGACTGGACCTCCCAGTGGGGCGCCACCGGGCCCAGGTACACCACCCGGACGTGGCCGACGGGGGGGATCGGCTCGCCCGCTTCGTCGGTGGCGATGTCTTCGGGCTCGGGCGACACGGGACCTCCGGGTGGGTCGACGACGACGAGCAGCGTACCCGGGTCCTCCGTCGTCGGGGACGGGAGCCCCCTCAGCCCCCGGGCACCGTCCCCCCGGTGCGCAGCCGGCCGAGCAACGGTTTGATGGTGTCGATCGCGATGGCGAAGCCGATGTTCTGGGCCGGCGCATTGCCCTGGGTGCTCTCGGCCACCGCAGTGTTCATCCCGATGACCTGGCCGTCGGAGTTGACCAACGGACCACCCGAGTTCCCCGAGTTGATCGCGGCGTCGGTCTGGATGAGCCCGCTCAGGTTCTCGAGCTTCCCGGTGAGGTCGCTCGTCGCGGCGAGGGAGCGGTCCGTCGACGACACGATGCCCTCGGTCACGGTGGGGCCGCCCGAGAGCGCCAGGGCGTTGCCGATCGCGAGCACATTGTCGCCCACCAGGGCCCGGTTGGAGTCGCCGAGCTCGACGGTGGGCAACCCGTGCTGACCCTCGATCTGGATGAGGGCGAGATCCTGGGACGGGTCGGTACCGATGACCTTGGCCGGGAGCAGATCGCTCTGGCCGAAGAGCGTCACCGTGAGCGAGCTAGCACCGGCGATCACGTGATTGTTGGTCAGCACCTGGCCGTCGGCGGTGAGGATCATCCCGGTCCCGGCTCCCACCACGGTGCCGCCATGGCGCGACCCGGTGGTCTCGATGGACACCACGGCCGGCTCCACCTTGGCCAGGACGGCCTGGATGTCGGCCGGTTTGGCGAACGCCGGCGTGTTCGGGGAAAACCGCTCGACGATGGTCCGCTGCGAGTCACGAGCCGCGAGGTACCCGACCGTCCCGCCCACCGTCGCGGCGAGCACCGTGCTCAGCGCCAGGAGGAGCGCCCAGGTGCGCAGGGTCGTCACCCGCCCGGCGCGGGTCGGAGGGGGTGAGCCCGGTCCCCCGGCCACGTACCCGGGTGGCGGGCTCGGCGGCGGCCACCCGGCGAGCGGGCGCCCGGGCGGCCCCGGTGGCCCGGCCGGACCCCATCCCGGGGTCTGGGCGGGCATCCCCCCTGGCCAGGGGGCCGGGGTCGTCGTCCAGCCCGGAGGCGGGGGGACCCGGGGGACCCCGTCGGGATGCGGGGCTCGCCTCAACGGCCCCGGGGTCCAATCCGGCCGCCGCCCCGGCACCGTAGAAGAGGAGACGAGTCGGTTGACCAAGCACCGCTATGCTCGGCCAAGAGAAATGGAACCGGTGATGGACACCCAGTGGATGACCGAGGGCAAGTGCCGCGACATGCCGCCCTCGGTCTTCTTCCCGAGCGACGGCCTCGGGGTCCAGGCGGCCCAGCGGATCTGCGCCGACTGCCCGGTGGCCGATGCATGCTTAGAGTATGCCCTGGCCAACCGCATCGACCACGGGGTCTGGGGTGGCCGATCTGAGCGTGAGCGGCGCCGGATCCTGCGCTCCCGCCGGTCGGCTCGCATCGCCCTCTCCTCCCGATAGCTCGCCGGCCGCGCCGAGTCTGGCTTTCCCGCGGTGATCCGGTCGCGTCTCGCGTCCGCTCTCAACGTGAGCGAGGGCCGGGACACCGCCGTCCTCGAACGCCTGGCCGACGCCTGTGGCGAGGTCCTCCTGGACGTCCACCGAGACGCCGACCACCACCGCAGCGTGCTCACCCTCGGCGGGGCCGGCCGGGGGGTGGTGGCGGCGGTGCGGGCGACGGTGGCGTTGGCGGTGGACCTCCTCGACCTCTCCGTTCACGACGGCGCCCACCCACGGTTCGGGGTGGTCGACGTCGTGCCGTTCTCCCCCGTCGACTCGGGCGACCTGCTCGACGCCGTCGAGGCCCGGGACACCATCGCCATCTGGGCCGGGGCGACGCTGGGCATCCCTTGCTTCCTCTACGGCCCGATGCCCGACGGTGGCGAACGCTCGCTGCCCGAGGTCCGGCGGGGAGCCTTCGTCACCCTCCTCCCCGACACCGGGCCCGACCGGGCCCACCCGCGGGCGGGGGCCATGGCGGTGGGGGCCCGTGGTCCGCTCGTGGCCTACAACCTCTGGGTGAGCGGGGTCTCGGGCACCGAGCTGCGGGCCGTGGCCACGCGGGTGCGGAGCCGCGCGATCCGGACCCTGGGGTTCTCGTTGGCGAGCGGGGCCCAGATCTCGTGCAACCTGGTCCAGCCGGAGCTGGTGGGCCCGGCCGAGGCCTACGAGCGGGTGGCGGCGGCGTTGCCCCTCGGCGGGCGGATCAGCCGGGCGGAGCTCGTGGGGCTGGTGCCCCAGTCGGTGCTCGACCGGGTCCCGTCCGGTCGGCTCGCCCAACTTGGCCTCGAGGGCGCGGTCAGCCTGCAGGCGCGGCTGGCCGATCGGTCGCTCAGGACGCGTCGTTCATAACGGCGGCCCGGCGCTGGAGCGCCCGGGCCCGCCGGAGCCGGCGACGCTCGCGCTCGCTCATCCCCCCCCAGATGCCGAACTTCTCGCCGTTGGCCAGCGCGTACTCGAGGCAGTCCTCCCGGACCACGCAGCCCCGGCACACCTCCTTGGCCTCGCGGGTCGAGGCGCCGCGTTCGGGGAAGAACAGGTCGGGGTCCACGCCCATGCAGTTGGCCTGTGCCTGCCAGCTGCGGTCTTCACGCCCATAGAGCACTGCGGCCAAGTCCATCGGTCGGCCTCCCCTCACTGTAAGTGGCACCGATGTAACTACAACCATGTCATATTCCCCCATCGGGCTTGGGAACGCAAGGGGGGGAATTGTCACATCCAGCGGTCGGAAAAGCCAGAGCGGGCCAGTTTTGACCACGTAGAGTGATAGGGCCTCTGGCCGCCCTCCGGTCCCGCCCGGGGACCGGTCGCGGCCAGTTCAGCCCGCGGGCCGCAGATAGCGACGGTGCCGAAGGAAGTCGACCAGCACGTAGCCGCCAAGCGCGTCGTGGGTGGTGTAGAAGGTCCGCCCGCCGTTCACCCGGGCGATCTGCTCGACGAACGGGTAGTGGGTGCGCTCGAGGTCGAGGGCGAAAACGTTGATCGTGATGCCGGCTTTGGTCGTCCGGATCACCTCGGCCATGGTCCGCCTGAGGGTCTCTTGCACCGGCGGGTAGTTGAACCACACCTCCCCGGCGTCGTCGATGTGGGCGGTCGGCTCGCCGTCGGTTACCACGATGATCTGCTTCGTGCCGTGCTGGTGGGCGAGCATCCGGCGCGCCAGGGCCAGGGCGTGCTGCAGGTTGGTCCCATAGACGTAGTCCCACATCGCTGTGGGCAGGTCCTCGGGCTTGATCTCCCGAGCCACCTCGGAGAACCCGACGATGCCCAGGTAGTCGCGGGGAAAGCGGGTGGAGATGAGGGTCTGGAGGGCCATGGCCATCTTCTTCGCCGGCACGAAGTTGTCCCGCATCGGCATCGACATCGACAAGTCGACCAAGAGCACCGTGGCCGAACGGGTCAGCGCCTCGGTCTCGACCACTTCGAAGTCCTCGGGCCGCAGCCGCACCGGCACCCCGGCCCCGCTCCGACGCACCGCGTTGTGCACGGTGGCCGAGAGGTGGAGGTTCATCGGGTCGCCGAACTCGTAGGGCTTGGTCGTCTCCTCACGGTCGTGCCCGGCCCCCGAGGTGGCCGCCTGGTGGTCGCCGATGCGCTCCCGGCGCATCTGGGAGAACAGGTCCGACAGGGCCTTCTGGCCGAGGCGGCGGACCCCCTTCGGGGTGAGCTCAGTGCGGCCGCCCTGGGTCTCGATCAGACCGTTCTCCTGCAGGGTCTTGGTCAGGCGGGCCAGCCGCTCGAGCGAGCGAGCGGCGTCCTCGCCCAGGTGCTGGCGGACCTGATCGACGTCGATCTCGTCCAGGGCGTTGGGGGACGAGGCCGAGGAGAACACCTCCTCCATCCGGTCGAGCTCCCCGAGCTGGCTGGCGACGTCGGTGGCCTCCCCGAAGCCGAGGGGGTTCTGGCCCCGGAAGCGGTAGGACTGCCCCCAGCCCGCGCCCGGCATCGCCTCGCGCAGGTTGCCGGCCAGGCGCTCCATCTGCCAGCGCAGATCCATGTCCTCGAGGAGGGCGTTGGCCAGCGACTGGAGCTGCTGGCGCTGCTCGGGGGACAGCGACCGCCACATCGCCTCGGCGGCGGCCATCCGCTCGGCCAGCTGCTCGAGCAGCTCGTCGAGGTTCTGGGGATTCCCCGGGAACAGGTCGCCGTAGTTCTCCATGAACTGCTCGAAGCTCGGGTCGAGCTCCTCGCCCCGGGCCCGCTGCTCGAGCATGGTGTTCAGCGCGTCGATGGCCGAGCGCATCCGGGCCAACTGGTCGGGGTCGGCCGAACTGAGAGCCTCGGACATGCCCTCGAAGTAGGTCTGGGCCACCTGCTGGCGGAGCTCCTCCATGAGCTCCTCGAAGCGCTCCCGGGCCTCGGACGAGACGAAGTCGTGGTGCTGGAGGCCCTGGACCTTGCCGGCCAGGTCCTCGGGCAAGAGGTCGAGGGACATCCGCCGCTCGGTGGCCACATCCGAGGTGACCTCGGCCCGGCGCTCGTCCCCCGAGTCCTTGGCGTCCTGCTCGAGCTGGTCGATCGCGCTCCGCTCCTGGCCCACCACCTCGTCTAGGGCCTTCGAGATCCGCTCCATCTCGGCGTTGGGGCTGCCCTGCTTGAGCAGCTCCTCACGCCGGCGGCGCATCCGCTCGATCATCTCGCGCATGCCCATGATCCGCTCGCCGTCCCGGGTGCGCATCCCGGCCCGCATGAGCCGCCGGAGCGAGTCGTTGAGGTCGCCCCCCGAGAGCAGGTCGTCGGTGATCTCGGAGAGCAGGTCGTCGGGGTCCAGCTCACCCCACTCCTGGGAGCCGTCCCAATCGCGGTAGTCGTAGCGGGCGGTCACGGCCGGCTGCTCCTCACCGGCGCCGCCGGTAGAGGGCCCGGGGGCCCGAGGCGTCCTTGTTGAGCCGCTTCGTCAGGTGCAGGCCCTCCAAAAGGAACTCGAGGGCCGCGGCCATGAGGGCCGGCGACTCGGCGGCCTCCGGCCCGGCCAACGCCCGGGTGGGCGGCTCTAGCGCGCCCAGGTCGGCCAGCACCGCCAGGTAGTCCGACGAGGGGAGGTCGTCGCCGGTGTGCACCACCGAGCCCTCGGTGAAGCAGCCCACGACGCCGGCCGGGTCCTCCAGGGTGACCCGGCGCCGGAACACCGAGAGCACCGCCGCCCCGGCCAGCTGGGCCACCACCTCGTCCTCCCGGCCCTCCTCGAGAGCTTCGACTTCGATCTTGCCCTGGGTCGAGGGGACGAGCGCCCCGAGGTCGCTCACCCGTGGGACGGCCACGTGCTCGCCGACCCGCAGGGCCCGCCGCAGGGCGTTGGCGACCAGGGTCTCGTAGTTGGCGATGGTGAGCCGGACCGACACCCCGCTGCGCTGGTTGAGATGCGGGCTGCGCCGGGCCAGCTGGCTGATCTCGGCCAGCACCTCTTCCATGTAGGGGGGGACGATGACCGGGACCGCGCCGTCGGGCAGCGCCGCCTCGGCCCGCATGATCGCCACTTCAGTCCTCGTCTCCTCGGGGTAGTGAGTCCGCACCTGGGCCCCGAAACGGTCCTTCAGCGGGGTGATGATCCGGCCCCGGTTGGTGTAGTCCTCCGGGTTTGCCGTGGCCACCAGCATCACGTCGAGGGGGAGCCGCACCCGGTGCCCCCGAATCTGGACGTCCCGCTCCTCCAGCACGTTCAGCAGCCCGACCTGGATCCGCTCGGCCAGGTCGGGGAGCTCGTTGATGGCGAAGATGCCCCGGTTGACCCGGGGGACGAGGCCGTAGTGCAGGGTCAGCTCGTCGGACAGGTAGCGGCCCTCGGCCACCTTGATCGGGTCGACCTCGCCGATCAGGTCGGCGATCGAGGTGTCCGGGGTGGCCAGCTTCTCCCCGTAGCGGTCCGAGCGATGCACCCAGGAGATCGGCGTCTCGTCGCCCTCGTCGGCCACCTTCAGCCGACCGAAGCGCGAGGTCGGCTGGTAGGGGTCGTCGTTGATCTCGGACCCGGTCACGACCGGCATCCACTCGTCGAGCAGTTCGACGAGCGAACGGATGATCCGGGTCTTCGCCTGGCCCCGCTCCCCCAACAAGATGACGTCGTGCCCGGCCAAGATGGCGTTCTCCAGCTGGGGGATGACGGTGTCCTCGAACCCCAGGACGCCTTCGATGAGCGGCTCACCGGCACTGATCCGGCGGGCGGCATTGCGGCGCAGCTCCTCGGAGACCGGCACCGACTCCCAGCCCGACGCCCGCAGGTCGCCGAGGGTATGGGGCAGGTCGTGGGGCGGGGCGGGAGGGTGGGTCGGAAGCGCCATGCCCCCGAGCCTATGGGCTCCGGCCGTCTCGGTCCCGATCGCCTCGTGAAAAGGATGTTTCGGTTCCCGGGTTGCGCGTTCGCGTGGGTGGGATGGGAAGATGAGCCGATCGCCCGCAGGTGCGGTCGGTCGGAGGTCGGTCGGACCGGGCCCGCTCGGGGGCGGAACCGACGAAGAGAGGGAGGGTGCGGCGTGAGCGTTGAGGGTGCGACGATCACACGGGTCCAGCTCGGCGGCACCCGCGGCGGACCGGCGGTGCGGACACTGCGACGGGACCGGTGGTGGGTGCAGCCCTCCATCAGCGCGTTCGTGCTGAGCGCGTTCGTGGTGTACACGACCTGGGCCGTCTTCGTGAACAAGGACTACTACGTCGGCGCCAGCCACCACCGCGACCTCATCTCCCCCTTCTTCTCCCCTTGCGTGACCCGCAGCTGCGTGGCCGGGGCGCACGGGACCTTCCTCGTGATCAACTGGTGGCACGTCACGCCGGCCCTCCTCATCCTCGGCGGGCCGCTCGCCTTCCGCCTGACCTGCTACTACTACCGCCGCGCCTACTACCGGAGCTTCTGGCAGTCCCCGCCGGCCTGCGGCGTGGCCGACGCCCACGGCCGCTACAGCGGCGAGACCCGCTTCCCGCTCATCCTCCAGAACCTGCACCGGTACTTCTTCTTCATCGGGCTCGGCTTCAACGTGATCCTCACCATCGACGCGGTGGTGGCCTTCCGACTGCCGGGCGAAGGCGGCATCGGCGTGAGCCTCGGGACCCTGGTGCTCGTGGTCAACGCCGTCTTGCTCTGGGCCTACAGCATGTCCTGCCATGCCGCCAGGCACCTGTGCGGGGGCCACGTCAACGCGTTCTCCACGCACCCGATCCGGCACCGGCTGTGGAAGCTGCTCACCCCGCTCAACGCCCGGCACATGCAGCTCGCCTGGGCCAGCCTTATCTTCGTGGCCCTGACCGACCTGTACGTCCGACTGGTCGCGTCGGGGGTGTTCAGCGACCCCAAGATCTTCTAGGAGCCCGCGATGGCCGACTACGAGTCGCACGACTACGACGTGATCGTCATCGGGGCCGGTGGGGCCGGGCTGCGGGCCGCCATCGAGGCCAAGGGTCGCGGGCTGCGCACCGCCCTCGTCTGCAAGTCGCTCCTCGGCAAGGCCCACACGGTGATGGCGGAGGGCGGGATCGCCGCCGCCATGGGCAACGTCTACCCCGAGGACAACTGGCAGGTCCACTTCCGCGACACCATGCGCGGCGGCAAGATGCTCAACAACTGGCGCATGGCCCAGCTGCACGCCCAGGAGGCCCCGGACCGGGTCCAGGAGCTCGAGGCCTGGGGCGCGCTGTTCGACCGGACCGCAGACGGCCGGATCCTCCAGCGGGACTTCGGCGGCCACCGCTACGCCCGCCTGGCCCACGTCGGCGACCGCACCGGCCTCGAGCTCATCCGCACCCTCCAGCAGCGGGCGGTCCACATGGACATCGACGTCTTCATGGAGTGCAAGATCCTGCGCCTGCTCTCCGACGCCGACGGCGTCGTCTCCGGCGCCATGGGCTACTGGCGGGCCACCGGCGAAGTCGTCGTCTTCTCGGCCAAGGCCGTGGTGATCGCGACCGGCGGGGTCGGCAAGTCGTGGAAGTACACCTCCAACAGCTGGGAGTGCACCGGTGACGGCCACGCCATGGCCCTGTGGGCCGGGGCCGACCTGATCGACATGGAGTGCGTGCAGTTCCATCCGACCGGCATGGTGTGGCCCCTGTCGGTTCGCGGCCTCCTCGTGACCGAGGGGGTGCGGGGGGACGGCGGCGTCCTGCGCAACTCGGAGCAGAAGCGGTTCATGTTCGACTACGTGGCCCAGATGTTCCGGGCCGAGACCGCCGACTCCGAGGAGGAGGCCGACCAGTGGTACGAGGACCATTCGGCCGGCCGCCGTCCGCCCGAGCTGCTCCCGAGAGACGAGGTGGCCCGGGCGATCAACACCGAGGTGAAGTCGGAGCGCGGCAGCCCGCACGGCGGGGTGTTCCTCGACATCGCCAGCCGTCGCAGCGCCGAGTACATCCGCCGGCGCCTGCCCTCCATGTATCACCAGTTCATGGAGCTGGCCGGCGTGGACATCACCGCCGAGCCGATGGAGGTCGGACCGACCTGCCACTACATCATGGGTGGGGTTCGGGTCGACGCCGACACCGCGGCGGCCACGGTGCCCGGGCTCTTCGTCTGCGGGGAGGCCGCCGGGGGGATGCACGGGTCCAACCGCCTGGGGGGCAATTCCCTCTCCGACCTTCTTGTCTTCGGCCACCGGGCCGGGATGGGGGCCTCGGACTACGCCGAGGGCCGTGGCGGGACGCCGGTGCCCAACCGGGCCGAGATCGAACACTCGGTCGCCGAGGCCATGGCCCCCTTCGAGCGCGACGAGGGCGAGAACCCCTACGAGCTGCACCAGCAGCTCCAGGACACCATGCAGACCCTGGTCGGCATCATCCGCACCGGAGACGAGCTGGAGCAGGCCCTCGAACGCCTCGAGGAGCTCACCTTCCGCGCCTCCCGGGTCGCCGTGGCCGGCGGACGGGCCTACAACCCGGCGTGGAACCTGGCCACCGACCTGCCGGCCATGCTGACCGTCTCCAAGTGCGTGACCCTCGGGGCCCGGGACCGCAAGGAGAGCCGGGGGGGCCACACCCGGGAGGACTACCCGAGCGCCGACCCCGAGTTCGGCAAGGTCAACCTGGTTCAGCGCCAGCCGTCGGGGGGCGGCGTGGGCGAGGAGATCAAGATCGGCCCGGAGCCGATCCCCGAGATGCCCCCCGAGCTCGCGAGCCTGTTCGAGGAGAACCACTGATGGCCGACGTGATCATGCGGGTGTGGCGCGGGGACCGCTCGGGCGGGAACTTCGCCGAGTACCGGCTCGCCGCCCAGGAGGGAGAGGTCGTCCTCGACGTCGTCCACCGCATCCAGGCCACCCAGGCCGGCGACCTCGCCTGCCGCTGGAACTGCAAGGCCGGCAAGTGCGGCTCCTGCTCGGCCGAGATCAACGGCAAGCCCCGGCTCATGTGCATGACCCGGATGGACCAGCTCCCCGTGGGCCCGGTCACGGTGGCGCCGATGCACGGCTTCCCGATCATCCGGGACCTGGTCACCGACGTGACGTTCAACTTCGAGGTGGCCAAGCAGGTCCCGGCCTTCGCCCCCCCGCCGCGTCCGGAGGGCGGCTACCGGATGGCCCAGGCCGACATCGAGCGGGGCCAGGAGTTCCGCAAGTGCATCGAGTGCTTCTTGTGCCAGGACGTCTGCCACGTGATCCGCGACCACGAGGAGAACAAGGCTCACTACGCCGGGCCCCGCTTCTTCGTCCGCTTCGCCGAGCTCGAGATGCACCCCCTCGACACCAACGACCGCCGGGAGCTGTTGCGCCAGCGGGAGGGGCTCGGCATGTGCAACATCACCAAGTGCTGCACCGAGGTCTGCCCCGAGCACATCAAGATCACCGACAACGCGATCATCCCGCTCAAAGAGCGCGTGGTCGACGCTTCCTACGACCCGGTGGCCTGGCTCGGTCGCAAGATCCTCCGCCGGCGCAAGGCCTCGCCGAGCGAGGCCGCCACCCACGGCCGCTAGGGTGGCCCGCTTCCTCTCGGAGGAGTGGATCGGCGCCTTCAACGCGGCGTTGGCCGGGGTCGATCTCGATGGGGCCGGGTCCGGATCGGTGCGGGCGAGCTCCGGGCGCTTCCGCGTCGAGGAGGTGGTGCACGGGGTGCCCGGTCGGCCCGAGGCCGCCGGGCCGCTGCGGCTCCTCCTGGCCGTCGAGGACGCCTCGGCCGTCCTCGCTCTCGCCGAGCCGGACACACCACCGGCAGATGTGGTCATTTCGCTCCCCTACGACGACGCCGCGGCCCTGTCACGCGGCGAGCTCGACCCGACCGAGGCCCTGGCGGCGGGACGGGTCCGGGTGCGGGGCGACCTGTCGGTCCTGGTCGCGGGCCAGGCGGTTCTGGCCGCGGCGGCCGGGAAGATGTCGGGGCTCCAGGCCGAGACCACCTTCTGAGGGCCCCTTCGCCCCTGGTCGGCGATGAGGTGGTGGCGTAGTCTCGCTGGTGAGGCAGCCCGCACCGAGCGGGCCGAGTGGACCGGGAGGACCTGCGTGTCACAGCCGATGGAGGACCAATTCTTCTTGAAGTACCGCGAGTTGCTCGACGCCGAGGACGCGGCGTTCGACGAGCTCGAGCACGCCTTCGAGGAGGGCGACCGCTCGCACTTCGACGAGGAGATGGCCCTGTGGCGTGACGCGTTGGAGAAGAAGTTGTCGTTTCTCCGCAACGCCGGCTTCGACCCGGTCGCGGTGGGCTCCTGAGGGCGGCGGGCGCCGGTGCCCCGCCCGATCGGGCGGCCGGGCACCTGAGCGTCCGGGAGATGACGCCGGCCGACGTCGGCCTGCGGATCGACTACTTCCACGACGCCACCGACGAGCACCTGGCCATGATGGGAGTGGTGCGGGCACTCCTCCCCGCCAAGGACGCGTGGCGCCGCGCCTACGAGGAGGAGGTGGCGCGCCCGCTCGGCGAGCGGTCCACGTACGCCGTGATCTGGGAGCTCGACTCCGAGGCGGTCGGCTTCAGCTCGCTCGACCGCCTGATCGTGGGGGAGGCGGCGTTCATGCACCTCCACGTGCTCGAGGCGTCGCGGCGCCGACGGGGTCTCGGGACCGAGTTCGTGGCCCGCAGCGTCGACCACTACTTCGAGGCGCTCGCCCTCCGGCGCATCTTCTGCGAGCCCAACGCCTTCAACCGGGCGCCCAACCGGACCCTCCAGCGCGTGGGGTTCCGGTACCTCTTCTCCCACCAGACCACGCCGGGCCCGATCAACGCCTTCCAGACCACGACCCGCTGGGTACTCGAGCGGGAGTCCTGGCCGGGACGCGCCTAGTAGTTCCCTCTCACGCCGACCTTCTCGCCGAGGTCGGTGCCGTCCTCGCTCACCTCGCGACCTATCCGCAATTTGCCGAGCCGGACTGCTCAGAACCGAGCGAAGAGGGCAGTCCAGACTTGGCGATCGCGACCAGCTGGGCCGCGATCAACCCGTCGGCCGCGAGCACGAGGTAGTGGTGGCCTCGGAACGCGAAGAGGTCGACGCTCGAAGGGGCGTTCGCCGACACGAACCCCGAGTACGGGCCGACCTCTAGCGGCACCCGCCGGCACGGGGTCTCCTTGACCGACGAGGACGGCCTCGATGCAGCCGCCACCTGCTGAGGCTGCGGCTGCACTCAACGAGCCCGGGTAGGACTCCGTCGGACTCCTCAGGCCGAGGCCGCTGGGTAGGGCGGAGCAAGCTCGCGACACTGAGCCAGCGGGGAGTCGGAAGGTGTACCCGGCCAGGCGCATCGACTGGCGGGTGCTCGGTTGTGTCGATGCCGGTGTCCGTGCCGTACCGGGGGAACCTCCGTCCCACGGCGGCAATGACAGCCCGCCTACGACCACGACCAGGACCGCGGCCCAGCCGACAATTTTGGCGAGCAGCCGCCGTCGATGGCGTACCGCGGTCGTAGGAACGTCGGGACCCGAAGGCGTTCACCCACACCTCCCCCAGGAGATCCTCGGCCGGCCCCCTTCCAGCTCGACGGACCAGGTACGCCCACACCGCCCGCCGATGTCGGTGCACGACATCGGCGAACGCCTCGCGATCACCCGCCAGCGACCAGTCGATCAGCTCCGCGTCAGAGGCCATGTCGTCGATCGCCGCGTCCGCTCACACCATGTAGTTGCCCGCAGGGCGAGAAATCGTTGGTCCAGTTGCGCGCTGGAGGAGGTCGGATCGCTCCGCGAAGTCGGACTCCGCCGAGTCGTCCAGTGCCGCACTCCCCATCGGGACCGTAGTTGGGCTCCTCCCCGGCCGGCGTGCCGCCACCGTGTCGCAGACGGAAGCGCCACCGGCGAGATGAAGGCACGAACCGTGCAGGTGGGTGCCACAACCGCCCCCATCTCGATCAGTCCGCGAACCCGGACCCACCGGCGCCGGCTCGTTGGGCCTCGGGGATGGACCAATGCCGTCATTGCCCGGCGCCACAGGCGCTTTCACGTGGCCATCGGACTTTCCTGCCCATGGGTCGCGGTCGGCCGGCGGAAGGCACCGAGCCGCGCCGAGACCATCGACGGCCGACGTCGGCCACCGGGGCGTGTCCCGATCCGCCGAGATGCTCGCGTCCGGCGCTACACCTCGAACACCCGGAGTCGACCGCTGACCGACCCCTCCACCGCGACAGCCATCACCGTGGTCATACTGCCCTCGGAGACAACCCCCTATTCGAGGTCACCTCGCGGAGCCAGCCCCTAACCCACGAGCCCGAGCCGACGGACGTCGGCCCGCTCGGCCTCCAGCTCCTCGGTGGTCAGTCGGATCCGCTCGGCCGCGAACTCGTCGTGGGTGAGGCCTTCGACCACCCGCCAGCCGCCGGAGCCGTCGGCGGCGACCGGGAACCCGAACTGCAGACCTTCGGGTGTGCCGTACTCGCCCCGGCTCGCCACCGCGACCGAGAACCAGTCACCGGAGCGGGTGGGGGTGGTGAGCGACCGGACGGTGTCGACGACGGCGTTGGCGGCCGAGGCGGCCGACGACAGCCCTCGGGCCTCGATGATGGCGGCACCTCGCTTCTGGACCGTCGTCAGGAACTCGCCTGACAGCCAGTCGTGGTCCGCGATGACCTCGGGTGCCGGGGTCCCGCCGATGCGGGCGTGGGCGAAGTCCGGGAACTGGGTGGCCGAGTGGTTCCCCCAGATCGCCATGTTGGTGACGTCGGCCACCGGGACCCCGGCCCGCCTGGCCAGCTGGGACTTGGCCCGGTTCTCGTCCAACCGGGTCATGGCGAACCACCGGTCGGCTGGCACGTCGGGGGCGGCGGACCGGGCGATCAGGCAGTTGGTGTTGCAGGGGTTGCCGACCACGAGGACCGACACGTCGGGGGCGGCGTTGGCGGCGATGGCATCGCCCTGGGGCTTGAAGATCCCCCCGTTCACGCTCAACAGGTCGCCGCGCTCCATGCCCGCCTTGCGGGGGATCGATCCGACGAGCAGGGCCCAGTTGGCCCCGTCGAATGCCTCTTTCAGGCTGTCGGTCGCCACGATGCCGGTGAGCAGCGGGAAGGCGCAGTCGTCGAGCTCCATGACCACGCCCTCGAGTGCCTTCATGGCCGGCTCGATCTCGAGCAGGCGGAGCACGACCGGTTGGTCCGGGCCGAACAGCTGCCCCGACGCGATCCGGAAGAGCAACGAATAGCCGATCTGGCCCGCCGCTCCGGTGACGGTGACCTGCAGGGGTGCGCTGCCTGGTGCCATGTTGGGCCTCCTGTCTTGACGTGCCCGGCTACAGCCTGTCCACGATCGCCGAGGCGAATTCCGAGCACTTCACCTCGGTGGCCCCCTCCATGAGACGTGCGAAGTCGTAGGTCACGATCTTGTCGGCGATCGTCGCCTCAAGCGCCTTCACGATGTCGGCGGCGGCGTCGGTCCAGCCCAGGTGCTCGAACATGAGCACCCCCGAGAGTAGGACAGAGCCCGGGTTCACCTTGTCCTGGCCGGCGTATTTGGGCGCGGTGCCGTGGGTGGCCTCGAACACCCCGTGCCCGGTGACGTAGTTGATGTTCGCGCCCGGGGCGATGCCGATGCCGCCGACCTGGGCGGCCAGGGCGTCGGAGAGGTAGTCGCCGTTCAGGTTGGTGGTGGCGATGACGTCGAAGTCGACCGGGCGGGTCAGCACCTGCTGGAGGGTGATGTCGGCGATGGTGTCCTTCACGAGGAGCCGGTCGCCGGGCTCGCCGTCGCAGTCCTCCCAGCCGACGGCGCGGTCGGCGAACTCCTCGGTCACGAGCTCGTAGCCCCAGCTCCGGAAGGCGCCCTCGGTGAACTTCTGGATGTTGCCCTTGTGCACCAGGGTGACCGAGCGCCGGTCATGGTCGAGCGCATAGTTGATGGCCGCCCGGATGAGCCGCTTGGACCCCATCTCCGAGATCGGCTTGATGCCGATGCCCGAGCCGTCCCGGATCGGCCAGCCCATTTGGTCCCGCAGGTACTCGGCGAGCTGCTCGGCCCCGGGCGTGCCCGCCTCGACCTCGTAGCCGGCGTAGACGTCCTCGGTGTTCTCTCGGAAGATGACCATGTCGACGAGCTCGGGCCGACGGACCGGCGAGGGCACCCCGGCAAACCAGCGCACCGGGCGCAGGCACACGTAGAGGTCGAGGAGCTGGCGAAGCGCGACGTTGAGCGAGCGGATGCCGCCGCCGACGGGGGTGGTGAGCGGGCCCTTGATCCCGATCAGGTGGTCCTTGAACGCCTCGACCGTGTCGTCGGGGAGCCAGCTGCCGGTCTCTCGGAACGCCTTCTCGCCGGCGAGCACCTCCTTCCAGGAGATGGTGGCGCCGTGCTTGGCCGCCGCCGCGTCGAGGACCAGCCGGGCGGCCGGCCAGATGTCGACCCCGGTGCCGTCCCCCTCGATGAAGGGGATGATCGGTTTGGGCGGGACGGACAGGACGCCGTCGGCGCCCATCGTGATCTTCTCTGCCATGGTTCTGCTCCTAGGTCACATCGCGCCGACGCGCAAGTCGGCAGTACTCAGATCGCTCACGCCGTCCCGGCTCGGCTCAGGTTGGGGGCGAGCCCCAAGGACCGGTAGATGTCACGCGTCGCACGGCTCTGGTTGAGCGTGAAGAAGTGCAGCCCGGGGGCCCCGGCGGCGAGCACCGCCCGGCACAGCTCGGTGGCCAGCTCGACCCCGCGTCGGCGCACGGCGTCGGCGCCGCCCGCGGCGTCGGCCCCCGCCAGCTCGCCGGCCATCCACTGGGGCACCGCCGCCCCCATCTCGGCCATACGGGGGATCGAGCGCATCGAGGTGACCGGCATGATGCCCGGGAGCACCGGCTTGTCGACCCCTCGCTCGGCCAGGTCGGCCACGAGCCCCAGGTACTCGGCCGGCTCGAAGAAGAACTGGGTGATGGCGAAGTCGGCCCGGGCCAGCTTGTCGGCCAGGCGGTCGCGGTCCGTCGCCAGGTCGGGCGAGGCCGGGTGGCCGGCCGGGTGGGCGGCCACCCCGATGGCGAAGCCCCCAATGGCCCGGGCCAGCTCGACCAGCTCGAGGGCGTGGGCGAGCTCCCGGGGGGCCCCGGTCTCATCGGTCGGGTCCCCCCCGAGGGCGAGCACGTTCTCGATCCCGGCCCTGCGCAGCGAGACCAGGATCTCGGCCAGCTCGAGGCGGGTGTGGGCCACGCACACCAGGTGGGCCATGGGCACCAGGGCTGAGGTGTGGCGCATCCCGGCGACGAGGTCGTGGGTCCGTTGCCGGGACGCCGCACCGCCGCGGTAGGTGACCGAGACGAAGGAGGGGCCGAGGGGCTGGAGCTCGAGGAGGGTCCGGGAGAGCACCAGGAGCTCCTGGTCGCTCTTCGGCGGGAAGAACTCGAACGAATAGGTCGGGCCCGCCGCCAAGAGATCCGAGATCCTGGTCACGAGCCCCAGCGTAGGCCGGGCGGGGCCCCTGGCCGCCCGGCGGGCACCGGCATCGCGACTCAGCCGCGCTCGGCCGCCGAAAGGGCGTTGCGCAGCAGCATGGCCCGGGTCATCGGCCCGACGCCGCCCAAGCGGGGGGTGATCCACCCGGCCACCTCGGCCACGTCCTCGGCGACGTCCGAGAGGACCTTGCGGCCCGCCCAGCTGGTCCCGGCGCCGACCACCGCCGCCCCCGGCTTCACCATGTCCTTGGTGACCAGGCCGGCCGACCCGGCCGCCGCCACCACGATGTCGGCCCGCCGCACGTGCTCGGCCAGGTCGGGGACCCCGGTGTGGACCACGGTGACCGCCGCGTTGCAGCCCGGCCGCTTGAGGGCGAGCAGGAGGGCGAGCGGGCGGCCGATGGTGAGACCCCGGCCGATGATCACCACGTGGCGGCCCTCGACCGGGATGTCGTAGGCGTGGAGCAGCTCGAGGATGCCCGCCGGGGTGCAGGGCAGCGGCCCCGGGGTCCCCATCACCAGGCGGCCCAGGTTCACCGGTTGGAGGCCGTCGACGTCCTTGTCCGGCTGGACGCCGAGAAGGACGCGCTCCTCGTCGAGGTGGGCCGGCAGCGGCACCTGGACCAAGAACGCGTCCACCGCCGGGTCCGAGTTGAACCGCTCGACCGCTTCCTCCACGTCGCGCTGGGTCGCCGTCGCCTCGAGGTGCTGGTGGAAGGAGGCCATGCCGACCTCGGCCGAGTCCTGGTGCTTCATCGCCACGTAGCGGGCACTCGGCACGTCGTCGCCGACGAGGATGGTCCCGAGCCCGACGCGGCGTCCCACGGCCGCCAGCTCGGCCGTGCGCGTCGCCACCTCGGCCCGGATCCGGGCCGCGACCGCCTCGCCGTCGAGGACGATCGCGCTCAGCGGACCGCCCCGCCCTTGGCCCGCCGCCCGGAGCCCGGGCGTCGCCGGGTCAATGGCGGAAGTGGCGCTCGCCCGTCGCCACCAGAGCCACCCCGGCGCGGTCGGCGGCCTCGATCACCGCCGGATCCCCGACCGAGCCACCGGGGTGCACGACGGCGCCCACGCCCGCCGCCGCCAGGACCTCGAGCCCGTCGGGGAAGGGGAAGAAGGCGTCGCTCGCCCCCGCCCCGCCCTTGGCCCGCTCCTCGGCCTTGGCCACCGCGAGCTCGGCCGCGCCGACCCGGGACGGCTGGCCGGCACCGACACCGACCAGCTGGCCGCCCGCCACCACCACGACGGCGTTCGAGGTGGTGCGGGCGCAGACCCGCCAGGCCAGCACCAGATCCCGCCACTGCTCCTCGGTGGGGGTCGCCCGGGACACCACCGTCCACTCCTCTCTCGGCACCACGATGCGGTCGGCCTCCTGGACCAGCACCGACGCGCCGATGCTGCGGATCTGGGGGCCCGGAACCTCGGGTGGTGGCGCGGCCAGGAGGCGGGTGGCCTTGCGCCTGGCCACGAGGCGCGCCCGGGCGTCGTCGTCGAAGGAGCGGGCCACGATCACGTCGGCCTGCGGCCCCGCGGCGACGGTCTCGGCCAGCGCGAGGTCGACCGGGCCCGACAGGGCCACCACGCCGCCGAAGGCCGACACCGGGTCGCCCTCGAGCGCCCGCCGGTAGGCGTCGACGAGGTCGGTTGCCACCGCCGCACCACACGGGTTGGCGTGCTTGACGATAGCGACGGCCGGTCCGACGGCGTCGTCGGCCAGCTCGTGCACCAGCCGCCAGGCGGCGTCGGCGTCGAACAGGTTGAGGTAGCTGAGCGGACTGCCGGCCAGCTTGGTCGCCCCGTCCCACCAGCTCGGCCTCCCCACCACCCGGTAGCGGGCACCGTGCTGGTGGGGGTTCTCCCCGTAGCGGGTGATCTCGGCCCGCTCCAAGGTGAGCGACAGGGTCTCGGGCAGCAACTCGCCCCCATCCAGCCAGTTCACGATGGCGGCGTCGTAGGCGGCGGTGTGTGCGAAGGCCTTGCGGGCGAGGCGACGCCTCGTCTCCTCGCCGAGCGCGCCGGAGCCGGTGAGCTCGGCCAGGACGGCCGGGTAGTCGGCCGGGGAGACCACCACGCCGACGTGGGCGAAGTTCTTGGCCGCGGCCCGGACCATGGTCGGGCCGCCCACGTCGATCAGCTCGACCGAGGGGTCCGAGGAGAAGGGGTACAGGTTGCACACCACGAGGTCGATGGGCTCGATGCCCTGGCGCTCGAGATCGGCGAGGTGCTCGGGCACCGACCGGTCGGCCAGGATGCCGCCGTGGATCGCCGGGTGCAGGGTCTTCACCCGCCCCCCCAGGATCTCGGGAGCCCCGGTCACCTCGGCAACCGGCCGATGCGGGATCCCCGCCTCGGCCAGCGCGGCCGCGGTGTTGCCACTGGCCAGGAGCTCGAACCCGAGGTCGGCCAGCCCCGAGGCCAGCTCCACCAGGCCGGCCTTGTCGTAGACCGACAGCAGTGCCCTCATGTGCCTCCTTGGGCGGGTCCCCCGGCGGTGGCCAGCCGGCCGAGCACGTCGAGCAGCGTGTCGGGATAGAGCCGACGCTCGACCGCCTTGATCCGCTCGTGCAGGGTCGCGACCGTGTCGTCCTCCAGGACCGGCACCGCCTCCTGGGCCAGGATCGGACCGGCGTCGGTCTCGAGGGTGGCCAGGTGCACCGTGCACCCGGTGACCCGGACCCCGGCCTCAAGGGCCGCCTCCACGGCGTGCCAACCGGGGAACGCCGGGAGCAGCGCCGGGTGGGTGTTGAGGATCCGCCCGCCATAGACGTCGTGGACCGGCTGGTCGAGGACGGTTCCGAACCCGGCCATGGCGACCAGGTCGACCCCGGCCGCCGAGAGGGCCTCGGTCACCGCCACCGTGTAGGACCGGCGGTCGAAGTCCGGGCCGAACCCGCCGAAGTCCCGGCGGTCGACGAGGCGGGCCGGCACCCCGGCGTCGGCCGCCACCTCGAGCGCGCGGCAGCGGCGGTCCGAGAGCACGAGGGCGACCGGGACGCCCCGGTCGATCATCGCGTCGAGGATCGTCCCGGAGCCCGAGACGAGCACAGCGACGCGCACGGGCCCACCGTAGCGGTCCCGACCTCGCCCCGGGGCCGAGGGTCAGGCGATCCGGGCCGGTTCGGCCGCCCGGTGCAGGCCGACGTCGCCGCTCACCGTCTGCACCGCCACCGTCAGCGCCGGGCCCGAGGTGGGCGCCCCGCCGTCACCGATCGGGATCTCCGAGAACACCCGGCCCGAGACCGAGTCGACGTCGACCCGCAGCGCCACGCCCGGAGGCACCCCGAGCTCCGCCGACCCCGAAACCGACTTCACCCGGATCGAGCCGGCGGCGCAGTGGGCCGCCTCGACCCGGCCCGAGACGGTGGAGACGACCGCCTCGCCGGACAGCCGACGCAGGAGGACGTCGCCCGAGACGGCTCGCAGGTCGGCCCGGGTGGCCGAGCCGACCTCGATGCCGCCGGAGGCCGACTGGGCCCGCAGCTCCCCCGACACCGTCCCGAGGGTGATCGTCCCGCTGGCCGTCGCGGCCCGGAGGTCCCCCTCTGCCTCGGCCAGCCTGATGGAGCCGCCCGCCGAATGGAGCGCCGCCCCGCCGCTCCGGCCCGACACCTCGATGTTGGCCGACGCCGTGCGCAGGTCCAACGACGCGCCGATCGGCGCGGTGATCGTCACGCGCACCCCACCGATCGAGCACTGGCCGAACCGGCGCCGGGGCACTGCCACCCTGAGCAGGCGACCGTCGCCCTCGGGGGCACAGGTGATCGAGGTCGCCTCGGCCAGCTCCGCGGCCCGGCCCTCACCTTCCACGTGGACCTCGGTCACTTCGGTGGCCACGCACTCGACGCTAACCAGTCCGCGCTCGTTCTCCACCACGACTTCCAGCGCGCCCGGTGTCTCGAACCGCTCGTGCATCTCTCGCCTCCCTCTCAGCTCGTCCCGTACCCGTGCAGCCGGGACCGGCCGAAGGACCCCGAAGACGGCCGGGACCGTCGCTCCAGCTGGCGCAGGACCCACGTGTTCACCGAGAGCCCCTCGGCCGCTGCCCGCGCCTCCACCCGCTGCTTCAGGTCCTCGCTCAGCCGCAGCGTGATCCGGGCGCTCGGCTCACCCTCGGAGCCGGCGGCGGGCGAGGGTTCGGCCACGTACGCGAACGACAGGTCGTCGCCGGCCAGCCGCAGCTCGACGTCGCCGTCGGGGACATCGGCCGAGATCTGGGCCGCCGCCTCCGACAGCAAACCGAGCACCAACGAGGTGGTCGCCCGCACAAGCACCGGGGCGAGCCGCCCCGCCGCCTCAGCCACCGGCCCGCCCCCGAGGTCGCCGAGCTCGTCCAGCTCGGCCCGGAGGGCGTCGGCCACCAGTGACAGCTTCATGATGTCACTATGACATCATGAAGCTGTCACTGCAAGCGCCTAGGGCAGGCTCCGGACGATCTCGACCATCTTCTCCCCCGCCTCGGTGGGGTTCGCCGCCACCACGGCGCCGGCGGCCGAGAGGGCGTCCATCTTCGCCTGCGCCGTCCCCTGGGAGCCCGAGATGATGGCCCCCGCGTGGCCCATCTTGCGGCCCGGCGGAGCGGTGACCCCGGCGATGTAGGCCACCACCGGCTTGGTCATCGCCGACCCGATGAACTCGGCCGCCCGCTCCTCCTCGGAGCCGCCGATCTCGCCGATCATCATGATCGCCCTGGTCTCGGGGTCGGCCTCGAAAGCCTCGAGACAGTCGATGAAGTTGGTCCCGGGCACCGGGTCCCCCCCGATCCCGACACAGGTGGTCTGCCCGATCCCCTGCTGGGACAGCTCGTGGAGGGCCTGGTAGGTAAGGGTGCCCGAGCGGCTGACGATGCCGACCGGCCCGCCGGCCAGGGCGATGTCCCCCGAGGTGATGCCGATGTTGGTCTTGCCCGGCGAGATGATCCCCGGGCAGTTCGGACCGAGCAGCCTGGTGGCCGGGAACTCTCGGACCAGGCGGTTGTAGGTGAGGGCCTCGTCCTGGGCCGGGATCCCCTCGGTGATGCAGACGATGAAGGTGATCCCGGCCCCGGCCGCCTCCAAGATGGCGTCGCAGGCGAAGCGGGGCGGCACGACCACGAAGGAGGCGGTGGCCCCGGTGGCCCCGACCGCGTCTGCGACGGTGTCGTAGACCGGGACGCCCTCCACGTCGGTGCCGCCCTTCCCCGGCGTCACCCCGGCCAGGACCTTGGTGCCGTAGTCCCGGTTGCGCAGCCCGTGGAAGCGGCCCTGCCCGCCAGTCAGGCCCTGCACGAGGACGGTCGTGGTCTCGTCGACGAAGATGCTCATCTCGTTCTCCTCGCTATCGGGCCAGCTCGACGGCCCGCCGGGCGGCCGAGAGCATGGTCGGCTCGGCCAGGACCCGCGCCGAGAGATGGGGGGCGAGCAGGGCCCGGCCGGCCTCGGCGTTGGTCCCGTCAAGGCGCAGCACGATCGGTGAGCGGATCTCCACTTGGGAGAGCGCTTCGATCACCCCGTTGGCCACGTCGTCGACCCGGGTGATCCCGCCGAAGATGTTGACCAGGATCGACCGCACCTTGGCGTCGGCGTTGATCACCTCCAGGGCGGCCGACATGACCGCGGCGTTGGCCCCCCCGCCGATGTCGAGGAAGTTCGCCGCCGAGCCGCCCACCTGGTTGACGACGTCGAGGGTGCTCATGGCCAGGCCGGCGCCGTTGGCGATGATGCCGACCGAGCCGTCGAGGCCGATGTAGTTGAGGCCCTTCTCCTTGGCCATCTGCTCCCTCGGATCCTCGGCCTCCCCCCCGGCCAGCTCCCCCCACTCGGGGTGTCGGAAGGTGGCGTTCTCGTCCAGCGTGACCTTGGCGTCGAGGGCGTGCACGGCCCCGTCGGTGGTGAGGATGAGCGGGTTGATCTCGGCCAAGTCGCAGTCGCCCTCCACGAAACACCGGTAGAGACGCACGAGGAGACGGGCGGCCTCGTCCCGAGCCGGCCCGTCCAGTCGGGCCTCGTCCACCCACCGCCGGGCGGTCGCCTCGTCGAGCCCGTCGACCGGGTTGACGTGGAGGCGGGCGATGGCCTCGGGGTTGGTCGCCGCCACCTCCTCGATCTCGACCCCGCCTGCGGCCGACAGCATCCCGAGGTGCAGCTTGGCCGGGCGGTCGAGCGTGAAGCTCGCGTAGTACTCCTTGGCGATGTCCGAGGCGTGTTCGATCCAGAGCCGCCGGACCACGTGGCCCTTGATGTCCATGCCGAGAATCGCCTCGGCCGCCTGCGCGGCCGCGGCCGCGTCACCGGCCAGCTTGATCCCGCCGGCCTTCCCCCGGCCGCCCACCTTCACCTGCGCCTTCACCACCACCGGGTAGCCGGCAAGGTCGGCCTGCTCGACGGCCTCGGCGACGGTGTCGGCGACGCCGCCCGCGGAGGTGGGGATGCCGAAGCGGGCGAAGTACTGCTTGCCCTGGTACTCGAAGAGATCCACGGTGTCCTCGGCCTGCTTTCTCTCTGGTTCCCGAACGCCCTGCCGTCGCCGGGCACCACGCCTGGTGTCCGCCGGCCTCAGTCTCCCCTTTGGCCCCCGGGCACGGAAAATCCGGTCGGCCGACACCCTCGCGCCGCTCCGGGGACCGGCCCCGGCGCCCTCAAACCCCGAGCGCCTCCTCGCGGCGGTCGAGCGCCTCGGCCAGCCAGGCCCCGATCGAGGGGAGCGGCGACCCGGGCGTGAACACCGCGGCGACGCCGAGCTCGGTGAGCCTCGGGATGTCGGCATCGGGGATGATGCCCCCCACGAGGACCAGGACGTCCCCGCGCCCGGCGGCGGACAGGGTGTCCATCACCTTTGGGACCAGCGCCAGGTGGGCCCCCGAGAGCATCGACAGGCCCACGGCGTCGGCGTCCTCCTGCACGACCGCGGCGACCACCTGTTCGGGGGTCTGGTGGAGCCCGGTGTAGACCACCTCGAACCCGCTGTCGCGCAGCGCCCGGGCAATGACCTTGGCCCCCCGGTCGTGCCCGTCGAGACCGGGCTTGGCCACGACCACGCGGTAGGGACGTCGCATCGGGCTCGATGATACGCGGACGGCCCGGCCGGGCCAGCCTCACCCCCGGCGCAGCGGAGCCGCCGAGAGCAGGAGCTTCTTGGTCCCGACCGAGCCGAAGGTCACCTCGGCCTGCGCCCCGTCGCCCTCCCCCTTCGTCCACACCACGGTGCCCTCGCCCCAGCGGTCGTGCACGACCCGGTCCCCCGCCACGAGGCCAAGCGTCTCGGCCCCGCTCGACTGGCGACGCCCCGGGGCCCGGGGCAGGCCGAGGCCCGAGGTGCTCGAGCCCACCACCCCCACGTCCTCCACCAACTCGGCCGGCACCTCGGACAAGAACCGCGACGGGATGTTGTGCGAGGTCGACCCCCACAGCGTCCGACGCCAGGCGTGGGAGAGGTAGAGGCGCTCCTTGGCCCGGGTGACCCCGACGTAGCACAGCCGGCGCTCCTCCTCGAGCTCCATCGGGTCGGCCAGGGTGCGCAGGTGGGGGAAGATCCCCTCTTCCAGGCCCGAGAGGAACACGGCCGAGAACTCGAGGCCCTTCGCCGTGTGCAGGGTCATCAGGTTGACCCTGGTCCCCTCGCCGTCGAGCTCGTCGGCGTCGGCGACCAGGGCCACGGTCTCGAGGAACTCGAAGAGGTCCTCGTACTCGGCCGCCACCCCGGCCAGCTCGTAGATGTTCTCGATGCGACCGTCGGCCTCGTGGCTGCGCTCGGCTTCCAGCATGGCGAGGTACCCGCTGCGGTCGGCCACCGCCTCGACCAGGTCGCCGGGCGAGAGGATCCCGGCCAGGCGGCCGAGGTCGTCGAGCAGCTCGCCGAGGGCGACCGCCCCCCGGAGCGCCCGGCCCGACAGCCGGGCCTCCTCGGCGCGGGCCAGGGCGCCGGGGATCGTAAGCCCCCGCTCCCGGGCGAAGCCGACCAGCCGGGACACCGAGGTGTCGCCGATCCCCCGCTTCGGGACGTTCAGGATCCGCCGGGCCGAGACCTCGTCGGCCGGGTTCCCGAGCACCCGCACGTAGGCGAGGAGGTCCTTCACCTCCCGGCGATCGTAGAAGCGGGTGCCCCCCACCACCTTGTAGGGGACCTCTCGGCGGACCAGCTCCTCCTCGAAGACCCGGCTCTGCGCGTTGGTCCGGTAGAAGACGGCCATGTCCGAGTAGCCCAGGCCCTCGCGCTCGTGCAGCCGCACGATCTCGGCCGCCACGAAGGACGCCTCGTCGTGCTGGTCCTCGGCCCGGTAGCGGGCGATCGGCGGCCCCTCGGCCGACTCGCTGAACAGCCGCTTTTCCCGGCGGGCGAGGTTGTGGGAGATGATGGCGTTGGCGGCGTCGAGGACCCGCTGGGTCGAGCGGTAGTTCTGCTCGAGCAAGATGGTGGTGGCTTGGGGGAACGCCTGCTCGAAGTGCAAGATGTTCGAGATGTCGGCGCCCCGCCACCGGTAGACGGACTGGTCGGAGTCGCCGACGACGCAGACGTTCCCGTGCCCCGCGCCGAGCAGGATGACCAGCCGGTTCTGGGCCTTGTTGGTGTCCTGGTACTCGTCGACGAGGATGTGGCGGAACCGTTCCTGGTAGCCGCGGCGGACCACCTCGGAGGTCTCGAGCAGGTTCACCGCCACCATGAGCAGGTCGTCGAAGTCCATGGCGTTCGCGGCCACCAGGCGCTCCTGGTACCGGGCGTAGACGTCGGCGATGCGGCTCGCGTACACGTCGCCTCTGGTCCGCTCGCCGAACGCCCCGGGGTCGAGGAGCTCGGCCTTGGCCGACGAGATGGCGGCGGCCACCGCACGGGGTGCCAGGCGCTTCGTGTCGAGGCCCAGCTCGGCCTCGATCACCTCCACCAGCCGGCGCGAGTCGAGCTCGTCGTAGACGGTGAACCCCGGTTGGTACCCGAGGATCGAGGCGTGGGACCGCAGCATCCGCAGGCAGGCCGAGTGGAAGGTGGACACCCACATCCGCTCGGCCCGCACCCCGACCAGCTCGACCACCCGACGGCGCATCTCGTCGGCCGCCTTGTTGGTGAAGGTGATGGCCAGCACCTCCCACGGCGCCGCCTCGTCGGTCGCCAGCAGGTGGGCGATGCGGCGGGTGAGGACGCGGGTCTTGCCCGACCCGGCGCCGGCCACGACGAGCAGCGGCCCGCCCCGGTGCACCACCGCCTCGCGTTGGGGTGGGTTCAACCCCTCGAGCAGCTGCTCGGGTCGCGCCCTACGCCGCGGCCCGTCGACCTCCGGCGCCCCGAGGACCTCGGAGCCCGGACCGGAGGCTTCCGCCGGCAGGTGCGGCGGGCGGGGTGGGGGGTCCTCGACCCCGTCGAGTGGCGCCTCGCGGCCCAGGGCGCGCGGGCCCGGTGCGTCGGGCCCGACGTCGAGGCGCGCCGGGTCGAACAAACTGGGGTCCTCCGGGGCCGGTCCTACTCCCACTCGATGGTGCCCGGCGGCTTCGACGTGACGTCGAGCGCCACCCGGTTGACCCCGTCGACCTCCCCGATGATACGCGAGGCGATCCGCTCGACCAGCTCGTAGGGGAGGCGGGCCCAGTCGGCGGTCATGGCGTCGTCGCTGGTCACCGCCCTGATGACGATGGGGTAGGCGTAGGTGCGGTCATCGCCCATCACCCCGACGGTGCGGGTCGCCGGGAGCACGGCGAAGCTCTGCCACAGCTCCTTGGACAGACCGGCCTTGCGGATCTCATCGGCCACGATGGTGTCGGCCGCCCGGACGATCTCGACCCGCTCGCGGGTCACCTCGCCCACGATTCGCACCGCCAGCCCCGGACCGGGGAAGGGCTGGCGCCAGACGATCTCGGCCGGCAGCCCGAGCTCCTCACCCACGACCCGCACCTCGTCTTTGAACAGGAGCCGGAGCGGCTCGACGAGCTCGAAGGTCATCTCGGGGGGCAGGCCGCCGACGTTGTGGTGGGACTTGATGTTGGCCGCCTCGGCCGTCCCCGACTCGATCACGTCGGGGTACAGCGTGCCCTGTACCAAAAAGCGGGGCCCCTCGCCGTCGGCGCCGAGCTCGGCCGCCACCTCCTCGAAGATGCGGATGAACAGCTCACCGATCCGCTTGCGCTTCACCTCGGGGTCGGTAACCCCTTCCAGCGCGTCGAAGAACCGGTCGGCGGCCTTGGCGTGCACCAGGTCGATCCGGAATTGGCGGCGGAACGTCTCTTCGACCTGCTCGCCCTCGCCGGCACGCATGAGCCCGGTGTCGACGAAGACACAACTCAACTGGTCCCCGACCGCCTTGTGCACCAGCGCCGCGGCCACCGCGGAGTCGACCCCGCCGCTCAGGGCGCAGAGCACCCGGTCCGAACCCACCTGGGCCCGCACCGCCTCGACCGCGGACTCGATGATCGACACATGGGTCCACGACGCCGGGCAGCCGCAGACCTCGTGGGCGTACCGGGCGATGAACTCGCCCCCACGGGCGGTGTGGGCCACCTCGGGGTGGAACTGCACGCCGTAGATCCGGCGCCCCTCGTCGCCGAACGCGGCGACCGGCGAGCCGGGGGTGGTGGCGAGGACGGCGAACCCCGGCGGCGCCTCGGTCATGGCGTCGCCGTGGCTCATCCACACCGGGTCGCCCGGGAGCCAGTCGGCGAACAACAAGGAGGGGTCCGCCAGCGCGAGCTCGGTTCGGCCGTACTCCCCCCGGCCGGTGCGGGCGACCGTGCCGCCCAGCTGGAGGGCGATCAGCTGGGCGCCGTAGCAGATGCCGAGGATAGGGATGCCGAGGTCGTAGATCGCCGGATCGAGCGTTGGGGCCGGCACCTCGTAGACCGACTTCGGACCGCCCGAGAGGATGATCCCCCGGGGCCGGCGGTCGGCCAGCTCGGCGGCGGTGACGGTCGACGGGGCGATCTCGGAGAAGACGTGGGCGTCGCGGACCCGACGGGCGATCAGCCGGGAGTACTGCGCACCGAAGTCGACGACGACGATGGCGTCGTCGACCGGCGTCAATGGCCCATGCCGACGCCCTGGGACCGCTGGAGCTGCTTGCCCTCGGTCTGCAGGGACGGGGCCACCATGACTTCCGCCTTCTGGAACTCCTTCAGGGTCTCGTACCCGCACGTGGCCATCGCCGTGCGCAGGGCGCCGAAGAGGTTCATGCGGCCGTCGTTCTCGTGGGCCGGGCCGAGCAGGATCTCCTCCAACGTCCCGCGGACCCCGGTGCGCACCCGGGCGCCCCGGGGCAGGGTCGGATGGAACGTGGCCATTCCCCAGTGGAAGCCTCGTGCCGGGGCCTCGAAGGCCGAGGAGAGCGGGGACCCGAGCATCACGGCGTCGGCGCCGCAGGCGACGGCCTTGGCGATGTCGCCTCCCTTGCTCATCCCGCCGTCGGCGATCACGTGCACGTAGACCCCGGTCTCGTCGAGGTGGCGCATCCGGGCCCCGGCGACATCGGCGATCGCGGTCGCCTGGGGAACGCCGATCCCGAGCACTCCTCTCGTCGTGCAGGCGTTGCCCGGACCGACCCCGACCAGGACGCCGACCGCCCCGGTG
>JAJYVS010000059.1 GCA_021791895.1 Actinomycetes bacterium | reverse complement strand
GGCCCACCCTCATCATCGAACCGAACAAGTCGCTGGCCGCCCAGCTCTCCTCGGAGCTGCGCGAGCTGTTCCCGAGGAACCGGGTCGAGTTCTTCGTCTCCTACTACGACTACTACCAGCCCGAGGCCTATCTTCCGACCACCGACACCTACATCGAGAAGGACTCGTCAATCAACGATGAGATCGACCGCCTCCGGCACGCGACGACGTCGTCGCTTCTGCTGCGGCGTGACGTCATCGTGGTGGCCTCGGTGTCGTGCATTTACGGCCTCGGCTCGCCCGAGGAGTACCGGGAGCGGACCGTCGCCCTGCGGGTCGGGGAGGAGCACGAGCAGCGGGCCCTCCTGCGCCGGATCGTCGACCTGCACTACGACCGCAACGACCTGAACCTCGTACGCGGGACCTTCCGGGCTCGGGGGGACACCGTGGAGATCCATCCGGCCTACGAGGAGACCGCGTTCCGCCTGGAGTTCTTCGGGGACACCCTGGAGCGGATCGTGCCCTTTGACGTGCTCACCGGCGAGATGGGCGAGGAGCTGGAGGACATCGTCATCTTCGCCGCGACCCATTACGTCGCCGGCGACGAGACGATGCGCCGCGCCATCGCCTCGATCGAGGACGAGCTGGGAGAGCGACTGGCCGAGCTCGAGAGACAGGGCAAGCTCCTCGAGGCCCAGCGCCTGCGGGTCCGGACCCAGCACGACCTCGAGATGCTGGCCGAGACCGGTGTCTGCTCGGGGATCGAGAACTACAGCCGGCACCTGGACGGCCGAGCGCCCGGCCAGACCCCCTACACGCTGCTCGACTTCTTCCCCGAGGACTTCCTCACGGTGATCGACGAGAGCCATGTCGCTGTCCCCCAGCTCCACGGCCAGTACGCCGGCGACCGCTCCAGAAAGGACGTCCTCGTCGAGCACGGGTTCCGGCTACCGTCGGCCGTCGACAACCGGCCGCTTCGCTTCGACGAGTTCGTGGCCAGGACGAACCAGACGATCTTCGTCTCGGCGACACCTGGCCCCTACGAGCGGGCCGAGTCGGCCCGGGTGGTCGAGCAGGTGATCCGGCCCACGGGCCTCGTTGATCCCGAGGTGGTCCTCGTCCCGACCAAGGGCCAGATCGACGACCTCATGGGCCGGATCGAAGACGCCGTGGGTCGCGGCGGCCGGGTGCTGGTCACTACCCTCACCAAGAAGATGGCCGAGGACCTGGCCGACTACCTCGCCGATGCCGGGATCCGGGTCCAGTACCTCCATTCGGACATCGACACCATCACGAGGATCGAGATCCTGCGGAGCCTCCGGCTCGGCGAGGTCGACGTCCTGGTCGGGATCAACCTCCTGCGCGAGGGCCTGGACCTGCCCGAGGTGTCGTTGGTGGCCATCCTCGACGCCGACAAGGAGGGGTTCTTGCGGTCGGCGTCGTCGCTGATCCAGACGATGGGCCGGGCCGCCCGGAACGTCGAGGGGAGCGTGGTCCTCTACGCCGACACCATCACCGACTCCATGCGCGAGGCGGTGTCGGTGACCCAGCGGCGACGAGTCCGCCAGATCGCCTACAACGCCGAGCATGGCATCGACCCCCAGTCCATCCGCAAGGCGGTGACCGACATCTTGGAACGCCTGCGCGGGTCGGGGGACCCCGGCGCGTCCCGGGCCAAGCGCAGCCGGGCCGAGGTGCGTGCCCGTCAGGGCACCCGGGCCCTGCGCGTGCGGGCCGGCCTGGAGGGCCCGAAGGGTGCCGACCCGCTCCCGGCGTCGCCCGAGCTGCGCAAGATCATCCACCAGGTGGAGGCCGAGATGCGCCGGGCCGCCGCCGAGCTGCGGTTCGAGGAGGCGGCGCTTTTGCGAGACGAGCTGGCCGACCTGCGCTCCAGCGCCGGCGTCGCCTGAGCCGGCTGGCCGGTCAGAGCCCTCCGGTATCCTCCGATCGTGTCCGACCGTTTGGTCATCCGCGGGGCACGCGAGCACAACCTCCAGGACGTCTCGCTCGAGCTGCCTCGGGACCGGTTGATCGTCTTCACCGGTCTCTCGGGGTCGGGGAAGTCCTCCCTCGCCTTCGACACCATCTACGCCGAGGGTCAACGGCGCTACGTCGAGTCCCTCTCGGCCTACGCCCGGCAGTTCCTGGGCCAGATGGACAAGCCCGACGTGGACTTCATCGAGGGGCTCTCGCCGGCGATCTCGATCGACCAGAAGTCGGCGTCGCGCAACCCCCGCTCGACCGTCGGCACGATCACCGAGGTGTACGACTACCTGCGCCTCCTCTACGCCCGGATCGGGCGGCCCCACTGCCCCAACTGCGGCCGCCCGGTGGCCCGCCAGACCCCCCAGCAGATCGTCGACCGGGTGCTCGAACTGCCCGAGGGCACTCGGTTTTCGGTCCTCGCCCCGGTCGTGCGGGGTCGCAAGGGCGAGTACAGCTCACTGCTCGAGGACCTGGCCCGCCAGGGGTTCGCCCGGGTCCGAGTCGACGGGGTGCCGGTCGAGCTCGCCGACCGAGGCGACGTGTCGCTCGCCCGCTACGAGCAGCACACGATCGAGGTGGTGGTGGACCGGCTGGTCCGCCGGGACGGCATCCGCGAGCGCCTGACCGAGTCGATCGAGACCGCCCTCGAGCTCACCGGCGGGACCGCCGAGGTGCTGATGCACCCGGCCGGGGGAGAGCCCCCGGCGGGGGCCGAGGCCGGAGGGGAGGCCCCGAGCGACGAGGGGATCACCTTCAGCCAGCACCTGGCCTGTACCCAGTGCGGGCTGAGCTTCGACGAGCCGGCGCCGAGGAACTTCTCCTTCAACTCGCCCTACGGCGCCTGCCCGACCTGTGCCGGCCTCGGGACCCGCTTCGAGGTCGACCCCGAGCTGGTGGTGCCGGACCCGGGGCTGTCGATCGAGGGCGGCGCCATCGCCCCGTGGGCCGCGGCCCGGAGCGAGTACTTCTCGGGCCTGTTGAGCGGGTTGGCCGAAGTGGGCGGGTTCTCGGTCGCCACTCCCTGGAAGCGGTTGCGGGCCAAGGACAAGAAGCTGGTCCTCTACGGCTCGGGGGGCAAGGCGGTGCACATCCAGTACAAGAACCGCTTCGGCCGTCGACGCTCGTACACGACCCGGTTCGAAGGGGTCATCCCGTGGCTCACCCGTCGACACGGCGACGCCGAGTCCGACTGGTCGCGCGAGCAGATCGAGCAGTACATGCGGGAGGTCGACTGCCCGGACTGCGGCGGGGCCCGCCTCAAGCCCGAGTCGCTCGCCGTCAGCGTCGGTGGCATGAACATCCACGAGCTCTGCTCGCTGTCCATCTCGCGCTCGCTCGAGGCCGTGGCCGACCTCGAGCTCTCAGAGCGCGACCACCTGATCGCCGACCGGGTCCTAAAGGAGGTCCGGGAGCGGATGCAGTTCCTGCTCGACGTGGGGCTCGAGTACCTCTCGCTCGCCCGATCGGCCGGGACCCTCTCGGGAGGCGAGGCCCAGCGGATCCGGCTGGCCAGCCAGATCGGCAGCGGCCTGGTCGGGGTGCTCTACGTCCTCGACGAGCCCTCCATCGGGCTGCACCAGCGCGACAACCAGCGGCTGATCGGGACGTTGCTCCGCCTGCGGGATCTCGGCAACACCGTCATTGTCGTGGAGCACGACGAGGAGACCATCAGGACCAGCGACTTCGTCGTCGACATCGGCCCCGGGGCCGGTGAGCACGGTGGCCGGATCGTGCACGCCGGCCCGGTCACCGGGTCCAAGGGTCTCGTGGCCAACAAGACCTCCATCACCGGCCAGTACCTCTCGGGCCGCCGGTCGATCCCGGTCCCAGAGCGCCGCCGCGCCGGCACCGGCGAGACCGTGGTGGTCCGGGGGGCGCGCGAGCACAACCTGGCCGACATCGATGTCGCCTTCCCGCTCGGATGTCTGATCGCGGTGACCGGCGTCTCGGGATCGGGCAAGTCGACGCTCGTCAACGACATCCTGCTCCGCTCCCTCGCCCACCGCCTCCACCGGGCCAAGGCTCTTCCCGGCCGCCACCAGGAGGTGACCGGCGTCGAACACCTCGACAAGGTGGTGGACGTCGACCAGGCCCCGATCGGCCGCACCCCCCGGTCCAACCCCGCTACCTACACGGGGGTGTTCGACCACGTCCGCCGGCTGTTCAGCCAGACCCCCGAGGCCAAGGTCCGGGGCTATCTGCCCGGTCGGTTCTCCTTCAACGTGCGCGGTGGGCGCTGTGAGGCCTGCAGCGGCGACGGGACCATCAAGATCGAGATGCACTTTTTGCCCGACGTCTACGTCCCCTGCGAGATCTGTCAGGGCTCGCGCTATAACCGCGACACCCTCGAGGTCACTTTCCGCAACAAGACCATCGCCGACGTCCTCGACATGTCCTGTGAGGAGGCGCTGGGCTTCTTCGCCAACCAGCCGCCGATCGCCCGGCACATGCAGACCCTGGTGGACGTCGGGCTGGGCTACGTGCGGCTCGGCCAGCCGGCGCCCACCCTCTCGGGCGGTGAGGCCCAGCGGGTCAAGCTGTCGAGCGAGCTGTCGCGCCGGCCGACCGGGCACACCCTCTACGTGCTCGACGAGCCCACCACCGGACTGCACTTCGAGGACACGAGACGGCTGCTCCACGTGCTCGAGCGGTTGGTCGACCAGGGCAACACGGTCGTGGTGATCGAGCACAACCTCGACGTGGTCAAGACGGCCGACTGGATCATCGATCTCGGACCCGAGGGGGGCGACCTCGGTGGGAACGTCGTCGCCGAGGGGACGCCCGAGCAGGTGGCGAAGACGCCCGGGAGCCACACCGGCGAGGTGCTTCGCCCGCTGCTGAAGGGCTGAGCGGGGCTTCGGCCCCGCTCAGGTCAGCCGCCGGCGCCGAGCGTCTTGCCGAGGTCCGCGGCCGCCAGCACGATCAGCTCGGTGCAGACCCCGATCGGGATCCTGACCGAGTCAACGACCAGGTCGTAGAGGGCGGGGTCGCCCGGGCGCACGCGGTAGAAGAGCCGGAGGTAGTGGTCGCGGGCCTCGTCAGTCTCGCGCTGCATCCGGCGGGCGGTCTCGAGGTCGAGGCCTTCGCGCACGGCCACCCGGGCCGCCCGAGCCCCGGGGTCGCCGTGGAGCCGGACCCGCAACACGTCGTGGCGTCCCCCGAGCACGACCGCCGCACCGCGTCCCAAGACGACGCCGCCGGTGGTGGTGGCGATCTGGCGGAGGATCCCCTCGGTCTGCTCCTTGAACCGGTCCGGGTCCTCCCCGGGGTCGAGGTTCTGGGGCGCCATGGGGACCGCCATGTTGGCGAAGGCGCGGGCGAGCCGGGCCCAGGTGGAGGGGGCCTTCTCGTCCTGGGCGGCGGCCTCCTCGATTGGCACGGCCAGGCGAGCCGCTACCGCTGCCGGGATGGCCCGGTCGAAGAACGGCAGCCCCAGGCGCTCGGCGACGTCGGGTCCGAGCACGTTGCCCCCGGCACCGAAGGAAGCGGAGATGGCCACGGTGAGCGGCACCGACGCCATTTCACCACGCCCGTCGCCCCCCGGGCCCGGATACGCGCCGGGGTGGCCGGCGGCTACCCTGGCCCGCCGGTGGCAGCCAGGGAGGGCCGGGGAGACAGCTCACGCCGTCGCTACGCCATTGGCGCCGCCGTCGGGATCGCCCTCGCCACGGTCTGCTTCACCTGGCTCCTCACCGGCGGGACGTTCCAGCTCCTCCAGCGGAACCTCTACGCCAACTTCTACAGCGTCCAGGCCCGGGCGCTCCTCCACGGGCACTGGAACATGCCGGCGGGGACGCTCACCGTCGAGGGTATCCGGGAGGGCTCTCGCACCTACATGTACTACGGGCCGGTCCCGGCCCTGCTGCGCATGCCGGTGCTGCTCTTCACCCACCGCTTCGACGGTCGCCTCACCGTCTCATCGATGCTGCTCGGGTTCGTGGTGGCGATGGTGTTTCTGGCCTCGTTGGGGTGGCGGATCCGGGCCCTGGTCACCGACACCGTCGTCACGACCCCCGAGGCGCTGGTCACCGGGGCGGTCCTCTTGGTGGCGGGGACGGGGTCGGTCCTCTTCTTCTTGGGCTCCGACGCGCTCATCTACCACGAGGCCGAGCTGTGGGGGGCCGCGCTGGCCCTCGGGGCCTTCGACTTCACGCTCGGGTGGCTCCGGGTCCCCTCGGGCCGTTCGCTCGTCGCGGCCGGGTTGTTCGCGACCCTCGCCATCCTGACCCGGGGATCGGTGGGTGCCGGGCCGGTGGCGTGTCTCGGCCTGCTCGGGGTGGCCTACGGGGTGACGGCGCTCGGGGCGCGCCGCCGGAGCCGGGTCCCGGTCGATACGAGCGTCGGGCCCGGGCCAGAGCCGGCCCTCCGCTGGTTGGGCCTGCCCGAGGTGCGCCGGCCCGGTCGGTGGGCGCTCTCGCTGCTGGCGGCGACCGCGGTCCCGGTCGCCCTGTACGTGACGATCAACGAGATCAAGTTCGGGACCCTGGTGAGCCTCCCGCTCGCCAAGCAGGTCTTCACGTCGGTCAACCGGAACCGCCGCATCACCCTGGCCGACAACGGCGGCAGCCTGTTCGGGCTCAAGTTCGTCCCGACGGCGATCGTCCAGTACCTACGCCCCGACGCCCTCCGCTTCAGCCGGCTCTTCCCATTCGTGGCCTTCCCCCCGAAGGCCACCGTCTTGGGCGGGGTCCACTACGACACCTTGGACTTCTCCTCGAGCGTCACCTCGTCGATGCCCGTCGCGCTGCCCCTGGGCGTCGCCGGGATGGTGGGGATCCTGCGCCGCCGGCGGCCGGGGGGCGACGGGCTGGCCCGGCTCCGGGTTCCGCTGGCCGGTGCCGCGCTCGGATGCGTCGGGGTGCTCGTGATCGCGTACGTGGCCGAGCGCTACCTCGCCGACCTGCTGCCGTTCCTGGCCCTGGCGGTCCTGGCCGGCCTGTCCCTCGCCCGGTCCCGGTGGGCCGGCTGGGCCCGGTGGCGCCGCCGGCTCGCCGCTGGGGTCCTCGTCGCGCTCGCCCTGTTCGGGATTTGGGTGAACGTCGGCCTGGCCCTCCTTTACCAGCGCCAGCTCCGCCCCTCGGTGCCCATCGCCATGCGCCAGGGGTTCGTGGCCTTCCAGCAGCGCATCGACGCGGATCTGTTCGGGGGGGAGCGGCCCGAGGTCACCAAGGTGGCCGCCCTCGGGCGCCCCGGGCCGCCGGGGTCGCTCGCCATCGTGGGCGACTGTGTCGCCCTCTACCAGTCGAACGGGTCGAGGTGGGCGGGGGTCGAGCGCTCCGAGGCCGCCGGCCACTTCCGCCTGCGGGCGGTCTTCCCGTCGCGGGGTCCGGGGGCGCTTTGGCCGGTCGTCGCGAACGGCACCCGGGGGCACGGCGACTACCTGGCGGTCGACCCGCTGGCGCCGGGACGGATCCGGTTCGCCTACCTCTTCGAGGGGTTCGGCCAGCACTGGGTCTACGGTCCGGCGATCTCGGTCGTCCCCGGACGTCCCTACCTGCTCGACGTGGTGTTCGATGCCAGGTTGCCGGCGGTCGACGTCCATCTCGACGGGGCGTCGGTCCTTGGCACCCGCCTCGTGCGGCCCACCGCCACCTTCGACGTCGGCACCGACCCGCTCGGGGGGCCGACGCTCGCCCGGTTCCCCGGCCGGCTGCGTCGGCTCCTGGTCACCACCCCGATCTGCGCGGACCTGCTCGACCGCCTGGAGCGGGTCCGGGGCTAGCGGTCCTCGGCCGCCGCCGGGACCAGCTCGAACAGGTACTGGTAGGCGAAGAGGTTGGGCCAGAGGACCCCGAGGCCCCGGTCCAGGGTCGAGGCCCACCGGGCGACGGTGCCGCCCCGCCCGACCCGGGCACCGCGCCGGGTCACCTCGAGGGGGACCCCGACGCTCGTGCGTCGCACGACCCGGTAGCCGTGGCGCCGGGCCAGGCGCTCGAAGCTGGCCCCAGTGAAGAAGCGGAGGTGGCCGGCGTCGAGGATGCCCCGGCGGTCGTAGTCGAACCGGCCGGACGCAACGCGCAGCCGCGGGTACCAGTGGGCGAAGTTGGGCACGCTCACGAGCACCCGTCCGCCCGGCGCCAGTCGCCCGGCTAGGGCCCCGAGGAGGGGCCCGGGCCGGGACAGGTGCTCGAGGACGTCGGCCACCACCACCACGTCGAAAGGCCCAACGAGCGCCTCGGGCAGGCCGGCCTCGAGGTCGGCGGCGACGAACTCGGCGACGTGCTCGGCCGCCGCCGCGGCCACCTCGGGGGCGTCCACCCCGGTCACCCGGTGGCCCAGCTTGCCGAGCCGCTTGGCCAGCTCACCGGCGGCACAGCCGAGGTCGAGCACTCGGGCCGGCGGCGTCTCGGCCAGCCACCGCTCGAGGACCCCGTGGGAGGTGAAGGGGTCCTCCTTCCACTCGTAGGCGCCGCTGGCGAAGGCCAGCTCGCCCGAACCCAGCCCCATCTTGTGGGCCCGGTACCGGAGGGCGTCGAGCGAGACGTCCCGGGCGTAGCGCAGGCCGTTCACGTAGCAGATCTCGTCGCCGTAGTAGGTGGGGATGGGCACCTCGGCGACACGGTGCCCCGACTCGACCAGCTGGATGAGGATCTCGGTGTCGAAGTCGAACCCGTCGGAGTTCCCCTCGAAGGGGATCTCGGCCAACGAGGGCACCCGGTAGGCGCGGAACCCCGAGTGCCACTCGGAGAACGACGTCCCGACCAGGGCGTTCTCCAACCGGGTGAGGATGCGGTTGCCGAGGTACTTGTACCGGGGCATCCCGCCGCGCCGGGCCATGCCCGGCTCGAGCATCCGCGACCCGAGCACGGCGTCGCACTCGTCCCGCTCGAGCGGGCCGATCAGGTCCTCCAGGCGCTCCGGCGCGTACTGGCCGTCGCCGTGGAGCAGGACCACGATGTCGAGGCCGTGGTCGATCGCCCAGCGGTAGCCGGCCTTCTGGTTCCCGCCGTAGCCGAGGTTGTGCTCGTGGCGGACCACGGTCAAGGGGAGGTCGGGGACCAGGGACTTGTAGCCCAGGCCGACGAGGTAGGTCGTGTCCTGGCTGTGGTCGTCGAACACCAGCACCTCGGCGACCCGCCGCCGGACGCTCTCGGGGATGCGGTCGAGCACCTGGGCGAGCGTGGACGCGGCGTTGTACGCCACCACCAGGATGCCGATGCGCGCCTGGTCCATCAGGTCTCCGGAGGGTCGTCGGTGCGGCAACCCCCCACAGCTTGGTCGTCCCGGCCCCAGGTGTCCATCTGGACCGGGCAGGGACGCCGAGGTGACGGCACCTTACTGGTCCACCATGGAGACACCAGGCTGAGTCATCCTCCTGGTGCACCTCTGGTGCCCACCGGTCCATCGCCACGGCGCCTCGCCACTCGATGGCCACGCTGAGTTCTGCGGGTTCCGGTGGCCCAGGGTATGCAGACCGGCGATAGAGAAACGCGCCATTGAGCGCCAATCAGTAAGCATCGGGCCGACACACTCCGGGAATCCGGAGGTGCCTCCCCACCCACAGCAAGGACCAGGAGGCACCCCATGCATGATGACATGCCGGCGCTGGCCGGCATCGATTGGTCGACGAGAACCCACGCCGTCTGCGTGATCGGCGCTGACGGTTCGGTGCTCGAGGAGTTCGAGATCGGCCATGAGCGGGCCGGGATCGAGGAGCTGCGACACCGCCTGCGAGCGCTCGGGGTCGAACGGGCGGCCATCGAACGGCCCGACGGGCCGGTGGTCGAGATGTGGGTCGAGAGCGGCATCGTCGTCGTGGTGGTGCCGTCGCGGGTGGTGAAGGGCCTGCGGAGCCGCTACAGCCTGGCCGGCAACAAGTCCGACCGCTCGGATGCCTTCATGCTGGCCGACGCGCTGCGCACCGACGGCCACCGGCTG
>JAJYVS010000058.1 GCA_021791895.1 Actinomycetes bacterium | reverse complement strand
CGGCTCGAGCGTGCTCGTCAAGCTGTCGGGACGGGGGGACAAGGACGTGGCCCAGGTGCGGGAGCTGTTGGCCGAGGACCCCTTGTGAGCGGTGCCCCGGTCCGGGCCGGAGCGGGTTCGCTCGAATCGACGCTGCGGGCCCGCCGGGACCAGGGGGCCAAGCTCCTCATCCCCTACGTCATGGCCGGCATGACCGGGGACTGGGTGCCCACCCTCCAGGCGGTGGCGGCCGCGGGCGCCGACGCCATCGAGGTGGGCCTGCCGTTCTCGGACCCGATGATCGACGGACCGGTCATCCAGGCCGCCGGGCTGGCCGCGCTCGGCCGGGGCACGACCGTCGCCGGCGTCCTCGACGAGCTGGCGCGGGCCGACGCCGGGGTCCCATTGGTGGTCATGACCTACTACAACCTGGTGTTCCGGGCCGGGCACCGCCGCTTCGCCGCCGACCTGGTGGCGGCGGGCGTGTCCGGCGCCCTGATCCCCGACCTCTCCTTAGAGGAGCTCGACCCCTGGGCGCAGGCCGCGGACGCTGCCGGGGTGGAGACCGTCCTCATGGTCGCGCCCCCCACCCCGCCCGAGCGGATGCGGGCGTTGGCCGCCCGGGCCCGGGGCTTCCTCTACGCCGTGGCCCGGATGGGGGTGACCGGCGAGCGGGCCGAGCTCGGGGCGGAGGTGAAGGGGACGGTCGAGCGGGCCCGCCGGGCGACCGACCTGCCGATCTGCGCCGGCATCGGGATCTCGACCCCCGACCAGGCCCGCCAGGCGTGCGAGACCGCCGACGGCGTGGCGGTGGGCTCGGCGTTGGTGCGCCGGCTCCTCGACGGCGCCGGGCCCGAGGGGGCCGGACGATTCGTGGCCGAGCTCCGGGCGGCGCTCGGCCCCTGAGGCGGGGCGGGGGTGCCCCGGTCAGCCGGCCGGGACGAGTACCAGGCAGCCGTTGTGGCCGCCGAAGCCGAAGGAGTTCGAGATCACCGGGGCCGGGGTGAAGGGGCGAGGGCCGCCGGCCACCACGTCGAGGCCGATCTCTGGATCGAGCTCTTCGAGGCCAGCGGTGGGGGGGATGGTGGCGTGGAAGATGGTCAGGGCCGAGGCCACCGCCTCGATGGCCCCGGCCGCGCCCAGGGCATGGCCGGTGAGGCCCTTGGTCGAGGTCACCGGGGGCCCGGGCTCGCCGAAGACCTTGGCGATGGCCCGCGCCTCGGCCAGGTCGTTGAGCGGGGTCGACGTGCCGTGGGCGTTGATGTGGCCGACCTCGGCCGGTCCGATGCCCGCGTCCTCGAGCGCCAGCTCCATGCAGGCCACCGCCCCCGCCCCCTCGGGATCCGGGGCCGTGATGTGGTGGGCGTCGGCGGTCGACGCCCCCCCGGCGATCTCGGCGTAGATGCGCGCCCCCCGGGCGAGCGCCCGGTCCTTGGCCTCGAGCACCAGCGCGGCCGCGCCCTCGGCGATGACGAAGCCGTCGCGGCGGACGTCGAAGGGCCGGGACTCGCCCGAGGTGCTGAGGGCGGTCATGTTGGTGAACGCGCCGATCGCCACCTCCTGGATGGCGGCCTCGGACCCCCCGCCGATCGCGACGTCGCAGCGGCCCGAGGCGACCAGGCGGGCGGCCGCGGTCAGCGCGTGGGTGCCGGCCGCACACGCGGTGCAGATCGCCTCGGACGGGCCGTGCCAGCCGAAGCGCATGGAGATGTTGGCCGCCCCGGCGTTGGCCATCATCATCGGCACGAGGAAGGGCGAGACCCGGTTCTGTCCTTTGCGGTCGCACACGAGCACCTGCTCGGCCAGGGTCTCGAAGCCGCCGACGCCGGTGGCGAAGATCACCCCGGTGCGGTCGGGGTCCTCGTCGAGGGCCCCGGCGTCGAGCCGGGCGAGTTCGGCGGCGGCCACGCTCATCTGGGCGAACCGGTCGAGCCGGCGCGCCTCTTTGGGGCCGAACCACACCGAGGGGTCGAAGTCGGGCACGCGCCGTTCACCGGACAAGGTGGGGTGGAGGAGCTCGTTCCACAGGGCGTCGACCCCGACTCCACAGCAGGTGACCGCGCCGAGGCCGGTGATCACGACCGACCGACCGACGATCGGCCCGTCCGGCGTCCGGCCGAGCAGCATCAGAGCTTGGAGCTGATGAGGTCGAAGGCCTGCCCGACGGTCTCGATGTCCTCGAGCTCGGTCTCTTCGACGGTGATGTCGAAGGCCTCCTCCAGGGCCATCACCAGCTCCACCAGGTCGAGGCTGTCGGCGTCGAGGTCGTCGGCGAAGCGGGCCCCCTTCGTGACCTTCTCCGCCGGGACCTGCAGCACCTCGACCGCGCACTGCTGGAACTTCTCGAACGCTGCGTCGGTGTCCACTGTCTCAGTCGCTCCTTGCCCGCTGTCGTGTCGGGCGCTCGTCGATCACAGCCCCATGCCCATGCCGCCGTCCACGGGGAGGACGGCACCGGTGATGTAGCCGGCGCCGTCGGAGGCGAGGAATCCCACTGCCGCAGCGATCTCCTCGGCGGTGGCGGTCCTGCCCAGCGGGACCAGGCCCTTCATCTGCTCGACCCGCTCGGCGGCGAGCGCCTCGATCATATCGGTGGCCACCAGGCCCGGCGCCACCACGTTGACCGTGATGGACCGGCTGGCCACCTCCCTCGCCAGGGCCCGCGCCATGCCGACCAGACCGGCCTTGGAGGCGGCGTAGTTGGCCTGGCCCGGGAGGCCGACGAAGGCCCCCACCGAGGAGATGAAGATGATCCGTCCCCGGTGCAGGCGGAGCATCTTGGTCACCGCCCGCCGGGCCACCCGGTAGGAGCCGGTGAGGTTGGTGTCGATCACCTCGCCCCAGACCTCCTCGCCCATCCGGGCGATGAGGGTGTCGCGGGTGATCCCGGCGTTGGACACGAGGACCTCGACGGGGCCGAGGCGCTCCTCCACCTGGGCGAAGGCCGCCTCGATTTGTTCGGGCTTGGTCACGTCGCACACCAGGCCGAGCGAGCCGTCCCCCCGCTCGGCGGGGCCGCGGGCGGTGTAGGCGACCCGGTCCCCGTTGGCGAGGAACCACGACACGCAGGCCGCCCCGATGCCCCGCGACCCGCCGGTCACGAGGACGCACCGGCCCGGGGCCGGTTCGCGGTCCTCCTCGCTCATGGCTGGCCGTCGCCGGCGACCCGGAGCCAGAGCAGCGCCTGGCCCTCCTGGACCCGCTCGCCCGCGGTGGCCTGCCACCGAACGACCTCGCCGGAGAACGGCGTGCGCACCTCGACCGTCCCCACCCGTCCGATGAGGTCGCCGACGGCGATCACCGACGGGGGCGCGTCGGCCGGCGCGGTACCCGGGAGCAGCCCGGTGCCGGGGGCCGACAGGGTGGTCTCGGGGAAGAAGATGCCCCCCGAGGGGCTGACGACGATGCGTTCGGACATGTAGAGGTGCTCGCCCACGTGGTGCGCGGCCTCGACCCCGCCCTCGGGCCGGGCCATCAGGTCGATCAGCCGGTCGAGGTCGTCGGGCTCGGCGATCGAGACCGTCTCCACGTCGGGCACCGACCGCCGGGCCAGCCCGGAGAGGACACCACCCGGTCCGAGCTCGACGAACACCGAGCCGCCGAGGCCGGCCAGGGTCTCGAGCGACTGGCGCCAGCGGACCGGGCTACAGAGCTGGGCCGAGAGGAGACCGGGCCACTCGGTCGGGTCGACGTGGATGCGGGCGTCGACGTTGGCGACGACGGGGATCTCGGGGGAGCGGAACAGAGCGTCCCCGAGCGCCTTGCGAAGGGTCGACCGGGCTGCCGACATCAAGGTGGTGTGGAAGGCGCCCGAGACGGGGATGGGGAGGACGCGACGGGCGCCGAGCTCCTTGGCCAGGTCGCTCGCGGTCTTGACCGCCTCCACCGTCCCGGCGATCACCACCTGGCCGGGCGCGTTGTAGTTGGCCACCCACACGTCGCCCTCGGCGCGCTGGCACGCGACCTCCGCGTCGTCGTCGGTGATCCCGAGGAGCGCCGCCATGGTGCCCGGCGCGTCCTCGCCGGCCCGCCCCATGGCGTCGCCTCGCGCCACCACCAGGGCGACGCCGTCCTCGAAGGACATGGCACCGCTCGCCACCAGCGCGGTGTATTCCCCGAGGCTGTGGCCGGCGCACGCGCCGGGGGAGACGCCCAAGCGCTCCACCGCGTCAAGCACGACCAGGCTCATGACGAACGTGGCCAGTTGGGCGTTGGCGGTGTGGGTCAGCTCCTCCATCGGCGCGTCCAGCACCAGCCGGGCGAGGTCCCGGCCGGCCGAGCTCGAGGCTTCGGCGACCAGCTCGAAGGAGGGGTGGTCGACCCATGGCGCGCCCATCCCGGATCGCTGGGATCCCTGCCCGGGGAACGTGAAGACGAGCACCCGCACTCCCTTGGTCGGCCCGATCATGGGTCCTCGCCCGAGCCGGTCGGACCTGGGAACCGCCGGGGCAATTCTGTCACGGAGCCTCTGCGCTCCGCAGGTCCGGGTCGGGCCCGAACGCGCCGTTGGTAGCGTCGGAACGGTGAAAGCGGCCGTCGTCCAGCTGGCCAGCGGGCTCGACCGGGTGGCCAACCGGCGGGGGGCGACCGAGGCGGTGCGCACGGCCGCCGGGGCCGGGGCCGGGCTCGTGGTCCTCCCCGAGGCGACCATGTGCGGGTTCGGGAATTCCCGGACTGACCTGGCCGAACTGGCCGAGCCGCTCGACGGCCCGTTCGTCGTGGCGCTGGGCGCGGTGGCCGAGGAGACCGGGACGACCGTGGTGGCGGGCACCTTCGAACCGGTCGCCGGGGAGCGCCGGGTCTTCAACACGGTCGTGGTCGTGTCGCCGGCTGGCCTCGTCGGCCACTACCGCAAGGTCCACCTCTACGACGCCCTCGGGTGGTGCGAGTCGGACCGGGTCCACCCGGGTGAGCCCGGGACCGCCAACGCCCCGGTGGTGGCGGTGGAGGACCTACGGCTCGGGGTGATCACCTGCTACGACCTGCGGTTCCCCGAGTCCGCCCGTGCCGCCGTCGACGCCGGTGCGACCGTCCTCGCGGTCCCGGCCGCCTGGGTCGCCGGTGAGCACAAGCTCTCGCACTGGACCACCCTCATCGGCGCCAGGGCGATCGAGAACACCGCCTATGTGCTGGCCGCGGCCCAGCCCCGGCCCACCTACACCGGGCACTCGAGGATCGTCGACCCCTTCGGTGTCGTGCTGGCGTCGCTCGGTGACGACGAGGGCGGGGCGCGCCCCGAGGCCATCTGCGCCGAACTGGACGCCGGACGGCTCGAGGCGGCCCGGGCGGCGCTGCCGGTCCTCCGTCACCGCCGGTTCTCGGTCGCATCGCCCGATCGCACCGCCGACACCTGAGGGCCAGCGGCGACGGCGGGGCCGAATCCGTCGCATTGCCCGGTGCCGACCCTGCTTCTGGCGGTTCATTCCACTGCGCCGTGGTATTTGGCGGTGCCCTTCGTCATCGTGGGGGCGATCTTCCGGTCCCGACGAGGTGGCCGCGGACCGTTCGGCGGGCGCCGCGGTCGAAGCCCGGCGCCCTGAGCCAATGGTCTCGGGCCATCGGCCCCGGGGTCGCTCGGCGCATCGGGGCTAGCCTCGTGCCCCATGTCGACGCTCGGTCGCCCGATCGGCGCCGGGGAGGAGTGCGAGGTCTTCGAGGGCGAGCCCGGTCGGGTGCTACGGGTCGCGCGGCGCCAGGGCGTGGGCGAGGGTTTCGATGCCGAGCGGGTCGCGATGCAAGCTGCCCGGGACGCCGGCTTCCCGGTCCCGAGGGTGTACGACCTGCTCGAAGTGGACGGACGGGCCGCCATGGTCCTCGAGCGTGTCGACGGGGGTGATGCGTTCAGCCGGTTCGCCGCCAGGCCGTGGGAGCTGCCCCGGCTCGCCAAGATGACCGGCGCCCTGCAGGCCGACCTCCACCGGGTGCGCGCTCCGGACGGGGTGCCCCGCCCCGTCGAGGTGGCGCCCGGTCTCCTGACCGACCCCGCCATCCCCGAGGCGCTCCAGGAACGGGCGGCCGCCCGCCTGGTGCACCTCGTCGAGGGGGATCGGCTCTTGCACGGGGACTTCCATCCCGGCAACGTGCTCCTCGGCCCGGACGGCCCGGTGCTCATCGACTGGCCGAACGCGGTGGCCGGGCCGCCGGCCGCGGACCTCGCCATGACCACGATCATTCTCTCGGTGGCGTCGCCCGGTGAGGTCAGCGTGGTGGAACGAACCCTGGTCGCGTTGGCGCGTCGCCTCTACACCCGCCTCCATCTGAAGAGCGCCCTGGCCAAGGAGCCCTCCACGACGCCGGCCGACGTCGCCGCTTGGGTCCCGGTCATGGCCGCGTTGCGCCTCCGTGACGGCATCGGGGTGGAGCGCGACGCCCTGTTGCGTCTGGCCGCCTAGCGGCGCGGCCGCTCCTCTTCTTCGTCGTCGGTCTTCGCGGTCGGCTGGCGGAGGGAACACGACCGTACGAACCCTGTTGACGAAGGCCCCGGGTCGGGTGCCATCATCCGCACATGGTTGCTTCGTCCTCTGGATCAGGGGATGTCCCTGCCGGGGCAGGTCCCGTCGTCCCGAACCATCACGCTCGCCACCCAGGCTTTGCCGGAGTCGGAGGCGTGGTGGCGGGACTCACCATGCTGCTCGGCCGCGGTGCCCTTTCTCGATTGGCTTGTGAGCTCACCGGGGTCGGTCGCGAGGATCGGGTGGTCGACGTGGGGTGCGGACCGGGGGGAGCGGTCCGCCAAGCCGCCAGCCGCGGCGCCCGCGTGACCGGTGTCGACCCGGCGCCGGTCATGCTCGGCCTGGCGCGGACCCTAACCCGTCGGCCCGGGGTCGCTTGGCTCGAAGGTACGGCCGAAGCACTGCCGGTGCCCGAGGGGGCGGCGACCGTGCTCTGGTCGATCGCGACCGTTCATCACTGGTCAGATCTGGATACCGGGTTGGCCGAGGCCGGTCGGGCGCTCGCTCCGGGTGGCCGCCTGTTGGTGGCGGAGCGACGCACACGTCCGGGCGCCACCGGGTTGGCCAGCCATGGGTGGACCGACGAACAGGCGGCCACCTTCGCCGACTTGTGCCTGGGGGCTGGCTTCACCGATGTGCAGACCGAACGTCGTGAGGCGGGGCGGCACCGGCTGTGGGTGGTCCAAGCCGTCAAACCCGGACCTTGACGATGCGAGACGACCGGGCTCGGGCGACCAGGGTCGCGATGCGGGTCCTCCGGTGGTTGTCCGCTGTTGCCCGGAGCGTGCCGCGAACGCTCATCGGGCTCATCCGGGCTAATCCGGTTTTCCGCAGGTCAGGTCCAGCGCTGTTGCCAGCTCCTCCCCTTGGTGACGGCCCGTCGAGGCTCATTTTGCGGAGTCTGAGACCACACCCTTCGCCGGGGTCGCTACCCGGGTGTATGAATCGCGGTGGTGCTGTGGTTCCTCGGAGCTTGCCTCGCCTTCGGCTGGTTCCTGGTCTGGCTGATCGGGCTCGAGCTCCGGCTCCTCATCCTTGCCGCGGCCCTCGCCTTGTCGCTCGTCGGGTTCCTCGTCGCCGGCCTCGGCTGGACAGGTGACCGCATCTTCCGGCCGTCGCATCCTCGAGCGGACTGGCCCCGAGAGGTTGCTAGGGCGTCCAGGATCCCGGGGGCGTGGGCGCTGCACCGGCTCGACCTGATGATGACGCCGAGAGCAATGAGGCAAAGCCTGGTTGGCAAGAGCAGCCTGGTTCGCTAGGAAGTTCCGTCACACCCACGTCGCACATCTGACCGTGGCGGGGCGCCGGCTCTCTTGATGGCCAGTCGCGGCGGGCCATGGGTCGAGTTCCTTCACCATGGACCGCTACGGCCACCTTGGCAAGAGCAGCCTGGTTCGCAGGCCGCGAGCGCCATGGCCGCCACGGCCGAAGGGCTCATCTTTGAATCGACCAAGGGCACGTCGCGACGGCCAGACAGTCTTCGGTCGGGGGTCTCGTTTCCGCTCCGGGGTGCAACCTTTCGATGCACGCAACTGCTCGGAGTAGGCGGGGATCTACGATCACGACCCTCTCGTGGTGGCGATCCGAAAGGAAAGGATTCTCCTCGCCTTCACAGAGGAAGACAGCCCTGTCGACCTCGGTCCGGTACTCGTCTGCGACCGACGGCAGCTCGGCGCCGGACGCCGGGTCGTGACGAGGCAGGCGACCCCGGGCGAAGTCAGATGCCCACGACCGGTCGGTCGTCCAGGCCATGCCACGCTCATGCCCTCGAACTGTCCCACCGAACGGTTCGAGGGGGTCTTGCCCCTGGGAAATCAGGAACCACTCCTTGGCACGTTTGAACGCCTTCACCCGGAGGTTTGCCCGATACCCTCCTTCGGGGCAAGCGCTACCTGTCCGTGCGGCCAGGACGTCTTCACCAGAAAGTCCGTCAAGTTCGCCACTCTCGAATGCTCTCCGAACCCTGCGACGTCTCTGCTCGAGGTCTGCGCTCTCCGACACGACCACGAGCGGAGTCTGATCGGCCCGTGACCACGGGCTTGATCTCGACCCACCAGCGTCCTTGCCACCAGGACCTGTGTCGTGCCCGGAGCGGGACTCGAACTCCCGTCGGGCTCATGATGGCCAATCCGGGCTAGTCCGGTTTCCGCAGGTCAAGTCCGATATGACTGCTGGTTCCTACCCTTGGCCATGACGGTCCGTCCGGGCTCATTTTGGGGAGTCTGTGACCGGAGTTGTGACCAAGGGGCAGCGAGCATACTCTGTGAGGTTGGGCCCAGCTCATGGACCATCACAACGCACAGAGCGGAAGGCGAGCCGCAGCGGCTCAGTGGGCCCCAAGGAGGAGGAGTGCCCAGATGGGAAGAGTCAAGAAACTCGTCATCTCTCTAGCCCTGTCGTCATCGGCGGTCGCCGCCCCCGCTATCGCGCTTAGTGCTTCGCAGGCTTCAGCGGCGCCAAGTTCGAGCGGGGCGTGCCATGGTGCCTTTGCGAACGTCAACGGGAACTTTGGCGATCTGGGCAAGACTGGCACGGCCCACGACATCGGTGGGGGGGTGCCCGCTGGCCCCGGCGCAGCTGGATATGACAATTCTGCAGTATCAGGAGACTGCACACTTCCTAACTGACGTTCGTAGTGATCCCGGCGTGCAATCGTCCCCGCGGGGACGATTTCCTCTACCGGCAAAATCGCCACGGCCCTGTCCTACTCGGGCCAGCTGCCCGATGCGGCGCTCGCAACGGCGCACGATCTCGGGTCGCGGCCAGTTGGGCGTCGAACGCGAGTTCCTTCTCGTGGATCACCGCCTCGTAACCCACCGCGATGGCCTTAGCCTCGCGTGCCGTGTCGACGTTCTGGGCCTCGTCCAACCAGCCCTTCGCCCGGTTCAACACGAGAGCCATGTAGGCGACCGGGTCGCTCTGGATGGAAAGGTCGCCTGGCGCCACCGGAAGCAGGTCCGCGACAGTCACTTGGACCGTGCCCGCGAACTGGCCAGCGCGAGACGCGCGAAATAGGCACGCCGAGCGGCCGTCACCCGCCGCTGGCGTTCGGCGATGGGGAGGGTGCGCTCCGGGTCCACCTGGTCGACGAACTTGGCGTCGAAGGCGGCGCGGGCCGGCGCGGTGTTCGTCCGTCCCTGTGCGTGCATCGCCAAGGCGGCGACGCGGGCGCGCTGGGAACGCTGGGAGGCGTTGACGGGGCATCCACGGGGTCGGCGAGGATGGCGGTCAGACGCACCTTCAGGGGATCGGCCAGCTTCTTGGCCACCTCCGGCGATGGCTCCTTGCGGCCAGCCTCGATGTGCGACAGGTAGGCGCGATTGATGCCAGCTCGTTCTCGCCACCAGCCGTATGTCTTCATCGCCGTCCCCTAAGTGGGCATACCGCCGACGTGGTCCCTCATCCGAGCAGTTTCGCCTTTTGCGCCGCGAACTCCTCATCGGTAAGGACTCCGCGATCGCGAAGGTCTGCAAGCTTCGAGAGCTCGTCCGCGACGAAGGCGCTGGGCGCTACAAGAGAATCCTTCGAGTTCCCCCCGAAGGCCGTTTCCATCTGTTCGCGTAGAACGCGAAGCTCTTCGTCAGCCTTCGCTGCGATACGTTCCTTCTGACGTTCCTTCTCTTCTGCAAAGGTGGTTGTCCTGAGCGACGGATCCTGTCGGACTGCCACAGCTCGGGCCCGGGGTGGGTTGGCCATCTTCCGCTGAAGACGGAACTGCTTCTCCGTCGCCTTGGCGGTGCGCTCCTTCTTAGAGTTCGTCCGGATCCCGATGACTCGGGACATGCCACCAGTCCCAAGGAACAAACCTTTACGGAGATAGCCCATTTCCCTCATCCGCCACTTCGCGCCGCATTACCTTGAACCACCCTGGGTCTGATGGAGGCCCCGGCTATTTGTTTCCAAGCCCCAACGGGGCAGGATCGTTGCCAGCGTAGAACGCCGCTTCGTACTCAGCTGGCGGGACTTGGCCGCAGTATCCGTGCAGCTGGAGTTGGCACGCTTAGACGGACAGGTTGGTTGTGTTGATCATGCCGCCTGATGGACGGCGTTGTGGTGGATGTGTGCTTCGTACGCAGCGGGGCTCCGGTAGCCGAGTGAGCTGTGCAGTCGGCGGGTGTTGTACCAGCCCTCGATGTAGTCGAAGATGGCCACGTGAAGTCCCGCCCGCGTTGGCCACGCACGGGTGTCGATCAGCTCGCGCTTGATGGTGGCGAAGAAGCTCTCGGCCACC
>JAJYVS010000021.1 GCA_021791895.1 Actinomycetes bacterium | reverse complement strand
GGACCCACGACATGGACCGCGGGCACATGCAGGAGACCTTCCGTCGCGCCCACGACCACAAGGGGGCCGCGTTCGTCGAGGTGTACCAGAACTGCAACGTCTTCAACGACGGAGCGTTCGAGAAGATCACCGCCCGGGACGCCCGCGCATCGATGCTGATCCCGCTGGTCCACGGGGAGCCCATCCGCTTCGGCGCCGACCTTGAGCGGGGGGTCGTGCAGCGCAGCGACGGCCACCTCGAGATCGTGGATGTGGCCGAGGTCGGCGAGGACGCGTTGGTGGTCCACGACGAGGTGCGGGCGGACCCCGGCCTCGCCTTCGCCCTGTCCCGACTGGCTTCGGGCCCCCACGAGCCGACGCCGATCGGCGTGTTCCGGGCGGTCGAGCGTCCCGAGTACGGCGAGGAGATGTCCCGCCAGATCGTCCGGGCCCAGGAGCGAGCGGGTGCTGGGGACCTCGAAGCGCTGCTCCGCTCCGGTTCGACCTGGACGATCGAGTAGCGGGATTCAAGTCCCGAGCGGGCGGATCACCATCCCGGTGCGCGGCTTGGGGCTGAAGTAGGTCGTCTTCGGCGGCATGCGCCGCCGTTCGTGGGCCCAGGTCGAGATCTGGTCGACCGTCGGCGCCCGCAGCAGGACCGCCACCTGCGCGTCGCCGTTCTTGACCGAGGCCATCGCCTCCTGCCAGCTGTGACGGTGGGAGGTCTGGGCCCCCGGGACCCCCTCGAGCGCCAGCGCCACCAGGCTCGAGTCGAGGTCGCTGCGGGCGGCCTCGTAGGCCTCGGGTCGGGGGGTAAGCAGCCAGGCGCCCCCGGCGCTCACCACGGCCAGTGACCCGGCCTCCCCGAGTGCACCGACCACCCGGTCGCTTCCCTCGCCGGCGCGGACCAGGTCGAACCACTGTCCGAACGCCTTGATGAGGTCGTCGGGGTCGGCGAGGCCGCTCACCACCCGGTGGATGGGCCGGACCGAGAGCTGCTCGTCGGACAGCTCGACGACCAGGGCCATCACCCAGTCTTGATCGCCGGGCGCGTCGCCCCGTTCGGCCCGGACCTCGCGCTGGTAGGCGCGGGCGGTCTCGTAGCGGTGGTGCCCGTCGGCGATCACCACCGGCTCGGCACCGACTGCCCCGCCGATCGCCTTCGCCCGGGAGGTCCCGACCACCCAGAGTTCGTGGCGGACCCCGTCGTCGTCATGGACCTCGATCTCGGGGTCGCCCGTCGGTTCCAGCACCTCGGACAGTCCGGTGGCGAGCGAGAGGCCCCAGATGGGCGAGAGGTTGGCCCGGGTTGCCCGCAGCAGATCGAGGCGGTCGGTGCGCGCCTTGGGCAGGGTCTCCTCGTGCGGCAGGACCTGCCCCTCTTCGCCCTCGGCGGGCAGGCCGAGAGCGCCGATGACCCCGAGGGTGGAGCGGCCCTCGGCGGTCATCCGGTAGAGGTAGAAGGCGGGCTCTTTGTCCAAGAGGAGGACCCCCTCGCCGCGCCACACCGTCAACAGCTTGGCGGCGACCTGGTAGCGGTCGATTCCGGCCCGCAGGTCCGCCTCGGGGAGCTCGAGGTGGACCGAGTTGAACGAGGACCGGGTGGCCAGGCGCACCCGCTCTGCCGGCTCGATGACGTCGTAGGGAGGGGCGATGGCCTGGGCCGGGGGGACCACGGAGGGGTCGTAGCGGAGCCCGCGGAAGGGGGCGAAGCGAGGCATGGCCTCCCATGCTGACACAGCGGGGTCGCAGGTCATGACCGCCGAGGTGTCTTCCGGGCCGGCCGAGGCCGTCGATCGTAGAATCGGGTCGTGGGGTCCACGTCGGTCGGCACCGAGCTCGGCGGTGCCAACGACAAAAGCGGGATCCTCACCGTCCCCAACCTCATCACGATGGTCCGGCTGGCGTGCCTGCCGGTCTTCGTCTGGCTGGTCTTCGGCGCCGGCGACCAGGGTCCCGCCGCCATCCTGCTCGCGGTCCTCGGCGCCACCGACTGGATCGACGGCTTCGTGGCCCGCCGCTTCCACCAGGTCTCGAACCTGGGCAAGGTGCTGGACCCGCTGGCCGACCGGCTCCTCGTTGGCACGGCGGTCATCGTGATCATCGTCCACGGGGCGGTCCCGGTGTGGTTCGGGGTGCTCACCCTCAGCCGAGAGGCGCTCGTTGGCGGCGTGGTCCTGGTCCTGGCGGCGCTCGGTGCGGCGCGCATCGACGTGCTGTGGGTCGGCAAGGCCGGCACCTTCGGCCTGATGTTCGCGTACCCGTCCTTCCTGATCGGTCACGGCACGACGTCGTGGCAGGAGGGGATGCGGACCTTCGCCTGGGTGGCCGGCGGGGCCGGCCTCACCCTCGCCTGGGTCGCTGTGGCCGCCTACCTCGGCCCGGCCAAATCGGCGTTGCGGGCCGGGCGCCTCGGGCAAGGATCCCGGCAAGACGAGCGCACGGGGGTGTCGGCGTGAAGGCGGTGATCATGGCCGGTGGCGAGGGGACCCGTCTGCGGCCGCTGACCTCGAATCAACCGAAACCGATGCTGCCCATGGCCAATCGCCCGCTCATGGAGCACGTGGTCCTCCTCCTGCGTCGGCACGGCTTTGAGGAGATCGTCGTGACCGTGGCCTTCATGGCCAACGCCGTTCGTTCCTACTTCGGCGACGGCTCGGAACTCGGGGTGCGGATGGTCTACGCCACCGAGGAGACACCTCTCGGCACGGCGGGGTCGGTGTTGAACGCCCGTGACGAGCTCGACGAGCGGTTCCTCGTGATCTCGGGCGACGTGTTGACCGACGTCGACCTGGGAGCGATCGTCGCCTTCCACGAGCAACGGGGTGCCCTCGCCACCCTGGGCCTGCACTCGGTCCCCAACCCGCTCGAGTTCGGCATCGTCATCACGAGGGACGACGGGTCGGTCGAGCGGTTCTTGGAGAAGCCGTCCTGGGGCCAGGTGTTCAGCGACACCATCAACACCGGCATCTACGTGCTGGAGCCGGAGATCTTCGACTTCATCCCGGCCGAGGGCGCCTCGGACTTCTCCGGGGAGGTCTTCCCGGCGGTATTGGCAGCGAAAAAGCCGATCTACGGCTGCATCTCCAAGGGGTACTGGGAGGACGTCGGGACGACCGAGGCGTACCTGAGGGCCCACAACGACGTTTTGGACCGCCGGGTCCTCGTCGAGGTGGACGGCTTTCAGCTCCGGCCGGGGGTGTGGCTCGGGAAGGGCTCGACCATCGACCCGAGCGCCATGGTGGAGGGGCCGGCCATCATCGGGGACAACTGCTCGGTCGGCCCGGGCGCGATCGTCGGCCAGTACGCGACCCTGGGCGACAACGTCCGGATCGCCGACGTCGCCGAAATCCGCCACTCGGTCCTCGGCGACAACTGCTACGTCGGGTCCGGGGCTCGGGTCGAAGGGGCGGCGGTCGCCCGGGCCTGTGACCTGCGGGAGCACGCGCGCTGCGAACCCGGAGCGGTGCTCGGGGAGAACTGCCGCATCGGGGCCGGGGCCGAGGTCCGGGCCGGGGTGAAGGTGTACCCGTTCAAGGTGGTCGAGGCCGGGGCCCTCGTGAACTCGTCGATCGTCTGGGAGTCGCGGGGCTCGCGGTCATTGTTCGGACGCGACGGGGTCCGGGGTATCGCCAACGTCGACATCCACCCCGAACTCGCGGTCCGCCTGTCGATGGCCTGGGTGTCCACGCTCGGTCGGGGGGCGTCGATCACCGCGTCGCGCGACACCTCGAGGACGGCCCGAATGCTCAAGCGGGCCGTGATGGTCGGCGCCAACGCGGCCGGGGTGAACGTGGGCGACCTCGAGGTGGCCACCGTGCCGGTGGTGCGCCACCACATCCGCAACACCCCGAGCCGGGGCGGGTTGACGGTCCGCCTGGCCGCGGATGACCCCCAGTCGGTGGTGATCCGGTTCTTCGACGCCGAGGGCCTCGACATTGACGAGAACACCCAGCGCAAGATCGAGCGGATGTACTACCGGGAGGAGTTCCGTCGGGTGCTCGCCCCCGAGATCGGTGACATCGACTTTCCGGCGCGCGCCGTCGAGCAGTACACGGCCGACCTGATCGCCTCGGTCCCGCATCAAGACGTGCGGGCGCCGGGGGTGAAGCTGGTGCTCGACCTGTCCTACGGCTCGGCCAGTTTCGTGATGCCCAACGTGTTGGCGAAGATCGACGCCGATGTGTTGGTGGTGAATCCCTTCGCCCACACCGCCGGCATGATCTCGGTCGACCGGAACGCCAACGCCCTGCGGGTGGCCGAGCTGGTGCGAGCCTCGGGCAGCCAGCTCGGTGCGGTGGTCGACGCCGACGGGGAGCACCTCACCATCGTCGACGACCAGGGGGCGGTGCTGAGCGACGACCAGGCGCTCCTCGTGCTGCTCCAGTTGGTGTGCGCGACCGAGCCCAACGCGCGAGTGGTCCTGCCGGTGTCGGTGCCCGACGCGGCGGCGAGGATCTGCGAGGAGGCCGGCGCCGCCATCACCTACGCCAAGCTCTCCTCGGCCAATCTCATGGAGCTCGCCGCCCGGCCCGGCGTGGTCTTCGCCGCCAGCCAGTCGGGCGGCTTCATCTGGCCCCGTTTCCTCCCGGCCTACGACGCCACCGCCACGGTGGTGATGCTGGTCGACCTGCTGGCCCGCCGGGGGGAGCCGTTGTCCAAGCTGGTGGCCTCGCTCCCGAGCGCCCACGTCACCCATCAGACCGTGCCGACCGCCTGGGAGTCCAAGGGCCTGGTCATGCGGAGCCTGGTCGAGGCGGTGTCGGACCGCAAGACGGTCCTCGTAGACGGGATCAAGGTGGTCGAGCCCGACGGCTGGGCCCTGGTGCTGCCGGACCCCGAGCATCCGGTCACCCACGTCTGGGCCGAGGGGGCGAGCCGGCAAGGGGCCGAGGCCCGGGCGGCCGAGTACGTGGGGGTGATCGAGGGGTTGATCGCCGGCACCACGGCCTGAGCACCGGCCGTGAAGCGGTCCGGGCATCTCCGGTAGGGTCGCTCGCCGTGATGGTGCCCGACGAACTGCGCTACTCGAACGACCACGAATGGGCCCGCCTCGACGGCTCGCGCGTCCGGGTCGGCATCACTGATTACGCCCAGGACGCGCTGGGCGACGTCGTCTTCGTCGACCTGCCCGAGGTGGGCACGGTCGTGGAGGCCGGCGCGCAGCTGGGCGAGGTCGAGTCGACCAAGTCGGTGTCGGAGCTCTACGCGCCAGTCAGCGGACAAGTGGTCGAGGTGAACACGGCGCTCTCCGACGCGCCGGAACGGCTGAACGAGGACCCCTACGGCGAGGGGTGGATCTGCGAGCTCGAGCTCTCCGACCCCGCCTCGATCGACCGTCTCTTGGACGCGGCCGCCTACCGCCAGCTCATCGAGTCGTGAGCCCCGCCGCCGCGCTGGCCGAGCGGCGCCGAGGTCGCCCGATCGGACCAGAGACCGGGATCGGAGAACCGACTACCGTACTGGGGGTGTTCTGCCACAACTGCGGGCACCGGAACCCCTCGGGGGTGAATTTCTGCTCGTCCTGTGGCACCGCCCTCCAGCACGACGCGTCCGAGACCACCATCACGCTGCAGCCGGTCGACGAGCACGGTGAGTCGCCCGACGAGGAACCGACCGTCACCCTGGTCGAGGTCCCGCGGGGTCAGGGCGTCCTCGTCGTGAAGCGGGGCCCGAGCGTCGGCACCCGCTACCCGCTCGACAAGCCTTTGACCAGGGCAGGAAGGCACCCCGACAGCGACATCTTCCTCGACGACATCACGGTGTCGCGTCGCCACGCCGAGCTCGAGCGGCGGGACGACGGCTCGGTGGTGATCCGAGACGACGGCTCGTTGAACGGCACCTACGTCAACCGGGAGCGGATCGAAGAACAGCGCCTCGTCGGCGGTGACGAGGTCCAGATCGGCAAGTTCAAGCTCGTCTACCTGGTGGCGGGGGACGAGTGAGCACCCGCACCTACCTGTCGATCGGCGACGTCCTCAGTCTGTTGCGCCAGGAGTTTCCCGACATCACCATCTCGAAGATCCGGTTCCTGGAGAGCCAGGGGCTGGTCGATCCGGAACGCTCGCCGTCGGGCTACCGCAAGTTCTACGAGCACGACGTGGACCGCCTCCGCTGGGTCCTGCGCCAGCAGCGTGAGCACTTCCTGCCGCTCAAGGTCATCCGGGACCGGCTCGCCTCCAACGGCGGGGACATCTCGGACCTCGACGACCTGGACGGGCCGGCGGACCTCGACGACATGGGCGAGGAAGAGGCCGAGGATGCATTACCGGTGCTCGAGGACGACACGAACGCCTTCGAACCGGACGGGCCCGAGCCGTCGAGCTTGCCCGAGGAGGAGCGCAGCGAGGACGGTGTCGTCGCGGCGGCTCCTCCGGTCGGCACCCACGATGCCGAGCGGGACGACGACTGGCGTCCGAAGACCGCGGCGCTCGGTCGCGACGTCCGGGCCACCAACGTGACGACGCCCCGGTCGAGCGCCCAGCCGGCCTCGGCCAGGGCCGAGCCCCCGGCTCCGGCCGTCGAGCCCGAGCCGGCCGCCCCGGCCCCTCGGCGCGCCGAGGCGGCTCCCTCGGGGGCCGGGGGGGCCAACCTCACCCTCGATGAGTTGTGCGCCGCGAGCGGTCTCGGGGCGACCGAGGTGGCCGCCATCGAGGGGTTCGGGCTGATCGAGCCCCTGGTCGTGGGGGGTGCCCTCTACTACGACGAGGAGGGCCTGGCCGTGGCCCGGCTGGTCGCCGACTTCGGCCGTTTCGGCATCGAGCCCCGCCACCTGCGGCTCTTCCGAAACGCCGTGGACCGGGAGCTCGGGCTGATCGAACAAGTGGTGACGCCCCTGCTCAGGCAGCGCAACCCCGAGGCGAGGCTGCGGGCGGTGGAGACGGCCGCCGAGCTGTCGCGTCTCGGCCAGAGCCTGCGTGCCGGCCTGCTCAGACGGGCCTTGCGGCACCACCTGGGCGGCTAGCACCACGACCACCAGGGCCGCGTTCGCCGACAACTCCGACGGGCGACGGCAAAGGCCCGAGCGCTACATTGCGTGCATGGTCGAGGTGCGACTGAGGGCAGTCAGAGTCGACTTGCAGTCCAACACCCCGGTGCTCCTCCTGCAGGAGACCGACGGCGAAGGACGCACCCTGCCGATCTTCATCGGCACCCCCGAGGCCGCGTCGATCGCGTACGCCCTCCAGGGGGTCACGATGCCGCGCCCCATGACCCACGACCTCTTGCGCGACGTCCTCATGTCCCTCGACGTCGAGATCGAGCGCGTGGTGATCACCGAGCTGCAGAACTCCACCTACTACGCCGAGCTCCGGTTGCGACGCGGCAACGACGTCACCGTGGTGTCGAGCCGGCCCTCCGACGCGGTCGCGGTGGCCGTCCGGACCGGGAGCCCGCTGTTCGTCTCCGACGAGCTGATGGACGCCGAGGGCATCGTGCTCGCCCCCGAGAGCATCGACGACGAGGACGACGAGGAACCGCCGCCCGAGGAGTTGATCGGCCAGTTCCACGAGTTCTTGAAGGAGATCAAGCCGGAGGACTTCGCCACCTGAGCGGGGCCCGCCATCGGCGGGCCGGTCCCTTCGCCGGGCGCGCCGGCGCCTAAGGGTCCGGTCGGACGAGGACCTTGCCTCGGACCGCCGAGCGCGCCAGGTCGTCGAGCGCCGTGCTGATCCCCTCCAACCCGATCTCGCGTTCGACCATCGCCTCGACCCGTGCCGCCGGGAAGTCCGAGGCTACCGTGGCCCAGACGGCCCGGCGCTCGGCGATGGGCGTGAGCACCGAGTCGACGCCGACCAGGGTGATGCCGCGGACGATGAAGGGGTACACGGTCGAGGTGAACTCGGCGCCACCGGTCAACCCCGAGGCGGCAACCGCCCCGCCGTAGCGGACCGAGCGCAGCACGGCCGAGAGCGTCGGGCCGCCCACGCAGTCGACCGCCGCCGCCCAGCGCTCGGCCCCGAGCACCCGGCCGGGGCCGCCGGCCACGTCGTCGCGTCCGATCACCGAGGCGGCCCCAAGCGCCAGCAGGTAGGGGTGCTCGGCCGACTTGCCGGTCGAGGCCACCACCTCGTAGCCCCGGGAGGCGAGCAGCGACACCGCCATGCTGCCCACCCCGCCGGTCGCGCCGGTGACCAAAACCGGCCCGTCGGCGGGCGACAGCCCGTTGCGCTCCAGCCCCCGCAGCGAGAGGGCCGCGGTGAAGCCGGCCGTCCCGACCGTGGCCGCCTGACGGGTGCTCACACCCTCGGGCAGCGGCACCACCCAGCCCTCGGGCACCCGGGCCCGGGTGGCGAACCCCCCGTGGTGGGCGACCCCGAGGTCGTAGCCGTGGACGACGACGGCAGTGCCGGCCGCCAGCCCGGGGTCGGCGCTCTCGGTCACCGTGCCGGCCAGGTCGACGCCGGGCACGAGCGGGAAGCGGCGGGCCACCCGGTTGCCCGGCTGCACCACCATCGAGTCCTTGAAGTTGAGGGCCGACCACTCGACGTCGATGACGACCGGGTCGTTTCCGAGCTCGTCTTGGGCCAGGTCCTCGACCGCGCACCGCAGGTCCTCGCCGTCTCGTCGCACCACGAACGCCCGAACGCCCATCCGAGCCACTCTAGAAGGGCTACGGTGCGCCCGGAGTGCCCCCGACCTCGCCCTATGGCACCTGGCCCTCGCCGCTGTCGGCGGCCGACGTCGCCGCCGGACGCCTCTCGCGCTCGGCGCTCGTGTCCGACGGCACCTCGCTGTGGTGGCTCGAGGCCCGGCCGACCGAGGGTGGTCGGAGCGTGCTCGTGCGGGCCCGGCCGGGATCGCCGCCCGAGGTCGTGTCGCCCGAGGGGACCTCGGTGCGCTCCCGGGTGCACGAGTACGGCGGTGGAGCCTGGTGCCTCCTCCATGGCGCCGACGGCGCCTTCGCCTTCGTCGACGACCGGACCCAGCGGGTGCTTGTCTCGGTCCCCGGCGAAGAGACGGTCGCCCTGGGGGCCGAGGGGCCAGAGGACCCCGAGCAGGAGCGATGGCGCCACGGCGGGCTGGTCGCGCTCTCGGGGCGCAGCGTGCTGGCGGTGCGCGAGCGGTTGGGCGAGGGACCCCCGGCCCGCTCCGTCGTGCGCCTGGCCGCCGAGGACCCGGTCGAGACCACGTTGTGCTCCGGACGGGACTTTTACGGCTCGATCGCCGTGTCGCCCGACCGCCGCCGCCTGGCCTGGGTGCTCTGGGACCACCCCGACATGCCCTGGGACGCCACCGAACTGTGGGTGGGGGAGCTCGGCCCCCGGGGCGTCTCGGGCGCCGTCCGGGTCGCCCCCGGGGTCCTCGGGGGGACCTCGGTCGACCAGCCGGTCTGGACCGGGCCCGACACCTTGTGCTTCGTCGCCGACGCCGCCGGCTGGTGGCAGCCCTGGCGGATGGAGGGCGGCCACCTCGAGCGGCTGAGCGACCTCGAGGCCGAGTTCCAGGGTCCGGCGTGGACGTTCGGCCAACACACCCTGGTCGACCTCTCCGACGGCCGCCTCGGCTGCCTGTGGCGCCGCTTCGGGGTCGACCACGTGGGGGTCATGGAGCCCGACGGTCGGCTCGTCCCCCTGGACCAGCCGTGCGTGGCCGCGTCCTCGCTCTGCCACCACGGCGGGGGCCTGGCCTGGCTGGGCCAGCGCGCGACGACCCTGCCGGGGGTCTGGTGGTCCCCGGCTGGGGGGCCGGCCGTCGAGGTGACCGGAGGTGGGCGCCCGGGGGCCCTCGCGAGCGGGGACGTCTCGGTGGCCGAATCGCTCAGCGTGCCGACCGCCGAGGGGACGGTGCACGCCGCCTTCTACCCCCCGCTGCAGGCCGGCTGGCGGGGCCCGTCGGGCGGGGCGCCCCCACTCGTCGTGTGCTGCCACGGCGGGCCCACCGCGAGCGCCACGGCGGGCTTCGACCCGGTGGTGCAGATGCTGACCACGAGGGGGTACGCGGTGGCCACGGTCGACTACGCCGGCAGCACCGGCTACGGGCGCCGCTACCGCCAGGCCCTCGAGGGGCGCTGGGGGGAGGCCGACGTCGACGACTGCGTGGCGGTGGCGGCGTTCTTGGCCGACACCGGGCGGGTCGACGGGGGGAAGATGGCCATCCGGGGCGGGAGTGCCGGCGGGCTGACGGCCCTCGGCGCGCTGGTGCGCTCGGAGCGCTTCTGCGCCGCGGTGTCCTGGTACGGGGTGAGTGATCTCTCCACGCTCGTGTCGGGCACCCACGACTTCGAGTCCCGCTACACCGAGCGCCTGGTCGGGCCGCTCCCCGAGGCCGCCGCCGCCTACGACGAGCGCTCACCGGTGCGCCGCGTCGACGACATCGACGGGGCGGTCCTGCTCCTCCAGGGCGAGGACGACAAGGTGGTCCCACCCGAACAGACCCTGTCGATGGCCGAGGCCCTGGTGTCCCGGGGGCTCGAGTGTCGGACCCTCCTCTTCCCCGGCGAGTCCCACGGGTTCCGGCGGGCCGAGACCCTCCTCGCCGCCTACGAGGCCGAGCTCGCGTTCTACGCGGCGGTCCTGGCGGGCGGGGACGGGAGCCCGCCGTGAGGCCGCCCCGGGCCGAGAACCCGCTGGTACCCTGGGTACGAGGACGAGGGCGCGCCGGAACGGTCGCGCCGCGGGGAGACGGGTGGTCAAAGGCCTGAGGGAGCGGGCGGGCACCGCGGTTCGAACCTGGGAGCCCGAGGAGGGAGACGCGCTCGTCTACGCGCTCTCGGCCCTCTTCGCGCTGGGGACCATCTACGTCTCGAGCGACGTGCTCTACCGCCAGTGGGCGACCCTGGCCCTCGGGCCCTACCTCCTGGCGGCGGCGGGGTCGGTCGGGATCGGCTGGTACCGCCGGACCCGGGGACGGCTCCAGCCGAAGACGGCCGAGCGCCGCCCGCTGCGCAACTGGTCGGTGCCCCGGGTGGTGTTGTTCTTGGTCGCGCTGTTCGGGGCGACGCTGATCCCGCTCTCCTTGGAGGTCGCCTGGCGCACCGACGGGAACGCCGCGGCCCACGCCCAGCCGGAGGTCGCGGTGGTCGAGCAGGCCGGGCAACGGGCCGACCGGGGCCTCAACCCGTACCACGCCTCGGTGCGCAACGGGAAACCGGTGTCGATCGTGAAGGGTGAGCCGACCTACGAGTCCTTCTACCCGTACCTGCCGCTCATGACGCTCTTCGGTCTGCCGAGCGGCCTCGACGCCCCCCACCGCCTGACCGACGCCCGGGTGGCGTTCAGCGGCGTGACCCTGCTCGCCGTCCTGTTGGCGTTGGCGCTTGCCCGGGCCCCGAGCGAGGCCAAGGTCCGCACCCTCCAGGTGCTCACCGCGTTGCCGACCGCGGCCCTCCTGCTCGCCACCGGCGGCGACGACATGCCGGTGGTGGCCCTGCTCCTCCTGGCCATGGTGCTGGCCCAGCGGCGCAAACCGGGGTGGTCGGGGATCGTGCTCGGGATCGCCTCGGCGATGAAGTTCACCGCCTGGCCGCTCGCGGTCTTGGCGCTGTTCGCGGCCCGCGACGCCTCGGGCCGGCGCGCCCCGCGGCGCATGGTCCTCGGGATGGCGGCGGTGGCCGGTCCGGTGGTGGCGCCGTTTTGGATCCACGACCCCCACGTGTTCGTGGTGAACGTGATCCTCTTCCCCCTCGGCCTGGCCGGCGTGGCTTCCCCGGCCGCTAGCCCGTTGCCCGGCCACCTGCTGGTCAGCGCGTTCCCGGTCCTGCACCACGCGCTGCCCATCGCGGTCTTCGTGCTCGGCGGGGCGCTGCTCGTCCGCCGGCTCGTCCGCCACACCCCGAGGTCCCCGGCCGAGGTGAGCGCGCTGGCCGGTTGGGTCATGCTGGTCGCCATCCTGTTCGCCCCGGCGACCCGGTACGGCTATCTGATCTACCCGATCGACTTCTTCGTGTGGGCCGCGATGTTCCGGGGGGCCGACCGCAACGAGCGCCTCGACGCCGTCCTGGCCGAGGTGATCCCGGCCAACCGCTCACAGCTGGTCCTGGACCTGGAGGATGCGCAGTGTGAACCGGGTGATGTCGGTGGCGCCCGACGCTGAGAAGGTGCTCGGCGAGACGATCACGCCGAGCTGCCAGTAGAAGCCGTCATCGCCGGGGATCTGGCCCACCACCTGGGTGCCCGGCCTCCTCGTGGCCGGCCCGCTCGTCACGGTGTGCCAGCCCAGCGCCTTGAACTCGGCCCGGTAGAAGCCGAGCACCGCGCCCTCGGACGCGTGTACCGAGAAGCCGACCTGACGGTCGTAGGACGACCCGGCGCCGGGGTTGGACGAGGCGCCACGGACCGAGCCTTTCGGGAGGGTGATGGCGTCGAGGACGTTCGCCGGGGGCTCACCCCCGGTCTCGATCACCGACAGGCCGGCTTTGGCCGGCACCGCCCGCAGGCTCGACCCGGGCACCTTGGCCGGTCGGTCGGGCACCTTGGCCTGGGGGGTAATGGTCTTCGTCAGCGCGGCCCCGACCGAGAAGCTGGCCACGATGGCGACAGCCAGCGCGCCGACGATGAGCGCCGGCTTCATGGAGAAGTGCTTCTGTGCCGGGGGCCGGGGCGCGTCGGCCATGACCCCCGAGCCTACGGCGCCGACGGAGGGCCCCCCGGCGCGTCGCCCCAGCCGAAGTGGTCGATCGGCCCGTGGCCCGACCCGAGGCGCCAACCGGCCGCTCCGGCCAGGGCCCGGTGCACGTAGGCCTTGGCCGCCACGACGGCGTCGAGGGTCCCAGCCCCGAGGGCCAGGTGGGCGGCGATGGCCGCCGAGAGCGAGCAGCCGGTGCCGTGGTCGTTCCCGGTCGCCAGCCGGTCGGCCTCGAGCACCCGGGTCCCGGCCGGCCCGACCACCACGTCGGGCGAGGGGGCGTCGGCGACCCCGCTGGCCGCACCGAGGTGGCCGCCCTTCACCACGACCGAGGTCGGGCCGAGGGACCGGAGCTCCTCGGCCGCCGCCACCATGGCCTCCAGGCTCCCGAGGTCCTCGAGCGGGCGCCGGCAGAGCACCGCCGCCTCCCGCAGGTTGGGCGTGAGGACCTCGGCGGTCGGGATGAGGTGGCGCCGGTAGGCCTCCACGCCCCCCTCGTCGACCAGGGGGTGGCCGGTCGAGGACACGAGCACCGGGTCGACCACGAGGTGGGGGAGCCGGCCCGCTTCGGCCAACGACGCGACGACGGTCACGATCGGTCCGCTGGCGAGCATCCCGGTCTTCACCGCGCCCGGGTGCAGGTCCGACAGCACCGCTTCGATCTGAGCGACCACGAAGGCCGGCTCGAGCACCACCACCATGGTCACCGCCGTGGTGTTCTGGGCGGTCAGCGCGCTGAGGGCGCTGGTGCCGAACACCCCCAAGGCGGCGAAGGTCTTGAGGTCGGCCTGGATGCCGGCGCCGCCGCCCGAGTCCGACCCGGCGATGGTGAGGGCGACCGGCGGGGTCATCGCCAACCGGGGGGCCGTGAGCGGCCGGTAGGCTGTGGGGCCATGGAGCGCGAGAGCGCCGATCCCTTTGTCGTCGCCGGCCGCACGTTCTCGTCCCGGCTGTGGCTCGGGACCGGCGGGATGGCCAGCCTCCAGGCCCTCGACGACGCGCTGGCGGCCTCGGGGACCGAACTCGCCACGGTGGCGGTGCGCCGGGTGGAGGCCTCCGGGCGCGGCTCGCTGCTCGACGTCCTGCGGGCCCGCGGGGTGACGATCCTGCCCAACACGGCCGGGTGCTTCACCGCGTCCGAAGCGGTGCTGACGGCCAAGCTGGCCCGAGAGGCGTTCGAGACCGACTGGGTCAAGCTCGAGGTCATCGGAGACGACCGTACCCTTTTGCCTGACGCGCTCGAGCTCCTGGCGGCGGCGGAGCAGCTGGTCGACGACGGCTTCGTGGTCCTGCCCTACACGAACGACGACCCGGTCCTCGCCCGACGGTTGGAGCAGGTCGGCTGCTCGGCGGTCATGCCGTTGGGCTCGCCCATCGGCAGCGGGCTCGGCCTGCGCAACCCCCACGGCCTGAGCCTCCTGCGAGAGGTGGTCGGGGTCCCGGTCGTGCTGGACGCCGGGGTGGGTACGGCCTCGGACGCCGCGCTGGCCATGGAGCTCGGTTGCGACGCCGTCCTGGCCGCCTCGGGCGTCAACCGGGCCCAGGACCCGGCGAGGATGGCCCGGGCCATCGCGCTCGGGGTCGCGGCCGGCCGGGCGGCCCGGCTGGCCGGCCGGATCACCCCCCGCTACTACGCCCAGGCCTCCTCGCCGGTGGAGGGCCGGCCGGACCTGCTGATCGACGAGAGGGTCGACTAGGCGCCCGGCCACCCCCTGCACCCCCGCTGCCTCGGAAAATACCGCCATGTAATTACCCCCGTGTGATGTCCCTGGGGTAGTGTGGTCGCGGGAGGAAGTACGGCGGAGGAGGAGATTGTGGCGGAGGGCAGCGCAGTGTCGCGCGCCGCGGCCACGGCTACGGCCGGGCGTGCGCGGGGCATCCGTGTCGGCAGTGTCCCGGGTCCCGGGTCCGAAGGGGACGACGGCTTCCGGGGACCACAGGTCTGTCAGCTGGTGGGGATCTCGTACCGCCAACTCGACTACTGGGCCCGCACCGGCCTCTTGCGGCCGTCGCTGGCCGAGGCGAAGGGGAGCGGCACCAAACGGCGTTACTCCTACCGGGACCTGCTCGAGCTGAAGGTGATCAAGCGCCTGCTCGATGCGGGCCTCTCCCTGCAGGCGGCCCGCCGGGCGGTCGGCTGCCTGCGCGAGGAACTCGGGGCCGACCTCGCGTCGGCGAACCTGGTGCTCTCGGACACCGCGACCGTTCTGGCCCACACCGACGGGGAGCTGGTCGACCTGTTGGCCGGGGCCCAGGGGGTGTTCAACGTGGTCCCCCTCTCGGGGGTGGTCAACGAGCTGGCCGCCGACATCGTGGCCATTTCACGGCCGGCGGTGCCGGTGGACGACGAGCGAGCCAGCGTGAGAGCGTCGGGGGAGTGAGCTCGGCGGACTCGCACCGGGCATCCCACCCCTCGGTGCAGCGCGCCGCCTCCGTGCGGTTCGCGCACCCCTCCGAGCGCCTGTTCGCCGCCCTGCTCGACGTGCACGGGGTGGAGTGGGAGTACGAGCCGGTGGAGTTCGCGCTCGACTGGGGCGAGGACGGCTCCCCGTCCTCGGGGTTCCGCCCCGACTTCTGGCTGCCGGCCGAGGGCTGCTTCGTCGAGCTCACTACGGCCGACCAGCGCCTCGTCACCCGCAAGAACGCCAAGATCCGCCGGCTGCGCCAGCTCTACCCCGACGTGGCGCTGGTCGTCGTTTACCAGCGGGACTTCCGCGCCCTGTTGGTCGGCAACGGCCTCGACCCGTTGGCGCTGCGGGCCGCGTGAGGCGCCCGGTCTCCTAGGCTCAGCGGGCGGTGAGCGAGCGCACGACCGCGAACACGACGGCGAAACGGTCACCCCTTTTCCACGCGCACCAGGAGCTCGGCGCGAAGTTGGTGGACTTCGGGGGCTGGGAGATGCCGCTCTCCTATCGGACCGGGACCGTCGCCGAGCACCTGGCCTGCCGGAGCGGTGCTGCGCTCTTCGACGTGAGCCACCTCGGCACGGTGCGCATCGAGGGCGCCGGCGCCTTCGATCGGCTGCAGACGACCCTGACCAACGACCTCGCCGCGATCTCGACCGGCCGGGCCCAGTACACCCACCTGCTCGCCGAGGACGGCTCGGTCGTCGACGACCTGATCGTGTGGTGGCTGCGCGACGAGGTCTTCGACGTGATGCCCAACGCCTCCAACACCGCCTCGGTGCGGGCCGTCCTCGGCGGCACCGACACCACCGAGGACCGGGCGGTGCTCGCCGTCCAGGGCCCCCGGGCGCGGGCCCTCCTCGCCACGGTGAGCCCGGAGGCGGCCGAGGTGGACCGGTTCTGCGTCGCCCCGGTGCGCTGGCGCGGGGTCGAGGTGACGGTGGCCGGGACCGGCTACACCGGCGAGGACGGCGTCGAATGCGCCGTGCCGGCCGAGGCGGCTTTGGCCCTGTGGCAGGCGCTGGTGGCGGCCGGGGTCACCCCGGCCGGCCTCGGGGCCCGCGACACCCTGCGGCTCGAGGCCGGCCTGCCGCTGCACGGCCACGAGCTCGGCCCGGGGATCACGCCGCTGCAGGCCGGGCTGTCCTTCGTCGTCGGCTGGGACAAGCCGACCTTCCTCGGCAAGGCGGCCCTCGTGGCCGAGCGTCGCGACGGGGTGCGCCGCCGGCTGGGTGGCATCCTCCTCGATGGCCGCCGGCCGCCCCGGCACGGCTCGACGGTGCTGGCCGGGGGCTCGGTGGTGGGCGAGGTGACGAGCGGCAACTTCTCGCCCACCCTGCGCGTCGGCATCGCGCTGGCGTTCATCGAGACCGCAGTCGGCCTGAAGGTCGGCGACCCGGTGGCCATCGACGAGCGGGGGCGCGAGCTGCCCGGTCGGCTGCACCGGCTGCCCTTCTACGTCCGGGGCGCGTGAGATGCCCGACTACCTGCCCCACACCGACGAGGACGTCGCCGCCATGCTCGAGTTCCTCGGGCTGGCCACCCTCGACGAGCTCTTCGCCGCCGTCCCCGCCGCGCTGCGGCTGAACCGGGAGCTGGCGCTCGACACCGGGAGCCCCGAGCCCGACGTCCTGGCCCGGGCCCGGGCCCGGGCCAACCGGGCGGCCGAGCTGATCTGCTTCGCCGGGGCCGGCGCCTACGACCACGAGGTGCCGCCGGTCGTCCGCCAGCTGGCGTCGCGCTCGGAGTTCGTGACCGCCTACACCCCCTACCAGCCCGAGGTGGCCCAGGGCGGGCTCCAGGCCATCTTCGAGTTCCAGACCATGGTGAGCCGGCTCTTCGGGCTGCCGATCGCCAACGCCTCCCTCTACGACGGGGCGAGCGCGCTCGTCGAGGCGGTGAACCTGGCGGTCGGGGCGACCGGTCGGCACCGGGTGCTGGTCTCGGCCGGGGTCCATCCGAACTGGCGGGCGGTGCTCGCCACCTTCGCCGCCGGCACCGGCCACCAGCTGGTCGAGGTCCCCCTCACCGAGGGGCGGAGCGACTGGTCGACGGCCGACTCGGAGGAGGCCGGGGCCGTGGTGGTCGGCTACCCCAACTACCTGGGCTGCCTGGAGGACCTGGGGGCGGCACGGGCGGCGGCCGACGCCCGCGGGGCCCTGTTGGCGGTGGCGGCGGACCCGGTGGCGGCCGGCATCCTAAAGAGCCCCGGCGAGTGGGGCGCGGACGTGGCGGTGGGGGAGGGCCAGCCCTTCGGCGCCCCGCTCGGGTTCGGCGGCCCGTATCTCGGCCTGTTCGCCTGCTCGTCGGCCCACGTGCGCCGTCTTCCGGGTCGCCTGGTGGGCGAGACGGTCGACGCCGACGGCACGCGGGCTTACGTGACCACGCTGCGGGCCCGCGAACAGGACATCCGCCGGGAGAAGGCGACTTCCAACGTCTGCACCAACCAGACCCTCATCGCGCTGACCGCCGCGGTCCAGCTGGGCTGGTTGGGCACGGCCGGCCTGGCCGAGGTGGCCACCCGGTGCGCCCGGGGCGCGCAGCACTGCCGAGCGGGTCTGCTCGCCCTCGACGGGGTCGAACCGTTGACCGGGACCACCCCCACCGTGCGCGAGTTCGCGCTCGGGCTCCGCGTCCCGGCGGCCGTGGTCCAGGCCCGCCTGGCCGAGGAGGGGTTCTTGGCCGGGGTGGCTCTCGACCAGCTGGTGGGGGAGGACGGCGATGGCTCGGTCGGGGCCGAGGAGGCGCCGAACGCCCTCTTGGTCAGCGTCACCGAGCGGCGGACCCGGACCGAGATCGACCGCTTCGTGGCCGCGTTCGACAAGGCGCTCCGGTGAGCGCCGCCGGGGGCCGGGCGGCCAGCGCGCCGCTCGTCGGACGGGAGGCTGAGCCGACCATCTTCGAGCTGTCCCGGCCCGGTCGCAGGAGCTACCAGCTTCCGACGTCGGGTTTCGAGGAGCTGGGCCCCGACGAGCTGGTCCCGCCCGAGCACCAGCGGTCCGAGCCGGTGGCGCTGGCCGAGGTGTCCGAGCGCGACCTGGTCGGGCACTTCACCCGGCTGAGCCATCGGCAGTACTCGGTCGACCTCGGCGCCTACCCGCTCGGCTCGTGCACCATGAAGTACAACCCGAAGGTCTGCGACGCGGTGGCCGCGCTGTCGGGCCTGTCCGACGTCCATCCGGCCGCCCCGGCGGAGCTGGCCCAGGGATGGCTGGCCACGCTGACCGAGTTGGAACGGGCGCTGTGCGAGCTGGCCGGGATGGCGGCGGCCACGCTGCAGCCGGCCGCCGGTGCCGCCGGTGAGCTCACCGGGCTGTTGCTCATGCGGGCCTACGACGAGGCGCGCGGCGAGCGCCGCCAGCGGGTCATCATCCCCGACTCGGCTCACGGGACCAACCCGGCGTCGGTCACCCTGGGCGGCTACGAGGTCACGACGGTGCAGAGCGACGAGCGCGGGTGCGTGGACGTCGGTGCGCTCCGCCAGGTCCTCGACGACGACGTGGCCGGGATGATGCTGACCAACCCCAACACGCTCGGGCTCTTCGAGGAGGACATCGTCGAGATCGCCGACGCCGTCCACGAGGTCGGCGGGCTCATGTACTACGACGGCGCCAACCTCAATGCCATCTTGGGGGTCGTCCGCCCCGGCGACATGGGGTTCGACATCGTGCATCTCAACCTGCACAAGACCTTCGCCACCCCCCACGGCGGCGGTGGCCCCGGGGCGGGCCCGGTGGCGGTGGCCGGGCACCTGGCCGACTTCCTCCCCGGCCCCCGGGCGGTGCGGCTCGAGTCGGCCGGCCCCGACGACCCACCCCGCTACGGCTGGGCGACCCCGGCCCGCTCGATCGGGCGGGTCCACGGATGGCACGGCAACGCCCTGGTGCTGGCCCGGGCCCTCGCCTACATCGAGGTCCACGGTCGCGACGGGCTGCTGCGGGTGGCCGAGCGGGCGGTCTTGAACGCCAACTGGCTCCGCCGGCGCCTCGCGGGCACCCTGGCGGTGCCGTTCGACCGTCCCTGCATGCACGAGGTGGTGTTCTCGGCCGCCCCGGTGCACAAGCGGACTGGGGCCAGCGCCCACGACGTGGCCAAGGGGCTCATCGACGAGGGTTTCCACCCGCCGACCGTCGCGTTCCCGCTCATCGTGGACGACGCCCTCATGGTGGAGCCGACCGAGACCGAGAGCTACGAGACGCTCGTCGCGCTGGCCGAGGCGATCGAGCGGGTGGTGGCCCGCGCCGAGCGCCACGAGCTCGCCGACGCGCCCACCACCACCCCGGTGCGTCGGGTCGACGAGGCCCGGGCAGCGCGCATGTTGATCCCGACGTTTGACGCCCGGCGCTGAGGGCGCCGCGCCGGCACCGGGCCGAACCACCGACCGCAAGTGTCGCCCGCGTCGAGACCCTCGTGGTGCTCCACTCCGGGCTTGGACCCCTCGACGGTCTGCAGCGTCGGGGTGACCCTGCCCCTCGCCAGCTCGTCGCTCCTCCACCAGCTGGGGCGTCGGGGCTGGGCCCGCAGGCCGACGACGTCAGAGCACTGTTCGGGACTCAACGACCGGCTCGGGGACCGTGGGGCATGGTGAGGCGTCGGGTGCTCGTCCCCGCTCGGGTTCAGTTCAACAGATCGGGCTGGTCACGCACGATCCGCTCGAGGAGCGGCCTGAAGTTGACGCGGCCGGCACCGGTGCCGCCAACCTGGGAGTGGGTGAGCGCGGCCTGCTCGGGGTCAATGAGCACGGTCTGACCGGCGGCCGAGGCCAGCAGCTGTGCCTGGCAGGAGCGCTCCATGGTGACGAACCACCAGACCGCCTCCTCGACGCTCGTCCCGACGGTCAAGAGCCCGTGGTTGCGCAGGATGACCGCCTTGTTGCCGCCGAGCGCGTGGGCGATCCGCTTGCCCTCCTCGGTGTCCACCACCACGCCGGTGTAGTCGTCGAACAGCGCGTGGTCCTGGTAGAAGGCGCAGACGTCTTGGGTGATGGGCTCGAGCAGCCGGCCCAGGGCCGACCAGGCCTTCCCGTGGACCGAGTGGCTGTGGGCGGCGGCCACCACGTCGGGCCGCGCCGCGTGGACCTGCGAGTGGATGGCGAAGGCCGCCCGGTTGACGGGCCGGTCGCCGGAGATGACTTCGCCGGCCGCGTTCACCTGGATGAGGTCGGAGACCGAGATGTGGGCGAAGGCCATGGCGAAGGGGTTCACCCAAAACGTCTCGATGTCCTCGGGGTCCCGGGCGGTGATGTGGCCGGCCACTCCTTCTTCGAAGCCGAACCGGGAGAACAGGCGAAAGCCGGCGGCCAGGCGCTGTTTGCGGTGGAGGCGTTCGATCGCCGGATCGTCGTAGGGACGGCCGTTCGGCGGGGTGGGGAGCAGCTCGGGCATGGGACCCTCCTCGAAGATGGCGACCCGCCAAGCTTACGGGCCACCCGGGTTCGGTCGCCGGGTGGAGCCGGTGTGCACAGAGCTGGTGACGACTTCATCCTGAACAGACCCTGGATTCGCGGAGGATTGCGCGGCGGGCTCGCTGCGACCACCACAAGGACGACCACCAGCTGCGAAAGCTCATCGGGTCATCGAACAGGTGATCGGCCGGCGCAGCGACGGTCGATCGGTCGAGATGACCCCTCGTCGGGTTGCAGGTCGCTGTGAGGTCCGGCTCGCTTCTGCATCGTGGCCCAGGGTGAGGGCTTGGTCGTTCGAGGACCACACGGTGAACTCGCTCGATGGATACTTTTGGGCGCCCGCAGAACTCCGCGACCCTTGAACCGGCGCCGGATCGACCAACCGATTGCCCGGTTGGCCTCTGGGAAGGCTGCCTTCGGCATTGGGGTCAGCGCCGCAGAATAGGTGTCCGCTTGAGAGTGGTGCTGGTCCAACTCGGTGGGCGGGTCGACGACCGCGTCAATCGGGACGAGCAGCTTTGGTGGCGGCGCCGGACCGCAGCCCCCAACGGGCGCTGAGAAGGGGAACCTTGCTGTTCACGACGCAGGGCGCCAGAGCGGGTCGGTTCGGATATCGTTTCCAGAAGCAGACTTCGGGAGGGGCGATGCGCAGGGTGCTGCTGAGCCGAGTGCTTGCGCTCGTGCCGACACTGCTAGTCGTCTCGCTGGTGACGTTCTCCCTGCTCCACCTCATGCCAGGCTCCCCGGCGTCGGTGATCCTCGGACCGGACGCCACCAACGCCCAGATCGCCCGGCTCAACCACGAACTCGGCCTCGATCACCCGCTGTTGGTCCAGTACGTGACGTGGTTGTCCCACGCCCTCAGGGGGCAGCTCGGTTCCTCGCTGCTCAACGGCCAGTCGGTGATCTCGATGATCGGCGAGCATCTGCCGGTCACGCTGTCGCTCGCCCTCACCGGCATGTTCCTGGCGGCGATCGAGGGACTCGTGCTGGGCGTCGCTGCCGCCTTGAGGCCGAACGGGAAGCTCGATCAGGCGCTGCAGGTCGCCACCTCGTTCGGCTTGGCCATCCCCGGGTTCTGGCTGGCGATGCTCCTCGTCATCCCCTTTGCCCTCTGGACGAGGCTGTTCCCTGCCACCGGCTACACCCCAATCACCCAGAATCCGATCCAGTGGTTGCACGGGATTGCCCTGGGTGCCATCGCCCTCTCGATTGCGCCCGCCGCGGCCATCGCTCGGCACACCCGCGGCGCTCTCGCCAGCACCATGTCCCAGGACTTCGTCCGAGCGGCTCGGTCACGAGGACTCTCCGAACGTCGCGCGCTGCTCAAGCACGGGCTCAAGAACTCGTCGATCCCCGTAGTCACCATCATGAGTTACCACTTCGCGGCGCTGTTCGGCGGGGCTCTGGTGGTCGAACAGGTGTTCGGCCTGAACGGGATCGGCCAGCTGATGATCGCCTCGGTTCAAGATCACGACATCCCGGTGGTCCAAGGACTGACGGTGATCGCCGCGTTGATTGTGATTCTGGTGAACCTCCTAGTTGACATCTTTTACGGGTTGCTCGACCCACGCGTGAGGGTGTCATGAGCCTGGTCCTGGAGCCGGAGATCGACGCGGCCCAGTCGAGCGTCGCGGCCGACCACGTGTTCGGTCGAATCGTCCGGACGTTCAAGAGCCAGCCATTTGCGTTGGCCGGGGCCCTCTGGATGGCCCTGGTGGTGGTTACGGCGGTCTTTGCGCCGTGGGTCGCTCCGTACGACCCGAACGCCCAGAACCTCCTCCACGTGTTCGCAGGACCGTCCTGGCACTATCTGCTGGGGACCGACAATCTCGGGCGCGACACCCTGAGCCGCCTGATCTTTGCCGGGAGGGTCGCCCTCCCCGCCGCGGCGATCGGCGTGGGGGTGGCGGTCGGGATCGGCGTGCCGGTTGGCCTCACCGTTGGCTATGTCGGGGGGCTGTGGGATCGGATCGCCATGCGCCTGGTCGATGCCGTCCTCGCTTTGCCCGGACTGGTCTTGGCCATTGCCGTGGTCGGGGCCCTCGGCCCCAGCCTGGACCACGCGATGATCACGCTCGGGCTCTTGGCGTCGGCCGGGTTTGCCCGCCTCACCCGTGGCGTCGTGCTCGCCGTACGCGAGCAGCCGTATATCGACGGCGCGCGGGTCGTTGGGGAATCGACCCCCCACATCCTGTTCCGGGAGGTCCTGCCGAATGCCATCGGACCCATCGTGGTCCAGGCGACGCTCGCCTTCGCGCACATGCTGCTGTTCGAGGCCGCGCTGAGTTTCATCGGCCTGGGCGTGCAACCTCCCCAGGCGAGCTGGGGGTCCATGCTGACCGATGCGCGTTCTCAGATCGGCAACGACGCCTTCCTGGCCGTGCCGCCGGGGCTGGCCATCCTCTTCACCGTGCTCTCGGCGCAGTTGATTGGTGACGCCCTCCGCAGCGCCCTGGTCCGGGGTCGGGAAACGCGGGGCCGGGTGACCCGAGCAAGGCCCGGCAGGACCCGTTCCCCAAGGCAAGCCGGTGACCCGGTCGACCAGAACGAACGGCCGGATCGGGTCCTGGTCGTCGACGGACTACGAGTGGCGGTCGGTGGAGACCCCGGGGTTACGGTGGTGGACGACGTGGGCTTCGAGCTCGGACGCGGCGAAACGGTCGGCGTGGTCGGCGAGTCTGGGTGCGGAAAGTCCATGACCGCGCTCGGGATCATCCGGCTCCTCCCGCTGAGCGCCCGGATCACCGGTGGCCGGGTCTGGCTGAACGGTCGAGACCTGTTGACCCTGACCGATCGCCAGATGGACGCGGTCCGCGGGAAGGAGATCGCGATGATCTTCCAGGACCCCAAGGGATCCCTGGACCCGGCGTTCACCATCGGAAACCAGGTGAGTGAACCGCTCCGACTGCACCTCGGGTTGTCTCGACACCAGGCCTGGTCCCGGGCGGTCGAGCTCTTGGACCAGGTCAAGCTGCCGCGAGCTGCCGAGCGGGCGCACGACTACCCTCATCAGCTCTCGGGCGGCCAGCTCCAGCGGGTCATGATCGCTGCTGCGCTGGCCTGTTCTCCCGACCTGTTGATCGCCGACGAGCCGACCACGGCCCTCGATGTGACCGTGCAGGGCAAAATCCTGGACCTGCTGGCCGAGCTGCGCAGTGAGCTCGGCATGGCCATGATCTTCGTGAGCCATGACCTTGGGGTGGTGGCCGACATCTGCGACAAGGTGATCGTCATGTACGCGGGCCAGGTTGTGGAGTCGGCCGGGATCCACCAGCTGTTCTCGGTGCCGTGCCATCCCTACACCGAGCGCTTGCTCGAGACGCTGCCAGGGTCCGTGCCCCCCGGTGAGCCGTTGGCTCGGATCCCTGGCCAGGTTCCCCCAGCGGAGCTGTGGCCCGACGACCGTTGTCGCTTCGCCGACCGCTGCGACCATGCAGAGCCGATCTGTGTGGGGGAGATGCCGTCTCTGCGAGCGGTGCAGGGGTCGCTCTCCCGGTGCGTCCGGACCGAACAGCTCCGGGCGGTCGAGGAAGTGCGATGAGCAGCGTCCTGGTGATCGAGGACCTGACCGTGGTCTATGGCCGTCGACGCCGCGGCAGGGTGGTCGCCGTCGATCGGCTGAGCCTCAACATCGAGGAAGGCACGACGTTCGGACTGGTGGGGGAGTCGGGCTCTGGGAAGACGACGGTCGGAAGGGCAGTGCTGGGCCTGATCCGGCCAGCAAGCGGCCGGATCTCCGTGGCCGGAGAACCGGTCCGCCACCTGGCCCTCCGAGCCGCAGTGGCGCAGGGCAAGAAGGCACAGGTCGTTTTCCAGGACCCGGCAGGATCGCTCAATCCGGCCCGGCTGGTGCTCGACACCCTGCGCGAACCGCTGCGGATCCACGGTCGCCTCAAGCGCGAGGCCAGTACGAGGGCGGCCGAGGCGCTGGGTGGGCAGGTCAGCTTGGCGCCCGGGATGCTCCGCCGCCTTCCGTACCAGCTCTCCGGCGGTCAGAACCAGCGAGCCGCCATCGCCCGGGCGCTTGCTCCCGGGCCGCGCTTGGTGGTCTGCGACGAGCCGGTGACGGCCCTGGACGTCTCGACCCAGGCGCAGGTCGTCAATCTGCTCGTCGACCTCCAGCACCGTAGCGGGGTCGCGTACTTGTTCATCTCCCACGACATCTCGGTCGTTCGGCACGTCTCGCACCGGATCGGGGTTATCTACGCGGGACGACTGGTCGAGGTCGGGGAGTCCTCCTCGGTCTCGGATTCGCCATCGCACCCCTATACCCAGGCGCTCCTGGCCGCGATCCCGGTGCCGGATCCGGCGCGCCAGCGCGAGCGGCGCGCCGGGCGGCGGTCCCTCCTGGGCACCGCCGCAGACGACGCCCTCCCGGCCGACGGCGGGTGCTCCTACCGACTCCGTTGCCCATGGGCCGACGAGGTCTGCCAGCGGGTCGATCCTGAGTTGCAGTCGGTGACCGAGGACCACCTGGTCGCCTGCCACCACGCAGAGCGCGTCCTCCTCAGCCGGTCGGTCGCCCCGGCCGCCACCGGCCCCGGATCGGCTGCCGACAGCTGATCAGGAGAAGTGGATGTCGGCGAAGTTGGGCGCTCCGTAGACGATGCCGATCCCGGTGACCTTCGGGCTAGAGGCGACGATGTCGTCGGCCTGGGCGGCGACGATGATGTAGCCCTGGTCCACTTCCTCGGCCGACATCTCGGCGGCCAGCTTGTTGGCCAGCTTGGGCTTGGTGAACTCCGCCGCTGCGTACTGGGTCGCCAGCGCGTCCAGTGCGGGGTTGTCATCGTGGAACGGGTTGAAGCCCGCGGCGGGAGCCAGCTGCGCGAGGTACCGGCCGTAAGGGTCGTAATTTGGGAACCCGAACGTGATGACCGGGTACTGCGTGGTCCTGCCGGCCGGGCCAAGTGAGTTGGTCGGGAGGAGCTGGATCGTCATGTTGATGCCGATCGCGGCCAGCTCTGCCTTCAGGATTTCGGCTCCGGTGTGGTCGGTGCTCGCGTCCACCGGAGCGGTGAAGCTGATGTTCTTGTACCCCGACTCGGCGATCAGATGGCGAGCCTTCTTCAGGTTGTAGGTGAACCGATTGGCGATCGTCGCGTCGTAGCCCTGCACTCCTTTCAAGATCGGCTGGTCAGAGACGGAGCCGTAGCCGTAGAGCGCCGCTCGGACGATTGCCGGACGGTCGAGCGCCATGGCGATCGCCTCGCGCACTTTCAAGCTGGCAAAGGCCGGGACGGTCTTGCCAGCCCGATCCAGGATCAATAGGCCGGTCCAAGCTACCGGTGTGGCGGTGATCCGCAGGCCATCGGCCTTGGCCTGGGCGGCATTGGATGCATTGATCAGCGTGAGGTCGACCTGGCCGGTCTGGACCGCGTCGAGCCGTGCGGTGGGATCGGTGATGACCTTGAAGACGATGGTGTGCGGGCGGATCACCGACTTGTTCCACCACTTCGGGTTGGCCACGAAGGTGTAGTGGTCCCCCGGCGTGGATTGGGCTGCGTCGTAGAAGTAGGCACCCGTGCCATCGGGGTCGAGGTTGAGGTTCGGCCGATTGAAGGCTTCGGGGCTCAGCAGGTCGCAGGGCGCACTGGCCAACGTGAACAGGAGGTCGGGGTCGGGCGTCTTGAGCAAGATTCGCAAGGTGGTCGGGTCGAGCGCCTTCACCTGGGCGATCGGCCCGAGCGACGAGGAGCGGGGGCCGGCAGCGGCGATCGAGCGATCCAGAGATTCCACGGCGGTGGTGGCATTGAAGGCCGAGCCGTCCTGGTAAGTGACGCCGGTCCGCAGGGTGAAGGTAACTTCGGTGTCGCTCTGGAACTTCCAGGAGGTCGCGAGGTCGGGTTCGGGTTGCGCCTTGGCGTTGAACTTGACCAGCGTGTCGTAGACGAGCCCGAGGTACTGCGCCTCCTCGGCGCCAGCGCTCGAGGCGGCCGGATCGAAGGTCACCAACGGCGCAGTGGCCCCGTAGGTGAGGGTCGCGTGCTCGTTCGCCTTGCGCACCTTTGAGCTGGCGGCGACCGCTGACGACGTCGTCGTGACCAACAGCGCCGCCGACGCCAAGGCGGCCACCGTAAAGCCAACGGACGCCAACCGCCTCAACTCGGTGCGAGATGCTGGCACAGTTCTCTCCTCGTTGGCGATCTGGAATCGTTTTCTGGCATTTTGCGGTATCCGCGGTTGAGCGTCAATCGACCAGGGGGATTGGCCACAAGAACCTGGAAACGTTATCATATCGAGGGCGAAAGGGGGGAGATCGTGCAGAGCCAGCCGAACATCCTGCTGCTGATGGCCGACCAGCACCGAGCCGACATCCTCGGCTGTGCCGGGGACCCGGTCGCCCGAACGCCCAACCTCGATCGCCTCGCGGCCGATGGCCTGCGATTCGAAGATGTCCACTGCCAGGGTCCGCTCTGCATGCCGGCGCGGGCTTCGTTTTTGACCGAGCGCTACGTGAGGGACCACGGGGTCTACGAGAACGCCTGGGACACCCCGGTCGAGATGCCCACCTTCTTGCACTCGCTCCGAGACGCTGGCTACCACACGGCCTGCATCGGGAAGATGCACCTGTGGGTCCACGGTGGGCGCGCTCCCGGCGGTCAGCGGACCCGGGACGCCCGCGATCGGTCGGAGCAGATGGTTGCCTACGGCTTCGACGAACCGATCGAGACCGTGGGGAAACTGGCCTCGGTCAACATCAACACGGAATACTCGGATCACTTGGCAGCCAAGGGATTGCTTGAGACCTACCGAACCTTCGTGCGGCGGCGCAACTACGCCGCGCAGGGCCAGGAGGAGCGGCTGCCGAACTCTGCGACTGGGTCGATTCCGCTGCCCCCCGAGGACTACATCGACGCCTGGCACGGAGACCGGGTGGTTCGATGGCTCAACGAGCGCGAGGGCGAGCAGCCGTGGTTCCTGTGGGTGGGGTTTCCAGGGCCGCACGACCCGTGGGACGCGCCAATCGAGTATGTCAACCTCTACCGCAACGTCTCGATGCCGATGCCCAGGTCCTTGCAGCGACCCCAAGTGCCGGAGTCGGGGCCATTCCGGGACTTCTTGGAGTTCTTCTTGTGGACCCATAGCAGTTCGGCGACGCTCACCGACGACCGCATCGAGGAGATCCGGCGCTACTACTACGCCGACATCACGGTGATCGACGAGGCCGTGGGAAAGATCCGTCAAGCCCTGGAGCGGAACGGGCTCTTGAACAACACATGGATCATCTACACGTCGGACCACGGTGAGATGATGGGCGAGCACCGCATGATCATGAAGATGGTCTTCTACGACCAAGCGACGCGAGTTCCCTTGATCATCCGGTCCCCGGAGGGGGATCGCGCGAGGACCGTTCCAGGTCTCCTCGAGCACCTCGATGTCCCGGCGACGATTAGGACCATTGCCGGAGCTGGGGGTCACGAGACCTTCGCGGGCGAGGACCTTCTCGGGCGTGGGGCCTCGGCAAGCCGGCCCGTCGTGTTCAGCGAGAACTATGGGTTCGCCATGGTCCGGACTCCGACACACAAGCTCGTGTTCCACGAAGACACCTTGGAACCGGTACAACTCTTCGCCCTCGACGAGGACCCGACCGAAGACGTGAACCTCGTACGAGACGGTTCGGCTCGAGACGTCCTCGAAGAGCTGCTCGAGACTCGGGTCCGCCCATTCCTCAAGAACGGGAGGAGGAAGCCGGGACCGGGCGTGTTCGAGAGGGCTCGAGGGAGCGACTGAGCTTGGGGGGGCGCAGTCGAGTCGGACCGATCGACTGGCGTTCGATGAAGCGGGTGCGGTACTCGACCTGTGTGGCGTCGGGCGGTTGCCCGTCGATCCATCCGAGCAACATCGACGTCAGCGCCCGGGCTTCGGTGGAGATGTCATGGCCGACAACTGCGATCGGGGGTCGGTAGGCTCTCGCCCAGGGGGAGTCGCCGTAGCTGACCACCGATACATCCTTGGGGATGTCGAGGTCGGCCATGCGCAGGCCGGTGAGCAACGACGGCAAGACAAGGTGCGTCGCCGCCACCCACGCGGTGGGGGCGCTGGGCGCACGGGTCGCCTTGACCACCTCGACTGCCATCTCGGAAACCGCGGCATTGCGCCGGATGTCGACGACGTCGAACTCGACCCCGTTCTCGGAGAAGCAGTCGACCAAGACCTCGAAGCGCGCCTTGCGGTAGAAGCTTGGTGTCCGGATCCCAGAGACTCCACGGGCGGTCACGAAGGCCACATGCCGATGACCGAGCGTGACCAGGCGCTCGGCCATCTCGCGTGTCGCGGCGATCTCCTTGGCGATCCACGTTGCGTTGAGCTGCCTTGCCAATGGTCCCGGCGGCGGCACCACCGGGATGTTGTGGTCTGCCAGGATGTCAATGTTGCGCTGGCCCCCGACGAGGGTCCCGACGACGACGCCATCAGTGCGCTCGGCGACCATCCGCTGAAAGATCTCGCGTTCCTTCTCCGGCGACCCCTGGCTCGTGGCGACCAGCACCACGTAGCCTTTTTCGCTGGCCGCCTCGTCGACGCCTCGAAGGAACTCCAGATGGACCAGGTTCACCAGCTCGGAGACGACGGCGCCGATGGTCATGGTGCGTGAGCTGCGCATGCTGCGCGCACGCTGGCTGGGCCGGAACCCGAGCTTCTTCATGGCCGCGAGCACTCGCGCCTTTGCGTCGGCTGCGACGTAGCCGTTGTTGTTGATCGCCCGCGACACCGTCGCGACGCTGACGCCAGCGTGCGCGGCCACGTCCTTGATCGTGACAAAAGCGTTCGGGCGTTTTGGACTTAGGACCCTCCCGTCGGTCCCGCGCTCCGCGCCGGCAAACCCCACCGACTGGTTGGGCTTCGGAGGCTTTGGCGATCCTTGGGCAGGCATGGCGTGACGCACCACTTTCGTGTGGGTGGCTCTAGGCGATTGTACTGATCACCGCCGCCACAGCGTCGTTCCTCGTTGCCCCGGCGAACGGGCCGCGGGACCGGCGACGCCGCGCCGGGGCGATCTCGATCGCCCCGGTCCCGGAGAGTCGTGACATTGTGACATGGTGAAAGCCGCACGGTATCGGAGCGGCGACGAAGGTCGTGTCGAGGTGCTCAGCCCTGCCGTTGCGGTCACGGGCGGCCAGGTCGCCACCGGCGTCTCAGGTCGCGCCAGCCTGGGGCGTCGCCGGGTGTCGTGGCACACTTGTCCGGTGAATCGGAGCGCCGGGCTCAGGGCCGCGCGGGGGGCGCTCCGCTTCTCCCGCCGCCTCGTTCGTCGGGTCCGGAGTGAGGCCGGCCGCCTGGTGACCAGCAGGTTCACCTTCGAGACCCTGCCCACCGAGGCCGCGCTGCGCCTCGCCTACGAGATCATGCTCGGGCGCGAGCCGGACGAGGAGGGGATCCGGTACTTCACCGAGAACCTGGCCAACCAGACGATGCGCATCACCGACGTGCCCCACGCCATCCGGTCCTCCGAGGAGTTCCAGAACGTGGTCCGCTTCGGCGGGCACATGCTCGGGTTCTCCATCCACGCCGGCCGGTCGCAGTTCATTAAGAGCCTGCCCAAGGCGGCCCGGATCGTCGACCTGGGCGGCACCCACCTGCACCGGGCCGAGGGGGCCCTCTACGGCCTCGGCTACCCGTACCACTTCGAGGAGCTGACGGTCGTCGACCTGCATCCCGACGACCGGCACCTGATCTACCGGGCCGGGCTCAACCCCGAGCGGGTCGACACCGACCACGGACCGGTCCGCTACCGCTATCACTCGATGACCGACCTCTCGGCCTTCGCCGACGCGAGCGTGGACCTCATCTACTCGGGCCAGTCCTTCGAGCACGTGACCCCGGAGGACGGCCAGGTGGTCCTGAAGGAGGCGATGCGGGTGCTCGCGCCGGGCGGCCATCTGGCCATGGACACCCCGAACGCCCGGGTCACCCGCATCCAGCAGTCGGCGTTCATCGACCCGGACCACAAGGTGGAGTACACCTATCCCGAGCTGCGGGGCCTGCTCGTCGGGGCCGGATTCGAGATCGAGAGCGCCAAGGGGCTCAACCTGGCCGAGCACACCGTCGCCACCGGGATCTTCGACGCCGACGAGGTGGCCGGCCACTGCGGCCTCTTCGACCAGATCGAGGACTGCTACATCCTCTGCGTGGTGGCGAGGAAGCCCGAGGTCGCCTAACCGCCGAGCGCCGCCGCGAGCTCCCGGTACCCGGCCAACGGGACCCCGTCGCGCGAACCGGTCACGATCTGGAGGCAGACGTGGTCGGCACCGGCCTCGAAGTGGCGGCGCACCCGGGCCGCCGCGCCGGCCGGGTCACCCCAGCACACGACGGCGTCGACCAGCCGGTCGCTCCCGCCCAAGGCGAGGTCCTTGTCGTCGAAGCCAAGTCGGCGCAGGTTGTCGGCGTAGTTGGGGAGGGCGAGGTAGCCCGAGGTGAAGGTCCGGGCGACCTCGCGGGCGGTCGCCGGGTCGGATTCGAGCACCACGGTCACCTCGGGCGCGAGGAGCGGCCCGGCCCCGAGGGTCTCGCGGGCCATGGCCGTGTGCTCGGCTGGCACGAAGTACGGGTGGGCCCCGAGCGAGCGCTCGGCCGCCAGGCGCAGCATCCTCGGGCCGAGGGCGGCCAGCACCCGGCGTGCCGGGGGCACCGTCGGGGAGGCGGCGTCGAGCCGGTCGAGGTAGCCGACTATGGTGTCGAAGGGGCGGCGGTAGGCGGGCACGATCGGGCCGTGGCTCACCCCGAGGCCGAGCAGGAATCGATCCGGGTGCTCGGCCGAGAGGGCGTCGACCGCCCTGGCCAGCACCTCGGGCGGGGTCAGCCAGATGCTGACGATGCCGCTCGCCACGACCAGGTGCTCGGTCGAGGCGAGGAGCCGCCCGAAACGCGACGCCAGTCCCGGTTCGAAGCCGCCGGAGGACCACAGGGCGCCGTACCCCATGGCCTCGAGCTCGGCGGCGACGTCGACCGACTCCTCCGGTCCCCGCCACGACCCGCTCCACCACACACCCAGGCGTCCGAGCTCCATGGGCGCTCAGGGTACCGGCGGGCGCGCCGGGCCCGCTCATCGGTCGTCGCGGTCAGCCGGCGGGACCGACCGCCGGGGTGGCGCCGGCGAAGCTGAGGGGCCGGATGAACAAGAGTCGGGCGTTCGGGTACCCGACCGCCGCCGGCAGCCAGCCGTGGAAGGCGATCTGGGGGTTCCCCTGGGCGTCGAGAAAGACCGAGGCCCCGCCGGGGCCGGCGAAGGACGCCTCCGAGGCGAGGATGGGACCACCGAGGGGTTTGGTGCAGGGCCCGAGCGGCCCGGCGCAGGTCGCGACGCCCTCGGCGTAGTCGGCGCTGTCCCAGTTGTTGGCGGAGTAGAAGAGGTCGTAGGTGCCGTTCATAGACCACATGAAGGGCCCCTCGACGACGTCGCCCTCCCAGCTCTCGGTGGGTTGGAGCAAAGCCACCGGAGCACTGCCCGGGGCGAGCGCGGTGCCCGTGGTCGACAGCGCCTGAGTCCAGAGCGTGGCCGGCTGCCCCGAGCCGCCGTTCGACTTCCACGTGAGGTAGGGCTCGCCCGACGCCGACAGGTAAGGGGAGGGGTCGATGGAGCCGCCGAGGGTGCGTTGGCAGACGAGGGGTCCGGTGGAGCGGTCGACGAAGGGGCCGATGGGGCTGGTCGCGGTGGCGACCGAGATGCACTCGGTCCGGCCGTCGTCGGTCGTGTAGAACATGACGAAGCGTGCCCCGAGCTCGAACACGCCGGGGGCCCAGGTGTCGCCGGGGGTGGCCCAGGCCGGGAGCTCGGGCAGCGCGTCGCCGACGAGGGCGAAGTGCGTGAGGTCGGTCGACTCGATGATCTGGACGTTCCCGCCGGCGGCGTTGGTGCCGTAGCCGTAGTAGGTGCCCCCGACGTCGATCAGGTCGGGATCGGGGAAGTCGAAGGGATAGACGGGACCGCCCGGCCCGGGGCTCTCGAGGCTCTCGCAGGCCGGTGCGACGCCATCGATGATGGTGATCGCCGACTGGTCCTGGCCCGAGGCGATCGCGGCGATCGCCCCCTGGGTCCCGGTGATGCAGGCCCGGATCGCGGCCACGTCCAGGTTGGACAGGGCCAGGCCGGCCTCCGCCTGGGCCAGACGTTGCTCGGCGGTCGCGAGCTCGCCCTCCGCCACGTTCAACGCCGCCTGGTCCACGTGCTGGCCGGCGGCCAGGCGCCGGAGCGTGTCCTGGGTGAGGTGCAGGACCCGGCCGGCCAGCTCGACCGCGTGGCGCACCTGGGTCTGCTCGACCTCGGTGTGGTGGAGCCGCACCTGGGTGCGCAGGTCGTCCACCAGGCCGACGATCAGCGCGCCGACCACGAGGAGGACCGCCGCGACCCGCCCCCAGTGGACCCGCGCCCGGTGCCCGGGCCGTCGACGGTGGCCCCGGGGCGAGCGCGGCCCTGCGGGGCCGACGACCGGCGAAGGCACCGCCCGGTCCGAGGAGGCACCTTCGAGGACCGAGGTCCCGGACCCCCCGGGCCGGCTCACGGTGCCACCGATTGGCAGGGGACGGCCACGGCCAGAAGGGAGCTGACTGCGCCGTCCACCTGGCCCACGGCCACCTGGTCGAGCGCCTGGATCACCCCGGTCAGGCATCCGTTGAGGGTGGCGACGTCGATCCCGTCGTAGAAGATACCGACGTCGGCGGCGCCGATCGAGGCGTTGGCGTCGGTCAGGTCGACCTGGCTCCCGGCGGTGGCCGACTCGACCTGACGGATCTGGTCGTAGCCCGACTGCATCTGGCGGGACCCGGCGACGAGGGCGCTGCGCTGCTCGGCCAGCCGTCCTTCGGCCGAGCCGAGCGCATGGGTCGCCCGGCCGACCTCCGCCCGCCCCGTCAGATCGGTCAGGACCAGCGTGACCCCCGAGGCCAGCACCAGGCCCGCGAGCACCAGCCGGACCCGGCGGCGGGCCCGCCGCCGTGCGGCCCGAGTCCGCGGCCGTCTTCGGGGTCGTCTCCTTTCGACCAGACGCCCCGGCACCGGCGCGTCGGCCTCGCTACCGGGGCGCGCCGGGGGGCGGACGAACGGCGCGTACGACGCCGGTCCAGGGCGTGCTCGGACTCGGCGCACGACCGACCATGGGGACCCCCGACACGAAACTCGGCCTCCATTCTGACGCCCCGGGGCGTCTGGCTGGTCGACACCGGGCCGGCGGGGTCGAACCTCGGTCCTAGCCCAGGGTGATCCCGGCGGCGGGGGACGGGTGGACGACGTGGACCGTGAGTCGGCTGTGCCGGCGGACCGCGACGCCGGGCCCGGGGTCCTGGGCGACGACGGTCCCGCCGCCGCCGCTCGGGTTCTCGCTCAGGCGCACGAAGTTGATCTCGAGGTCGGCCCGGGCCACGGCGTAGAACGCCTCGCTCGCCCGCAGGCCGCGCACGTCGGGGACCATCACGGTCTTGGCGACGCGCCGGCGCGGTGCGAGCCAGTTGGCCAGGACCTCGAGCAAGGTGATGGCCGGCACCACGTCGCCTTGCTCGGAGGGGACCGAGACCGGCCCGGCCAGCCCGGTCTGGTCGGCACCGGTCCCTCCGCCCGGCGCTCGTCTCCCGTCCGTCGAGGGGTCGGGCAGGACGGTCGGCGGTTCGAGGCCGTAGACCGGCGAGAGGGACCAACCGAGCTCGCGTTCCATCGCCCACACCCGTTCGGCCCGGGTCTCCTGGGCGTCGGTTCTCTGGTCCAGCTCCTCGTCGTAGGCGGCCCGGAGCAAGGGGTCCCCGAGGATGCGCCACGCTTTGTCGACGAGCGCCGACGCCTGGGCTAGGGCGGTGAGGACGTTCGGTGGTGCGTCGACGAGCCGCTCCGGTCGAAGCTGGGCCGTCCGGGCCAGATAGGCCCGCCGAAGCTGGTCGATCGAGGCGTCCCTTTGCACCCCGAGCGTCTCGTAGTGGTTCACCGAGCCCATCTGAGCATCTCGGGGCGCCGGGGGCCCAGTCGGTCGGCGCGGCGCCGCGGGTTGCGTTTGGACCGGTCCCCGCCGCTAGAGCGCGAGCACGGCCTCGAGGACCGGGTGCAGATGGGTGAGGAACCGCTCGGGGTCCTCGCACATCGGGAAGTGTCCGAGGCCGGGCATGACGGCGAAGGTGGAGCCGGCGATCGTCTCGTGGGCGGCGGCCCCGTGGACCACCGTGGCGCTGTAGTCGTACTCGCCGGTCAACAGGTGGACGGCCACCTTTGCGGTGTCGATCCGTGCCCCCTCCTCGCGCAGGTCGTGATCGACGAGGTAGTAGTGGAGGTCTCCCAAGAACAGCGGCGGCCAGCCCTGGCTGTACGCGAACACCGTCTCTCGCTTGTGGGGTTCCGGCGATTGGGGGGCCATCAGGCCGTACATCACCTGGGCTTTGAACTCGCTGGTGACCCGGGGGTGCGAGAACCCGGCCAGCTGCGCGACATCGGTGTCGACTTTGAGCGAGGGCTCGAGCGCGATGACGGCTCGGAAGCGCTCGGGATGCCACCGGGCGAGGTCCAACGCGAGGGATCCGCCGATGGAGCACCCCATGAACGCCGGGCGGTCGAGTCCGAGGGCCCCGGCCAGGGCAACGGGGACGGACATGGCGAACTCGGTGGTCAGCCGGTAGGTCTCCGCCCACCAAGCCCGCCCTTCGGGCGGGAGGGACTTGCCGTGGAAGGGGAGGTCGTAGGCGATCAGGCGGAAGTGCCCGGTCACCCAGGGGTCCTCGAAGAGGTGTCGCCACTGCACCCCGTGGGATCCCGCGGTGTGTTGGAGGAGGAGCGGGAGCCCGGTGCCCGCCTCCTCGAAGTACACGCGGTGGTCGTGGCCATCGAGGTCGAGGTGGACGTAGCGTCCGACCGGCGAGTCGAAGCGAGGGGTCGGACGACCTGGCGTTCGCTCCGGCGCCTTGGCTGCGATGGGGTCGTGATGGCCGGGCCGCTCGGCCCGGGTGATCCGCAGCAGGTCGATCACCCGCCGGATCGCCGGGTAGTACTGCCACAGCGTCTCTTGGTCGCCCTCGACCCGCAGGCCGAAGGCCTGGGCGGGCATGATGTCGTTGCGGTAGGGGTCCGGGGTGGGTGCCAACAGCCGGTCCCAGATCTCGGCGGCCCCGACGATGCCGACGTGCCCGGGGCCCGCTCGTCTCGCTGGCTCCGTCCGCGCCGCGACGGGGACCCCTTCGATCAGCACCAACTCGGCCCGGTCGCCGTCGGACTCGAGGGCGAGCGTGCCGTTCCAGTAGCGCGCTGCGAGGGTGAACTCGCCGTCCGCCGCGCAGCGCTGGGCGAACCCGTCGGGGATGAGCGCCATCGTCGCCTCCTCTGCCGCTCGCATTCTCGCCGCCCGCTCCCGACCGTGGGGTGAAACAGTGAGAGACGGCTCCGGCCCGGCCCGGCCCAGCCGGGGCGGTCTCGTGCGCTGTCCCCGGCGGGTGACCCCTCGGAGGCCCCGGGGTCGGTCACCATCGGCAGCCGTGGGATCCCGCTTGCCCGTCCATCGACGGGTCCTGCAGCCCGTCGTCGCCACGGTGGCGGTCCTCGCCGCCACCGTGCTGATCGGTCGGCCGGCCTCCGCGACCCCGGTCCCGCCCTTCTACCTGGCCATTGGCGCCTCCGAGTCGTTGGGGGTCCAGCCGACCGTGGGCGCGCCCCACGAGCACCCGACGAGTGACGGCTACGCCAACGACGTCCTCGCCATGGAAGCGACCCGTTGGCCCGGTCTCCAGCTCGTGCAGGTCGGCTGTCCCGGTCTGACGCTCCCTCATGCCCTCGAGGGCGGCGGCCGCTGTGCCTACCGACAGCACTCCGAGCTCGGCGATGCGGTCAGCTTCCTCCAGGCCCATCGGACCTCGACTGTGCTCGTCACGCTGGACCTCGAGTTCAACGACCTGCTCCCGTGCATCGAGCACCGGGTCGTCGACGAGCACTGTGTCACCCGGTCCATCGGGGTCATCCGCTCCTTGCTGCCCCGGTTCCTCGCCGCCCTGGTCGCGGCCGGCAACCCCGAGACCCACATCGTCGGGCTCGAGCACAACGACCCCGACCTCGTGCTCGAGCGGTTCTCACGCACCGAGCGCTTCGCCACCAACTCTGAGACGGTCTTGGCTGAGCTGAACCAGACGCTCGGGAACCTCTACGCCCAGGCCGGGGCGCTGACCGCCGATGTGCCGAGCCGATTCGAAGGGACGGCCGACGAGGGGGGAGCGTTTGGCCCCCCCACGGCCCGTTCGTGCTTGCTCACCTGGATGTGCGCGAAGCCGCCGTTCGGCCCCAACCTCCATCCCACCGACGCCGGCTACCGGCTGATCGCCGACGGCATCGCGACCGCCCTCGACCGGGCCCTCGGCAGCCCGCGAGCCACGGGCTAGCTCCGGCCGGGCCCCGGTCCCGGTTTGCGCAGGTGTTCGGGCCGCTGGTAGGGCATCAGTGTTGAGGCTCGCGCGGCTCGGACAGAAGATTTGGCCAGAGTGGATCGATCACGATCTGACGATCGTGCTGACCGCTCGCCTCTGCATGAGCTCGGCCCGAGCGGTCGCCGGTGTCGTCACCGCGATCTACCTCGCCGCCGAGGGGTTCTCGGCCCTGCGCATCGGCCTCCTGTTCCTCTGCGTCGCGTTGGCCTCGGCGGTCATGTCGAGCACGTTCGGCCTGGTGTCGGACCGGATCGGCCGCAAGGTCTTCTTAGTCGGCGTTCCCCTGGTGGCGTCGGTCTCGGCCTTCGTCTTCGCCTTCAACCGGACGACCGCCATGCTCTTCGTCTTCGGCGCCCTCGGGAGCTTCGGTCGTGGTGCCGGTGCCGGCGCCGGCAACGTCGGCCCCTATCAGCCGATCGAGTCGGCGTTCGTCGCCGAGAAGGTGCCCGAACAATGGCGGACCGACTCCTTCGGGCGCCTGGCGTTCGTGTCGTCCCTGGGCGCCTTGGCCGGCGGGCTGCTCTCGGCGCTCGCCCGGCCCGGCTCGTCGGTCGGCGCCGCGGCCACCGCCGCGTACCGACCGGCGTTCCTCGCCGCCGCAGGGCTGAGTGCGCTGGCCGGACTGTTCGCCCTCGGCCTGAGCGAACCGGCCCGCCAACGGGAGCACGAACGCGGTCGATTCGTCTTCCCCCGTCGCTCCTGGGGGATGTTGTGGCGGTTCTGGATCACCAACGGCATGAACGGCATGGCGATCGGCATGTTCGGACCGTTCGTGAGCTACTGGTTCCACCGACGCTTCGGGGCGAGCCCGGCCGAGATCGGGTTGCTGTTCGCGGTCGTGAACCTGGCGACCTTGGTCTCGTCGCTCGTGGCCGCGGACATCGGGAGACGGTTCGGTACCGTTCGCTCCATCGTCGGGGTGCGGCTCGTGGGCGGTCTGCTGCTGATCCCGATGGCCATCTCGCCGAGCTTCTTCGTCGCAGGAGGGATCTACCTCCTCAGGATGCTGGCGCAGCGAGTGGGACTGCCGCTCCGCCAGTCGTTCACCCAGTCGGTCGCCGATCCCGACGAACGGGCGAGCCTGGCCGCCCTGTCGGTCCTCCCGGCACAGGGATCCCAGGCGGGGAGCCAGGTCCTGGCGGGCTACCTCTTCGACGAGGTGAGTCTGGCGGCGCCCATGATCCTCGCCGGTGCCCTCCAGACGATCAATGCCGTGACCTACGCCAAGCTGTTCGGGTCCTTCGAGACCGACAAGACCAGCCCTGAGCTGGTCGAGGATTTCGAAGGTGATGTGCTCCCGGGCGCCGTCCCGTCAACCGCTCCCGTTCCGAAGGAGTGACTCCCGCTCTCCTGTGCCCAAATCGGCCGGCGGCCGACGCAACAGGGTTCCCGCGGCGCTCGCCACTAGGCGGTCGGCGACTCGGTCGCTGATCGGCCTCAGCAACGACAGGAGGGCGACCACGAGCGCACCGAGGAGAAGGCCCGCCACCACGTCCCCCGGGTAGTGCGCGCCCACGTACACACGCCCGAAGCAGATCAACAGGCTGAGCACGAGCGCGAGCACCCCGAGGGTGGTCACACGCCGCCCGGTGAGCCCGCCGCGCACAGACCCGGGCGCCGGCGTCGTCGCGCTCGACGCCCGGGTCCGAGGTGCCCTGAGGAGGACCAGAGCGAACAGGGTCGAGGCGAGCAGGACGCCGGCCATGGTGGCATGGTCCGAGGGGAAGGCGTAGTCCCTCGCTCTGTCCGCGAGGACGAGGACGTTCGGGTGGGTGACGTAGGGTCGCAGCTCCTTGGTTGCGTGGCTCACGGCCAAGGCGATGCCGAGGGCGACCGGGATCCCCACCACGCTCAGCAATAGGAACACCGACACGCGGGGCAATCGGAGCCACCAGGCGACGACGTAGAGGCCGACGAGCAGCGCCCCGAGCAACAGGAGTCCGAGCCACAGCGCATAGGCATTCATGAAGCCGTGGGCCCAGATCGTGCTCCGGGCAAAACGGTTGACGTCGAGGTAGAGGCTCGTATTGAGGCCACCGGGGAACAGGACGTTCACCCCGACGAGCCCTGAAACCGGCGAACTCAGCAAGTCTGTTCCAGCCGGACCGGGTTGCCGATGCGCTCCGATCGGCGAGCGCGCGGCGAACGCTCGGGTACGTCCGATCGAGCGCCGAGGCACGCCCGGCCACATGCCACGGCCCTACACCGTAGGGCAGATCTCCTCACTCTTCTCCATTGCCGGTGGGGGAGGGTCGAACCCACCTGCCGGGCACGCAACGAACCCATCACGCCGGCGAGCGGACAGAGCTTCAGCCGGCCCGTCGGATTCATGACCGGCGTGGCCTCGACAGTTGCGCCGAGCTCGAGCCACACCGGCTCGGCGAGCGAACGCGCCGCTAGCCTTGAGGGCTCGCGAGAATTCGGCGCGCGTCGTTGGTCGCGGTGATCTTCTCCTTGGTGCTGAGCACCGTCTCGGGTATCGGGGGTGCATCGGCCTCCGCCGGCTCGCTCCGGCGGATCTCGGGAACCGACGCGATCGGGACCGCGATCGCCATCTCGCAGGCTGAGTTTCCGAACAGCGGGTCGGCAAACGCCGTCGTCCTGGCTCGGTCGGACTTCTTCTCCGACGCCCTCGCCGGGGGGCCGCTCGCGGCCGCGATGGGCGGTCCGTTGCTCATCACCCCCGGTGCCAGCGCGAGTGCAAGCCTCGATCCCCGGGTCGGAGCGGAGATCGAGCGAGTGCTCCCCAAGGGCGACACCGTCTACGTCCTCGGGGGGTACTTGGCGCTCAGCCCCAACATCGACAGCACGTTGAAGGCGGATGGCTACCAGGTCGTGCGGGAGGCAGGGGCCAACCAGTTCGCCACCGCGGTCGACATCGCCAGGACGATGGGGAACCCGTCCACGGTGTTCGAGGCGACGGGTCTGAGCTTCTACGACGCCCTTTCGGCGGTTCCGGCGGCCATCGAGGAGCACGCGGCCATACTCCTCACCGACGGTGACGTCCAAGCCCCCGAGACGGCCGGGTACCTCGCCCAGTTCCCGAACGACCAGCGCTATGCGATCGGGGGACCGCTGGCCGCCTTCGGGGCCGACCCGACGGCGACCCCGGTCTACGGACAGAACCCATTCGACACGAGCAACGCGGTCGCCAGCCGTTTCTTTCCCGGTGCGGCGGTGTTCGGAACGGCCACCGCCGCGAGCTTTCCCGACGCCTTGGGTGGCGGGGTCTTCATGGCGACGGGCGGGCGCCTCGGGCCGATCCTGCTCGTGAACCCCGCGCCACCGCTACCCCCCGGGGTGCCCCCGTACCTGGCCAGCCTGGCCGGAGGGACGCCGGGGTACGTCTTCGGTGGCTCCCTGGCGGTGGGCGACGGGGTCGTCACCGCCGTGCAGACGGCGGTCGCCGCAACGACGATCCCCGGGTGCGTCCCGCCGGTCACGGCGTGGTCCCCGGCGCAGCTCCTCGAGCAAATGCTCATGGTGAGCGGACAGTTCTCCGACCTCAGTGCTTCGGCCAGCGCCGCGTCGGCCGGCGTCGGCGGGTTCGTCCTGTTCGGCCAACCGGCAGCCGGCTCGGGTCCGGCGATCAGCTCGGGCATCGCCGCCCTGGACGCCGACGCCTCGGACGCCGGGCAGGTCGCGCCGTGGATGTCGACCGACGAGGAAGGTGGCGACGTCCAACGCCTGGCCAACGTCCTCGGCGCGCTGCCCTCGGCGCGCCAGATGACCAGTGTCTGGACACCCGGCCAGGTCGTCTCGGCCCTCTTCGCGCATGGAGCCGGGATGAAGGCGATCGGGATCACCATGGACCTTGCCCCCGTGGTCGACACGGCACTCCCGAACGACCCCTACGCCGACGAGGTGTCACGGTCCTTCAGCGAGAGCGCCGACATCGCTGCCTCGTATGGCATCGCCTTCGCCAACGGACTCGAAGCCGCCGGCGTCGTCCCGGTGGCGAAGCACTTCCCGGGGCTCGGTCATGCGAACGGCAACACCGATCTCGGACCAGCGACCGACCCACCGTTGTCGCAGCTGGAGACTGCCGACCTCATCCCATTCGAAGCTGAGATTGCGAACGGCATTCCGATCGTGATGGTGGGGCATCCCATCGTGCCGGGCCTCAGCAACGGGCTTCCAGCGAGTCTTGCCTCGGCGACCTATAGCTTTCGTCGCCAGACCCTGCATTTCAGCGGCGTGACCATGACCGACTCACTCGGTGCCGGTGCGATCTCGGCGGCCGGATACACCGAGCAGACGGCTGCCGTGGCCGCCATCGAAGCCGGTGCCGACATGGCCATGATCGACGCGTCCTCGTGGCCCGCGACCGTCGGCGCGCTCGAGCAGGCACTCGGCAACGGGTCACTCAGCCTCGCGAGCGTCGAGGCGTCGGCAGCCCGGATTGTGCGGGCCAAGGGGTTTCCAACGTGCCCATAGCGAGAAGTCCGCCGCCCAACCTTGACGAGCATGGGCACTCCACGTCTCGACGGTGTGGCCGACAAGATTTCTCGCGATACCCACTCATGCTTCCCCCTCTTCGGGCGCTAATGGAGGTCGACCACCTCGGCCATAAGTGGGAGAGGCTGGTCCCGAGCCGCCGGCAGGTGAGCACTAGTTGGCGCTGAGCTTCTAGCTCTACGCCTAGATCGTGCCCCTCCACGGCTGTCTCCGCCACGGCACCTTCTATGACGAGGTCATCGCCTGGTTATCGTGGTCAGCTGGCTGCTTGACAGCTTCAGGCCGTGAGGTCCGAAAAGGGTCCCGCTCTTTGACAATTGCCTTGGCCCCGATTGACTTCATTTACCGACTCACTTATCCTTGTAGTGCCGCCACCGACCTTGCGATTCAACATGGTCGACATGGGTTCATTTCCATAGGGCTCGATGTGTGGGTGTCTAGCGACTCTTGAGGGAAGTGGGAATGAAGAGTCACCGCTTTGGATCCGGGTTGGCGGTAGGTGTCATTCTTACGACGCTCATTGCAGCTCCGGTTGGAGTTCTAAACGCGGGGCACGCGGGTGGTGCACCAGACATCACGGTGACGCCAGCCCCCCCCGTCAACGGCAACGGCACCACCCTGGCTACCACGAACTTCGACTTGTCGCAGATCGGCTACGAGAGCTCCCAGTTCTTCATCTCCGGAACGGCCGTCCCCTATGTGAACACGTCCACGGTCCCTCTGACCAGCGACGGCCACTGGAACGTGGCCCCCCTTTCCAGGTCCGGCCCATACGCCGAGGCGTACAAAACCCGGATCGTGGTCTACCGGCCGATCGACCCATCGAGATTCAACGGCACGGTAATCGTCGAGTGGCTGAACGACACCGCGGATGCCTTCACGTGTGTTCCGTCCTGTCCCGGCACCGACACGCCGCCGGAGTACGCCGTGATGTGGAGCGGGGCCCACACTGAAATGGTTCGACAGGGTTTTGCCTGGGTCGGAGTTTCGGCGCAGCCAGTCGGCGTCGAGGCGCTCCAGAGCATTGATCCGACCGACTATTCGACCTTGGTACACCCAGGGGCGCCTTGGTCCTACGACATATTCTCCCAGGCCGGTCAAGCGATACGCGGCGATTCAAGCCAGATATTGGGCAACTTGCGCCCCCGACGACTCATCGCGACCGGTGACTCCCAGTCGGCGGACTGGCTGATGCCCTATATCGACGGAGTGCAACCCGTCACCCACACCTACGACGGGTTCCTCATCGATGGTCAATGGGCAGGCCTAGGACTGAACGGAATGCCGAGCGGGATCAACCTCGACCCCGGCATCGCCCTTGACGCCACCCCAGTTCCTATTACGGTCCGTAGTGACCTTGGTGTGCCGGTCTTCGAGTTCGAGACCGAGACCGATGTCGCCATGAGCGAGTTGTACGACCGCACCTTCTATGGCAACCCGCGGCTCTTCCGACTCTGGGAGATTGCGGGTGGCGCGCACATCGACGCCTACGACGGCTCCAACGATGTGGGCAACGGACAAGCCGAGGTTGAGAATCTCGCGGCCATGCAGAAACCGCCGACAGGAGCCGGCTGCGCCTTGCCAGAGAACACTGGCGGCACCCACTGGGTACTGGATGCCGCGGTTTCGTGGGTGAACCGTTGGGTGGAAGACGGCGTGCCGCCGCCAGAGGCTCCTAATCTGCAGATCGAGACGGGGTCCCCAGGGTCCCCACCGATCACGTTTGCCGTCGATGCGAACGGGAACGCCCTGGGCGGCGTTCGGTCACCCCAGGTCGATGCGCCGGTGGCGAAGCTGAGTGGTATCGGGAACTCTGGGTTTGGCTTGTGCTCCCTGGAAGGGACCACGACTCCCTTCAACGCCAACCAGCTCAGGGCTTTGTACAACAGCCACAGACAGTTCGTGTTCAGATGGCGACTAGCCTCGTTTTTCGATGTGATCCGCGGATACCTGTTGCCAGCTGACGCCATCAACTTGGACAGAGCGGCCGATGCTTCGCAGATCGGAGACTAACGGGACTCTTCCTGTTTCGCGGAATTTCCGACAATCTCTGATTGGATTCGAGTGGAACAGTAGCCGGAGCGGATAGTGCTCGGAGTTCGGTATAAGGCGCACACTAAAGCGAGAAGCGAGCTCAGAACCCGAAAGAAAGTTCAAGATGTCCCAGCGCCTGATTGTTCAAACCAGCCTGACGACCTCGGGGGTCCCAGCGTCGTTGGTAAGAGCGTGCGCTCGCGAGCCTGCTAACTGGCAACGGACTGTCGGCGACCAACGTTCTGACACATGACGAGGGACTCGCTATGTGAAGCGTTCGTCCGGATCGGGCTTGGAACGCTTACGGTGCCTAGCAGGCATATCTCTAACGGGGCTCCGCCCCAGCCCGACGAGTCGGTGTTCGTGGCGCGTCCACGCAGGTGAGGGCAGGGGCGGAGCCCCGTTAGCTCTCAGTGGGAGATCCGCTTCCAGGGGAGTATGCGTACCCATTTTCTCCGGGGACCCTACGACCGATACCTGTTGGCAGCAGCGGGGACCCCAGGCAATACGCGCGGCTGCCTAGTCACGATGACCGACAAGCAGGATCGGTCCGAGAAGTGGACGTTTGAGCTGCCTGGTACACCAGCCTCAGTCGTCGAGCAAGCCTGGCAGAGGTGGCAGCCCTCAACGCTTTCCGAGCCCACGACGTCGGCACTGGCTGCCTCGCCGGTCGGTATTGCTGACGAGCTCTCCAAACTGGGCCGATTGCGCGACCAGGGCCTCCTGACGGAGGACGAATTCAACGCTCAGAAAACGAAGCTGCTGGGCAACTAAACAGGATGCACCCGAGTTTCCCTTGATCCGTCACTACGCGTGATGTATTCCTGGCCCTGTCTCGTTCGCCGGATAACCGCGATTTCCTCCGTGTCACCACGAAGACGCAGGACCAGGGAACGGATCGCCGCACCAGCGGTCAAGAACAGACCACCCGCCAGACAGACGATCCCTAGGACAACCAACCACCCGACCCACCAGGGGGACAAGTGCGGGGTGCTGGTGCAAAAGGCCACGGGGATCAAAACGGGACCCCATTACGACGACGACGTTCGTTCGCCAGAACGAGCAGAAGATGTGGGATGAGGCCGCGAACTTTCTTCCCTGTCGGAGTCGCGACGAATCTTGAACGAAGAGACATGGAGCAACGGTAGGGGCGCCGTTGTACTCGGCGCCTCGGGTTCTAGCCAAGTCGTTCACCAGGGTGTTTTGCGAACGCACACGTCCCCAGTCCACCTGACATAATGTGCATTATCGGCGGTGGTGGTGTAGGCGCAAAAAAACAGTCACTGGCGCCCCCTGCGGAGAATGGGCTTCCACCAGGGCCGACGGCTCGTCGAGTGCGCCACCATGCTTGGTGTTGTTGCACCGATAATCACGCCCGCGGAGGGTGGTCGCACGGTCACGTCTGAACTGCCATCGGCATACCGAATCACGGTCCGAGTGTCCGACTTGAAGCCTCCGACGACCTTCACGTAGCCCGGTTCGCGTCGCTGGGCCCGCCACTGAACCCACCGCGGCCGTGCCCACCCGTGGCCAAGACTGGCCAGTACGAGGGCGCTGCCGCCGATCAGGAACGCAAGCCATGACGCCCCGCTCCAGTGGTCCGCAATCGCAGTAATCACGGCACCCGTTCCGGTCCCGAGCCACATGCGATGCCAGGAGCCCATTTAGGTAGCCTACGCAGGAGTTTTCTGTCACAACCCCCTGTCAAGATGGCTTCATGACCAAGGCAGCCTCGTTCGCCTCCCTCAGCCGGGATATCGCCACTGAGAGTGACGCCTACCGCTACTTGGAGCGACTTCGCTGGGGCGACATCCCCCGGTGCGCCCACTGTGACGCCACCGAGGTCCGCTACATCGCCCCGGCGAACGGGGTGAGCCGCAAGACGGCTGGCGGGTCGATGAGCGAACGCCGGGTCTGGAAGTGTGCTTCCTGCCGCAAGCAGTTCTCGGTCCTGACCAACACGATGATGCACGCCACCAAAATCCCGGTTCGGACCTGGTGCCTGGTCATCATCGACATGATCGCCGCCAAGAACGGCATTTCGGCCCACGAGGTCAGCCGCAAGTACGGCGTGTGCCCTCGGTCGGCCCGGCACATGCTCCACCGCATCCGTGAGACGATGGCAGGCCCCTACAAGACCCTGTTCCACGGCGTTGTCATGGCCGACGAGGCGTATATCGGTGGCGACCCTGCCAACCGCCACGCTTGGCAACGCGAGCGGGACGGCGAGAAGGACGGACGAGGCACCGACAAGGCGTGCGTCGTCACTCTGATCGATCAGGACACCGGCGAGGTCCGTTCTCGCGTCGTCGGCTCCCTCGACCAGTGGAACCTTGGCAAGATCATCATCGGCAACGTGGAGCCTGCCGGGTCCGTCCTCGTCACCGACGGCTGGAAGGGCTACAACCTCGCGGGGTCGTACTTTTCCAAGCGCGAGGTCGTGAACCACGAGGCTGGCGAGTACGTCGTCAACGGCTACAGCACGAACGCCGTGGAGTCCTTTTTTTCGCAGTTGAAGCGGTCCATCGATGGCACCCACCACCACGTCAGCGTCAAGCACCTGCCACGGTACGTCGCAGAGCACGACTTCCGCCGTTCTACCTGCAAGGTCACCGACGCCCAGCGAGTGGACATTCTCGCTGGTCAGATGGTGGGGCGGCTGCCGTACAAGGAGCTGGCCAGTCATTGATCGGCCACGAGTTCGTCGCACTCTTCTTCCAGGTCATCCCACGTAATCCTCGTAACGGGATTGGTGGCTCTACGCGATGAGGCGTGGTCGACGGCCCCTGATTCGTGCAGTTGACGGAGTGTTCCATTCGACACCGGAATGGAGCAACAGCCGCAACCGATAGTTGTCGAAGTTGCGCATGCCGTGGGCGAT
>JAJYVS010000020.1 GCA_021791895.1 Actinomycetes bacterium | reverse complement strand
GGGACGGGCCTTCTTCCGTTCCATGGTGTCCATGATGGGCATCCTCTCCGGCGCTTCGCGCCTGATGGTGGATGTCCGTCAAACCGGAGCAAGCCCATCCCTGCGCCCGGGGGGGATGTGGCCAGGTGCTCACTACAGCCCCACCAGATTGTGTGTTTTCTAACTCACCCGGGTTTCACCCGCCAGAGACGACCCCCAGGACGTCGTCAAGAAAACCGACCACCTTGGGATAGGCGTCGAGTCGGTTGGCGAGCTTCTGGAGGCCGTGGCCCTCGTCAGGGTAGACGAGGAACTCCGATCGAATCCCCTTGTCCTTGAGCGTCGCGAACAGCTGTTCGGCTTCGGACAACGGCACTCGGGGGTCGTTCGCGCCGTGGATGATGAACAGCGGGGCTCGGAGGCGGTCAAGGTGGGTGAGCGGTGAGGCTTCACGCAAGAAGTCCCCGTCGACGTCCAGGAACCCGTACTCCCGTTCACGAACCCGCCGCCGATAGGCCGACGTGTTCTGGAGGAAGGTCACCAGGCTGGAGATGCCGACGATGTCGACCCCGGCCGCCCATCGGTCTGGCTGGAAGGTAAGCCCGGCGAGCACCATGTAACCCCCGTAGGAGCCGCCGTAGAGGGCGGCCCGCGCGGCGTCGATGCCATCTTGGGTTCCTAGCCACTCGTGCAGCGCTGCGAGGTCGGCAACCGAATCAAGTCGCAGACGCCGATCGTCAAGGTGCTGGTAGCGCTTCCCGTACCCGGTCGAGCCCCGGACGTTGGGGACAGCGACCGCATAGCCCCGTTCCGTCAGATAGCCGATCACCGGGTTCCAGCTCGGCCTGGCCTGGCTCTCCGGGCCGCCATGGATCACGACGACTACCGGGGTGCTGCCGTGGGCCGTCGTGCGACGGTAGAGGAAGACCGGCACCGACTCGCCGTCTTGCGCTTCGTATCGATGCAATGTCGGCTCGGCCAGATCCGAGAGCTCGACCGAGCAGGGACTCGCGGTCAGCCGACGCAACTCGGTGGACCCGGTGTCGAACGACCAGACGTCACCGGGGAGGGTGGGGGAGGTGAAGTGGAAAGCGAGGTGGCGCCCGTCCTTGGAGAAGCACCAGGAAATGGCGACACCTGTCCCAGGAAGGGGGACCTCGCCCTTGAGCTCCAGGGTCCGAGGGTCGCGCAGCTCCGCTCGGGTCCATCCTTCCTCGTTGGTGACCACCAGCAGGTGGTGGCCTTCCCAGTCGACGGCGCACTGGCACTCCCAGCCCGTCTCGAGCACGTAGTCGAACGATCTCCTCGTCATGTCGTAGAACGCGATGGCCGGGACGTCCCGACCGATATCGGTCGCGAAGAAGAATCCCGAGGAGTCTGGAAGCCATGCCGGTCCGCTGGCGCTTGCCTCGTCGTCGTGTGGATTGACGTGGACGATCTCGCCGGTGGCCGTGTGGACGAGCAGGACGTCGTTGTCCCCGCTGCGCTCGGTCTCCTTGATGATTGCGAGCCAGGACCCGTCCGGCGAGAACGCGTCGGCTACGGCGTACCCACCCTCGGCGTAGACACAGCGCTCCTCACCCGAGTCAATGTCGATTACGAAGACGTCGAAGTCGGTCCCGTTGCGACGATTGGTCCGGTAGGCGAGGAAACGGCCGTCGCGGCTCGCACCGCCAGCGTCGTGGATCCACTCGGGTTCGACCATCAACGGCTCGAGCTCGCCCGAAGCGGTCAGGAAGTACAGCTGGCTGCGCTCGCTACCCCCCTGGTCCCTCTGGACGACGATCCGGTCGGTCGCGGGAAGGTAGCGACCGCTCACCGGTTCGTTGTCATCGGTCAGCTGACTCATCGAGCCATCCATTGAGCGTTCGAAGAGTTGCATCGTTCCGGGCAGGTTGGACTGAATGAGCAGCCGCGAACCGTCCGTATTCCAACTCGAAGGGACGGCCACCCGCGCCTCAAGGTGGTCTCGAATGGTCGCCATCACTCCTCCAGTCGTCGGCCCCGTCACCTGGCCACGAAAATGGGACGGTTTTCGGTTACGGCCGTACCTCGTAGTAGAAGTTGGCCGGCTCGTCAAAATCGTGCATCACGAAAGTGCCGAACCCGGCAGCCCTGGTGAGTTCTTCGAGCAACCCCGGATGGAGGCCGAGAGTCCCGAGCCCGGCCCCACCCGGCTCTGACAGGGCAGAGGACATGCACGAGGTGATGGAGAACCCGTACATGAGCGCTGCCATCGGGTTGGCCAGGTTGTCGCGGGCTTCCGGAGCGGCACGTATGTCCTTGATCAACCAGGTCCCGTCGTCCTTGATGGCCCGCCGGATGGCCGCGATGGACTCGTCCGGTCTCGTCATGTCGTGCAGGCAATCGAGGGTGAGTACGAGGTCGAAGCTCGGTTCGTCGGGGAGGTCGGTCGCGCCAACATGATGGATGGTGACGTTGGTCACACCGTTCTGCGCGCTGAGCTGTCGGGCCCGTTCGACCGCATTTGACGAAAGGTCGAAACCGTGCACGTCACTCGCCGGAAATGCTCGTGCGATGGCGAGCACCGCGACGCCAGCGCCGCAGCCGACGTCGGCAACCCGGGCACCACGTTCGAGCTTCTCAACCACCCCTTCGAGAGAGGGAAGGATACGAGGAACGAGGGCGAGGCGTGTCCAGGGTCCGAGCATGCGCTCGGTGCGGTGGACACCGGCCGGACCCTGTCGGTCATAGGGATAGCCACGGCCGGTTCGGAACGCATCGGCCAGGTCGTCGACAAGCGTTGGGTCCATCGGCGCGCCGAAGGCACCCGCCGCGTAGAACAGGCTGTCATCCTCGTCAACTAACACGGCCGCCCCCGCGGAGGAGAGCTCGAAGCGGCCGTCCTCGTGCCAAACAAGGAGTCGCGCCGCACCCATCGCCCGGAGCCATTCGAGGACCCAGCGCTCATGCAGACCGGTGTATTCGGCCAATTCCGCCGGACTCACCGCTCCGGAGTCGCGCAGCTGACGGAAGAGCCCGAGTCGGGTCCCGAGGTGGATGAGGAAGGAAACCGCTTCCCCTTGTTTGTAGCTCCAGACCTGGAAGGAGAAGAGGCGGATTTCGTCCTCGGTCGGGCCGACCTTCGTGCTACTCGGGTCGCTCACCGATCACGCTCACTCGGAGACCGCTACGAACCTGTGGGTAGTAGTCCCAGATGGCGTAGTGCTGGGCGCATCGGTTGTCCCACATCTCCACGGAGTTCGGCCGCCACCGGAAACGACATTGATACTTGGGGTTCTCCTGGTGGGTGAAGAGCATATCGAGCAGCGACCGGCTCTCGAGAGGTGACAGTCCGAGGATTCTGGTGGTGAAGGCTCGATTGACGTAGAGCGCCTTGCGGCCGGTGACGGGGTGGGTACGCTCGACCGGGTGCACCGACTCGGGGAACGACCCGTCTCTCGAGTCTTCCTCCTTGGTCTCATACCGCCCGGCATAGACGTGACGGGACTCGTGCTTGGCCTGCAACGGGGTCAAGAAGGCTTTCATCGTGTCGGAGAGTTCGTCGTAGGCCTGGTACATCGAGGCGAACATCGTGTCTCCGCCGGTGGGAGGAAGTGTCGTCAGGTAGAGGATCGTCCCGAGTGGCGGCCGTTCGTCACAGCTCACGTCGGTGTGCCAGCCGTTTCCCGCCACCACCTTGGAGCGCTCGTCGGCGTGAATGATCATGATCTCGGGGTGGCCCTTGAGCGAGGGGGCAGCCGGGTGCACGTGGAGCTCGCCGAGGCGTCGGCCCAGGGCCTTGTGCGACTCGGGGGAGAGGTGCTGATCGCGGAAGAAGACCACCAGGTGTTCGGCGAAGGCTCGTTCGATCTCGCCCCATGTCTCGTCGTCGAGCGAGTCGAGGTCCACACCGGAGATCTCGGCCCCGAGGATGGGGGTGAGCGGATCGACGGTGATGCGCCGGTAACCGGCGGCTCGGGGTTCGGCCAGGTCAACCATGCCAGAGAAGCTAGCCGGGGTCGTGGCCGGCGCGTCGAGCGGATTCATGCCTGCCGTTTCCCATCAGGCCAGGTCAACGAGGGTCGTGACGACCCGGTCCGTTGCGTGTGGACATCGCGTCGCCGGCGACGACGCGCAGCCTCGCCCCGCCCCGATCGCTTATCCGAGCCCGCCGGTTCCTCACCGCGAGACGCTGGGACCTTGAGCCCTTTCGTCCGGCGGTACCAAGCGTCACACTGGGATGGTCGCTCTCCGGAGGCGAGGAGGTGGAGCGTGCAGGCACTCCAGATGACAGCCTGGCAGCACGAGGCGGAGCTCCGGGAGGTGCCGGACCCCGAGCCCGGACCGGGCGAAGTGTTGGTCCGTATCGGCGGAGCCGGAGCTTGCCACTCTGATCTCCACCTGACCGACGAATTCCCCCCGGGCGTGCTCCCACTTCCCTTGCCTTTCACCCTGGGCCACGAGAACGCCGGCTGGGTCGAGGCGCTCGGTTCTGGAGTCCAAGGGGTCGAAGTTGGTGAGCCGGTCGCGGTCTATGGGCCCTGGGGCTGCGGTCGCTGCCGGACCTGCCTTCTCGGTATGGAGGACTACTGCGAACACCAGGGAGTCATGGGCGGCGGGCTGGGGCGTGACGGCGGGATGGCGCCGTTCATGATCGTGCCCAACCCGCGCCACCTGGTGTCCCTCGGGGACCTCGATCCGGTGCAGGCGGCACCGATGACCGACGCCGGGCTCACCCCGTATCACGCCGTCAAGCGATCGCTGGACCTGCTGGTCCCGGGATCGACGGTCGTGGTCATCGGCGTGGGGGGTCTTGGGCACATGGCCGTGCAGATCCTCGAGGCGTTGTGCCCGGCGACCATCGTCGCCGTCGACCAGCGCGAGGATTCATTGGTCTTGGCCAAGGAGGTGGGCGCACACCACGTCGTGCCGAGCGGTCCGGACGCGGTGACGGCCGTGCGAGAGGCTTCAGGAGGGCAGGGCGCCGCCGTCGTGCTGGACTTCGTGGGCGTCGATGCCACGATGGCGTTGGGGGCGGCGGTGGTCCGACCGCTTGGACACCTCACGATTGTGGGCATCGGCGGCGGAAGCCTGTCGGTGAGCTTCTTCGGCGTGCCCTACGAGGCGTCGATCGCCACAACCTACTGGGGAACGCTGCCCGAGCTGGTCGAGGTGCTGGCCCTCGCGAGGGCGGGTCGAATCGAGGCCAGGGTGAAGACCTACCCGCTGGCCCGGGCCACCGAGGCCTATGCCGACCTCCGCTCGGGAAGCGTGCAGGGTCGGGCGGTGGTCGTCCCGTAAGGACCGTCGTCTCCCCGGTCACCGACGAATCCGCTGGCGGCGGCGGTCGGCCAGGAGGAGGCCGGCACCCGTCATGACGAGTGTCCCTCCCACGCCGCCGACCAACAGTGCGGGAAACCCGGTGAACGGCAGACTCCCCGTGAGCGGGGTCTCGGGGACCGCCAACGTCGCCGCGGTACCGCTGGTGTCGGTGGTGAGAACGGCTGTGCAGTGGTAGGCGACGTCGGTCCGATAACCGGTCGGCGCCGTCAGCTCGTGAAGGCACCATGAGTATCCGGCGGGTACGGCAAAGCTGAGCACGCCTTGGTCGTTGGTCGTCCCCTCGGCGAAGAACGCGTCGCCCGAGGGGACGACGGCGTTCTTGGGCGCCTCTCCCGGAGTACTGGCTGGCTGCGAGCCGTGAGCCAAGAGTTCGTAGGTCGCCCCGGGTATGACCGTGTTCGCCTGGAGCGCGTCGTACTTGTACGCGCTGATGTGCACGGTGGCGAGTGTTTCTCCGATCGCGATGGTCGACGCTGCCGCATCCGATGTCGCGGTGACGACGGCCGAGCAATGCAGGGCGGGATCGAGGACGTAGTTCAGCGGTGCGCTGACCTCCTGGACGCACCAGGCGTAGCCGGCCGGGACGACGAACGAGAGACGACCGTTCCCGTCGGTCACTCCCCGCGCGTACCAGGTGTCGCCGGGCTCGGCGGCGGCGCCGGTCGGCGGAGGGGAATGGACGCCGCTCGGCGGGGGAGGGCCCTGGACGTAGAGGTCGTAGGTCGCATCAGGGATGCCCGTGGACGGGGTGAGCGAGTTGTACTTGAACACCTCGAGGTCGACCGTCTTCTCGGCGTCGGCGAAGGTGAGGCTGGTCGTGGCCGGTGGTGCGGTCGTGGCGCCCGTCAATACCGGGGTGCACTGCGGGCTCGCGTCGGTCTGGTAGTTCGGGGGTGCCTGCGATTCCGTCGCGCAATACGAGTAGCCCGGCAGCTGCAACGGGAAGTCGCCGACCCCGTCAGGGCCGGTGGTGGTCGTGGCGACGAGGACGCCGCCGCCCGAGTACCCCCTCGGCCCCTCGGCGATAGCACTCGGCACCGACGGGCTGCTTACCCGATAGAGATTGAACGTGGCTCCCGGCAACCCGACGGCGGGATTGGCTGCGTCGACCTTCTTGACCTCGATCGCCACGAACTCGCCCGTGTCGCTCACCGTGATGGGCTGGTTGGCCTGGGAGTCGTCGGCGGTGAAACAGCCGTTGGCGCCATCCGCCAGCCCTGGTGGGGCGGTCCGCTCGATCCAGCAGTATCTGGTGCCCGAGTTGAGGACGGTGGGAGTGGTGCAGGTTCCAGCGGCATTGGTCGAGCAGGTGGCGACCGAAGGTCCGCCGGGCGTTCCCTCGTCGACCTCGATCAGCGCCCCGTCGAGCACCAGCTCGGCGGGGTTCACGTTCCCGGTGGCGACCTTCTCGAACACCGCGCTGACAAGCTTCGGGTCGCCGAAGCTCACGTCGGCCGACTCCCCGGCGAGCAGGTCGACGACCTGGAACGCCGGACTCGGGAGGGCGAAGCCTGGCGGCGCCGCCGTCTCGGTGATCCGGTAGCGACCGGGGAGGAACTGGTCGGCACCGTCGTTCCCTGCTGGCGCGCATGACCCGCTCGACGAGGTGGTACAGGTGCCGATGTCCCGATAGGTACCGTCGTCTCCCGAGTCGTAGGCGACGTCGAAGACCGCTCCCGCCAAAGGAGCTCCGGTTGCGAGCTCGGTCTTCTCGATGGTCAGAGACGCCGGCAGGACGTGGTCCTCGTTGGCGCCGGTGAACGAGACGACGGTGTCGGTCCCGGCCGTGACCGACACCGTCTGGTCTGCCGAGGTCGCGTAGCCGTCCGGCGCAACCTCCTCGTGCACCGTGTAGGTGCCCGCTGGAAGTGGCGGGGAGGGAGGCGTCGTCCCGTCGCTCCCCGTCGTGAGGGTTGTCACGGTCGTCGTCCCCTGCTCCACGGTGAACACGGCGCCCGAGACCGGGTAGTAGGCGGTGTCGTCCCCTCCCTTCACGATCGAGAGCGTTCCGGTGGTGGGCAGGGCAACGATCTGGTCGGTGGTGTTGAGGGGGACAGGAGAGGAAAATCCGACGAGCTGTTGTGCCGCGAGCTCCCGGGTGCTCGGTGAGAGGAAGGACAGCCCGGGCCGGCCGATCCCACCGGGCACGCTTGCCTGCACGGTCACCTGCCCCGGCGAGGCGGCCACGATGGTGAAGAAGGCCTGCCCGGACGCGCCCGTGGCCTCGGTGACGGTGGACGGTCCTGTCTCGCTGTCGAACGAGGCACCCGTGAGGCTGAGCTCGATCGGAAGGCCGACGACCGGTCTGGCGGTGCCGGGGAACCGTGCGGTGACCTCGTAGGTCGTCTGGCCGGTAAAGCTGGTGGATCCACTTGGGATGGCTGCTGTGAGCTGCGGCCCGCCGGTCGCGGCGGTGGCCGCGCCGTACCAACCGTCCAGTGCTTGGTACGCGGCCAGGACCCCGGGATCCATGGCCGGTACCGGGCCCGACCAGACCACCGCGTCGTACAGGAGCTTGCCGGCCACGGCGGCCTGGTCGGTGGTGAACCGCCCGGTGGAGCCCCCCCACAGCCCGAGCGCCTGCGCCTCGCTGAACGCGAAGCCGAGCGCGCCGGCGTCGGCGGTGTTGGCCCCGGGGGGCGCCGACGAGGCCACATAGGCGTAGTCGGGAGCCGGATAGTCCCCCCCACTGGCGGCCGGGTCGGCGCAGAATCCCCACCCTTCGTCGGTGGGGAACCCCGGGCCGTAGGACCCGTACCAGGTGTTCGCTCCCGAGTACGTCGCGCAGAAGCCGGCGTAGGGGTACGGCGGACCACCGACCGAACAGGGAGCCGGGCCGTCGGCGAACGCCGGAACCTGGGCGCTCAGGGTGAACGTCGCCCCGAGAGCGGCCGATCCGGTGAGGACGGCCAAGGCCGTGGAACCTCGCTTGAGCACCTTCACCAAGGCCGACCTGCCGGTCCTCATGTCGGCGGTGCGATACGAGTGAAGGCCACGCATGGACCCGGGGTCTATCGACCCCTCCTGGCCCGCGACCTCGCTTCGGTTCCGCCGTGACGCCTGACGCGCCGCTGGCGGGCTATCGCTCGGTACGCTCTTGTGCAGTGCCGATCTCGACTGACCTCCTCGACGAAGACGAGGACGTCCTGGTCGACCTGCGCCCCCACTGGGTCTTCTTCGCCGGCCCCTTGTTCCTTACCACAGCCTCGGTCGCGCTGGTCGCGGTGGTGATCCACGAGTTCCCGAAGGCGCCTGCTGCCGTCGCCTGGGTACTGGGGGTACTGGTCGCGATTCCCGCCTTCTGGCTGGCTGGCCGATTGGCCCGCTGGTTCACCACCAGCCTGGTCGTGACCGAGCGGCGGATAGTGCTTCGAAGCGGCGTCCTGGCCCGGCGCTTGGTGAACGTCCGGCTCCAGCGCATCGTCGACACCCACTGCACGCAGCGCCCGTTGGAACGGCTCATCGGTTCGGGGAGTCTCGTCCTCGAGGTCGAAGGGGAGGAGGGCGGTTTGGCCGTCGACGACGTTCGCCGACCCCGAGCACTGCAACGGGTCATCAACCGACAGTTGAGCGAGCTCGACGAGGGCTGGACGGGCTCCTTGCGCCAACCCACCCTCGAACGGCGGCGGGGCGTCGTCGGCGCCTCTTATGGGCAATCGGACTCGGCGGCGCCAACCCCCCCGAGGGGCATCCCGGTGGGCCCGCCTGCGTCGTCGGTTCCTGATCAGCTTGTCGCCCTCGACCGCCTTCGCCGGCAGGGAATCCTCTCCGAGGAGGAGTTCGCCCACAAGAAGGCCGAGCTGCTCCGTCGCATCTAGGGCTGGGCCGCCTCGGAGCGCCGTCCCCGATACGGTGGTGTGATGACTCGGTACCGCTGCTCGGCGTGCGGCAACCTCACCCGGTTCGACGTCACCGCCACCAAGACGACCAAGGCATTCCACCACTTCACGGTGGGCGGGGAGCTGGTCATCGAGGACGAAGAGGTGCTCGAAAACCAGGTCCACGACGTTTCTTGTCGTTGGTGCGGCCATGGACGATCGATCGAGGTGATCGAAGCTTCGGAACCGGAGAGCTTCGCCAGATCGTCGGGCTGACGATCGTGTCGGCGCGTCAGCCCCGCCGTCCGGACCTTCGCGATCTCGTCGAAGTCCCGAGGTTTCTCGGAAATCGACAAGCTACGGTGCGGCCGATCGTCGGGGTCACGGTGGTGGGCGAACCGATCGTGCATCGATTGGAGGAGCCTTGGACGCTGCTCATGTTCCTCTCGACGACCTGTGAGGGTTGCCAGGAGCTCTGGGACGACTGCGCGGCACCGGAAACGTCGCCGTTGCCGGCGGATCTGGTGCGTCTCGTGATAACCCGGTGCGCCGACGAAGAGTCCGCCGCAGCGCTCGAGCGAGCTCGAGGCGCCACGGTCGTCATGTCGGACGGGGCCTGGGCGGACTACGGCGTCCACTCGGGCCCGTTCTTCGTCCTGGTCCAACGGGGTGAGCGCATCGCCACCGAAGGCGTGGCCTGGTCGCTTGACCAGATCGCTGCCGCAGTCACCGCTGCCAGGACCACCTAGCCAGGACCCCCGGGGAATGGACAGCCAGGTACTCCGGCTCGACACCGCGAAGCGGATCATCACCGACTTGACCAGATCCATCCGGCAGTTCTGCTCGGGGAGGGGAGACGGTCTGTGTCACGTATTCGTCCCGCACGCGACCGCGGCGCTGGCCCTCATCGAGACCGGGTCGGGATCCGAACAGGACCTGGTCGAGCTCCTCGGTCGTCTGCTGCCGCGCGACGACCGTTACACCCATCACCACGGATCGGCCGGTCACGGCGCCGATCACTTGCTCCCGGCGCTACTCAGTCCTTCTGCGCTGCTTCCGGTCCTCGGCGGCGAGCTTCAACTCGGTGTGTGGCAGTCCGTGGTGCTGGTGGACACGAACCCGGACAATCCCGATCGTCAGGTTCGCCTGTCGTTCCTGGCCGACCTCCAGACATGAGTGTCACACCCGTCGGTCATCGTCTGGACATCGGCAACGGGAGCGACGAGCGCCAGGGAGGCACGACGAGATGGCATCGACCTCGATCACGATCGATTGCGACGAGTGCAGCTTGCAGCACACCTCGGCCTGCGAGGGGTGCCTGGTCACCTTCCTCCTCGAGCACGAGCCGGGGGACGCGGTGGTCATCGACGCCGCCGAGGCTCGGGCGGTGCGGATGCTCGAGCGCGCCGGGCTGGTTCCGAACCTGCGCTTCGACGCCCGAGCGGTCTAGGAACGCCGCGGACGACCGGCCGGACGGTTGGTCTTGAGCCCGACCCTGCTCGTCACCAACGACTTTCCGCCCAAGGTGGGCGGCATCCAGGTCTACCTCTGGGAGCTCTGGCAACGGCTCGATCCCACCAAGACCTCGGTGCTGACGGCCCGGTCCCACCCCGATCACGCGGCCTTCGACCAGGAGCAGGCGACGCGGGGGCTCCGGATCACCCGGGTGAGGAGCCCGATCCTGTACCTGCCGACGCCACGTGCCCGACGCCGGATCAGCTCGACCGCCGTCCTCGAGGGGGCGAGCCTGGTTCTCTTGGATCCGGTATGGCCTCTCGGACGCCTCGGCCCTCGCGTCGGCGTCCCCTACGGCATCGTGCTCCACGGCGCCGAGTTCACCATCCCCGCCCGGCTCCCGATCCTTCGCCGGCTGATTGCGGCCACCCTGCGGGATGCTGCTGTGGTCGTCTGTGCTGGCCGGTACCAGGTCGAGGAGGTGAAGCGGCTGGTCGGGGGGGAGGCCCACGTGGTCGAGATCCCGCCGGGCGTCGACTGTGGGCGCATCGTCCCGCTCGGGCCCGACGAGCGGGTGGCTGCTCGCCGCCACCTCGGTCTCGAGGAGCACGCGCTCGTGGTTGCGAGCGTCAGCCGCCTCGTGCCCCGCAAGGGGATGGACGTCCTGATCGAGGCGGCGAGCCAGCTGCGGGCGGATCATCCCGACCTCGTGGTCGCCATCGCCGGGACCGGCCGCGACGACCGGCGGCTCCGGCGTATCGCCGCCAGGCTCGACGCCCCGGTTCGCTTCCTCGGCCGGATCGACGAGGAGGAGAAGGCGGCACTGCTCGGCTCGGCCGACGTGTTCGCGATGCCGTGTCGCAGCCGCTGGGGCGGACTCGAGCATGAGGGGTTCGGGATCGTGTTCCTGGAGGCCGCGGCGGCCGGACTGCCTCAGGTGGCCGGGGACAGCGGCGGGGCAGCGGATGCCGTGGTCGACCACGAGACGGGGCTCGTCGTCAGGCGCCCACGCGATCGGAACGAGGTCGCCTCGGCCCTGCGCTCGCTGTTGGCCGACCCGGCGCTCAGACGACGGATGGGTGCGGTCGCTCGGGCCAGGGCCGTAGCATGTTTCGACTACGACAAGCTCGCTCCCAGGCTGGCCGAGGCGCTCGCTGAAGTGGGAGGCTGACCACCGACCGGGCCCGGCTGGGCCTCGGTTCGACCCGCACCGGGTGAGGAGGACGCGTGGCCGAGGAGGCAACGGAGCGCATCACGGTGGCGGCGCCGCCAGAGCGGTGCTTCGCGGTCGCCGACGACATCGAGCGCTACCCCGAGTGGTTTGCCGAGATCAAGGAGGTGACCGTCCACGAGCGTGACGCCGAGGGTCGCCCCTCGCTGGTCTCATTCCGGGCGGCTGCCTTCGGCCGGAGCACGAGCTACACCCTGGCGTATGACCTCCGCGAGGCGCCCCGGGTCCTGGGCTGGCGCCTGGTCAAGGGGGACATCACCACCCGGCTCGACGGCCGCTACGAGTTCGTCGGGACCGGAGACGGTCGGACCGAGGTCACCTACCACCTCGAGGTCGAATTCCGTGTCCCGTTGCCCGGCTTCATCAAGATGCGGGCGCAGAGCCGGATCATGACGGCCGCCCTGCGCGACCTGAGAGCGCGGGTCGAGTCCTCGGCGTGACCGAGGCCCCGGGGCCCGGTCCTGGGGTCACCCTGGGCGTCGACATCGGCGGGACCAAGCTGTTCGGGGTCGCGCTAGAGCCCAGCGGCGGGGTGGTGTGCGAGGCCAGGGTTCCAACCCCACAGGTGGACGAGACGCTCCTCGAGCACCCGGACCACCGTGTCGGGGTCGATGTCGCCGACGCGGTGGCCGACGTCGTCGGGCAGCTGTCGGCGGATCTGGGGACGTTGGCGCCGGTCCCGGTGGTCGTCGGCGTCGGCGCCCCCGGCATGGTGGACCGGCACGGCGCACTGCGCTTCGCCCCCAACCTCCCGGGGGCCTCCGGCGCTGACCTGCAGCGCCTGGTGGGCGAGCGGCTGGAGGCGGCGACCGTCATCGTCGAGAACGACGCTAACTGCGCCGCCCTCGGAGAGCTCGCGTTCGGCGCCCTCCGGGGTGTGGGTGAAGGCGTCATGGTCACCCTCGGCACCGGGATCGGCGGTGGGGTGGTCGTCGATGGGAAGGTCCGGCTCGGGTACAGCGGCTTCGCCGGCGAGATCGGTCACACGATCGTCGACCCGGCCGGGCCGCCGTGCCCGTGTGGGCGCCGGGGATGCTGGGAGCGCTACGCCTCCGGTGGCGGGCTCGGACGGCTGGCCCGGGAGGCTGCCTACGCGGGCCGCCTCCCTCATGTGGTGGCCCGTGCCGGTGGCGACCCGGAGAACGTCCACGGCGAGGACATCACTAGGGCGGCGCTCGGGGGGGACGAGGGTGCCATCGGCGTCCTCGACGAGCTGGGCTGGTGGGTCGCCCTCGGGTTGGCCAACGTGGTCGCCATGGTCGACCCCGAGCGGATCGTGCTCGGTGGTGGGCTGGCCGAAGCGGGCGAGCTGCTGCTCGGTCCGACCCGCCGGGCTTTTGTCGAGCTGGTCGAGGGGGCGCGGGCACGCCCGCCGATCGAGATCATGGCGGCGACCCTGGGTGAGCGGGCCGGGGCGATCGGGGCGGCTCTGGCCGCCCGATCGCCCGTGGAACCGACAGGACCCCGAGGATCGGGGTGTTGGTCCCCAGCTTCCGGGACACCCCGGCCGAGGCCCTGGCAACCGCGCAGGAGGCAGAGCGGCTCGGGATCGACGGCGTGTTCGTCTACGACCACCTGTGGCCGCCGGGCCAACCCGATCGACCGGCCATCGCCCCTTTTCCCGTCCTTGGCGCGATCGCCACCACCACGAGCACCGTCTGGCTGGGCACGCTCGTGGCCCGGGTGGGGATCATCCCCGACGACTTCCTCGTGGCCGAGTTCGCCGCCCTGGCCGCGCTCGCGCCCCAACGGGTGGTCGCCGCCCTCGGGACGGGGGACGACTTGAGCTTCGGGGAGAACCTGGCCTTTGGGGTCCCGGCAGGCACGGCCGAAGACCGGAGGAAGTCGGCCGGGGCGTGCGCCCGCGCACTCATTTCCCTCGGCCTCGACGTATGGATCGGCGGAGTGTCCCGACGGACTACCGCGCTGGCCGAAGAGGTCGGCGCGATCCCCAACCTCTGGCAGGCCAGCCCGGAGTCGGTTGCCGCTCAGGCTGCCCGCTCCGAGGTGACCTGGGCCGGGATGGCCAGACGTGACACCGGGGGTGTGGCCGACGCCTCAGCCATCGCCGCCCAGTCTCGTCCGCTGGTCGAGGCCGGTGCCTCCTGGTTGGTCTTCGGATGGCCGGTCGACCTGCCCGAACTGGCCGCAGCCGCCCGGTTGATCCGCTCGGGTTGAGCCCGGGATCGCCGATTGTGGCGAGTACCCTGGTCCGATGGAGTTCCGTCGGATCAACGGGTTACCCCCCTACGTCTTCGCCACGATCAACGACCTGAAGCTCGAGACCCGGCGAGCCGGTCGGGACGTCATCGATCTCGGGTTCGGCAACCCCGACCTCCCCTCGCCCGACGTCGCGGTGGAGAAGCTGGCCGAGGCCGCCCACAACCCGAGGAACCACCGGTACTCCTCGTCCCGGGGCATCCCCAAGCTCCGCCAGGCGATCGCCAACCGCTACCTCCACCGTTTCGGGGTCGAGCTCGACCCCGACACCGAGGTTGTGACGACCATCGGGGCCAAGGAGGGGCTCTCCCATCTCATGTGGGTCCTGGTCGCTCCGGGCGATACCGCCCTCGTGCCCTCCCCGTCGTACCCGATCCACATCTATGCCCCGCTCTTCGCCGGCGCCGACGTCCGGCAGGTTCGTCTCGAGAGCGCCTCGGTCGACACCGGGCTCAGCCCCCCCAACCCGGGTGCGGCGTTCTTCGAGTCGCTCATGGAGACCTGGGAGTCGGCGTGGCCCAAGCCCCGGGTCATCGTGCTCTCCTTCCCGCACAATCCGACGACCGCCTGCGTCGACTTCGAGTTCATGGAGCGGCTGGTGCGCTTCGCTCAGGAGCACGACGTGGTTCTGGTGCACGACTTCGCGTACGCCGACATCTCCTTCGACGGCTATACGCCGCCGTCGATCCTGCAGGTTCCGGGGGCGAAGGACGTCGCGGTCGAGCTGTACACGATGACCAAGTCCTTCTCGATGGCCGGTTGGCGGATCGCGTTCCTGCTCGGCAATGCGGCGATCGTCCAGGCGCTGACCAAGCTGAAGAGCTACCTCGACTACGGGGCTTTCCAGCCGATCCAGATCGCGACGATCGTGGCCCTCAACGAGGCGCCCGACTATCCCAAGGAGATCAACGACACCTACCAAGCTCGCCGCAACGCGCTGTGTGAAGGGCTGGAGCGGATCGGATGGCACGTCGAGCTTCCCAAGGGGACCATGTTCGTCTGGGCGCCGGTCCCCGAGCCCTATCGGGAGATGGGTTCGCTCGAGTTCTCCAAGTACCTGGTGCAGGAGGCCGAGGTGGCGGTCTCACCCGGGGTCGGTTTCGGACCCGGGGGTGACGGCCATGTGCGCTTCGCGCTCATCGAGAATGAGAAGCGCATCGGTCAGGCCGTGCGGAACCTTCGCCGGGGCCTGACCAGGCTGTCGGCGTAGCGACGCCTTCGACCCTCACTCTGCGCGCAGCAGGAGCGAGGTCGAAGTCCGGGCGGCGGAACGCCCGGGGAGTGCGGCGACCAGATTGCCGAAACAGAGTGCCCCCAGGCCGATGGCGAGGAGGGCGATCGTCGGCACGACTGGGTCGGGCACGGCGTTGAGGCTGCGGGCGAAGCCATCCCACAGCGTCCGGCCGAGCACGATCCCGAGTGGGAGTCCGACGACCGCACCGACAATCGCGGCGACGCTCGACTGCCAGGCACCGACCGGGAGGGCGATGGCGAGCGCGATGGGCGTGTAGCCGATGGTGCCGTAGCTAACGATCTGGGGGGGGTCGTTGGACACCGATGACTGAGACCGTGGCGGCCAGGATCTTGGTCGCGGCGGTCGCGATCCTCTCCAGGCCCGCGCGCCCGCTGACCGCCGGGACCCCGGGTTTGAAGCGGACGAACGCGAGAGCCGGCCCGTCGAGATTTCGGTCGGGGTTCCCCGAGATGGCGTGGCGCATCGCCGCTGGCAGTGCCCCGAACGCGAAGAGGGCGCCGGTGCCCACCGAGGGGTGGTCCTCGACGAAGGAGGCGTAGCCGACGGCCGGGAAGGTCGCCGTTCCGACGATCTTTTGCCTGGTGGGGGGGGACGTAGAACCGGCGGTCGGCGGGTCGCCCAAAGCTCAGCGTGACCCAGTCACCGACCCGCTTGTGCAGGGAGCTGAGGGTGGCGTCGCCGACCACGATCTGGTCTTTGGCCCACAGGCCGTGCCCCGAGAGGATCGGCGGCGAGACCGCAGGGCGGATGGGGTAGGAGTAGCCCGTGGCCTCATGATCGGTGGCCGCAACCGGCCCGACGGATCTCCATGTGTGACTTCGGCTCGCTCGGTCGCGCCCGCCGGCGTGCTTGACCAAGCATGCGGCACGGTCGGGAGCCGGGGAAAGGAGGCCACCCACCGTCACCCCACCGTGCTGCTACGAATGCCGGGGTGCCCCGGGCACCCGAGCGCGACCACATGTAGCGTTGCCCATGCTCTATTGGGGGCTCAAGGCATTTCTCTGGCCCCTGTTCCGGGTCGTCTTCCGCTGGCGGATCGAGGGTCGTGAGCACCTCCCTCACTCCGGTCCGGCCGTCCTCGCCCCCAACCACCAGTCGTTCTGCGACTCGCTGTTCCTGCCCTTGGCGGTGCGACGACGGGTCACCTTCTTGGCCAAAGCCGAGTACTTCGACGCCCGGAGGACGGCGTGGTTCTTCCGGGCGGTGGGCCAGATCCCGATTCACCGGACGGGCGGCGACGCGTCGGAGCGGGCGCTCGCCGCGGCCAAAGAGGTCCTCGATCGGGGGGAGCTCGTCGCCATCTACCCCGAGGGGACCCGTTCCACCGACGGCACGGTGCACCGGGGTCGCACCGGTGTGGCCCGCCTGGCTATGCAGTGCGGGGTGCCGGTCATCCCGGTCGGGATCTCGGGCACTGACCGCATACAACCGCGCGGCTCGAGATGGCTCCGGCCGCTTTTGCCGGTGAGGACGTGCTTCGGTCCGCCTATGGTCTTGCTCGACGACGGGAGTGGTCCCGGCTCCCAAGAGCGGGTCCGCTCGTTCACGGACGCTCTTATGGTCGAGATCGCGCGGCTGGCCGAGTGCCCCTACGTCGACGAGCCGTTGGTCCCGGCGGGTAACGAATCGGATCTCGGTCCGGCGTCCTGATCGCTCACACCCACCCCCGCGATCGTTCGACCGTTCGGAGCCAGGTCCCATAGGCGGCGTCGCTCATCGTTCGATCCTCGACCGGCAGGAACTCGGCATCGAGATGCCAGAGCGAGGACATCTCGTCCAGCGACCCCCAGGCCTCCTCGGCCAGCCCGGCAAGCATCGCGGCGCCGAGGGCGGTGGACTCGAGCGACGTCGGTCGGGCGACCGGAAGGCCGAGCTGGTCCGCTTGAAGCTGGAGGAGCACGTCCATGGCGGCTGCCCCGCCGTCGACCCGGAGCATCCTCGGCTCCGAACCGGCGAGGGACATGGTGTCCACCATGGCCCGGACCCCGAAGGCGATGGACTCGACCACTGCCCTCGCCAGCTGGGCCCGACCAGCACCCCGGGTGAGCCCGAGGACCGTTCCTCGGGCGCCCGGGTCCCACCAGGGACTGCCGAGGCCGGTAAATGCCGGGACGATGGTCACTCCGCCCGAGTCGAGAACCGAGGCCGCCAGGGATCCGAGCTCGTCGGAGCGCTCGAGGATCTTGAGGTTGTCGCGCAGCCACTGAATCGCCGCGCCGGATACGAAGGACGACCCCTCTAGGGCGTAGGTGGGGCCGGCGCCGAATTCGCCGAGGTCCCAGGCGATGGTGGTGACGAGCCCGTCGGCTGGTGCCGGGCAGCCGGGTCCGACGTTGGTGAGCACGAAGCTGCCGGTTCCATACGTGGCCTTGGCCATGCCAGGTTCGAAGCACGCCTGCCCGAAGAGTGCCGCCTGCTGATCTCCTGCGACGCCCGAGATGGGCACTCCGACCAGCGCGTCCAATCCACTCGTCTCGGCCACCCACCCCAACCGACCGCAGGACGGGCGGACCTCGGGGAGTGAGGAGAGCGGGAGACCGAACAGCTCGGCCAGCTCCCCGGCCCACTCTCGCTCATGGATGTCGAAGAGCAGCGTCCGGCTGGCGTTGGAGACGTCGGTGGCGAACACGCCGCCGTCCGACCCCCCGGTCAGGTTCCAGAGCACCCAGGTGTCGACCGTGCCCAGGGCCAACCGGTCTGTCGGCACGTCGGCGAGACCCCCCTCGGTCAGGAGCCACGCCATCTTGGTGGCCGAGAAGTAGGGATCGAGGACGAGCCCGGTCGTTGCTCGGATCTGCTCGAGATGGCCGGCCTCCTGCAGCTCCCGACACCGGGTCGCGGTGCGGCGGTCCTGCCACACGATTGCCCGGCACAGGGGACGACCGGTCGAGCGGTCCCAGGCCACCACCGTCTCACGCTGGTTGGTGAGGCCGACGGCGATCGGCCTGGTTGTCCCGCCGGCCGCCACCTCGGCCAGCGTGGAACGAACGTGATCCCAGATTTGTGTCGGGTCTTGTTCCACCCAACCGGGCCGGGGGAAGTACGAGGTGAGCTCCCGGTAGGCGACCGACCCGACCGAGCCCGACTCGTCGAGCACCAAGGCGCGCACCCCGGTTGTGCCGGCGTCGATCGCCACGACCGAACCCACCGGGCCGAACGATAGAGCACCCGACGCGGAATCGATCCGAAAGTCCCCCGGAGGAAGAACCGAGAGCCGCCGTGGTCGGAGCAAGGCCGAGTCGAGACCGGGCCACCCCCGGGAACTCGGCACGTCCGGGCGCCGACGGGGTCGGTAGACACCGGCGGTGGCGTCACCGCGCCGGATCGCTCGCCGGAGCAGACCGGGCGCAGGCCGGGGTCGACGCGGACCCCGCTCCGAGGCGGCGGGCGGACCGGCCCAACCCTGGAGGATTTCGCCCAAGATCCTTCTCACCTGGGGAGACACACCCCGGCTTCCGTTGACACGTGTGTAACTACAATGCTGTAATGACCCCAGCATCTCGTGCCTCATGGGGGATGTCACCACAATATGTTGTGGTTTGGGGGTGGTTCCCGTGATCCCTGGGGGCGCTCAAGAGTGGCCGGGCGCTTCTCGACCGGCCACACCGGCCAGGGACTGAGAGCCCCAGATGACAGGAGGCAGGGAGAGCAAGATGGCCATCGCCCCGCAGCGAGCTGGAATCGGTATTCGTCGACGCTTCACGACCGACGGTGTCCACCCCTACGACGAGGTTCGTTGGGAACGGCGCGACGCCCGGATCGTCGATTTCCGGGACGGTTCGGTGGTCTTCGAACAGCTCGGCGTCGAGGTGCCCGAGACCTGGAGCGTGAATGCCACCAACATCCTGGCGCAGAAGTACTTCCGCGGCACGCTCGGGACCAAGGAGCGCGAGCACTCCTTGAAGCAGGTGATCGACCGGGTGGTCGACACCATCGCCTCGTGGGGGATCAAGGACGGGTACTTCGAGGACGACGAGGCGGAGATCTTCTCCAACGAGCTCAAGCACCTCATCGTGCACCAAAAGGCGGCCTTCAACTCCCCGGTGTGGTTCAACATCGGGGTCTCGGGGGTTCCCCAGCAGGCCTCGGCCTGCTTCATCCTCTCGGTTGACGACTCGATGGACTCGATCCTCAACTGGTACACCGAAGAAGGCACGATCTTCAAGGGGGGATCTGGTGCGGGCGTCAACCTGTCCCGTATCCGGTCGTCCCAGGAGCTCCTGAAGGGTGGCGGGACCGCGTCGGGACCGGTCTCCTTCATGCGTGGTGCCGACGCGTCGGCCGGCACGATCAAGTCCGGGGGCAAGACCCGACGGGCCGCCAAGATGGTGATCCTCGACGCCGACCACCCGGACATCGAGGACTTCATCTGGTGCAAGGCGCTCGAAGAGCGCAAGGCCCGGGTACTGCGGGACGCCGGCTTCGACATGGACCTCGACGGCACCGACAGCTACTCGATCCAGTACCAGAACGCCAACAACTCCGTGCGGGTCACCGATGAGTTCATGGAGGCCGTCATCGATGATCGGGATTGGAACCTGGTGGCTCGCACCGACGGTTCGGTCATCCGAACCGTTAAGGCTCGGGACCTGTTCCGCCAGATCGCCCATGCGTCGTGGGAGTGCGCCGATCCCGGCATGCAATTCGACACGACGATCAACCAGTGGCACACCGCACCCAACGAAGGGCGGATCAACGGATCCAATCCCTGCAGCGAGTACATGCACCTCGACAACTCGGCCTGCAACTTGGCCAGCCTGAACCTCCTCAAGTTTCTGGATCAGAACGACGACTTCGACACCGAATCGTTCAAGGCGGCGGTCGAGGTCGTCTTCACCGGGCAGGAAATTCTGGTGGGCAATGCCGACTACCCGACCGAGCGGATCGCCGACACATCGAGGCTGTTCCGCCAGCTCGGACTAGGATACGCGAATCTTGGGGCCCTGCTCATGGCGAAGGGCCTCCCCTACGATTCTGACGCCGGCCGGGCCTGGGCCGGTGCGATTACCGCTCTCATGACCGGCCACGCCTACGCGATCTCGTCCCGTACTGCCGCCCGGATGGGACCCTTCGTCGGGTTCCACAACAACGTCGAACCCATGCTTCACGTGCTTCGCAAGCACCAAGCGGCCGCAGCCAACATCGACGAGGAGCTCGTCCCCTTCGAGCTACTCTCGGCGGCCCAGGAGGCGTGGGACGACGCAGTCGAGCTTGCCGAACGATCCGGGGTCCGAAACTCCCAGGCGAGCGTGCTCGCCCCGACTGGGACCATCGCCTTGCTGATGGACTGCGACACGACCGGTGTCGAGCCCGACCTCGGGCTGGTGAAGACGAAGAAGCTGGTGGGCGGGGGGTCGATGTCCATCGTCAACCAGACCGTGCCGCGAGCGCTGCGGCAACTCGGCTACTCAGACGAGCAGGTCGAAAAGATCATTGCCCATATCGACGAGCACAAGACGATTGTCGGCGCCCCGCACCTTTCGCCCGACCACCTCGCCGTCTTTGCCTGTTCGATGGGGGACAACACGATCCACTACTCGGGGCACATCAAGATGATGGGCGCCGTTCAGCCCTTCATCAGTGGCGCGATCTCCAAGACCGTGAACATGCCCGAGGACGTGAGCGTCGAGGACGTCGAGCAGCTGCACGTCGATGCTTGGCGGCTCGGTTTGAAGGCCATCGCCATCTACCGGGACAACTGCAAGGTGGCCCAGCCGCTGTCGACGACCAAGAAGGCATCGACCGGTGGCGACCTTGCCCCGCCCGCATCGGAGGCCGAGGCCCACATGCGGGAGCTCACCGATCGGGTGGCCGAGCTGGAGCTGGCCCTGGCACACGAGCGCCAGACGAAGCCGGATCCGGTCGTCGTCGGAGCGATCCGTGAGCGTCTGCCCCGGCGGCGCAACTCGCGCACCTGGGCCTTCCGGGTGGCCGACTGCGAGGGGTACGTCACGGTCGGCGAGTACGAGGACGGGCGGCCCGGTGAGGTGTTCATCAAGGTTTCCAAGCAGGGCTCGACGCTGGCCGGGATCATGGACGCCTTCTCGATCTCCATCAGCCTCGGACTCCAGCACGGCGTGCCGTTGTCGACCTACGTCCAGAAGTACTCGGCGATGAAGTTTGAGCCCGCCGGCCTCACCGATGACCCGGACCTTCGCCTGGCCTCGAGTCTGGTCGACTACATCTTCCGCCGCCTGGCCCTCGACTATCTCTCCTATGAGGACCGCCTCGACCTTGGGGTGCTGTCGGTCTCGGAGCGCACCCAGCCGACTTTGCCCGGTGTCGAGGAGAGCGCGACCTTGTCGGTGCCCTTGGGCGAGGACCGAATGACCTCGGCTTCGGCGGCGACACCTCCGACGCTCGCTCGGGCCGAGCAGCATGACGCCCCGTTCTGCTACAGCTGCGGCGACGCCATGGTGCGGGCGGGATCCTGCTACGTCTGCACGACCTGCGGCACGACGAGCGGCTGTTCCTAGCTCCGGGCGCGGGAGGTCGGCGCCGATCTCTTGCCTGCCACGATGACCTCCGTATCTCGACCGCACAGGTTCGGGCGGTGGAAAGAGCGCTGGCGCCCAGGTACGAGTGTCTGGGGGTCGGGGGCTGGCCACACGACTGGGTTTGAGGGTTGGCTGATCCGACCAGTCGAGCCGCCTGGTTCGAGAACACGCCCTCCGCGGTGGCATCCCGGGCGACCCCGAGCCGCGCACAGGTTCACAGCTCATAAATTGGGTGCGTGACGAGAGAATGCTGAGCTTTGACGACGCAGCGACCAGGGTGACCGCTCCAGGGGAGCCGCTCGAGGTGGTCGAGCAGACGATTTCGGGGGTGACCTACAGGGTCTTCAAGCATGCGCCTCCGACGATGCGGGAGATCTTCGCGACCGCCCGGGCGCGTGGTGACGAGACGTTCCTCGTCTACGAGGGGGAACGCTGGAGCTTTGCTCGGGTGATGTCGCATGTCGATGCGTTGGGGGCAGCGCTGGTCTCTCGCTACGGGATCAAGGTCGGCGATCGGGTGGCACTCGGGATGCGCAACCTGCCCGAGTGGGTTATCTCGTTCGCCGCCACGCTGTCGGTCGGAGCGGTGTCGGTGTCGCTCAACGCCTGGTGGACCGAGAAGGAGCTCACCTACGCCCTCGAGGACTCGGGGGCATCACTCGTGTTGGCGGACCCCGAACGGGTGGAACGGATGACCGCCTCGGCCAAGAAGCTCGGGATCCCGATCGTTGCCGTCCGCACTCCCGAGGGGGCGCAGCTCGCAGAAGGCATCGATCGGTTCGAGGACGTGATCGAGCTCGGGACCCCGCTGCCGATGGTGGAAATGGGGCCGGAGAACGACGCGACGATCCTGTACACCTCGGGAACGACTGGCGAACCCAAGGGGGCGGTCTCCACCCACCGGGCCATCGTCCAGGCGCTCATGGCCTTCGGCTGCCGCCAAATGATCGAGATGGCCCGCCTGGGGGACGAGGCCCCGTCGGGGGAGCTTCCTCAGGCCCCGCCGTCGATGATTCTGACCGTGCCCCTGTTCCACGTCACCGGTTGCGTTCCGGTCATGCTCTCCGCGTTCGCCGGTGGGTTCAAACTCGTCATCATGTACCGCTGGGATCCGGACAAGGCCCTCCAACTGATCGAGCGTGAGCGGGTAACCACCTTCGTCGGCGTACCCACCCAGAGCTGGGACCTGATCGAGTCGCCGAACTTCCACAAGTACGACACCTCCTCTTTGATCGCCATCGCCGGCGGTGGTGCTCCCGCGCCGCCGACCCTCGTGCGGCGGGTCGACGAGGAGTTCAGCTCGGGCCGACCGGCTATTGGCTACGGGATGACCGAGACGAACGGCTATGGGCCGGGCAACTCCGGGGACGACTACGTCTCGCACCCCTCGTCGGCCGGCAGGGTGGTCCCGACCATGGAGCTCGAGGTCCGGGACGACGATCTCAAAGCCGTCCCCGCAGGAGTTCAGGGCGAGATCTGGTTCAAGGGTCCGATGCTGATCCGCGGCTACTGGAACAAGCCGGAGGAGACGTCACAACTGTTCGTGGACGGATGGCTCCGCAGCGGTGACATCGGGCACCTCGACGAGGACGGGTACATCTACGTCGAGGACCGGGCAAAAGACATGGTGCTACGGGGCGGAGAGAACATCTCCTCGGCCGAGGTCGAGGCCGCGATCTACGAGCACCCGTCGGTCTACGAGGCAGCCGTGTTCGGTGTGCCCGATCCTCGGCTAGGCGAGCAGGTGGCGGCGGCGGTGGTGCTCAAGCCCGGCGCCAGCCTTACGATCGAGGAACTGCAAGCCCACGTCCGTTCCCGGCTGGCCCCGTTCAAGGTGCCGTCCCTGGTGACCTTTTCCACCGCCCAGTTGCCCCGTGGGGCCACGGGCAAGATCCTCAAGCGGGAACTGCGGAGCACCCTGTACTCCGAGACCGCCGACCAGGGTTAAGGCGTCCGGTCCTGGGTGGGATCCGGCTCCCACCCGGCGATGGCCAGTCTGGCGACGACCTGCTGCTCGGTGATGGTCCTCTCGGCCCGGCCGCGGCCGAGGAAACTGATCGTCCAGTGGAGCAGGGCGGTCAACCGGTTCTTGAATTCGGTGAGGAAGGTGAGGTGTACGACCAGCCAGGCCAGCCACACGGCGAATCCGCCGAAGCGGACTGGTCCGATTCGCGCAACCCCGCGGAACCGGGCGATGGTCGCCATCGAACCGAGATCTCGGTAGCGCAGGGGAGGGCCTGGGCCGTCGCGGCCCGTGCGCTGGCGGGAGAGGATCACCCGGGCGGCGTGCGGGCCCGGGTGCATGGCCACCTCGGCCACGCCGGCAAGACCCCCGAGCGACATCAGGTCACCGACCACGAAGACCTCGGGGTGACCGGGCAGGGAGCAGTCCGGCTCGACGACGACCCGCCCGCTCGGGTCGAGCGGCGCCCCGGACTGCTCGGCGAGGGTCTGTTCGATGGGTGCAGCTCGGACTCCGGCGGCCCACACGACGGTACGGGCGTCGTAACGCCTCGTAACCCCGTCACTGCAACGGACCTCGATGCCGCGTTGGTCGATGTCGGTCACCGTCGCCCCCAGATGGACCTCGGCCGCCAAGCGCCCGAGGGCTTTCCCTGTCTTCTCGGCCAGGTGAGCGCCGAAATTCCGTCAGGACGCTCGGGCCGGCGTCGAAGAGCAGGACCCGCGCCTCGCGGGGTTCGATGTGCCGGAAGTTGCCTCGGAGCGAGCGTTTCGCCAGCTCCACGATCTGACCGGCCATCTCGACCACGGTTGGGCCGCCTCCGACCACCGCGAAGGTGAGCCACTCGGTCCGACGCACCTCGTCCGCCTCGACCTCGGCCATCTCAAACGCGCCGAAGATGCGCCCCCGCAGTTCGAGTGCGTCGTCGATCGACTTCATGCCCGGCGCCCACCGGCTGAGCTCGTCACGACCGAAGTAGGAGGTGACCGATCCGGCCGCCACGATGAGGCTGTCGTAGCCGAGGGTGTGGACGCCGTCACCTTGGTGCATGGTCAACGCGCGGGCCGCCAGGTCGACACGTCGAACCTCACCCAGGACCACCGAGGTGCGCGGCTGGTGTCGCACGATGTCCCGGATAGGCGGGGCGATCTCCCCCGACGAGAGGATCCCGGTAGCCACTTGGTAGAGGAGCGGCTGGAAGAGGTGATGGTTGGTCCGGTCGACCACGACCACCTCGAGCGGTCCCCGTCGGAGCACCCGTAGGGCGAAGAGACCGCCGAAGCAACCACCGACCACGACGACCCGGTGGATCGAGCGTCCCATCTGGCAGGCCGCGGAGCCTCAGCTCCTGGTGGCCGGGCTGACCGTGAGCGCGCCGGGTCGCGCACGGCGACCGGGGCCAACGCGGCTTCGATCGCGGCGACCAGGTCCTCGTCCAGGTGGACCTCGAGGGCGCCGACGTTCTCGGCCACCTGGGCGGCCTGTTGGCGCCGACAATGGCCGACGAGACGTTGTCGATTCGGAGCACCCACGCCAGGGCCACCGAGGCCGGGGTGTACCCCGCTTCTCGACAGATAGCGGTATAGCGCTCGACCGCCTCGAGCACGTCGTCGCGCAGGAAGCGTCGGATGAAGTTGGCCCCGGCGGCCGACGTCGCTCGACTGCGTTCGGGCGGTACGGCCCGGGGACGGTGCTTGCTAGTCAGGACTCCCTGGGCGAGGGGAGACCAGATGATCGGCCCGACGCCTTCGCGCCGGCAGAGGGGCACGACCTTCTCTTCGATCACCCGCCACAGGAGCGAGCACTGGGGTTGGTTTGAGTCCCCATGACCTGGCCAGTCACTATCGCAAGATGAAATGCTGGCGTGCGGCCGCCGGGTGTGGTCGCCGACGTCGCCCAAGCGCCACTACGGCAACGGCATTTCACCGGAGACGATGCGGTCGAGACCGAGAGAAGAGCCGATCGATATGGCCGAGGCGATCTGTTTGGCCGACCATTCCGACACCCCCACGTAGTGGACGTTGCCCATCCTGATCAGGTCGTCGTACGCGCGTAGCGTCTCGTCGAGCGGCGCCTCGACGTCGTAGCGGTGAGCCTGCAACTGGTCGACGTGGTCCGTTCCCAATCGGCGGAGAGACGCCTCGCAGGACTCGATGATGTGCTTGCGGGACAGACCGCGATTGTTGGGATTGGGCCCGGTTGGCCAGAACACCTTGGTGCAGATCTCGACGGATTCACGCCGCACTCCGCGAAGCGCACGTCCGAGCACCTCTTGGGCCGCGCCTCCCCCGTAGACGTCGACGGTGTCGAAGGTGGTGATGCCGGCATCCGTTGCCGCCCGCACGTGGGCCACGGCGGTCTCCTCCTCGACCTGCCCGCCGTGGGTGATCCCGTTCCCGTACGAGATGGCGGAGACAACCATGCCGGCCCGCCCAAGGTGGCGATGCTGCGCCAGCCGAGCGTACCGGCACCGGGCTGGGGACGCCCGCGTGTTCCCCTACGCTGCCCTCATGGCGTCGCGCTCGAGGCCCGGTCTGGTCGTCGATGAGGGCACGGGGCCGCCGAGGGAACGCTTGCATGTCGGTCGATCCCTTTCCATCCCGATCTCTGAGATCGAATGGCGAGCGACGACATCGGGGGGACCCGGTGGCCAGCACGCCAACCGCTCCTACACCAGGGTCGAGGTGCGCTTCGACGTGATCGGTTCGCCGAGCCTGGGCCCGCGACAACGAGCTCGGTTGCTCGAGCGGCTCGGTCCGGTTGTGCGAGCGAGCGCCAGTGAGCACCGGTCCCAGGCGCGCAACCGGGAGGTTGCGCTCGAGCGGTTGGTGAGTCGTCTCGCCGAGGGGTTGCGGGTAGAGGCGCCACGCCGACCGACCGCCCCGAGCGCCTCATCCGCCGAGCGTCGACTGGCCGAGAAGCACTCTCGGGCGGCGATCAAACGGTCCCGCGCCCGCCCCGGGCCCGACGACTGATCCCGCGCTGGATGTCGGGACGCCGCGCCGTGTTCGGCTTCTCGGGGCGCCACGCGTGGCCGGTCTCGAAAGCCGTGTCCAGGAACGAGAGGATCTCACCGGTCAACCGGGCCGGGCGCAACCGGAGCTCGAGCACCGAACGTGCCTCGACGAACCGGGCGTCGGGCAGTTGGGCCGACAGCCGTGCGGCGTCGCCCAGTGGGTGGAGCCGGTCGGAGCTGTGTCCGATGACCAGCGCCGGGACGGTCATGGACACCCGCTCTGGGACCGTCGGCGCGAACGGGCCGACCACCACCCCTCTGAGGACCGCTGCCATGTCGTCGGGATCGAGCTCGACCATCCCCATGAGCGCACCCAGGACTCCCAGTCGCCGCCGGGGGAGGCGGCGAGCCAACCGAACCATCGCCCGCACCACCGGGGCGGCATAGGTGGCCGCGAAGAGGACCGGTGCGAAGACCACCAGTGCGGCCGGCATGGCCTGTTCCAGGACCGGCATCTCGAGGATCATTCCCACCAGCCGTTCCGGTGCCGCCAGCGCGAGTTGGAGGGAGACGTCGGCGCCCAACGAGACGCCCCCGACCACCGCCCGCTCCACACCGAGCTCGTCGAGCAAGCGGACGACCCGGTGGGCGTAGGCGTCCATTCGGTGTTGGACGATGGCATGGGGCTTGTCTGAGCGCCCGTGACCGGGCAGGTCGAGCAGGACCACTCGGTATCCGGCGGCGGCCAGATCCTCGGCCAGGCGGTGGTTGATCGCCGAGTCGAGGAGCATCCCGTGGAGGTAGACGACGGTCCGCTCTCCTCGGCCGAAGACCTCGTAGGACAACGAGATGCCCTCGTCGAGGAAGCTTCGGATCTGATGCGGCATCGGGCAACCATGATCCCACGGTCGGCGATGCGTCGATCCACCGATCCTTTCTGGCCAATCTCCCAGTTCAGGGGGCTAGGAGCTGTCCGGCGGCACTGACCGCCAGGTCCAGCACCTGACGACTCTTGTCCCGCCGGTCCTCACCGACTCCGTGGAGCGCGGTGAGCGTCGCGTACCCCGCCCCGATGAGGGCGGCGTCGTCGGTCGGGTCCTCACCGATCGTGTCGCCGAGGGACGGGACGGCGGTGCCCAGGGTCAGCCGGATCGTGCCGGCCCCCGGGCCGGCCAGCTCCGCCCTGGCGCCTTGCACGACGCTGGCGTCCGCGATCCGACCGGGCACCACCCCTCGGAGCTGGTCAAAAGGTACCGAAGGGACGTTCAGGCTCAGCACGGTCCGGGCCGGCGCCGAGGCAAGAACCGGGAGGACCGCCAAGGTGACCCTCGTGGTCGTCTCCCACTGGTGCTCGGGCTGGGAGCGCATGGAGACGGCCAGGGCCGAGAGCCCATGCTGGGCGGCGGTCAGGGCGGCCCCGACCGTGCCCGAGTGCAGTACGGAGCGTCCCACGTTCACCCCGAGGTTGATTCCCGAGACGACCAGGTCCGGCCGGGGACCGAACGCCCCGAACGCCCCGACGATCACCGTGAGAGCGGGAGGGGCGTCGAGACCGAAGACCTGCACCCGCTCTGCACCGTCGATCCCCACCTGACGGAACCCGATGGCCTCTCGCTCGTACACGGTGCCCACGGCGGCCGAGGCTCCCGAATGGTTCGCCAGTGGGGCTGCCACCAGCACTTCGTGACCGGCCCGGTCGGCCCAGGGGGCGAGCGCTCGGACGAGGGCCGCCAGTCCGGGCGCGTGCACACCGTCGTCGTTCGTGACCAGGATGCGCACTCGGCCAGTACGATACCGCCGGCGCTCCGGATGAAGGCCACGTCCGGCCGTGCCGAACCTCCCATGCCAGCGCGCTCGACCCGACGTCAGGACGACCCCGACCCCGAACCGCGGACGCGCGAGCGTTCTCCGACCGGGGCTCAGTGGGAAATCGCCCACGGCGCCCAGCGGGCGGTCGTCACCGAGGTGGGGGCAACGCTCCGGAGTTACACGTTCGGGGAGCACCCCGTCCTGGCAGGTTTCGGCGAGGGCGAGTGGTCGGATGGCGGCCGGGGGCAGGTGCTGGCGCCATGGCCCAACCGCCTGGGCGACGGTCACTACCGGTTCGGGGACCTCAGCGTCCAAGCACCCCTCGACGAGCCCGAGCGCAACAACGCGATCCACGGGCTCGTCCGGTGGCTCCCCTGGCGGCTCGAGGTGAAGGCCCAGAACCTGGTGGCGGCCCGCTGTCACTTGTTCCCGACGCCCGGGTACCCGTTCAACCTCGAGCTACGGGTCGAGTACCGGCTCGGGCGGGACGGACTCACGGTCAGCACGCTCGCAACCAATGTGGGGCGACTGACCCTTCCCTTCGGAATCGGCTTCCATCCCTATTTCCGGCCGGCGGCCGAGCCCATCGACATTGCCCTGCTCGAATTGCCGGCCTACGAGCGCCTGGTGCTCGACGAGCGAGGCCTGCCTACCGGCGAAGTGCGGGGAGTGGAGGGGACAGAGTACGACTTCACCGAGCAGCGCGCCATCGGGCCGACCCGACTCGACACCGCCTACACCGGCCTCGAGCGCGGTCGCGACCGACTTGCCTGGGCCGAGCTCACGGATCCGGCGGAGAAGCTCTCGACCCGCCTGTGGATGGACGAGGGATTCGGCTACCTCATGTGCTACACCGGGGACACGCTCGAAGAGCGCGATCGCCGTCGGGCGGTGGCGCTCGAGCCGATGACCTGCCCGCCCGACGCCCTGCGTTCGGGCCGAGGACTCATCATCTTGGAGCGGGGCCAGCGTTGGGAAGGAGCGTGGGGGATCGTGCCGAGATGAGCGGAGCTGGGTCCGCCGAGGCACCGTGGTCGGGCCGGGTCGTCCTGGTCACCGGGTCTTCCAGCGGCATAGGGGCGGCGGTGGCGCGGAGGTTCGGATCCCTCGGTGCTTCGATCCTCGTGAACTCGTCACGGTCGGTGGAGGCAGGCCGGGCCGTGGCCGACTCGCTGCCCGACGCGCTCTACATCCAAGCCGACGTGGCAGACGAGGCCCAGTGCTCGATGCTGGTCGAGAACGCCCTCGCTCGGTGGGGTCGGCTCGACGTCCTCGTGAACAACGCGGGAACCGGTCCGGTCATCCCCCACCAGAACCTGAGCGATGCCACCCTCGACGTCTGGCGCGAGGTCTTCGCCGTGAACGTCTTCGGGGTCTGGGCCCTCACCGTCGCGGCCGCACCGGCGTTGGCCGAGACCAAGGGTTCGATCGTGAACGTCACCTCGCTCGCCGGGGTCCGTCAGGGAGGCAGCTCCCTGCCCTATGCGACCTCCAAGGCGGCGACCAACCACATGACCGAGCTGGTGGCGAGGGTCCTCGGCCCCGACGTCCGGGTGAACGCGATTGCTCCGGGCCTCGTCGACACACCCCGGACGGCCAGCTGGGAGGGGAGCTTCGAGCAGTACGCGCAGGTCGCCCCCATGCACCGGGCGGCGACTGCCGACGATGTCGCCGAGGTCGTGCTGTTTCTCGCCGAGTCGCCATACCTGACCGGCGAGATCCTCGTGCTCGACGGGGGGTTCGGGCTCGTCCGGTGAGCTGCGCGTTCGATACCTCTCAGCGGCCCGAGCGGAGAGGGTTTCGAGCAACCGCCCGGCGTTTCAAATGACGGGTCGAATGTGTCTACCGGCCGTACCAAGTGCGCGCGTTCGCATGGATGGTCACGAGTTGCGCCTTCAAGGAACCTTTCGACTCTGATTCGATGTGTCCAAACCTCGCCATGCTGCAGAGACGCCGCCAACACCGGGGTTGAGGGAGCTGCAGCTCAGGGCTGCATTTGGGAGGACAAAGGACATGAAACAAGCGAGTCCTTTGAGCCGGGGCGGCGATGGGCGGTCGTCCTGGCCCGTTGCCCACTCGGCCTGTGCGGTAATTGGCGCATTCCAGGGCACCCTGGTCACCCGGCTGAGGCTCCCCTCGTTCATCGTTACGTTGGCTGGGCAACGGGGTGTTGCTGATCATTCTCGCAATCGGTCCGTTCTCCGGTTATCCCAGCTTCAGCGGCAAGCAGCCAAACTTGCGGGCGCCCTACGACCTCATATGGGGGCACGTGAGCCCCCTGGTGGGCTGGATCGTGATGATTCTGGTTGTCGGCCTCCTGGGTACGAGTCAGTTTGTACGCGACCTACGCCGCCGGCGCAGTGGCCTCGTCGCGCCTCCGCTCAGCCTGAGCTTCATCAAGATAGTGCTCATGGCGCTGGTGGGTGTTGCCGTCGTGACCATCTGCAATGTCAACCGGGCGGCCATCGGTACGCTTGAGGGTATTCCTTGGGCTATCTTCATCGTCCTTGGTGTTCTGGGCGCTTGGACGTTCCTACTCCAGCGAACCCGCTATGGGCGTTACATCTATGCCATCGGCGGTGATCCCGAAGCCGCTCGGCGGGCTGGCATCAACGTGACGAGCGTAAGAACCTGGGCCTTCATCCTCTGCGCCGTCACTGCAGGGATTGCCGGGCTCCTGTACGCGTCGTACCTCGGTGGGATGTCGAACAACATCAAGGGTGGTCAGCTCGTGCTGTATGCGGTCGCTGCCGCCGTTATCGGTGGGACCTCGCTGTTCGGCAAGCGTGGCAAAGCTCTCCACGGGGTCCTCGTCGGCCTCGTGATCGGAGGCATCTACAACGGCATGTATCTCCTTGGCCTCGCGGTGCAGTGGCAGCCAATCGTGACCGGGTTGGTTCTCATCGGTGCCGTGACTGTCGACGCGATTTCGAGGAGGGGTACAGCCTCGGGTGGCGTTGCGCGCTGAATAGGGGATCGATGAGGTGTCGAAGCAGCTCCAAGGTGGGTCGGGCGTGGCAACTCAGTGTCGGGGCGGGACCACCCAACGCAGCCCAGCGCAGAGCAGCCGCGCTGGTGGAGTGACGGCGGCGTCCAAAACAGAGATCGACGGAATCTTGTACTTGGTCCTGGCCCAACGAGGGAGCACGCTTACTCCGGCTGCCGCGATCAGTGTGTACACGATTCGATCTTCGGGTTTTCTGGCGACGCCTCGAAACAGGAAGTCCCGGGCCACCAACGCCTGTGGTCCGGCATAGAGGTCCTTCTGCATGTGCAAGAGGTAGGCATCCATTTCCTTCGACGACGTCGGTACCCACTTGGAACCGAGTTCGATCGCAACTGGGGCCGTTTCCTTGTAGTAGGCATCACGCTCCTGCTCGTTGAGTCGCCGGGCGCCGAAGCGTTGTGTGGACTCCAAGAAGCAATACGTCTCGGCGGCGTGCACCCATGTCAGGAGGTCGGGATCGTCGGCCGAGTAGGTCCGGCCATCGGGGGCGACCCCGTGGACCCGCCGGTGGACCAGTTGGACGTGGCGGATCGCTGCCCGCGCCTCACTCGTAGTGCCGAACGTGGTCGTGGCAACGAAGTGAGCGGTGCGCCGTAGGCGACCGATGGCGTCCTCCTCGTAGGAGGAGTGGTCGGCGACCCCCGCCATCGCCAGGGGGTGCAGGGCTTGGAGCATGAGCGCGGCCCACCCGCCGATCATCATCGGGCCGAGGTCCTGGTGCACCTCCCGGACGATGCTGTCCGGGTGAACGTACGAGCTCTGTGGGTCCATGGCCCGTGGGCGCGGGCTGACCGCCATCCCGAATGAGTGACGCACGCTCCTGCCGATGTCGTCGCGCAATGGCGAGGCAAGGGTGGAGAGCAGTCGGAGCGGTGCGGTGGTGATCCCCCCGCCCAACCGCAGGGCCCGTTCGATCGAGTCGGCCGGCGTCGTGCGCTGCCTGGAGGAATCCATCGTGACCAGCATCGCCGCTGGCACGCGACGGGGGCAAGCACCTCGCTAGCCTGCAGGCCGGTGATCGAAACCACGACTCGCCCCTCCGACGAGGACTTCGCTGGGTCCAATCCTGGTGGAGGGGGCGCCGGGCGGGGTGATGACGACTTGGGCGACGGGTGGGGGTGGTCCGGAGATCCCGGAGACGGTGCCGACGAGGTCCCATACCGGCGCTCGAGGATCGTCAGAACGGTGGCACTGATCACCACGGTCACGTTCATGGCGGCGTCGATTGGCACTGGTGTGGCGATCGTGGCGTCCGGCGATCCAGCCAGCAGCTTCGCGGCTCGTTCGGTCCAGGCGACGATGCTGCCGGCGAATGGGGGTGTGCCCACCTCCCGACCGGCGGCCACCGTGCACTTCACCGTGACCAACACCTCGACCAACCCGGTCCGCCTCCGCTGCGTGGCCGTCATCGGGTCGGATCGTCACCCGAGCGGATCGGCCACCGTCACGACCGCTCGGGTCCCGGGAGGCTCCCGCGTGTGGGCGAGCGCCGTCGTGTTCCTCAGAACCGGTTCTGTGGCGATCCAATCCGTCGAGGTCCACTGCAGCGCCATGCCGGTCCACGGTTGAGCCGGCTAGTACGCGCATCGAGCGTGTCGACGGTACTGATGTCGCCTGTGTCAGGCCTGGCCGGTCGTCCCGCGGTAGACCGGGCCGACCCTCAGGCCAGCACATCCGGGCAAAGAGGCGTTCACGCGAACGGACTGGAACGCGTTGGGGGGCGTGACCAGGAGGGCCGCGTACGTCGAGCAGGTGGTGGCGGATCCCTCAGGGACGTCTGAGGACAGGACGAGAGCCGAAGCCATGTCGCCCGGTGCCAGCTGGACGGTCGGCAGAGAGGAGGCCGACCCGGAGATTGGTGCTCCATTGAGGGCCCGGGTGGCCTGAACGACTTGGTGGCCTGAGTTGTCCAGGCCTGCCACCCCGGGGAAGCCATGTAGAAGGCAGGGGGACGAGCTCGAGTTCTCGAACAAGATGATCTGTCCGATCGTCCCGGCTGCCCCCGAACTCAACCCTGGGGTAACCGAGAGCTGGGCGGTGGCGCACGGCCGGGGACCCGGCAGGGTTGTGCTCGACGAGGTGGAGGTGCCGGCGCTCGGGGGCGACTTGGATGTGGTCGATGTGGTCGATTGCGACTGGGGGGCGCTGGTTCCGCAGGCGGCCAGGCCGAGTGTGAGAGCCGCAGCTGCGAGCATGGCGCGGACGCCTGCCAGAGACGTTCGAGGCCGTGTCGAGGCCACCTTCGGGTCCCGCCGAGTCCGACGGAACCGCAGTCGGGCACCGGACCTCGAGCGCCTCGGCCGGTCGCCCCTGAAGGAGGTCACGAGCCTTGTCCAGCGGGTGGGCGCGACCGGAGCCCAATGCTGGGCACACCCTGTCGTGAGCGCGTGAGTGCGCCCCGGGGGATTCGAACCCCCAACCTGCGGATTAAGAGTCCGTTGCTCTGCCGTTGAGCTAGAGGCGCAGCTCAGTGTACGCCAACCCCCGCGTCGCCCGGTCAGCGTTGCAGAGACTTGTACTCCAGGAACTCTTCGAGACCGAACTCCCCGCGTTCGCGCCCGACGCCGGACTGCTTGAACCCTCCAAAGGGTGCCACAGCGTTGAACGCTCCACCGTTGATGTCGACCTGGCCAGTGCGGAGCCTTCGGGCCACCCGCTCGGCGTGCGCCTTGTCGGTGCTCCACACCCCTCCTGAGAGACCGTAGATCGAGTCGTTGGCGATCGCGATCGCCTCCTCCTCGGTGTCGTAGGGGAGAATCGAGAGAACCGGGCCGAAGATCTCCTCCTGGGCGATCGTCATGTCCCGGGTCACGTTCGAAAAGACGGTCGGACGGACGAAGTACCCCTTGTCGAGTCCCTCTGGAGGCTCGGTCCCGCCGGTGACGAGCTTGGCTCCCTCGCTCAGGCCCTTCTCGATGTAGCCACGCACTCGGTCGCGCTGCACAGCCGAAGCGAGCGGACCCAAGGTGGTCGTCGCCTCGAGCGAGTTGCCCGGCACGAAGCCCTCTGCCGCCGCCTTTGCTTTCTCCTCGATCTCGGCCAACTTGGACCGGGGCACGACAAGACGGGTCAAGGCCGAGCAGGTCTGTCCGGAGTTGATGTAGCAGGCGAACAACGATCCTGGGATGGCCGCATCGATATCGGCATCCTCAAGGAGGATGTTGGCAGACTTGCCACCGAGCTCAAGGGCCACCTTCTTGACCGATTCAGCGGCGAGGGTCATGACCCGTTTGCCGGCGCGTGTGGAACCGGTGAACGAGACCATGTCCACCTTCGGGTGACTGGCGATGGCCTCGCCGACGACATTGCCGACGCCAGTGACCAAGTTGAAGACACCTGCTGGGAAGCCGATGTCATGGAAGATGTCGGCGAGGGCGAAGGCGTTCAGGGGTGCGATCTCACTGGGTTTGAGGACCACGGTGCAGCCGGCCGCCAGGGCTGGAGCCACTTTCAGGGAGATCTGGTACAGGGGATAGTTCCACGGGGTGATGGCCCCGACCACGCCCACCGGTTCCCGCACGATGAGCGAGTTGCCGAGCTCGGTCTCCCACTCGAACTCGGTGACCTTCTTCGCGATGTCGGCGAACACCCCGGTCGGCAGACCTACCTGGACGATCTTGGCCAGCGAGAGCGGCATGCCAACTTCTTGGGAGATGGTCTGCGCAATCTCGTCGGTTCGCGCCGCGAGCCCCTCGGCCACCCGGGCGAGGAGCTTCGAACGTTCCTCGTGGGAGAGCGCCGACCACTCGCCGAACGCGGCGGAGGCGGCACTGATCGCACGGTCGGCGTCCTCGGCCGTCCCCTCCGGGATGGTTCCGATCACCTCTTCGGTGTTGGAGTCGAAGACCTCGAGCGTGCCTTTCCCCGTCGACGGAACCCAGGCGCCGTCGATGTAGATCTTGTCTCGAACTTCCACCTCAGACCTCCCAGAACGGCCGCCCGGCATGGCCGGCAACGGCGAAGACCTCTCTTTCACCCCCGACCCTACCTCCCGGGACCTGAGCCGATCCCGGTCGCCACGACCGACTCCGCCCAGCTACGGTCCGTCCCGTGCAGACGAGACGCCTCGGTAGGACCGGGCACCAGTCCTCGGTGGCCATCCTGGGCGCCGCGGCATTCTCGGGATCGACCCCCGACGAGACCCAGAGGGCCTTCGAGCAGGCCTTGGAGGCCGGGGTCAACCACCTCGACATCGCTCCGCAGTACGGACGGGCCCAGGAGCTGATCGGGCCGCTGGTCCCGCCGGTCCGTGACCGACTCTTTGTCGGGTGCAAGACATTGCGCAAGAACCCCGACGGCGTCCGGGCGCAGCTCGAGGAGTCGCTCGAGCTCCTCGGCTGCGACTTCTTCGACCTCTATCAGCTCCATGCCGTCACCGATCTCGATGAACTAGAGCGACGGGCCGGCGCCGCCGAGGTCGTCTTGGCAGCCCGCCAAGAGGGGCTCTGTCGTTTCGCCGGGATCACCGGGCACGGCCTCGACGCGCCAGCCGCCCACCGGGTCGCCCTCCAGCGATACGACTTCGACACGGTGATGTTTCCCGTCAACCCCCGTCTGTGGGCCGACCCACGCTACCGAGAGGAAGCCGAGGCACTGCTCGAAGAGGCCCGGCGCCGGGACGTCGGGGTCATGGTCATCAAGGCCGGCGCCGCCCGGCCCTGGTCGGCAGGGCCGCGCCACTCGACGACCTGGTACGAGCCGTACACGGATCCAGCGGGGCTTCGCCGTGGGATCGAGTTCGCCCTCTCGACGCCGGGGGTGACCGCCTTCTGCACGCCCGGAGACGTCACCGTGTTGTCCGAGGCGCTCGAGATCGCCAACTCGCCGTCGACGATGGACGAGGTGGCCCGCGCCAGCGCGATCGACGAGGTTGCCGCGGAGCCACTGATCTTCCCCATGCCCGCGTAAAGGGAATCGAACGTTCGATTGGGCGCCGTTGCGTTGCCGCGCGCATCGAAGTCGTTCAGGTTGCCCCCACTACAGTGAACACTGACGCTTGACGCCTGGGCCGACCCACGAAGCGTGTTCGAACAAGGGAGCTTACGACGAGGGTTTTGCAGCATCACCGTGGCGCGGTGAAATTCACCGTGCTGGGCTCGGTGGTCGCACTGCTTCTGGCCGGTTGTTCGAATGCGGCTACCTCCTCACCGCCTGGAGGATCGAATGCCCCGGGAGTGAGCGCCCATCAGATCAGCGTGGGGGCGATCGCCACCCTCTCGGGGGGTCTGGCCGCTGACTTCGCACCCATCGTCCCGGGGGTACGGGCCTACCTCGACATGGTCAATGCTCACGGTGGGGTCGACGGACGAAGGATTGTCCTCACTCATGCGCTCGACGACGGCACGGTCAACAATGCCGCCGTCACCCGGACGCTGATCCAGCAGGATCACGTGTTCGCGGTGGTCGGTGAGGCGACGGCCTTCTTCTCGGGCCAGCCCTTCTTGGTGCAGACCGGCACTCCCACCTTCGGTTTCGCCACTCAGAACAACTGGACCCCGTACAAGAACCTCTTCGCCGCCTACGGGTCGTTGATCGACTACTCGACGACCAAGCCGTTCTTTCCATATTTGGCGAAGGAGCTGCACGCGCACGTCGCGTCGGTCATTGCCTATGACGTTCCCCAGTCGGCGGACGAGTGCGACGCCGCCGTGAAGGCCCTCGAGTCCCACGGGGTTACAGTCGGTTACTCGGACCTCTCTGTCCCCTACGGGAATTCCCTCAGCTCCGACGTCGTGCACATGAAGCAGGCCGGGGTCGACTTCGTCGTCAGCTGCATGGACCTCCCCGGGAACCTCACTTTGTCTCGCGAACTGCAACAGAACGGAGTGACGGGTGTGAAGCAGGTCTGGCTCGACGGCTACGACCTCTCCACCCTCAAGCAGTACCCCGGGCTTATGCAGAACACGTACTTCTTGCTGCAGCACGTTCCGTTTCAGGCGAGCGCCCAGTTCCCTCACGCCTTTCCCGGGCTGGAGCGCTACATCGCGACGATGAACCGCTATGAGCCCTCCTACACCTACAACGAGGTGGCCATGGAGGGCTGGCTGAGCGCGGCCCTCTTTGTCCAGGGTCTTCGGGCTGCGGGGCCCGAACCCACCCAGAAGAAGCTGATCAATGCCGTGAACCACATCACTGACTTCACCGCTGGTGGCATGATCACGCCAGTCAACTGGGAGATCGCGCACACGGTGGTCACTTCACCCTCCTGCGAAGCCTTCGTCGAGGCGGTCGGGACCACCTTCAAGGTCGTGTTCAATCGGGGCAAGGACATCTGGGTGTGCTTCCCGACGCGCGGGTCGTCCAGCCTGACCCCTGTGGCGCCTCCACCGGGCTCGCCCGGTGCCTAGGACGTCGGCGTGAACACCTTCCTCAGCTACGCGGTCCCTGGTATCCCGTTCGGATGTACGTACGCCATCGTGGCCATCGGCCTGGTGCTCACCTATCGCACGACCGGCGTGTTCAACTTCGGATTTGGTGCGCAGGCCTTCCTGTCGGCGTACGTCTACACGGTGCTCACCGAGGACGGGGTGTCGGTGCCCCTCGCCTTCCTGATCTCCGTGGTGATCCTGGCACCCGCACTCGGCTGGGCCCTCGACCGGTTCCTCTTCCGACGGATCTCGCCGACCAACACGACCGGAAAGCTGGTCTCCGCGGTCGCCGTCTTAGTGGCATTACCTCAGATCGTGACCTTGCTGTTCGGCAGCAGCACCCGGTTTGCCCCGCCAACCCTCTTCTTGAATCCCGGACGCGTGTACTTCCACGCGTTCTCCACGCCAATCAACGGTCTCGAGCTCGAGACGGTGATCGTGACGGTGGTCACCGTCGTGCTGCTGAGCCTCGTCCTCCGAGGCAGCCAGCTCGGGATGACCATCCGGGCCGCCGTGGAGAGCCCCCGGCTCTTGGAACTCGAGGGTGTCCGATCCGAACGCGTGCTGTCGGTGGCCTGGATGGGCTCGAGCCTGATGGCCGGACTGGCCGGGGTGTTGCTTGCCCCACAGTACCCAACGGTCCAGCCCGAGGACTACGCCATCTTGTTGGTCGCCGCGCTGGCGGCGGCAGCCCTCGGCAGCTTGGCCGACATCCCCCTCGCTCTGGTGGGCGGGGTCGCGCTCGGAGTGATCGAGGGGCTCGCTTCGGGCTACTTCTCCCCGTCGAGCGTGTGGCACACGGGGCTCCTCCCGGCGATCCCGTTCCTCCTGCTCGCCCTCCTACTCGTGGGGCGCCGCCGCCTGCGTTCCCTCGAGGAGAGTGACGACCCGCTTGCGGGCTGCGACCCACCCCCACCGCCCAGCATTCTCGTCACTAGAAGTCACGAACTGGACCGGGTCGTCAGGGTCGGTGGCCGGGTCCTCGCGCTCGCCACAATCATTTCGGTTCTCACCTGGGTGCCGGGCGACTGGGGCTTCACCCTGACCTCGGGAGTCGTGTACTCGATCGTGTTCCTCTCGATCACGCTCATCACCGGCATGGGCGGCGAAGTGTCGCTGTGCCAGGCCACCTTTGCCGGGGTGGGGGCGTTCATCGCCGCGCAGCTCGCCGTGCACCATGGAGTGCCGATCCTGCTCGGCGCGGTCATCGGCGCCGGCGGGGCGGCCGTGGTTGGCGCAGTCGGTGCACTCCCCGCGCTCCGCCTCCGAGGGCTTCCTCTGGCTCTGCTCACGCTGGCGTTGGCCCTCCTCGCCGACAACGCGGTGTTCCCGTACTCGTGGGCCGGCGGTCCTCCCGGGGGTCTTCCCGTGCCCCGACCAATGATCGGATCCATCAATCTGGCCACCACGAGTTCGAAGGGCTTCTTCGTCCTGGCTCTGGCCTTCCTCTTCGTCTGCGCGGTGGCGGTCAAGCGGGTGCAGCGGGCAACCGTTGGCCTGTACCTGGGGGCGCTGCGGGGCAGCTCAATCGGCGCGGAAAGCGTCGGCATCAACCCGAGCACCGCCAAGATCCTCGTGTTCGCCCTCTCTGCCGGGATGGCCGGCTTGGGCGGGGCGCTCTACGGCTCCTTGCAGCAGACGGTGACGCCAGCGGACTTCAACTACCAGCTCTCCTTGGTCTTCGTGGTGGTAGTGGTCACGACCGGCGTTCGGACCATCGAGGGGGCAATCCAGGCCGGGGTGGGGTTCATGGTGCTTCAGCAGCTGCTGAGCTATCTCCCCGGGAGATGGGGGGGAGGCGGGATCGCGATCGTCCTGTTCGCCTTCGGGTCGTTGACCTACGCCGCCCATCCCGAGGGTGTCGTCGAGTACGAGAAGCGCATCTGGACCCAGCGGGCCGAGCGTTTGATCCATCGTCGCCATCCGCCGACCAACGGGGTCGTCATGGCCGCCGCTCCAGTCGGCGTGCTCGAAGGGGTTCCGGACGAGCATGTCTGAGCACCAAGGAGTCCTCAGCGTCCGCTCGCTGTCGGTGAGCTTCGGGGGGCTCGTCGCTCTGGACCGGGTGGACCTCGATGTCGCCGAAGGCGAGATCGTCGGGCTGATCGGCCCCAACGGGGCGGGCAAGAGCACCCTGGTCAACTGCGCCGGGGGTCAGCTCGAACCCACCTCGGGATCGGTCGCGTTGGACGGGGTTCCCCTGACCGGGAAGGCGCCGTACCGGCGGGCCCGGCTCGGCGTCGGCCGGACGTTCCAGCGGGTGGCCCTCTTCCCGGAGCTCACGGTGGAGGCGCATCTTCTGGCGGCGCTCCGGGCCGGGCGGCAACGACCGGGACGTTGGTCCGAGCTCGTTGATCACGCCCGGCCGAGTGCCGCCGAGGCACGCCAGATCGACGAGATGCTCGGCCTGGTCGGTCTGGCCGACCAGCACGACACGCAGGTCACCACGCTCCCGCTCGGGGCCTGTCGGCTGCTCGAGATCGCGAGGGCCCTGATCGCTCGACCCCGAGTGCTCCTAGCCGACGAGCCGTCCGCCGGCCTCGACCGCAGGGAGTCAGCGATGCTGGCCAGCGTCCTCGCGCAACTCCCGGCACGGGAGATCGGCGTCCTGTTGGTCGAGCACGACCTCGGGCTCGTGGCCCGCGTATGCGACCGAGTGGTGGTTCTCGACGTCGGCCACGTGATCGCAGAAGGCTCCTTCGACGGGGTCATGGAGACCGCCGAGGTACGGCGCGCCTATCTCGGGCAAGGCGTGGCGTGAACGCGCTCGAGCTCCAGTCGGTATCCGCCGGCTACGGCCCCTACCGGGCCCTCGACGAAGTGAGCTTCGCCGTGGGCACGGGCGAGGTGGTGGCGCTGGTCGGACCGAACGGGGCCGGCAAGTCGACCGTGGCGCGGGTGTGTGCCGGGCTGGTCAAGCCGACCTCCGGACGTCTCTTCGTCGGGGGTCATGACCTAACCGGTGCACCCCCGTGGCAGATCGCCCGGAACAAGTTGGCCTCGGTGCCCGAGGGGCGGGGCGTGTTTGCCAGGCTGAGCGTCGCCGAGAACCTGCAACTCTCATTCGGTCGGTGGCTCGGGTCCGAGGCCGTGCCCGGCGCCCTGGAAGAGGCCTTCGCACGGTTCCCGATCCTGGCCGACCGCCGGCGCCAGCGGGCAGGCACCCTTTCGGGTGGCCAGCAACGGCTCCTCTCTCTAGCCAAGGTGCTCGGGAATGCCCCCGACGTGGTCGTGGCCGACGAACTCTCGCTCGGGTTGGCCCCCGCAGCCCTCGACGACCTCTATCAGCAGCTCGGTGCCGTGGCCGAGCGGGGGACCGCCCTGTTGGTGATCGAGCAGCGGACCGACCGCGTGCTCGCGCTGGCTCACCGAGCCGTTGTGCTCGACCGTGGGGTGATCCGTTTCGACGGCCCCCCGGCTGGGGCCGTCGGGGTTCTCGATGGCGTGCTCGGGGGTCCCCGCCCCCCGGCTCGATCTGGCGAGACGGCCGGATGACCGGGCCCGTCGGCCCCGCGTGAGACGATCTGGCCATGCGGGTCCATCGTACGTTCGGCTTCATTGACTTGTCGGGGTTCACCGCCCTGACGGAGGTCGAAGGGGATGAGCGGGCGGTCTCCATCCTCTCGGCGTTCCGTTCCATGGTCCGCGACATCTGCTCTCGGCGAGGAGTCCGGGTGGCGAAGTGGCTGGGTGACGGGGCCATGCTGGTTTCGGTCGAAACCACGCCGCTCGTCGCTGCGACGATCGAGATGCAGGTGGCCTCGCGCCGAAGGGCCCAGCCGATGGCGGTGCGGTGTGGCCTGACCGCCGACGACGTCATCTTGCTCGAGGGCGACGACTACATCGGCCACGCGGTCAACGTCGCGGCCCGCTTGTGCGACGTGGCCCCGGGCGGTGAGGTGTGGGCCGGCGGGGGGATCATCGAACACCTGCCCAAGTGGGTGCGCGTGCTGTCGGCAGACGAGATGACCTTGCGAAGCCTCGAGCACCCGCTCTTCGTCTCCCGTCTCGGGTTGGCCGAACTGGAGGGGACGGTGTTCCCGGATCCGGTCTGCGGTATCCCCCTCACCCTGGTCGTGGCGGACAACGTGACCCGGGACGCCCTCGGCAACCCGGTGCTCTTCTGCTCCGACAGCTGTCGGGACACCTGGGAACATCGCCCGAGGGAGCGTCCGGACGGCCAGGGGAGCCTGCGAATCCCTTTGATCGGCTCCTGATCCCGGGGGGGTGCGCGGATCAGTCGTCGCGGTGCAAGATGGCTGCGATCTCCTCGGCCCGGGCCCGCAGGGCGGCACTTGGGTCGTCCCCACCGAGCACCCCGGCCACGTGCTCGAAGAACAGCCCGATCAAGGTGGCGCGCAGCATTCTGGCAACTGCGTCGGGTCCGGGGCCCCGGGCGAGTTCGGGCTGGTCATAACTCACCCAGTGTTCGAGGGCGCGCTGGGTCCCGTCGAGCAGCTCGTGGCCGACCTCGAGCGCCGTCTGGTCGTTCCGCATGACCTCACCGAGCATCAGGCGCACGAAGTCCTCGACCTCGAGCATCGACTGGAGCAGCTCGTTGAGCAGGTCAGCAAGCTTGACTCTGGGGGTCGGATCGCCGGGCGTCGGGGCGGTGATCGCGATCTCGTCGAGGAACCCCCGTTCAGCCAGCACCGCCACCAAGAGATCCTGCTTGGAAGGGAAGTAGTGGTAGAGGGAAGCCACGTTGAGTCCGGTCGCGGAGGCCAGGTCCCGCATGCTGGTGCCGGCCACTCCCCGTTGGGCCATCAGCGCCAGCGCCGTGTCCAAGATGTGCTGGCGCTGACCACCCGGTACCGCTCCACCCACCTGAGCCATCACCCCATTGTCGGGCCTCCCACCGGCCGCGTCGAACCGATCGGCCCGGCCCGGCCCAAGGGCCCTGGTCAGTCCTTCCGTTCGTTTGCCGGCCGGGTCGGGGGTGACGCCACCGACCCGGCCGGCACGATCCGGTAGTCCGCAGGGTCGAAGTGCCTTGACCGACGGCGGAAGACGAAGGTGTAGTTGGGCCAGATGACCACGTTGGCGTCGCGGTCGTTTCGATACCAACTGGCACATCCGGACCCCCAGACGCTCTTGGCCGAGCGCCTTTGCATCTCCTCCGAGTGCTCTTTGGCCACGTCCTCGAGCACCTCGCCGACCGCGTCCCATTCATCAAGATGTTCCAAGGCATCGATGATGTAGTTGAGCTGGCTCTCGATCATGTACAGCTGTGAGGTGTGGCCAGTTCCGGTGTTCGGTCCGTTCAACATGAAGAAGTTGGGAAACCATGGGAGCGTCGTCCCGAGGTAGCTGGGCAGGTCCCCGCTCAGGGCCTCGGAAAGCCGATGGGATTCCCGGCCGACCACTTGTCGAGCGGTCGGGTTGTCGCTGACCCGAAAGCCCGTGGCGAACACGATCGTATCGACCGGGTGCAGGTGACCGTCTCGCGTCACCATGCCATCGGGCTCGATACGGACGATCGGCTCGGTGACGAGTTCGACGTTGCTCTGTGAGATGGCGGGGTAGAAGTCGTCGGAGGGGGGGACCCGTTTGCACCCGAGCTGGTACTCCGGGGTGAGCTGGGCGCGGAGCCACGGATCGGCCACCTGACGGGCGAGGTGGCGTCGAGCCCGGCGCTCGAGCCCGGTGCGGATCCCGTCGTACTTGGTGAAGGCAGAGACGGCCAACTCTTGGCGCAAGTAGAGGACACCGCGAAGAAGCCGCTGGGTCGCGGGGAGGTGCTCGAAGAGTCGGTGTTTCCAGGACGGGATGAAACGAGGGTGATGCGGGACGACCCAGCCGGGGGTGCGTTGGAATACCGTCAGGTGCTCGACTTGTGGTTGGATCGACGGGACGATCTGCATCGCCGAGGCGCCGGTGCCGACGATCGCGACACGCTTGCCCTCGAAGTGATGGTTCGGATCCCAACGAGCGGAGTGCATGATCGTGCCGTCGAAGGTCTCCGTGCCCGGTATGGAAGGAACCATCGGCTCCGAGAGCGTCCCGGTGGCCGAGATAAGGTAGCGGCACCTGAGGGATCCCCGGTTGGTCCTCAGGATCCAGATTCCGGCGCGATCGTCCCACCCCGCCTCGAGGACGGCGTGACCGAACCGGATGTGTGTGGGCACGCCGAACGTCGTTGCGGTGTCCTGCAAGTACTGCCAGACCTCTTCGCGCTCGGCGTGGGTGCTCCGCCATCTCGGATTCGGGGCGAACGAGAACGAGTAGAGGTGGGATGGGACATCGCAACGGCAACCGGGGTACCGATTGTCCCGCCAGACCCCACCGAGCTGATCTGACCGTTCGAGGACCGCAAAGTCCTCCTGGCCCGATTGGAGCAACCTGACGGCAGCGCCAATTCCTCCGAAGCCAGCCCCCATGATCACGATCCGGACTTCGAGATCAGTGGGGCCAGGCTCGTGCACTGGGCCACCCTAAAGCGACCCTTGGGTCAGCGGCGTCTCGGTGTCATCCCGACGCCGCGAGGACGCGCAACAACGGAAAGCGCTCGGTCCGGGGTGAGCGAGGGGACTTGAACCCCCGACCTCCAGGGCCACAACCTGGCGCTCTAACCAGCTGAGCTACGCCCACCGAGGCGTTCAGTGTGGCATAGGTTCATGGTCCCCTCTGACGGGCAATGACGGCCAGCGGGGTTCGGCAGGGCCTGCCTGGCAAGTTCCAAGGTGGTGCACTTCTGGTTCCGATCGGTGCCCGGGCGGAAGCCCTGGCCCCGGAGAGCGCTATGGGTGGGAAAGTCCCGACCGTGTGCCTGCCCCTCAGCTCAGTTCGTAGGAGTCCGGGTCCGGGGCGCGAGTCTGTTGCCAGTACTCGAGCAGGGTGAAGGGCCAGTTCTGTGAGACACGGCCAGAGGCGTTCTTGTACCAGCTGTTCACATCGGACCAACCCCAGGCCATCGCTCGGTTCTCGGCGTCGACCCGTTCGTTGAACTCGTCGTGGATGTCCTTGCGCACTTCGAGGGCGTGCCCTCCTTCGCCTAGGAGCAGGCCGATACAGGCGAGGATGTAGCGCACGCCGCACTCCGAGAAGTAGACGATGCTTCCGTTGATCACGATGTTCGTGTTGGGTCCATACAGGCAAAAAAAGTTCGGAAACCCCGGGATCGTGATGCCGAGATAGGCACGCGCTTCACCCCCCCAATGTTCATGGAGGTCCATGCCGGCCCGGCCTGTAACCTGCATCGGAGTGAGGAACGACGACGCATGGAATCCGGTGCCGTAGATGAGGACATCGGCATCGTGGTGGACGCCGTCAGTTGTCCGAATCCCCGACGGGGTGATCGCGTCGATGCCGATCGTGATTAGCTTGACGTTGCTCCGTCGCAGCGTCGCCGGCCAGACCCCGTTGTCGCGGAGCATTCGCTTCGCGCCCGGGGGGTAGTTGGGCACGACCGCTTCGAGCAGGTCCGGCCGGTCGGCGAACTGCACCTGGAGGTAGCCCTCGAGCAATGTCCGAAGCATGTCGTTGGCGGCGCTGACTGCGTTCTTGCGAGGCGGATAGCTGGGATCGACTCGGACGCCGGCGAGAGCGCCATCGCCCATCTTCCAGAAGATGGCGAAGCGGTTGAACTCGCTATACGACGGGAGGTGCCTGTAGAGCCAGCGCTGACCCTCCGGGACCTCGGCGTGGTATTCGGGAGTAGGTGCTAGCCAAGGTGGCGTGCGCTGGAAGATCACGAGCTCGCCCGCATCGTCCGCGATCTCTGGGATAAACTGGATGGCACTGGCGCCCGTGCCAATGACCGCGACCCGGCGGCCAGTCAGATCGACGTCGTGACGCCAGCGGGCGGAGTGAAAGGTCGGCCCTTCGAACGCTCCGAACCCGTCAATATCGGTCGGGTACTTGGGTTGGTTGAGCTGACCGACCGCGCTGATGACCGCGTTGACGACCAGGGTCTCCGGACGGTCGTTCGAACGGACCTGCAGGGTCCAAGTCGCCGAATTGTCATCCCAGGAGGCCGAGACCACCTCGGTGTTGAACCGAACATGGGGCAGCACGCCGAAGGTCTCGGCGCATCGCTTGAAGTATTCGAGCAGGACGTCCTGGGTAGAGAAGTGGTACGGCCAGTCGTGGCGCTGAGCGAACGCGTAGCTGTAGTTGTGGTTCGGATTGTCGACCCGGCACCCCGGGTAGCTGTTCTCCAACCACGTCCCCCCCACGTCGGCATCTTTTTCCAAGATGACGAACGGCACCCCGGCCTGCCGCAGGCGGTGCGCGGCCAACAGGCCGGACATGCCTGCCCCGATGATCGCCACTTTGAAGTCGAGGTCGGGCGCGATGTCGTCCTTGCGCCACGTCGGAGCGCGCCGATCTTCGCCACGATAGGAGAGCTCCTCTTCGAGCAGGGGGAGATAAGGCGACATGTCGCTTCCACCGACGGTGTGCTCCATCAGCTGCAGGAGCAGGTCCTCCGACGGGGGAGGGGCCGCCCGACTGCCGTCGTCGCGGAATCGCACGAGCGACTCGAAGGCCAAATCGCGGATTTTGTCCTGTTGTTCCTGGTCAAGACCACCCTGAGGCATGGTCACGAGCGCTCTGTCAGGTCGCAGCTCGTCGCGCAACAGGGCTACGTCACCGGTGGCATACGCGAGAGCTGGCAGCAGCGGGGGAAGTTCGGCATCGACGAGATAGCCACGGAGCTCGTCGTCGGTGGCCGCAATTGGTGCCAACTCGGTGTCGAAAGGACCCACGACCCGGGAATTTAGACGCGAGCGAGCGACCGAGGAGCCCAGGTGGGCATGGATTGTCACCGCGATCAGGGGCCCACGATCGGATCAACCAACCTCACCGCTCCGACTTCGATCGGTCTTATCCGACGCCTGTGCGGTTCGACTGCGCGACGCTCGGCAGCGGCTTCCGCAAAAAAAATCTGGCGCCGGATTGATTTGGCGTGCGTCGGCTGCATTCGGGCCTCAACCAGGCCCGCAACGTCGGCCGCAGCTGATGTCGGCGAGTCGAAACAGGCACAAGTCCCGGGGGGGTGCTCTTGTGCGGTCTGATTTCGATGGCAACAATTTCGCAACATACCTCTGCTCGCCGTGGCTTGCGGTTGGGGGGAGGTTCACATCCAGGGAAACCCCCTGGATGCGAAAGGGGGAAGTATGCGGCGAGGGTCCGAGCGAGCCGGACAAGGGAAGTCGGGCGATCACAGGACGAGGACGAGGCGACGTGTGGCGCTGTTCGGGGCCACAGTCGCGATCGTCTCTCTGACG
>JAJYVS010000019.1 GCA_021791895.1 Actinomycetes bacterium | reverse complement strand
GAGGGCTCCGACCCTCCGGGCCCGAGCGGGTAACCTCCCCGGCGGGTCGGTGTCCGAGTGGCCAAAGGAAGCAGACTGTAAATCTGCCGGCGCAGCCTACGGGGGTTCGAATCCCTCCCGGCCCACCGTTCAACCCCGGTCCTCCGGGCCGCCCTAACCGATTCCCCGAGCGCCTCGCGTCCCGGGCGAGGATGCCCGGGACCGGGCGCGCTGTTGGGATGCGGGTGCGGCCGGCGAGCGGCGAGGATCGACGGTGGATCGCCGACGTCCTCGTGTCAAGGTGGGGTTCCCCCGACGTGGTGAGCCGGGGACGGGTGTACGCCGCCGCCTCGCTGCCGGCGTACCTGGCCGAGCTCGACGGCCGCCTGGTCGGTCTCGCCACCTACGCCCCCTCCGGCGACGAGCTCGAGGTGGTCACCCTGGACGCCCTCGTCGGGTCGGTCGGTGTCGCGACCGCGCTGCTGGAGACGCTCGTCGACCAGGCAAGGGCCCTTGGTTGCCGCCGCGTCTGGCTGATCACCGGGAACGACAACCTCGGGGCTCTCGGCTTCTACCAACGCCGCGGGTTCCGAATGGTGGCCGTCCACTCCGGCGCCATCGACCGGGCCAGGCGGCTCAAGCCCGGGATCCCCGAACTCGGGGCCGGTGGCATCGGGATCCACGACGAGGTGGAGCTGGCCTACGTCCTCTCCCGCGGTCACGTCGACCCGAGCAGGTGGCGCTCGAGCCGGTCCAAGAAGAGGAGAAGAGCGTCCTGGCCAACCTCTTGCAGCTGTACCGGCACGACTTCTCCCCGATCCGGGGCTTCGAGCTCACCGAGCACGGGACTTCGTCTACCGCTACCTCGACGCCCTCTTCCTGGAGGCGTCGCGACAGGCCTGGCTGATCCGGCACCGAGGACACCTGGCCGGTTTCGCCATGGTCCGGGCGCTCCCGGAGAGCCGCAGCGAACTGTCGGAGTGCTTCGTGGTCCGCGGCCACCGGCGCCGGGGCGTCGGGCCGCTGCCCTCGTGTTCGCGGCCGGCCCGGTGACTGGGAGCTCGCCTACGACCTTGCCAACGAGGAGGCCGCCGACTTCTGGCCCTCGACGGTCGCCGAGGCGTCGGGTCACGCGGAGCACTCGGTGGTGGGCCTGCCGGGACACCCGAGCGAGCAGATTGTGCTGCACTTCTCGGTCCCCGGGCCGCCAACCGCCCCGATCCCCGAGGACGGTCGATGACCGGACCGAGTGGGCTTCAGCGGGCGGCGAGGCGCGGTGGTCGATCCGGGGCCAGTCCGTTGAGGACGGCCCGGACCGTGATCGACCACCGTCGGTCGGCCGACGCCCTGGAACTCCCCATCCCGCCGTTGGCCTCCGCCCCGGCCAGCCCCTGGGCGAGGGCGATCAACCCGTGGGCGACGTCGGTCTGGTCGCCGGCGATCACGCCGGCTGCGACGCAGCGGCGCACCCGGGCGCGGACGAGCTGGAGGATCGCCCGGCCGGCGGGCCCCGATTCGGGCGGGGGGTCGATGTCGGCGAGTGGTCGGGAGAACATGACCTGGGCCAGCGCCGGGTGCCCGGTCACGAAGCGTCGCAGGGCCCCGAGGGCCGTCTCGAGGTCGTCGCGGGGGTCGGCGGAGACCGGGAGCGCCTCGAGGTCCTGGTGCAGAAGACGGAACCCCTCGACGATCACGGCCTGGATCAGACCGGCCTTGTCTCCGAACAGCTCGTAGATTGCCGGGGTGGAGGTGCCGGCCCCGGCGGCCACGCTCCGCGCGGTGAACCGGGCCGCACCACCCTCCTCGAGCAGCGCCACGGCGGCACGGAGGACCCGCTCCCGTAGCTCGGGGGTCCGCTCCTTGCGCCGACCCATCGAGCGTTCAGATTCGGCTGGCGAAGGCCCGACGAAAATCGGCGTCGTCGGCCTCGATTGCCGCTCGGAGGGTCGCGAGCAGCTCCTCCCGGGCGCGCAGCTTGGTGGCCCGATGGGCCCCGGGGTCGAGGGAGCGCAGGCGGCCCACCACCGCGTCGAGGGTGGCGTCCAGCTCCTCGGCCGCGACCACCTGGTCGAGGATCCCGGCCGTGACAGCGGACTCCGGGCTGAACACCTCGGCGAGGACGACGGCCCGGTCGAAGGAGCCGGGGGCCAGGCGGTAGCGGCACACCTCGGTGGCCGATCGGGGCAACGTCATGCCGATGGCGACCTCGTTGGCGGTGAGGCGGTAGGGGCCGCTGACGCCGATCCGGTAATCGCCGGAGAGCAGCGTGAACAGACCCATGGCGATGGCGTGCCCGGTGCACGCGACCACCGTCGGCGCCGGGAACGAGAGGAGCCGCTCGGTCAGGGTGAACCCGGCTTTGAGGAGATCCGCCGCCGCAGAGCCCGCCCCCGTCAGGACCTTGAGGTCGAACCCGGCGGAGAAGATGCCGTCCCGTCCCCGCAGAACGACGGGCAGGGCGTCGCCGGCGGCTCGGTCCAACGCGGCGCGGAGCTCGGCCAGCATCTCGGGGGAGAGGACGTTGACCTTGCCGTCGTCCATGGTGATCGAGGCGACCCCGTCGTCGACCTGGTAGCTAAGCGGTGCCATGGGGCGTCTCCTTGTCGTGCCGGCGGTCGGGGCACGGTATCGGGACGTTGTTACGGAACCTCGGGGCCGATTTCGTGCGGGTCGAAGTCCGAGGTCAGAGCCCTTGCGTCGGCAACAGATGCCGTTACAATGCGATTACGGAACAGTGTCGAGCGGAGGAGTCCTTCGTCCGGCCCGGTTCCATGGCCAACCATGTGGTCACGGGTAGCGCCGGGAGGGGGCGGCAGGTCGCGGGCACGCCGGGCGGTCAGCCGTTGGTCGAGTCTGAGCGAGATCTGAGTGGGAGACCAACTGAGAGATCAGCACGAGGCTTCCGCTCCCAACCCACCGAAGGCAGCCGGGGGGACGCTCGGACGCGCGCGCGCCGTCAGCGCGGGTGTGTCCGAGCGCCTTCGGTGGGCGGTGCACCGGGCCGCCCTTCTCACCGAGGTCGTCCGGGTCCGGGTCGCACCGGCAGGCGTCCTAGCCGAGAACGTCGACCCCGACCGCTCGGAGCCGAACGACTGGCGTTTCCTTCTGCGCCCCGCCCTCATCGGCTTCCTGGCCCTGGCCTCGTTGGCCGTCGGCGTCTCGATCGACAGCTCGCCGTTCAAGCTGGAGATGCCTGGCACTTGGTTCTTCGGCGAGCCGTCGCAGCAGGGTGCGACGTCTACCGCCTTCTTGCTTTTCGGCCTGGTCGCGGTCTACGGGGGTCTGGTGCTGCTGGCGCGGGTCTGGCTGGGACTGACCCGGGCGCTCGCCCGGCGCCCCGGGGTCCCCATCAAGCACCTGTGGCTCATCCTCGCCCTGTGGCTGATCCCCGTGCTCGTGATCGCGCCGATCTTCAGCCGGGACGTGTTCTCGTACGCGGCCCAGGGCGAGATGGTGAGCCACCACATCAACCCCTACAACTACGGGCCTTACACCCTCGGAGCCGGGCCCTACGTCAGCCCGGTCGACTCGCTATGGCTGAACGCACCGGCGCCCTACGGGCCGCTGTTCTTGATGATCGACGGGTTCTTCGCCAGCGCCAGCCTGCACCACGTGCTGGTCACGGTGGTCCTGCTGCGGCTCCTGGCCGTGGCCGGGGTCGCCCTCATCGCGTTCTGCATCCCCAAGCTCGCCCGCGCCTACGGGCGGGATCCGGGCCCGATCTTCCTGTTGAGCGTGCTCAACCCGGTGGTGCTGTTGACCCTGGTCGGATCGGCCCACAACGACGCCATCATGCTGGGACTCCTCGTGGCCGGGATCACCGCGGCGAAGTCCAAGCACCCGTTCTGGGGCGTCGTGCTGTGCGCTCTGGCCACCGCGATCAAGGCGCCGGCCGGCCTCGGGGTGCTCTACATCGGCTGGGAGTGGCTCGGGGTCGGCGTGCCGTGGCGTCAGCGGGTCCGGCCGATCCTGACCGCCGGCATCATCACCCTGGCCATCCTGGCCCTCTTCTCGGCCTTGAGCGGCCTCGGGTGGGGCTGGGTGGCCAACCTCGAGACCCCCGGGACCGTGCGGAGCTGGCTGGCGCCCACCACCGCCATCGGCCTCGGGACGAGCGGTCTCCTCCATGTCGTCGGCCTGCACGTGTCGACGACCGGGGTGCTCTCGGCCGCCCGCGTCCTCGGCTTCGCCGTGGCGACGGTCGCCGGGATCTACCTGCTCAAGGTGAGCGACAAGATCGGCGGGCTGAAGGCCCTGGCCATCACCCTGCTGCTGTTCGTGGTCCTGGGACCGATCGTCCAGCAGTGGTACCTGACCTGGGGGTTGGTCCTGATCACCCCGGTCGCCACCGGCCGCTGGCGGTCCATGGTGATGGCGGTGTCGGTCCTCGGCCCGTTCCTCGGGCTCCCCGGGGGGCGGGTGCTGGTCGATCAGCTCCTTCACTCCGACCCGATCTCGGTCGCGCTCGGCCTGCTGTTCCTCCTCGGGGTCCTCCTGGTGCCGCTCGGACGGTGGTCGGCCTCGTGGCGGTCCGACATCGAGGAACCGGCGGTGGCGGGGGAGGCCGCGGGCGGCGGGCCGCCACCCCGGTTGGCCGAGGTCTGATCAGAGCATCAGCTGCAGCTCGACGACGTCGAGCCAGTGCCCGTGCTTGCGCCCGACCTCCCGTTCGACGCCGACCAGCTCGAATCCGCAGGCCAGATGGAGCTCGGTGGAGGCGGTGTTGGAGCCCTCGGTGCGGGCGATGATCGTGTGGAACCCTCCCGCCTGGGCCAGGCGGACCAGCTCCTCGAGCAGTGCCCGGCCGACCCCGCGCCGCCGAGAGAGCCGGGAGACGTAGACCGAGTTCTCCACCGTGGTCGCGTAGCCGGGCTTCTCCCGGAAGGGCGAGAGGGACGCGAAGCCGAGCACCGCCTCGCCCCGGGCCCCGACCAGCTCACCGGTGCCCGGCTCGTCCACGGCGACTACCGCCGGGTGGGCCCCGCCGTGGTGGTCCAGCCACTCCCGTTGTTCGTCGGCGCTCCTCGGCACGATGTCCAGGGTGACCAGGGACTCGGTGACCTCGGCGTTGTAGATGGCGGCGATGGCGTCGAGGTCCCCCTCCTCGGCCAGCCGGATCAGCATCTCGAGATGGTAGGCGGGCCGGACGGGCGGCCCGGATCGTCCCCTGCGACGGCCCGGACCGGGTCCTGCGGCGGTGGCGTAACATGAGCGGGCGGTCGACCGAGTGCCGCGCCCCCTTAGCTCAGTCGGCAGAGCACAGCCATGGTAAGGCTGGTGTCGTCGGTTCGATTCCGACAGGGGGCTCCCCGGCGGCGTAGCTCAGTTGGTCAGAGCACACGGCTCATAATCGTGGGGTCGCGGGTTCGAGTCCCGCCGCCGCTACCACCGGGGCGGGAAGTCCGGGTCGAAGGACCCGGGTTGAAGGAAGAGACGAGGTCAGAGGAGAGGAGGACGGGGGATGCCCAAGAACGAGAAGCGGGTTCAGGTGACGCTGGCCTGCGAGGTCTGCAAGCGGCGGAACTACATCACGGTGAAGAACAAGAACAACGACCGCGAGCGGATCGAGATGAAGAAGTACTGCCGCTGGGACCGCCGGCACACCCTGCACCGGGAGACCCGCTGACCGCCTGCCCCGCCGGGCCGACCGGTCGGGGTCGGTGGTAGTCTTACTCCCTGCTGCCCAGGTCAGACGGCTCGGGCCACCACCCGAAGAGGGCTGAGGGCGGTCACCGAGGGCAGTAGCTCAACTGGTAGAGCACCGGTCTCCAAAACCGGCGGTTGGGGGTTCAAGTCCCTCCTGCCCTGCTTCTCCCGAAGAGATCAGCTCGACACACGGAGCGTTTCCCATGAACCGCGAGACCAAGCGATTGATGCAGCGTCAGGGCCAGATGGAGGCCGACGGCTCGCCGTCGACCCGACGCGCCACCCAGGCACCGGTCGCCACCCGTCGTCGCCAACGGACCACGGTCGCCCAGTTCGTGCGGGAAGTCCGCGACGAGATGCGCCAGGTGGCCTGGCCCAACCGCGCCGAGATGATCAACTACTCGACGGTCGTGATCACCACGCTCGTGATCATGGTGTCGCTGATCTTCGTCTTCAACCTCGGCTTCGGGAAGGCCGTGCTCTTCATGTTCCACAAATGACCCTCGAAGACGAAGAGCAGGTCGGAGCCGACGAGGTCGCGCCGACCGACCACGAGCCCGCCGACAACGGCTCCGAGGCCCCGTTCGGCCAGGACCCGGCCCCGGGTGACGGGGCGTCCGACGGCGTCGGGGTGGCCGGTGCCGCGCCGGATCTGGTCCTCGACGCCACCGCCGAGGCGGACGAGTTCTCCGACGAGTACGACGAGGAGGGCGAGGAGGAGCAGCTACCCCCGCCCAGCCCATTCGACCGTCCAGGGCGTTGGTACGTGGTCCACACCTACTCGGGTTACGAGAACAAGGTGAAGGGCAATCTGTTCAACGTGATGGCCTCTAGGAGCATGGAGGACCGCGTCTTCGAGATCGTCATCCCCATGGAGGACGTCGTCGAGTTCAAGGCGGGCAAGAAGGTGACGGTGGCCAAGAAGGTCTTCCCCGGCTACCTGCTCGTGCGCTGCGACCTCGACGACGACGTCTGGGGGGCGATCCGCAACACCCCGGGCGTGACCGGCTTCGTCGGTCCGGGCACCAAGCCCACCCCCCTGTCGAGGCGGGAGGTCGAGAGCATCCTCCAGGTGAAGGTCGAGGGCACCGAGGCGACGCCGAAGCGCACCCGTCCCCGTCTGGAGTACGAGCTCGGCGAGACGGTCAGGGTGAAAGAGGGCCCCTTCGCCGACTTCTCTGGTCAGATCGACGACATCAACGAAGACCAGCTCAAGCTCAAGGTCCTGGTGAACATCTTCGGCCGGGAGACCCCGGTCGAGCTGGAGTTCAGCCAGGTGGCGAAGCTCTAGCGACCGACCGATCGAGAGGTACCACGATGCCCCCCCGCAAGCGAGTGCTCGCCAAGGTCAAGATCCAGTTGGAGGCCGGTTCGGCCACGCCGGCCCCGCCGGTCGGGACCGCCCTCGGGCCCCACGGCGTCCAGACCATGGAGTTCTGCAAGCAGTACAACGCCGCCACCGAGTCCCAGCGCGGGACGGTCATCCCGGTGGACATCACCATCTTCGAGGACCGGACCTTCACCTTCGAGCTCAAGACCCCGCCCACCCCGGTACTCCTGCGGCAGGTCGCCGGCGTCGAGAAGGGCGCGTCGGCCTCGGGCCGGGAGCACGTGGGGTCGGTCACCGACGCCCAGGTGGCCGAGATCGCCCGGACCAAGCTTCCCGACCTCAACACCGACGACCTCGAGCAGGCGAAACGGCAGGTGGCAGGGACCGCCCGTTCGATGGGGATCACCGTCTCGGGTTGAGCCCGAGGACCACCACGAGGACTGGAGACCCACATGACACAGCACGGCAGGAAGTACCGCGAAGCGCTCTCCCAGGTGGACCGGGAGGAGCTCCTGGGCGTTTCCGCCGCCGTGGATCTGGTGAAGCAGCTGGCCACGGCCAAGTTCGACGAGACCATCGAGCTCGCCGTCCGGCTCGGGGTGGACCCGAGGAAGGCCGACCAGATCCTGCGCGGGACGCTCTCGCTGCCGTCGGGCTCGGGCCGGGACGTCCGGGTGGCGGTGTTCGCCGCCGGCGAGAAGGCGGCCGAGGCCCGAACTGCCGGAGCCGACGTGGTCGGCGCCGACGACCTCGTTGGCAGGGTTGCCAACGAGGGGTTCTTGGGCTTCGACGTGGCGATCTCGACCCCCGACCTCATGGGCCAGGTCGGGACCCTCGGGAGGATCCTCGGGCCCCGCGGGCTCATGCCCAACCCCAAGACCGGTACGGTCACCATGGACGTCGGCAAGGCGGTCAGCGAGTTCAAGAGCGGGCGGGTCGAGTACCGCACGGACAAGGTCGGCAACATCCACGTTCCGGTGGGCAAGGCCTCGTTCGAGAAGCCCCAGCTGATCGCCAACATCCACGCCGTCGTCGACGAGCTCGTACGGGTCAAGCCGGCCGCCGCCAAGGGGCGCTACATCAAGGCGGTGTCGCTCTCGTCCACGATGGGACCGGGGGTGCACATCGACCCGGCCCGGGTCCGTGAGATCGAGGAGGAGTTGGCCGAGGTCTGACCGACCCACCGGGCCCGGCCCGCTAATGTGCAACGGTCACAACGACAACGCCGCAGAACTCCGGTGCACTCCGGTGCCGAAGGGGCTCCCCGAGCCCGCCTGACGAGGCGATCAGTCCCGGGGCCGGGATCCGGCCGGGACCGTCGCTCCAATGCTGCGGCCTACGGGAGGGTCCGCAGGACCTGCCCGGCGAGGACCGGGGGAAGCGAGCGATGGAGAACCCGAGGCCCGAGAAGGTCGCAGCGGTCGAAGAGGTGCGGGAGCGTCTGGCGGCGGCCGACGCCTCGGTGGTCACCGAGTACCGGGGCCTGACGGTCACCCAGCTGGCGGAGCTCCGCCGGGCCCTGGCGGCCGTGGGCGAGTACAAGATCTACAAGAACACGCTGGTCCGTCTGGCGGTGGCGGGCAGCGGCTACGAGGAGCTCGCCCCCCTGCTCACCGGGCCCACCGCCATCGCCTTTGTGCGCGGCGAGCTCAGCGTGGCGGCCAAGACGCTCCGGGACTTCTCCCGCAGCTATCCGGCCCTGGTGGTGAAGGGCGGGCTGGCCGGGGGGGCCGCCCTCAGCAGCCAGGAGCTCACTCAGCTGGCCGATCTGCCGTCGCGCGACGTGCTGCTGGCGCGTCTCGCCGGCGGTCTGGCCGCCCCCCTTCGGCAGCTGGCCGGCCTGCTCCAGGCCCTGCCCCAGAACCTGGCCTTCGGACTCTCCGCGCTGGTGGAGCGGCGCCGGGAGGAGAGTCTCGCCGACGGGACGGCCGAAGCGGAAGGTGCCCCGCCGTCGGTGGCCGAGGTGGATGGAGCGGGAACCGAAGCGGAGACGGCACCCGAGGCGACGGCCGAGGGCGCCGACGACGGAGCCTAGGGACCGTCGTCGGGCTGCCGGGAGCCGGTCGGGGGGCGAACCGCCGGGTGAGGCAGCGTCGAGAACCACAGAACAGAGTCGAGAACCACAGAAAGGAACACCATGGCTGGGACCATCACCAAGGAGGAGATCCTCGAGGGGATCGCGGCCCTCTCGGTCCTCGAGTTGAGCGAGCTCCTGAAGGAGTTCGAGGAGCGCTTCGGGGTCACGGCAGCGGCACCGGTGGCGGTCGCGGCGGCGCCGGCTGGCGGCGGCGAGGCCGGCGGGGCGGCCGAGGAGGAGCAGAGCGAGTTCGACGTCGTCCTCACGGCCGCCGGCGACAAGAAGATCCAGGTCATCAAGGAGGTCCGGGCCCTCACGAGCCTCGGGCTCAAGGAGGCGAAGGATCTGGTCGACGGCGCCCCCAAGCCGGTCCTCGAGCGGGTCGGCAAGGAGGAAGCCGAGAAGGCCAAGGCGGCCCTGGAGGGCGCGGGAGGCTCGGTCGAGCTCAAGTAGCCGGATCCGGGGGCCGGCCCGGAACCCTTGACTCGACGAGTCGCGTTCCTTAGCCTCGTGCCGAGCCACGGGGGGCCGGTCGGCTGGTCCGCCCGGGGCGGCGCGACCCAGGGGGTTGTGTTCCCGGCCGTCCCCGGTTAGGCTACAGGGTTGCCGTGCGCAGCCCCTGGTCCGTGTCCGTAGTTGCGGTGCGGTCGCGCGCGCCACGGCACCGGCCCTGACCACCTCGCGTCCCATTTTCGCTCCGGAATCGCGCCCCGGAGGCGTCCCATTTCCCCGTGTCACCCGTCAGCACCCGAACTGGAGGAAGGCCGTTGCCCGCACGGTCCCGCAGCCCTGAACGCGTTTCCTTCGCCAACATCGAGGAGGCCCTCCCGCTCCCCGACCTGATCGCCGTCCAGCGTGACTCGTTCCAGTGGTTCCTGGACAAGGGTCTGGGCGAGGCCTTCGGCGACATCAGCCCGATCGAGGACTTCACCGGTCAGCTGAGCTTGGAGCTTGAGTTCGATCCCGCCGACGCCGATCTCCGGCCCCCGCCCAAATTCTCGGTAGAGGAGTGCAAAGAGAAGGACATGACCTACGCGGCGCCGGTCTTCGTCCGGGCCCGCTTCCTCAACGCCACCACCGGCGAGATCAAGGAGCAGACCGTCTTCATGGGGGACTTCCCGATGATGACGGACCGCGGCACGTTCATCGTGAACGGCACCGAGCGCGTGGTGGTGAGCCAGCTCGTGCGGTCGCCGGGGGTGATCTTCCAGCCCGGGAGGGACGCCAAGACCATCTTCACCGGCACCATCCACCCCTACCGGGGGGAGTGGATCGAGCTCGACATCGAGGCCAAGCCGTCGCGTGACGTCACGGCCGGGGCCCGGGTGGCCCGCAAGCGCCGGCTCTCCCTGTTCGTCCTGTTACGGGCGCTCGGCTACGGGGACGACGAGTTCCTCGAGCGCTTCGTCCGGCACTTCGACTTCCTAGAGGGCCAGTGGGAGAAGGAGCGCACCCTCGCCCCGACCCGGGAGGAGGCGCTGCTCGAGATCTACAAGCGGGCGCGTCCCGGTGAGCCGCTCTCGGTGGAGGCCGCCCGCCAGTACTTCGAGAACGCCTTCTTCAATCCCAAGCGCTACGACCTGACCCGGGTCGGCCGCTACAAGCTCAACCGCAAGCTCGGCCCCGAGATCGAGCGGATCAACGACCTCTTCGGCATCGAGGTGGAGCGGCCGGCACCGGACCAGAGCGTGCTCAGCCCCTCGGAGATCCTTGCCTCCGCGACCTACATGCTGCACCTGGCGCTGCACATGGCCGACGGGGACTCGACCTACCGGATCGACGATCAGGACCACTTCGCCAACCGACGGGTGCGCTCGGTAGGCGAGCTGATCCAGAACCAGGTCCGGGTGGGCCTGTCGCGCATGGAGCGGGTGGTCCGGGAGCGCATGACCACCCAGGACGTCGAGGCGATCACCCCGCAGACCCTGATCAACATCCGTCCGGTGGTCGCGGCGGTGAAGGAGTTCTTCGGCACGAGCCAGCTGAGCCAGTTCATGGACCAGGTCAACCCGCTGTCCGGGCTGGCCCACAAGCGCCGGCTCTCGGCGCTCGGCCCCGGCGGACTGTCCAGAGAGCGCGCCGGCTTCGAGGTCCGGGACGTCCACAGCTCCCACTACGGGAGGATGTGCCCGATCGAGACGCCCGAGGGTCCGAACATCGGCCTGATCGGCGCCCTCGCCACCTACGCCCGGGTCAACGAGTACGGGTTCATCGAGACCCCGTACCGCAAGGTGGTCGAGGGGAGGGTCACCGACGAGGTGGTCTACCTGGCCGCCGACGAGGAGGAGGAGCACGTCATCGCCCAGGCCAACGCGCCGGTGGACGAGCGGGGCAACTTCAGCGAGGACCGCGTGCTGGTCCGTCGCGGCCCGCAGGGCACCGGGGTGCGGATCGGCGTGGCCACCACCACCTACGGCACCACCAGCGAGATCGACTTCGTGCCGCCCTCCGAGGTGGACCTCATGGACGTCTCGCCGAAGCAGATCGTGTCGGTCTCGACCGCCCTCATCCCCTTCGTCGAGCACGACGACGCCAACCGGGCCCTCATGGGCGCCAACATGCAGAAGCAGGCGGTGCCCCTGGTGGTCCCCGAGGCGCCCTACATCGGGACCGGGGTCGAGGCGCGGGCCGCCCGCGACGCCGGCGACGTGGTGATCGCCGAGGGTGACGGCACCGTCGTGGAGGTGTCCGGCGACCAGGTGGTGGTCGACTACCGGCCGGGGCAGAAGGACCGGCTGAGTCAGAACCTCGGGCGCAAGGTCTACCGGCTGGCCAAGTTCCGCCGGTCCAACCAGAACACCTGCATCAACCAGAAGCCGCTCGTGGCCGAGGGCCAGCCGGTCGAGACCGGCGACCTGCTGGCCGACGGCCCCTCGACCCACAACGGGGAACTGGCCCTGGGCAAGAACCTGCTGGTCGCGTTCATGCCCTGGGAGGGCTACAACTACGAGGACGCCATCATCCTCTCCGAGCGCTTGGTCCGCGACGACGTGCTCACCTCGATCCACATCGAGGAGCACGAGGTGGACGCCCGGGACACCAAGCTCGGGGCCGAGGAGATCACGAGGGACATCCCCAACCTCTCCGAGGAGATCTTGGCCGACCTCGACGAGCGCGGGATCATCCGCATCGGTGCCGAGGTGGGCCCGGGGGACGTCCTGGTCGGGAAGGTGACCCCCAAGGGGGAGACCGAGCAGACCCCCGAGGAGCGCCTGCTGCGGGCCATCTTCGGTGAGAAGGCCCGGGAGGTCCGCGACACCAGCCTCAAGGTCCCCCACGGGGAGGAAGGCAAGGTCATCGACGTCCGGGTGTTCTCCCGCGACAGCTCCCACGAGCTGCCGCCGGGGGTGAACGAACTGGTCCGGGTGTACGTGGCCCAGAAGCGCAAGATCTCCGAGGGCGACAAGCTGGCCGGGCGCCATGGGAACAAGGGCGTCATCTCCAAGATCCTGCCGATCGAGGACATGCCGTACCTGGCCGACGGCACCCCGGTCGACATCATCTTGAACCCCCTCGGGGTCCCGTCCCGGATGAACGTGGGTCAGGTGCTCGAATCCCACCTCGGGTACGCCTCCCGCTTCGGTTGGAGCGAGACTCAGCCCGAGTCCGATGCCGGGACGAGCGGCCGGGATGACGGGGTGGCCCGCAAGACCCGGCCACGGACCATGCCGGCCAACTGGATCGCGACCCCGGTCTTCGACGGGGCCCACTGGGACGAAGCGGAGGACGCCGGTCGCCACCAGACCATCAAGGGGCTCTTCGGCGACCTCCGTTCCGACTCGGCCACCGGCACCGTCCAGATCGGGACCAACGGCAAGGCGGTGCTCTACAACGGTCGGACCGGCCAGGCCTACGACAACCCGGTCTCGGTCGGCTACGTGTACATCTTGAAGCTGGCCCACCTGGTCGACGACAAGATCCACGCCCGCTCGACCGGGCCCTACTCGATGATCACCCAGCAGCCCCTCGGCGGGAAGGCCCAGTTCGGTGGCCAGCGGTTCGGGGAGATGGAGGTGTGGGCGCTCGAAGCCTTCGGCGCCGCCTACGCCCTCCAGGAGCTGCTCACCATCAAGTCCGACGACGTGCTCGGCCGGGTCAAGGTGTACGAGGCGATCGTGAAGGGCGAGAACATCCCCGAACCGGGGATCCCGGAGAGCTTCAAGGTGCTCATCAAGGAAATGCAGTCCCTGTGCCTCGACGTCGACGTGCTCTCGGTCACCGGTGAGGAGATCGAGATGCACGAGCTCGACGAGGACGTGTTCCGCACGGCCGAGGAGCTGGGAATCGACATCAGCCGGCCCGAGCGGGGGTCGGACGAGGAGGACGAGCGGCGCGCCGCCGAGAGGAGTTTCTCGTGACCGCACTCGACGTCAACACCTTCGACCAGCTGAAGATCGGCCTGGCCACCGCCGGGGCGATCAGGGGCTGGTCCAACGGTGAGGTGAAGAAGCCCGAGACCATCAACTACCGGACCCTGCGTCCGGAGAAGGACGGGCTGTTCTGCGAGAAGATCTTCGGTCCGACCAAGGACTGGGAGTGCTACTGCGGGAAGTACAAGCGGGTCCGGTTCAAGGGGATCATCTGCGAACGCTGCGGGGTCGAGGTGACCCGGTCCAAGGTCCGGCGCGAGCGCATGGGCCACATCGAGCTGGCCGCCCCGGTGGTGCACATCTGGTACCTGCGGGGCACTCGCAGCTGGCTGGCGTACCTGCTCATGGGGACCGAGGCGCGTGAGGAGCTGAAGGCCAAGCAGCTGGAGAAGGTCATCTACTTCGCCGCCAACCTGGTCACCTGGGTCGACGAGGAGAAGCGACACGAGGACCTGGCCAACCTGGAGGCCGAGCTGGCCGAGGAGATCGCCGACATCGAGAAGCGGCGCGACCTCGACATCGACCGGCGCTTCAAGGCCCTGGAGGACGAGCTGTCCCAGCTGGAGAAGGAGGGCGCCCGGGACGCCGAGATCAAGGCCCGCCAACGGGCGGTCGAAAAGGAGATCTCCGCGGCCCGCGAGCGGAGCCAGGACGAGATCGAGCTCGCCCAGCGCGCCTTGGAGGAGTTCCGCAGCCTGCACAGCCGCAAGATCATCGAAGACGAGCTGCTCTGGCGCGAACTGCGTCTGCGCTACGAGGACTACTTCGAAGGCGGCATGGGGGCCGAGGCCATCAGCCGGCTGATCGACCGGATCGACCTCGACGAGGAGGAGGTCAAGCTCCGGGAGATGATCGACGCCACCGACGGGCGGCGTCCCCTCTCCGCGCAGCGGCGCCAGAAGGCGATCAAGCGCCTGAAGATCGTCACCGCCTTCAACCGGCGCGACGAGCACGGGCGCCGGATCAACGACCCGCGGGCGATGATCCTCGAGGCGGTCCCAGTGATCCCCCCGGACCTCCGCCCGATGGTCCAGCTCGACGGCGGCCGGTTCGCGACCTCGGACCTGAACGACCTCTACCGACGGGTCATCAACCGGAACAACCGGCTGAAGCGGCTGCTCGACCTCGGCGCGCCCGAGATCATCATCAACAACGAGAAGCGGATGCTCCAAGAGGCGGTCGACGCCCTGTTCGACAACGGGCGGCGCGGCCGACCGGTGACCGGACCCGGCAACCGGCCGTTGAAGAGCCTCTCGGACATGCTGAAGGGCAAGCAGGGCCGGTTCCGCCAGAACCTGCTCGGCAAGCGGGTCGACTACTCGGGCCGGTCGGTCATCGTGATCGGCCCCACCCTCCAGCTGCACCAGTGCGGGCTGCCCAAGCTGATGGCCCTCGAACTGTTCAAGCCGTTCGTCATGAAGCGGCTGGTCGACATGGAGCTGGCCCAGAACATCAAGTCGGCCAAGCGGATGGTCGAGCGGCGGCGGCCCCAGGTCTGGGACGTGCTCGAGGGCGTGATCCAGGAGCACCCGGTGCTGCTCAACCGGGCGCCGACGCTCCACCGCCTGGGCATCCAGGCCTTCGAGCCGGTGCTGGTCGAGGGCAAGGCCATCCAGATCCACCCGCTCGTGTGCACGGCCTTCAACGCCGACTTCGACGGCGACCAGATGGCCGTGCACCTGCCCCTGTCGGCCGAGGCCCAGGCCGAGGCGCGGGTGCTCATGCTCTCGGCCAACAACATCCTCTCGCCGGCCACCGGGCGACCCATCACCGTCCCGACCCAGGACATGGTGTTCGGCGCCTATTACCTGACCCTGGTGGTCGACGGGGCGGCGGGTGAGGGGCGGGTGTACCGCCACAGCCACGAGGTCCAGGCCGCCTTCGACAACGGTGACCTGTCCTTGCACGCCCGGATCTCCATGCGGGCGAGGCCGGAATCCCCGCTGGCGGACCGGCTGCGTGCGGCCGGGATCGAGCCCGACGAGGACGGCGACTACGACGTCGAGACCTCGGCTGGCCGGCTGTTCTTCAACGAGGCCCTGCCCCCGGGGTTCCGCTACGTGAACGATCTGGTGGGCAAGCGCACCACCGGTATCGGGGCGATCGTCGAGGAGCTCTCGGCCGGTCACGCCAAGCGCACGGTGGCGGCCTCCTTGGACCGGATCAAGTCGCTCGGGTTCCGCTTCGCTGCCCAGTCGGGGCTCACCATCTCGATCGACGACGTGCGCACGCCGCCGGAGAAGCAGTCCATTCTGGACCGCTACGAAAAGGAGGCCGAGAAGGCCGAGACCCAGTTCCGCCGAGGCATCATCACCGACGACGAGCGGCGCCAGAAGGAGATCGAGATCTGGACCTCGGCCAACTCTGAGGTCGGTCGGGCCATGGAGCAGACCCTCTCGGGGCTGTCCTTCAACCCGCTCGACATGATGGTCGACTCGGGGGCCCGGGGGAACGCCCAGCAGATCCGCCAGATCGCCGGCATGAAGGGCCTGGTGTCGAACCCGAGGGGCGAGATGATCCCCCGCCCGATCAAGTCCTCCTTCCGGGAGGGCCTCTCGGTGCTCGAGTACTTCATCTCGACCCACGGGGCCCGCAAGGGCCTGGCCGACACCGCCCTGCGCACCGCCGACTCGGGCTACCTCACCCGCCGCCTGGTCGACGTCGCCCAGGAGCTGATCGTGCGGGAGGAGGACTGCGGGACCGCCCGAGGCATCTGGATCGAGCAGGTGGTGCCGGACCAGTCGGGACGGCGCAGCTACCTGGAGACCAGGCTCTACGGCCGTATCCTGGCCGAGCCCATCAACCTTTCGGACGGCTCGAGCGTCGAGGCCGGAACGCTCGTCGACGACGAGCTGGTCGAACGGCTGCGCGACGACGAGACGATCGACCGGGTGCGGACCCGCTCGGTGCTCACCTGCGAGGCCGCTCACGGGGTGTGCTCGGCCTGCTACGGCCAGTCGCTCGCCACCGGCAAGATGATCGAGCTCGGCGAGGCGGTCGGGGTCATCGCCGCCCAGTCGATCGGCGAGCCGGGGACCCAGCTCACCATGCGGACCTTCCACACCGGCGGCATCGTCGGGGAGGACATCACCCACGGGCTGCCGAGGGTGGTCGAGCTGTTCGAGGCCCGCACCCCCAAGGGCGCCGCCGTCCTGGCCCGTCACTCGGGGGTGGTTCGGGTCGAGGAGGAGGAGACCGGCCGCCGGATCACCGTGGTGGCCGACGACGGCACCGAGGAGTCGGTCCTGGTCCCGCCCCGCGCGCACCTCGAGGTCCACGACGGCCAGGAGGTGGCTGCCGGTGACGCCCTGGTCGAGGGCCCGAAGGACCCGAAGGAGCTGCTCGAGGTCAAGGGGATCCGGGAGACCCAGCAGTACCTGGTGGAAGAGGTCCAGAAGGTCTATCGGGACCAGGGGGTCTCCATCCACGACAAGCACATCGAGCTGATCGTGCGCCAGATGCTGCGCCGGGTCCTGGTGGCCGAGCCGGGCGACGCCCCCTTCCTGCCTGGGGAGCGGGTCGACAGCCAGGCCTACGCCGCCGTGAACAAGGCGCTCTTGGAGGAGGGGAGGCGCTCGGCCGAGGGTCGCCCCGAGCTGATGGGCATCACCAAGGCCTCGCTCGCCACCGACAGCTGGCTCTCGGCCGCCTCCTTCCAGGAGACGACCCGGGTCCTGACCGAGGCGGCGATCGAGGGTCGCTCCGACCAGCTCTTCGGCCTGAAGGAGAACATCATCATCGGCAAGCTGATCCCGGCCGGGACCGGCATGGAACGGTACCGGACGATTCGCCTGGAGATGCCCGGGGCCGAGCCGTTGCCCTTCTGGGCCGGGACCTCCGACTCCGACACCGAGGACCTCGCCGCCTGGCTGCGCGACGTCGGTGGCGACGGGGTCTCCGAGGAGCCGTTCGACTCGACGATCGACGCCAGCTGGCTCGGGGCCGCCCCCACCGGGGACGACTCCGGCGAGCCCAGCGCCTTCGGAGCGGGCTGAGCCAGCCCCAACCGCCTAGCGGCAGTGCCCGGCGCTCACGGCCACATTGACCGAGCGCGCCCCGTTGGCGTTGGTCACGAGGAGCAAACCGGCCCCCGGGGCTGAGGTGACGCGCCCGCCGAGGACCCGGGCGCAGTAGCCGTCGGGGTAGTGGATCCGGACTGGTACGAAGATCACCGTCGGACCCCGGACCTGCGCCGTCGGTCGGTACCGCAGCGAGAAGGCGCCCGAGGCGGGGTCGAAGACGACCGACGTGGGGCGCCCGGCCACCGCCTCAGGGTAGGTGGCAGCGAGGACTCGGGCTGTGGAACGCAGCGTGCCGCCGGGACCAACCAGCGCCTCGGCGGCGCTTCCGGTCGGATCGCCGTAGTACCTCCAGGACCAATAGGCCGAACCCACGAGGTGCCGCCATTGGGCAGCGGTGATCGATTCCAGGAGCGAGACGCTCGAGGTGGCGCCGTACTCGCTCACGAACCAGGCCGGGCCGCCGGGTTGCTCCGGCGTGGACAGGTCAAGCCGGTCCTCCGCCCGCCGCGCGAGTGAGGCGGCCTCCTGGGCCGCGCAGGCCGAGAGGTTGGTGGGGTTCCCGGTCTTCCCGCTGCGGTAGCTGCAGTAGATGTGCACGTTGAAAACCAGGTTGGGAAAGTCCATCGGTCCGACGAAGTTCGGCGCCCCGCGGCGGCCAAAGATGTCCGGTTCGTAGAAGACCAGGTGGCTCGGGTCGGCGGCGAGGATCTGGGGTATCACGCCGGCGGCCGGATCTTGGCTCGGGCAACTGAAGGACGGGCCGCCATGAGCGGGTCGGCCGACGTGGGCAGTGCCGGTGTAGAAGCATTCGAGTTGGGCATCAAACTGCTCGTCACCGCTGGTGACCAGAGACCGAGAGAACGGCTCATTGAAGGGGTCGTAGCCGACGACCCACGGGTTGGTGCGGAAATACGCGGCCACAGCCGCCCACACCCGGTCGTACTCGCCCTGGAGATCACCAACGACGTCGTTCCGCCAGAAGTGCCCGTACGCGGTACCTGCGGCCCTGGTGGCGTAGTTGGCCGACCAGCGGCCGGGGGGTTCGCCGATCTTGATTCCGTTCGTGCAGACCGCCCAGTTGGGCGCACCCTCCCCGTCGAAGGCTTCGTTGTAGACGTCCTGGTGCATGTCGAGCAGGGTGTAGATGTGGTAGCGCCCAAGGATCGCGACCGTGCGGGCCAACCGGGCGAGATAGGCATCGAGCACGCGCTGGTTGAACTGCCCTGGGTCACCCGGTGCCCCCCGGGCGCAGATGGCGGGGTCGTTCGCCGGCGCGGTCCCCGGCTCGAGCCCCTTCCAGGTCATACCCAGGCGGACCACGTTGAATCCCAGCCGGGCGAGGAGCGAGGCGTCCCTGGCGTCGAAGTTCCACCGCTTACCGGGAGCCGGATAGAGCTCGTAGGGGGGACGCTTGTACACCGCATCCACCCCATGGAGGAAGACCACTCGACCGCCGGCGTCATAGATGAAGGGCCCGCCGGGGGAGTGCAGGAAGCCGTTCACCGCTCCGGATCCCGACGGGGTCTTGAGGGGGGACGCCCTGGTGGGAAGCGGCTGACCCGCGGCGGCGTCCGAGGCACCCCCACAGGAGGCCACGAGCAGGCCGAGGGCGCCCACGGCCAGCGCGGTGTACCCCGCCCGGGCACCGAGCTGACTGCAGGTCCGCCTCACGTGCTCATTGTGGACTCAACTGCGCACCGTGCGCGGGGTGCCTTGGCCCGATCGGTCCCTGGTACCATGGGGTGCTGCTGGCACCCGTCCGGGGTGTGTTGTGCCCGGTCACGGCGTGTCCTAGCATCGTTCCGCCGTACGCCCGGCCGCATGGCGGCCCGAGCGCAGAGCATCCCCAATCGATTCACCCGACGAGGTAGGCGCGTGCCGACGATCGCCCAGCTGGTCCGCAACGGGCGCCAGACCAAGGACACCAAGACCAAGACCCCGGCACTGAAGGGGGCGCCCCAACGGCGGGGCGTCTGCACCCGCGTCTACACGTTCACCCCCAAGAAGCCGAACTCGGCCCTGCGCAAGGTGGCCCGGGTGCGGTTGACGAGCGGGGTCGAGATCACCGCCTACATCCCCGGCGTTGGCCACAACCTCCAGGAGCATTCCATCGTGCTCGTGCGCGGCGGCCGGGTCCGGGACCTCCCCGGTGTCCGTTACAAGGTCATCCGCGGGGCGCTGGACGCCTCCGGCGTGCGCGAGCGCGCCCAGGCCCGCAGCCGCTACGGCGCGAAAAAGGAGTCCTAGTGCCCCGCAACGGCCCGGCCCAGCGCCGCGACCTCCCGCCCGATCCCGTGTACCGCTCGGTGCTCGTCACCCAGGTGGTCAACAAGGTCCTGTCCCGGGGGAAGCGGACCCTGGCCGAGCGGATCGTCTATTCAGCCCTCGACCTGGTCTCGGAGCGCGGTGGGTCGGACCCGGTCGCCTCGCTCAAGCGGGCCATTGAGAACACCCGGCCGGAGCTGGAGGTGAAGAGCCGCCGGGTCGGCGGCGCCACCTACCAGGTACCGGTCGAGGTCAGGCCCCGGCGGGCCACGACGCTGGCAATCCGCTGGCTGGTCGGGTACTCCCGGCAGCGCCGGGAGAAGACGATGTCCGAGCGGCTGGCCGGCGAGATTCTCGACGCCTCCAACGGGGTGGGCAACGCAGTGAAGCGGCGCGAGGACATGCACAAGATGGCCGAGTCCAACAAGGCCTTCGCCCACTACCGCTGGTAGATCTCCTCACTGGAGTGGAAGCTCAACATGGCTGACCCCCTGCCGATCCGCGAATTCCCGCTCGCCCGGACCCGCAACATCGGGATCATGGCTCACATCGACGCGGGCAAGACGACGACCACGGAGCGGATCCTCTACTACACCGGCCGCAACTACAAGATGGGCGAGGTCCACGAGGGTGCCGCCACCATGGACTGGATGGTCCAGGAGCAAGAGCGCGGCATTACCATCACCTCGGCCGCGACCACCTGTCGGTGGCGCGATACCTGGATCAACATCATCGACACCCCGGGCCACGTCGACTTCACGGTCGAGGTCGAGCGCTCGCTGCGGGTCCTCGACGGAGCGGTGGCGGTCTTCGACGCGGTCGCCGGCGTCGAGCCCCAGACCGAGACGGTCTGGCGTCAGGCCAACAAGTACCGGGTCCCCCGGATCTGCTTTGTCAACAAGATGGACCGGGTCGGGGCGGACTTCTCCCGCACGGTGGAGATGATCCGGGACCGTCTCGACGCGGTGCCGGCCGTCGTCCAGCTCCCCGTCGGGGTGGAGGCCGGGTTCCGGGGGGTGGTGGACCTGTTGGAGGGGACCGCCCTCATCTGGGAGGACGGGATGGGGGAGAAGTGGTCTGAGACCGAGATCCCCCCCGAGCTGGCCGGTCCGGCCGAGGAGGCCCGTCATCAGCTGATCGACGTGCTCAGCAACTTCGACGACCCGCTCATGGAGCAGTACCTCGCCGACGAGAAGATCACCGGCGACGACCTCCGCCGCTCGGTCCGCCTGGCCACCTTGGGTTCCCACGTGGTCCCGGTCCTGTGCGGGTCGGCGTTCAAGAACAAGGGCGTCCAGCCCATGCTCGACGCGGTGGTCGACTACCTCCCGAGCCCGCTCGACCTGCCCCCGACGGAGGGGACCCGGCCCGGGTCGGACCAGGTCGAGGTGCGGGCGCCCGACGACGACGGCCCCTTCTCGGCCCTGGCCTTCAAGATCATGACCGACCCCTACGTCGGCAAGCTGACCTACCTGCGCGTCTACTCGGGCACCCTGCGCAAGGGCGGGAGCGTTCTCAACTCCACCAAGGACAAGCGTGAGCGGGTGGGCCGGCTCCTGCAGATGCACGCCAACCACCGCGAGGACAAGGACGCCATCTTCTCCGGCGACATCGTCGCCGCCGTCGGGCTCAAGGTGACCTCGACCGGGGACACCCTGAGCGACCAGGGGCACCCGATCCTGCTCGAGGCGCTGGTCTTCCCCGAGCCGGTCATCCACGTGGCGGTGGAGCCCAAGACCAAGGCCGACCAGGACAAGCTGTCCCGGGCCCTGTTCAGCCTCTCCGAGGAGGACCCGACCTTCCGGGTGCGCACCGACGAGGAGACCGGCCAGACGGTCATCTCGGGGATGGGGGAGCTGCACCTCGAGGTCCTGGTCGACCGGATGCTCCGGGAGTTCAACGTCGACGCCAACGTGGGCAAGCCCCAGGTCGCCTACCGGGAGACTATCCGGAAGGCGGTCAAGGACGTCCCGGGCCGCTACGTGCGCCAGACCGGTGGTCGCGGTCAGTACGGCCACGCGGTCATCAACCTGGAGCCGACCGGGCCCGGCGGGGGCTACGAGTTCGTGGACAAGATCACCGGGGGGACGATCCCCAAGGAGTACATCCCCTCGGTCGACGCCGGGATCCAAGAGGCCCTGACCTCGGGCGTGCTGGCCGGGTACCCGACCGTGGACGTCCGGGTCACCCTGGTCGACGGTTCCTACCACGACGTGGACTCCTCGGAGATGGCGTTCAAGATCGCCGGCTCCATGGCGGTGAAGGACGCCGCCCGCAAGGCCTCCCCGGTCCTGTTGGAGCCGGTCATGGCGGTGGAGGTGGTGACCCCCGAGGAGTACATGGGCGACGTCATGGGCGACCTCTCGGCCCGACGGGGACGGGTCGAGGGCATGGAGCAGCGGGGGACCAGCCAGGTCGTGCGGGCGCAGGTACCGCTGGCAGAGATGTTCGGCTACGCTACCGATCTGCGTTCTCGCACGCAGGGCCGTGCCACGTACACGATGCAGTTCGAGGCATACAACGAGGTGCCCGAGTCGATCTCGCGGGAGATCGTCGCCCGGGCCCGCGGGGAGTAGGGCTCGGCCCCGAAGGCGACACACAACGGCGGCGGGTGACCGTCGCGGTGGGCCCAAGGCGGGTCCGCCCTAGAGCAGGAGTGGTTCTCGAGACATGGCCAAGCAGAAGTTCGAGCGGACGAAGCCCCACGTGAACGTGGGCACCATGGGTCACATCGACCATGGCAAGACCACGCTGACCGCGGCCATCACCAAGGTCCTCGCCGAGAACAACCCGAACACCCAGTTCACGCCGTTCGACCAGATCGACAAGGCGCCCGAGGAGAAGCAGCGGGGGATCACGATCACGATCGCCCACGTCGAGTACGAGACGCCGAACCGGCACTACGCCCACGTCGACATGCCCGGGCACGCCGACTACATCAAGAACATGATCACCGGCGCCGCCCAGGTCGACGGGGCCATCCTGGTGGTCTCGGCGGCCGACGGACCCATGCCCCAGACGCGCGAGCACGTCGTGCTGGCCCGCCAGGTGGGCGTGCCCTCGATCGTCGTGGCGCTGAACAAGGCGGACATGGTCGACGACGAGGAGCTGCTCGACCTGGTCGAGCTGGAGGTCCGGGAGTTGCTGAGCGAGTACGAGTACCCGGGGGACGACACGCCGGTCGTCCGGGTTTCGGCCCTCAAGGCGCTCGAGGGCGACCCCGAGTGGACCCCCAAGATCAACGAGCTCATGGACGCGGTCGACAGCTACATCCCCGAGCCGGCCCGGATCGTGGACAAGCCCTTCCTCATGCCGATCGAAGACGTCATGTCGATCACCGGCCGGGGCACGGTGGTGACCGGCAAGATCGAGCAGGGGGTCATCCACGTCGGTGACGACGTCGAGATCGTGGGCCTGCGGGACACCCAGAAGTCGGTGGTCACCGGGGTCGAGATGTTCCGCAAGCTGCTCGACGAGGGCCAGGCGGGGGACAACGTCGGTCTGCTGCTGCGGGGGACGAAGAAGGAGGACGTCGAGCGGGGCCAGGTCGTGTGCAAGCCCGGTTCGATCACCCCCCACACCAACTTCGAGGCCAACGTCTACATCCTGACCAAGGAGGAGGGCGGCCGGCACAAGCCGTTCTTCAACAACTACCGCCCGCAGTTCTACTTCCGGACCACCGACGTGACCGGGGCGATCCAGCTCCCGTCGGGGACCGAGATGGTGATGCCGGGCGACACGACCGAGATGGTGGTCGAGTTGGGCAAGCCGATCGCCATGGACGAGGGCCTGAAGTTCGCCATCCGCGAGGGTGGCCGCACCGTCGGTGCCGGCCGGGTCACCAAGGTCCTCAAGTAGCGCTCGGGGAAGGGCAGCGACCATGGCCGAGGGCCCCCGCCAGAAGATCAGGATCCGGCTCAAGGCCTACGACCACGAGGTCCTCGACCAATCGACCGAGAAGATCGTCCAGACGGTGCTGCGCACCCAGGCCAAGGTGCAGGGCCCGGTGCCGCTGCCCACGGACAAGCACCGCTACACGGTGATCCGCTCCCCCCACAAGTACAAGGACTCGCGGGAGCACTTCGAGATGCGGGTGCACAAGCGCCTCGTGGACATCGTCGAGCACACCCCGAAGACGGTGGACTCCCTCCAGCGTCTCGACCTGCCGGCGGGAGTGTTCATCGAGATCAAGATACAGACCGCCTAACGCGCTGGGCCCTCCACCCGGTCGCTGACCAGGACCAATGGGCGGCGTGCGCCGTCCTGATCGACCGGTTCGCCGTCGGTACCCGAACCCCAAGACCGCCCACCAGTACCGGGCCGAGCTCACCGCACTGTTCGGGCACGTGGGGGTCTCCCACCCCCGGGCCCTCACCGACGGCGCGGTGAACGGCTGGGTGGCGCTCGCCCGGGCGAACAACACCCGGCGAAACCGCCTGGCCCGGATCTGCACCTTCCTGCGGTGGTGCGTCCGGGTGGGGGAGGCCGACCCGGCCCTGGTGGAGGAGCTCCAGAGCCGAGAGAACCCGCTCCGGGCCACGCCGCCCATCTACGGGAAGCTGCAGGGCAAGTACCCGGCCCGGTGGCTCACCTACGACGAGGCCTACGGGGCGCTGCTCGGGACCTGTGACGGTTCCGAGGTGGGCCGCCGGGACGAGTTGGTGCTGCGGCTCGGGCTGGCCGGCATGCGGGTGGCCGAGATCACGGTCCTCCGGGTCGGCCAGCTCCGCCTCGAGAAAGAGGCAACGATCGAATGGATCGGGAAGAAGCGCAGACCCCGCCGGGTGGCGGTTGGGCCCGGTCTCCTCGGGCTGCTCACCGGCTACCTCAGGGACTACGAGGTCGGCCTGGGCCGAACCCTCATGCCCTCCGACCCGGTCGTGTGCCGCCAGAAGCCGGGCGGCGGGGCGGGCCGGCTCTCCTGGGGCCGGCCCTTGAAGCAGCCCTCCAGCGTTGCCAAGCTGCTCCAGGGCCACGCCGACGCGGCGGGTCTGGGCCACATGAGCCCCCACGACCTGCGCCGAACGGCTGCCGGGATCTTGCACCGTGCCGTCAGCGCCGACGGCGCCCACTTCTTCGACCTCCTAGACATCCAGAAGGTCCTCGGGCATGCCAATCCGGCGACCACCATGCGCAGCTACATCGATCCCGTCGAGAACGGCGTGCTCGCCCGGGCGGCCCGGGTGCTCGATTGAGGGACGGCCTTACCCGGCCTGCGGCCGGGCCGGCCGTCCCAGCGCGATCCTGGCGGCTCGGAGACCTCTGTCGGGCTTGGCGGTCGCCGGCGTAACGCGGCTGCGTGGGACCGTTCGAAGAGGCGAGCGAACTCCTCGGCGCCCACGCCGGCGACCGTCAGTCCTTGCCACGGACGCCGTCGCTTCGCCTCGTCGCTGAGCGGGCGGCCCTTGGCCCGGCGCCGGATGGAGTCGAGCAGGGTGAGCCGGCGGTTCAGTTCCCCCCAGACGGCCTCGTCGACCTCAAGGCGTTCCACCGTGGGCCGGAACCCGGAGCGGTAGCCGAAGGTGCCGAAGTAGCGGCCAACGGTGCCGAAGCCGACCGGCGGCACTTTTTGGCCGGCCTTGGCCGCTTCCCCGGCCATGTAAGCGGCGATGGCCGAGCGCCGCTTCGACGCGGCGACGGTGTCGTCGTGGGCGAAGAACACCGTTCGGACGTTCACGCCCCGCCGCGCGTGGTTCTCGACCGTTCCGCCGGTCGCGATCTGCGACCACGACCGCAGGAGCACCTCTGCCGTTCGGCCGCCGTAGTGACCTCCGATCGGTGGGGTCCACCAGCGGCCCTTGCGCTTGCCGAACTTCTTCACGTTGGCGTTGCCCAGACGGGTCAGGACCTGGAAGCCCCAGTAGTCCCACTCGACCATCGCGGCCGGCCCTTTCATAAGCAGGTGGAGGTGGGGCCTCCCCACCTCGAGCTGGAACTCCTTGGCCCAGAAGCCCACCGGGCGCTCGCCGAAGTTGCGGTACCACGCCTCGCCGAAGGCACGTCTATGGCGCTCCAGTGTCGGCCCGTCGGGGACCCACCTCTCCCAGCCGCCGGGGTAGGTGAGGGTGATCCACAGCGGCCGATCACCGAGCATCTCGAACGGCAACGAGAGCACCCAGCGCCACATCTCGCGCCGGCTCCGCTCCGACATCCCCTTCGCTCCCCGGCCCAATCGCAACATCGCCGCCTGCTGAGCCCGGGCAAGCGCTTCGGCCTCCAGGTACTCGGCGGCCGCAGGCCCGAGGTCGTCCAAGACCGCCTCTTCGGCCTCCTGCCGGGCTCGATCCTCGGATGCCAGGAGCTCGGCGTACTCGTCGGGGTCGGGCGTGCTCCACTCGATAGGTTGACCCGCACGATCGATGGCGGTCAGCGACCGCACGATCTGCTGCTCGATGGCGGTGAGCCGACCTCGGCCGAAGAAGGTTCTGACGCCGAGCTGGTGCTGGAGCCGGACGTACCCGGGAGCCACCTCGACGTAGAACCGCTCAGAAATGTTGCGGGGAGGCGGCCCAGTTCGGGTCGTGGCCACGCGACGGATTTTCGTGTACGGATGTGACGGTTCCCCCGGCTTCGTTCAAAAGGCTCCGTCAACTCGGCTCGGGACTGTTGCGTCATCATGGGGTAGTGATGCCTGATTCGTTTGCTAGGCAGGGTCTAGCCGTGCGTTGTCGGGCGCCGTACCTGCTGATTGCAGTGCTCGTGCTCGGCTCGGGGTTCGGCATCGTGCTCGGACTGGCGGAGTCACCTCGGGTCGAGGCCCAACCTCCCCTCCCCGGGAATCCACTAGCCGTTCCGACGGTCGTCGGCGACACCGCGGCCGCCGCCGAAAGCGCAATCGAGAACGCGGGGTTGATCCCCAAAGTCGTCCCGATGCCGAGTTCGGCGGTTCCGCTCGGTCGGATCGTGCAGGAGGAGCCCACACCTGGGACGACGGTTGCTCACGGCTCTGCGATCACCCTCTACCAGTCGTCAGGCTTTCCCTTGCCCAACGACGAGCCAGCGTTTAATGCCCCGCAGCCGACAACCAGAGCTGCTACACCTCTGTGTCAGCTCGCTGAACTGAATGCGGCGGCCGTTAGCTACGACGTCGGGGGAACGGTCCTCAGTCCTGTGTTCTTCATCGACAACACCGGCACCACGCCATGTGCAATACCTGCAGAGGTGGATGTCACCTTCCTAACTGCGAATGGCTCGCCCTTCGGATCGTCGGAGCCCCCGGGCGAAGGGTTGCAGCCAGGGTTCTTCGTGCTGCAGTCCTCAGCCGGCGTGTCTCCGGACCGATGGTGGAGCCCAGATGGCGGGCACGCGACCGTTATTTCATCGATCGGGAACTGGTGCGGCCGGCCATATCCACCCACATCGGCGGAACTTGAGCTGAGCGGCATCGGGACTGTCGCTGTGCCCGTAAGTGTGATCGATGAGGGGATCGAGTGCTACAACGCCGCCTTGCCACCTGACGTGGTTAGCCCAGACGAAGTCGCCATCCCGTAGGTGGCAGAGCTGTCACAAGTCCCGCGTACCGTGCGGAAAGATGCCACGAGTCGCTGAGTTCTACGGAATCGTCATCTACATGTACTGGAACGAGCGCGATCATCCTGTTCCCCACTTCCACGCGGTGCACGCCGAGTTCCGGGCGTCGATTTCGATCGACGGGGTTGTCTTGGCGGGCATCTTGGAGTCGCGGTCACTTGCCTTGGTTACTGAGTGGGCCCGGTTGCATCGGGAGGAGCTCCTCGCGAATTGGGAGCTCGCGCGAGACAGTCGTCCGATCCTCCCGATTGCTCCTCTCCCGTAGGATGTACAGCATGAGTGGGACCTACCTGCCTGTCGTTGTGGGGGTAGCCGTGCTGCGCGACCACGTCCTGCGTCTGCTCTTCGACGATGGGATGGTGGGAGACGTCGACTTCTCAGCCGAGAACTGGCGGGGGGTTCTTGAACCCCTAGCGAGTCCTGGGTACTTCGCCCAAGCCAAGGTCGATCACGACGCCGGCACCGTCGCTTGGCCCAACGGTGAGGATCTGGCTCCTGAGCCGCTGTACGAGCAGGCACGAGCCAACCCCCTCGTCGCGGCCTGAGTCTTGGCGAGATCGGGTTGCAACCTGACCCGCACGAGGAGGCTTGGGTCTTGGATCAGATCCGTGCAACTACGGGTGTATATCCCTTAAGGGATCAAGATACAGACCGCTTAACGCGCGTGGCGGCCTTAGGGAGGTCGCCGACCAGGACGAATGGACCGCGTTGGCGGCTCTGATCGAGCGGTTCTGTAGCCGCTACACCAACCCCAAGACGGCCCACCAGTACCGGGCCGAGTTGACGTCCCTGTCAGGGACGTGGGGGTCCCTCAGCCCCGCGCCCTCACCGAGGGGGCCGTAAGAGGCGGCGCGGATTGGCGCTGACTTGCGGAAATGCTTCACAACGTCCAAGGTCGTCGATGCTGCTCATCGCCTTGAGAGTTGGCGATCGGGTGCTTCACAGCTCACCTATCCGCTGAGCCTCTAAACCAGTGGGTGGCGCGCTCTAGAGCGAATAACACCCGCCGCAACCGTCTGGCCAGGATCTGCACGTTCCTCCGCTGGTGCGTCCGGGCGGGCGCGGCCGAACCCGCCCTCGTCGAGGAGCTCCAGAGCCGGGAGAATCCGCTCCAAGCGACGCCCCCCATCTACGGGAAGCTCCAGGGCAAGTACCCCGCCCGCTGGCTGACCCACGAGGAGGCCCACGGCAAGCTGCTCGGGACCTGCGAGACCTCCGACATCGGTCACCGGGACGAGCTGGTGCTGCGACTGGGGCTGGCCGGGATGCGAGTAGCCGAGATCACGTCGCTCCGCCTCGGGCACATCAGGTTGGACGGCGAGCCCACCATCGAGTGGATCGAGAAGAACCGGTGCCGCTTAGCGGGACGTCCGTGCAACTACGGCTATCTTTTAGAGGGATCAAGATCCAGACGGCGCCTGAGGCGACCCCGGGCCCGGCCCTGAGGCCGTCCCCGGGGGTCTGAGGGGCCCGGGCGCCGTGGCAGGCGGGTCCGTCGATGGTGTAGGCTGCTCGTTCGGGCCAATCCCTGGTCCGCCCGACGGCAGACCGCCGCCACCAGCAGACGTGCTCGAGCGCCCGGAGTTGTCCGGGGACCTCGGGTCGCAACAGTCGAGCCCTCCGCTCGGGGACCACCGGGCGGAGCGTTGGCATGCACGAGGCCCGGTTGGGCCGGTCCAAGAAGGACGCTCGGAGTGACTACGAAGGCCATCGTCGGCGAGAAGGTCGGCATGACCCAGGTTTGGGACGACCAGAACCGGGCCATCCCGGTGACGGTGCTGCGCGTCGCGCCCGTGCGGGTGGTCCAGGTGAAGACCCCGGAGAAGGAGGGGTACTCCGCCCTCCAGGTCACCTACGGCTTCCGCCGCCGATCGACCCTCAACAATCCGCTCGAGGGGCACTACGAGGCGTCCGGGGTGGAACCGGGCCGGCGCCTCGTCGAGCTCCGCCTCGACGACATCAGCACCTACTCGGTCGGCCAGCAGCTCTCGGCCGAGAGCTGGAGCGCCGGCGAGCGGGTCGACGCCATCGCCATCTCCAAGGGCAAGGGGTTCTCGGGGGCCATGAAGCGCCACAACTTCAAGGGCCAGGGCGGGGCCCACGGCAACCACAAACACCACCGGGCACCGGGTTCCATCGGTGCCTGCGCCACCCCATCCCGGGTGTTCAAGGGGACCAAGATGGCCGGCCGCCTCGGCGCCCGCCGGGTGACCGCCCTCAACCTTCAGATCGTGTCGGCCGACCCCGAGCGTGAGCTCATCCTGGTAAAAGGGGCGATCCCCGGCCCCCGGGGTGCCATGGTGGTCCTGCGGGACACCGTGAAGGGGCGTGCCGCCACCAACGGGAATGCCCGATGACCCGGGGACCGGTGCGCAAGGAGCGGCCCGAGCCGGTGGTCCGCACCATCACCCGGCACGACGCCGCCGGCACCGCTCTCGGCGAGGTCGCTCTCGCGCCCACCATCTTCGGGATCGAGCCCAACGTGGCGGTGCTCCACCAGGTGGTCATGGCCCAGCTGGCCGCGGCACGCTCGGGGACCCAGTCGACGAAGACGAGGGCCGAGGTGCGCGGCGGGGGCGCCAAGCCCTACCGGCAGAAGGGGACCGGCCGTGCGCGCCAGGGCTCGCTCCGGGCCCCCCATTACGCCGGTGGCGGGGTCGCGCTCGGGCCCAAGCCGCGCAGCTACCGCCAGCACACCCCGAAGAAGATGGTGAAGCTGGCCCTCGCCAGCGCGCTGAGCGATCGGGCCGCCGACGGGCGGATCGTGCTCGTCGACCGCTGGCCCTGGAAGCAACCGAGGACCAAGGACGCCGTCTCCGCTCTGGAGGCGCTCGACCTCGGGGGGCGGGTTCTCGCCGTCCTCGCCGGGGACGACGTGGTGGCCGCCCGCTCCTTCGCCAACCTCCAGGAGGTGGACACGGTCGTCGCCGGGGAGCTCAGTGCCTACGATGTCTTGCGGTCCGACTGGGTGGTCTTCACCGACGCGACCCTCCCCGGTGGGGGTGGTCAAGAGGTCGGCGGCACGATCGAGGTGCCCGAAGAGACGGACCGGACCGAGACGGGGTCCGAGCCGGCCGAGACGGAGGCCGCAGATGCCTGACCTCGGCAAGGTGCTGATCCGGCCGGTCGTCTCCGAGAAGACCTATGCGCTCATGGACCGCAACGTCTATGTGTTCGTGGTCGACCCCCGGTCCTCCAAGATCGAGATCCGGCGAGCGGTCGAAGAGGCCTTCGGGGTGAAGGTCGAGCACGTCAACACGCTCAACCGCAAGGGCAAGGGCACCCGAAACCGCCGCACCAACACTCCGGGCCGACGCCCGAACACCAAGCGGGCCTTCGTCACCCTCCACGCGGGCGACAAGATCGACCTCTTCGAGAGCTGAGGAACGCGCCATGGCCATCCGCTCGCGAAAGCCCACTTCCCCGGGACGCCGTTTCCAGAGCGTTGCCGACTTCTCCGAGATCGCCCGCAAACGACCGGAACGTTCGCTCACCCGGCCCTTGCCCGGGAGCGGGGGGCGCAACAACTACGGCCGCAAGACCTCGCGCCACCGCGGCGGCGGGCACAAGCGCCTGTACCGGGTGGTCGACTTCCGCCGGGACAAGGACGGCGTCCCGGCCAAGGTGGCGGCGATCGAGTACGACCCCAACCGCAGCGCCCGCATCGCCCTGCTCCACTACGCCGACGGCGAGAAGCGCTACATCCTGGCTCCCGCCCAGGTGAAGGTGGGCGACCGGCTCCAGAGTGGTCAGGGCGCCGAGATCCGTCCCGGCAACGCCCTGCCGATGCGTTACATCCCGGTCGGCTCGGTCGTCCACAACGTGGAGCTCCGGCCCGGTGGCGGCGGCAAGCTGGCCCGCGGCGCCGGCATGAGTGTCCAGCTCGTGGCCAAGGACGGCGGGTTCGCCACCCTTCGCCTCCCCTCGACCGAGATGCGTCGGGTGTCGATCGACTGCCGGGCCACCCTGGGCGTGGTCGGGAACCCCGAGTCCGAGCTCATCAAGGTGGGTAAGGCGGGGAGGAACCGATGGAAGGGCGTCCGGCCCCAGACCCGGGGGGTGGCCATGAACCCGGTCGACCACCCGCTCGGCGGTGGGGAGGGGAAGTCCTCGGGCGGTCGGCACCCGGTTTCGCCGTGGGGCAAGCCCGAGGGCCGGACCCGCGCCCGCCACAAGGAATCGGACAAGTTGATCATCCGTCGTCGCCGGACCCGCGGCGCCCGGCGCTAGGAGACCGAGATGCCTCGTAGCCTGAAGAAGGGGCCGTTCGTCGACGACCACCTGTTGAAGAAGGTTGACGCCCTCAACTCGTCGGGCGAGAAACGGGTCATCAAGACCTGGTCCCGGCGCTCGACGATCATCCCCGACATGGTCGGGCACACCATCGCGGTGCACGACGGTCGTCGGCACGTCCCGGTGTACGTGACCGAGTCGATGGTCGGCCACAAGCTCGGAGAGTTCGCGCCGACAAGAACCTTCCGCTACCACGCCGGCCAGGAACGAGCGGGACGGCGCTAGATGACCGGTCCGAAGACCAACGAGCGTCCGGGGACAAGGGCCGTGCTCCGGCACTCCTCGATTCCGGCTTCGAAGGCCCGTCAGGTCCTCGACCTGATCAGAGGTGAGGACGCCGATCGCGCCGCTCAGATCCTGAGCGCGACGCCGAGGCAGGCGGCCATCGAGATCTCCAAGGTTCTCGCCTCGGCGGTGGCCAACGCCGTCCACAACGAGGACCAGGACGCCGAGGATCTCTACGTGTCGGCCTGCTATGCCGACGAGGCGACCACCCTCAAACGGTGGCGCCCCCGGGCCCGAGGCCGGGCGACGCGCATCCGCAAGCGGAGCTGCCACGTCACGGTCATCGTGAGCCGGATGGACGACGAGCGCTTGGCCCGCCGGAGGGCCGAGCGTGACGCCAATCAGGCCCGACGCTCGCGTCGGGTGGCCGAGTCCCGGCGCCGGGCCGACCTCTCCGGACGGCTGACCCGCCGTCGGGCGGCCCAGGCAGAGGAGGCCCGACGGGCGGCCGAGGCCGAGGACGAGGACGAGGCGGCGGAGCTGATCGACGAGGATGAAGTTGAAGACGAGGAGTTCGACGTCTTCTCCGGTGCGGAGGACGAGATCGACGAGGACGAGGTCGACGACGAGGCAGAGAACGACGGTGGCGAGAGCGACACCGACGAGGAGAGCGAGCGCTGATGGGTCAGAAGGTCAACCCCTATGGCTTCCGGCTGGGCGTGACGACGGACTGGAAATCACGCTGGTTCGAGGAGCGCCGGTACCGCGACTTCGTGGTCGAGGACTGGCGGATCCGTGACTACCTCATGTCCCAGCTCGAGGCGGCGGCGGTCAGCCGCATCGAGGTCGAGCGGACCCGGGACCGGGTCAGGGTGGACATCCACACCGCGCGGCCCGGGATCGTCATCGGCCGGCGCGGCTCGGAGGCCGATCGGCTGAAGAAGAAGCTGGAGGAGATCACCGGTCTTCCCAACCGGATCCAGCTCAACATCCAGGAGATCAAGCGGCCCGAGATGGACGCCAGTCTGATCGCCCAGGGGATCTGCGACCAGCTGGCGCGGCGGGTGGCATTCCGCCGCGCCATGAAGCGAGCCATCCAGACGGTGCAGAAGGCCGGCGCTCAAGGCGTGAAGGTGCAGTGTTCGGGACGGCTGGGGGGCTCGGAGATGGCCCGCAAGGAGTCCTACCGGGAAGGCCGAGTGCCGCTGCACACTCTGCGCGCCGACGTCGACTACGGGTTCCGGGAGGCGAGGACGACCGCCGGCCGGGTCGGGGTGAAGGTCTGGATCTACAAGGGCGACATCCTGCCCTACAAGGTGTCCATCGACGACAAGATCACGCGCGAAGCGGCAATGGCGGTCGGGGAGACCTCCGGTCAGGCCCGTCCGCGCCGGCTCATCATGGCGGGCGGCGGTCGCCGTCGCCAGGACCAGGGTGAGCCGGGCAGCGTGGTCGAAGACGACGTCGGAGAGGGCGTGGAAGAGGGCGTGGAAGAGGGCGTGGAAGTGGGCGCGGAAATGGGCGCGGAAGAAGGCATGGGGGTCCTCGAGGAGGCCCCGGTCGGCACTCCGGCCGAGCCTTCGGCCCGGGAGCTCCTCGAGGAACCGACCGAGCCCGACGAACTCGAGCGTCGTCTGGCCCAGGACGAGCAGATGGAGCGCCAGACCCGTCACGAGCATCACGAGGCACCCCACTTCCGACGGGAGTCCGACTGACGATGTTGATGCCACGCAAGGTCCAGCACCGCAAGCAACAGCGCGGCCGTCTCCGGGGCGTCGCCAAGGGCGGCACCACGATCAGCTTCGGTGACTTCGGCATCCAAGCGGCCGAGCCCGGATGGATCACGGCCCGTCAGATCGAGGCGGCCCGGGTCGCGATGACCCGCCACGTCCGACGTGGCGGCAAGGTGTGGATCCGGATCTTCCCCGACAAGCCCGTGACCCAGAAGCCGGCCGAGACCCGGATGGGATCGGGCAAAGGGAACCCCGAACACTGGGTGGCCGTAGTGCGCCCCGGTCGGATCCTCTTCGAACTCTCGGGAGTGGACGCCGAGCTGGCCCGGGCCGCCATGGAACGGGCCATCCAGAAGCTCCCGATCAAAGCCCGCTTCGTGGTGCGCCCCGGCGCGCACGGCGCCTCCGAGGTGCAGGTCTGATGACCAGGGCGGCCGAATTCTACGCCATGGACGCGGACGAGCTGGCGAACCGCCTGGTCGAGGCGAGGCGCGAACTGCTCAACCTGCGGTTCCAGCTGGCCACCGGCCAACTGGACAACGTCGCCCAGATCAAGCAGGTGCGCCGCGACGTGGCTCGAGTCCTCACCGTGCTGCGTGAGATGGAGATCGCCGAGGCCGAAGGGGTCGTCTTCGAAGCGCCGGCACCCAAACCCTCCCGGGAGCGGGCTCGCCAGCGAGACGAGGAACGGGCCGCGCTGGCGACGGCGGCCGTGGCGGAGCTCGAGACCGACGACGAGACCGACGACGAGGGCGTCGTCGCCGAGGAGGAGCCCGACGAGGAGCTCCCGGTCGCCCATGCGCGCCGGACCCGGACCCGGGAGCCCGAGCCCGCGCGGACGCCCGAGGTGTCAGACGTGGCGGTGACCGACGAAGCCGCCGAGGCCGGAGACGGCGTCGAGGACGACGACGTGGCCGAGGAGTCCGTGGCTCCCCGGGCCCGCTCGCGCCTGCGGAGGAGCCGCAAGAGCGATGAGGCCGAGGAAGCTCCGGCCCCCAGGGCCCGGACCCGGCGGTCGCGCCAGGAGCCTGACGAGGAGCAGTGATGGCACAAGAGACCGAGCCGAGACAGAACCGCCGAAAGGTCCGTGAAGGGATCGTCGTGTCGGACAGCATGCGTTCGACCGTCGTGGTCGCGGTCGTCGAGCGGGTTCGGCATCCCCGGTACGGCAAGACGGTGCAGCGGACCAAGCGGCTCTACGTCGACGACCCTGAAAACAACGCCAAGGTTGGTGACCGGGTGCGGGTGACCGAGACCCGACCGATCTCCAAGCTGAAGCGCTGGCGGCTGGCCGAGATCACGGAGCGGGCGAGATGATCCAGCAAGAGTCGAGATTGCGCGTCGCCGACAACTCCGGGGCGCGCGAGGTGCTCTGTATCCGGGTGCTCGGTGGTTCGCATCGGCGCTACGCCAGCATCGGCGACATCTTCGTCGCCACGGTGAAGGATGCCATTCCCGGTGCCGCCGTCAAGAAGGGCGACGTCGTCCGGTGCGTCGTGGTCCGCACCAAGAAGGAGAAGCGCCGCCCCGACGGCAGCTACATCCGCTTCGACGAGAACGCGGCTGTGCTCATCAACGACCAGCAGCAGCCGCGCGGGACCCGCATCTTCGGCCCGGTTGGCCGAGAGCTGCGGGACAAGCGGTTCATGAGGATCGTCTCGCTCGCACCCGAGGTCCTGTGATGAGGATCCGCAAGGGAGATCGCGTGGTGGTCCGGTCGGGCAAGCACCGGGGACAGCGAGGGGAGGTCGTCCGGACCGTCCCCACGGAGAACAAGGTCGTCCTCGACGGGGTGAACGTGGCCAAACGCCACACCAAGCCGCGCCGGGCGACGATGCAGGGGGGCATCATCGACAAGTTCATGCCGATGTCGGCCTCGGCCGTTTCGGTGTGGTGCAACTCCCATGGTGGCCCCGCCCGGATCGGGTTCGAGTTCGACGAGCACGGCGAGAAGGTACGTGTGTGCAGGAAGTGCGGGTCGGAGCTGTGAGCACCGACCAAGTCCAGGAGAACGAGGCGATGCAGGGACGCGCCGGTGGCGCGGACGCGCCGGGCACGAACGGCGGACGCGCGCGCCCGCGCCTGAAGGAGCGGTACCTCGGGGAGATCCGGGCGGGGCTCCAGAGCGAGCTCGGGCTGGCCAACGTCATGCAGGTCCCCAAGCTCGAGAAGATCGTGCTCAACATGGGGGTGGGGCGTGCCACCCAGCAGCCTTCCCTCATCGAGGGCGCCCAACGGGACCTTGAGGTCATCTCGGGGCAGAAGCCCGTGGTGACGAGGGCCAAGAAGTCCATCGCCGGGTTCAAGGTCCGGGAGGGCAATGCCATCGGGGTCAAGGTGACCATCCGGGGCGACCGGGCCTGGGAGTTCTTCGACCGGTTGATCAGCATCACCATCCCTAGGGTGCGCGACTTCCGGGGGCTCTCACCCCGCTCGTTCGACGGCAACGGCAACTACACCTTCGGCGTGAACGAGCAGCTGATCTTTCCCGAAATCGACTACGACCGCGTCGATTCGGTCCGGGGAATGGACATCACGATCGTCACCACCGCTCACGACGATGACGGGGGCCGCGCCTTCCTTCGGGCGTTCGGCTTCCCGTTCCGACAGGAGACTCGATAGGCAACATGGCGAAGAAGGCACTCATCCAAAAGCAGCAACGGATCCCGAAGTTCAAGGTGCGGGCGTACACCCGGTGCCAGCGATGCGGGCGGCCCAAGGCCGTCTTCCGCAAGTTCGGTCTGTGCCGAATCTGCTTACGGACCATGGTCCACGCGGGCGAGGTGCCAGGCGTGACCAAGTCGAGCTGGTGAGGGAGGTGGCGTCATGACCATGACCGACCCGATCGCCGACATGCTAACGAGGATCCGGAACGCCAACTCGGCCCAGTTCGACACGGTGAAGATGCCCGGTTCCAAGCTCAAGACGGCGCTGGCCGCCATCTTGGAGAAGGAGGGGTACATCGCCGGTTACTCGGTCTCGCAGAGCCAGGGCAAGCCGGGCTCGACGCTCGAGATCGTCATGAAGTACGCGCCGGACCGGTCCCGCACCATCGCCGGGATCAAGCGGATCTCCAAGCCCGGGCTTCGGATCTACGCCCAGGCCGACCGGATCCCCCGGGTCCTCGGGGGCGTCGGGGTGGCGGTCGTGTCGACCAGCCACGGCCTCATGACCGATCGCGAGGCGCGCCGGCATCATCTGGGCGGGGAGGTGCTCTGCTATGTCTGGTGACCCAGCAGGGCGGGCTCGGATCGAGGGAGGCCGCTGATGTCGCGCGTCGGACGGAATCCGATCCCGCTGCCCGCCGGGGTGGCAGTCACGTTGGACGACCGCTCGGTCGTGGTCAAGGGTCCCCAGGGCACCCTCGCGCGGTCGCTGCCGGCGGCGATCATGGTGAGCCAGGACGGTGACGTGCTCAACGTCACCCGTCCGAACGACGAGCGGACGAACCGGGCCCTGCACGGGCTGACCCGAACCCTGGTCGCCAACATGGTGACGGGCGTGACCGAGGGCTTCGCCAAGGAGCTCGAGATCGTGGGGGTCGGCTATCGGGCGAACGCCCAAGGCCCGGACGCGCTCGAGCTCAGCCTGGGGTTCTCCCATCCGGTCCGGGTGAACGCCCCTGAGGGGATCACCTTCGAGGTCCCCACCCCGACCCGGATCATCGTGCGGGGCATTGACAAGGAGAAGGTCGGCCAGGTGGCCGCAGACATTCGCAAGATCCGCAAGCCCGAGCCCTATAAGGGCAAGGGTGTGCGCTACGCCGGGGAGCGGGTCCTGCGCAAGGCTGGAAAGGCGGCGAAGTGACCACGAAGGCGGCGAACATGCGGCGGCTGCGGATCCGCCGGCATGCCCGGGTCCGGGACAAGGTCGTCGGCACGGCCGAGCGTCCGCGACTCGCCGTGAGCCGTTCGCGCCGGCACATCTCGGCCCAGGTGATCGACGACAGCTCGGCCCGCACCCTGGTGGCTGCCTCGAGCGTTGAAGCCGATCTGCGCCGCTCGCTCGGTCAGGGCGGGGGTGGGAACGTGACCGGCGCCCAGGCGGTGGGGAAACTGTTGGCCGAACGGGCCAAGGCGGCCGGGATCGGTCGGGTTGTCTTTGATCGGGGCGGCTTCGCTTACCACGGACGGGTGGCGGCGCTCGCCGACGCCGCCAGGGAAGAGGGACTGGAGTTCTAGGTGCCGGAGACCCAATACGAAGAACGCACCATCAAGGTGAACCGGGTGGCCAAGGTCGTGAAGGGCGGCCGGCGGTTCTCCTTCGCCGCCCTCATGGTCGTCGGCGACGGCAACGGCCGGGTCGGGCTGGGCTACGGGAAGGCCAAGGAGGCCGGCCTGGCGGTCCAGAAGGGCATCGAGGAGGCGCGCAAGAACGTCTTCGAGGTGGCCCTCGCGGGCTCGACGATCGTCCACCCGATCATCGGGGAGAGCGGGGCGGGCCGGGTCATGCTGAAGCCGGCGGCACCCGGGACCGGGGTGATCGCCGGCGGGGCGGCCCGGCACATCCTCGAGATGGCCGGAATCCGTGACGTGCTCGCCAAGTCGCTCGGGTCCTCCAACGGGATCAACGTGGCCCACGCCACCATCGCCGGCCTGAAGAGCCTGCGCCGGCCGGACCAGATCGCCGACCTGCGGGGCAAGCAGCCCGACGAGGTCGTTCCCGGGGGCGTCCTGCGCTCCTTCCGCGAGCGCCGTCGGGAGACCGAGCTCTACGCAGAGGGGGGCTGAGCGTGCCGTCGACCAGGAAGGCCGATGCGCCCGGTACCCTGCTGCGGGTCACCCAGGTGCGTTCGGCCATCGGTTCGAAGCCCAAGCACCGGGGGACGTTGAGAGCGCTGGGGCTCCGGGGGATCGGCCAGGTTAACGACCTGCCCGATCGTCCCGAGATCCGGGGCATGCTGGCCCGGGTGCCCCATCTGGTCAGGGTCGAGGAGGTGAAGCCGTGAAACTGCACGAGATCGCACCGCCCAAGGGGGCTCGCAAGGCCCGCCAACGGGTCGGCCGCGGGATCGGCGGCAAGGGCGGGAAGACGGCGGGCCGGGGGAGCAAGGGCCAGCGGGCCCGGGACACCGTGCCGCTCGGCTTCGAGGGCGGCCAGCTTCCCCTCATGCAGGCGATCCCCAAGCTCCGGGGGTTCAAGAACCCGTTCCGGGTCGCCTACACCCCGGTCAATCTCGACGCCCTCGAGGCGTTGGGTCGGGACGAGGTGGATCCCGACGTCCTGATCAGGGCGGGTCTCCTGCGCAAGGGTGCCATGGTGAAGGTACTCGGCGGCGGCGAACTGTCCCGGGCCGTCCGGGTGCGCGCCCACGCGTTTTCCGGCCGGGCGCAGGACGCGATCACCGCTGCCGGGGGTAGCGTCGAAGTGATTCCACCGCCGTTCGGGCACGGCCGCCCGCCGGTCCGGGGCAACGCCCTGAGCAACCGGTAGGGCCGGGGCCGGCGGGGCGACGAGGACATGCTCACCAGACTGGGCAACATCTTCCGGGTACCGGACCTGCGCAACAAGGTCCTGTTCACCCTGTTTGTCATCGCGCTCTACCAGCTCGGCGCGAACGTCCCGGTGCCCGGTGTCAGCTTCGCCGCCGTCCAGCGACTCCAACACCAGGCGGGATCCTCGGGGGTGCTCGGGTTCTTGAACCTGTTCTCGGGCGGTGCCCTCGTCCGCCTGGCCATCTTCGGGCTGGGGGTCATGCCCTACATCACCAGCTCGATCATCATCCAGCTGCTCTCCACGGTGATCCCCAAGCTCGAGGAGTGGCGCGACCAGGGGGCGGTGGGGCAGAAGAAGATCACCCAGACGACGCGGTACCTGACGGTGGCCCTGGCCCTGATGCAGTCGACCGGCCTGGTCTACGCCTTCCACGGGCACGACCAGAGCCTGCTCGGGGTGTCGATCGACCTGATCCCCAAGTTCACGGTGCCCCTGGCGGCGTTCATGGTCCTGTGCCTGACCGCCGGCACCGCGTTCGTCATGTGGCTGGCCGAGCTGATCACCCAACGCGGGATCGGCCAGGGGATGTCGATTTTGATCTTCGCCAACGTGGTCGCCTCCATCCCCTCGGGGGGCAAGGCGATCTACCAGGAGGGGGGGTCGGGCAAGTTCTTCACCATCCTCGTGGTCTCCATCGTGCTCCTGGTGGTCATCGTCTTCATGGACCAGGGGCAACGGCGGATCCCTGTCACCTTCGCCAAACGGGTGGTCGGGCGCCGCATGTACGGCGGATCCAGCACCTACATCCCGCTCAAGGTGAACCAGTCCGGCGTGATCCCGATCATCTTCGCCAGCTCGGTGCTCTACATCCCGGTGCTGTTCTCCAACGTCATCCCCTGGCATGGGTTCCAGAACTTCGTCCGCACCAACATCCAGCCCACGGCGAAGATCTACATCGGCCTCTACTTCCTTCTGATCCTGGCCTTCACGTTCTTCTACGTCTACGTGGCGTTCGACCCGCACCAGCAGGCCGACATCATCCGCAAGCAGGGCGGGTTCGTCCCCGGGATCCGGCCCGGCCCGCCGACCGAGCGGTACTTCGCGCACATTCTGAGCCGCATCACCGTGGTGGGGGCGGCCTTCCTGGGCATCGTGGCGGTCGTTCCGTCCCTCCTCATGTCGCTGTGGCATCTGAACGCCTTCCCCTTCTACGGCACGACGCTGCTGATCGCGGTCGGGGTGGCGCTCGAAACCATGCGCCAGATCGACAGCCAGCTGATGATGCGCAACTACGAAGGCTTCCTCAAGTAGGCGAGTGGTCTCCGGCGTCCGACTCGTGGTCCTTGGCAAGCAGGGGGCCGGCAAGGGCACGCAGTGCACGCGGCTCTCCCACCACTACGTGGTGCCGCACGTCTCCACCGGCGACATGCTGCGGGCGGCGGTGAAGTCCCGTACCGAGCTCGGGCTCCGGGCCCAGGAACTGATGGACCACGGCGAGCTGGTTCCTGACCAGCTCATCATGGAGATGGTGGGCCAGCGCCTGGCCCAGGCCGACGCCCGCTCCCGGGGCTTCGTCCTCGACGGCGCGCCGCGCACCCTGAGCCAGGCCAAGATGCTGGATGAGGTCCTGGCCCCGGACCTCTTGGACCTGGTCATCGACCTCGACGTCCCCACGCAGATCGTGCTGCGGCGCCTGGCCGCACGTCGGGTGTGCGTCGACTGCGGGACCAACTACTCGGTCTCCCAGCCACCACTCATCCGGGGGACCTGTGACATCTGCGGCGGCGAGGTGGTCCAGCGGGAGGACGACACCGAGGACGCCATTCAGCGGCGCCTGGAGCTCTACCAGCGTCAGACCAAGCCGCTCCTCGACTTCTACGCCCAGGCCGACCTCCTGGTCCGGGTAAACGGCTCGGGTTCGGCGGATCTGGTCACCCGTCGGGCGATCCGGGCCATCGACACCGCGTTGGCCCGCCGGGGCCGGCCGCCCTCCGAGGGCGTCTGATGCGACGGAACGCCGAGGAGCTGGCCAAGATGCGCCGGGCGGGCAAGGTCGTGGCCGAGATGCATGCGGTGGCCCGGGAGGTGGCCAAACCCGGGGTGACCACGGCCGAGATCGACGCCGCGGCCCGTCGGGTCCTCGAGCGACGGGGTGCCGCGTCGAACTTCCTCCACTACGGCCACCCCCCGTTCCCCGCCGTGATCTGCACGTCGCGCAACGCCAAGATCGTCCACGGGATCCCCGGACCCGAGGTCCTCGAGGAAGGCGACATCCTCTCGATCGACTGCGGGGCGATCGTCGAGGGCTACCACGGGGACGCTGCCTTCACCATGCCCATCGGGCGGGTCTCGGCCGAGGCCATGCGCCTGATCGAGGTGACCGAGGCGTCGCTCATGGCCGGCATCAAGCAGATGACCGTGGGCAACCGCTTGCACGAGATCGGTCGGGCCGTCCAGCGGGTGGCGGAGGGCGCCGGCTTCTCGGTCGTGCGGGAGTACGTCGGGCATGCCATCGGGACCGCCATGCACGAGCAGCCCCAGGTGCCCAACTACTGGCCCGGGACACCGGGCCCGACGCTCAAGTCGGGGATGGTCTTCGCCGTGGAGCCGATGGTGAACGCCGGGCGGCCCGAGACGAAGGTCCTCGACGACCAATGGACGGTGGTGACTGCCGACGGCTCGCTCTCGGCGCACTTCGAGCACACGATCGCGGTGACGGCCGACGGTCCCGAGGTGTTCACCGTCCCCTGATCCTGCGACCGGGCCTGGGCGGGCGCGTGAGGCGTTCGGGGGCCATACTCGGGCCATGGCTGACCTCGTCCGCTACGAGCTCGACGGCCACGTCGCCACCATCACCTACGACCGCCCCGAAGCCCTCAACGCCATCAACGCCGAGGTCCGGCAGGGGCTGAACGACGCCTTCACGCGCTTTCGGGAGGAGGAGGAGGCCTGGGTCGGCATCGTGACCGGGAGCGGCCGGGCCTTCTGCGTCGGCGCCGACCTGCGTGGCGGGGGCGGCGCCGCCGGGGAGTTCCCGGGCACCTTCTGGGAGAAGCCGACCCAGAACTCCTTCGAGAGCGGTTGGGAGATCTTCAAGCCGGTGATCGCGGCGGTCAATGGCCTGTGCCTCGGCTCGGGCTCACCCTCGTGACCTGGTGCGACTTCGTGATCGCGAGCGACCGGGCCGAGTTCGGCTTCCCCGAGGTCCGTCTCGGGGTGCCGACTATCGTGGGGGCCATCCGCCTCCCCCAGCGGATCAACTGGCAGTACGCCATGGAGCTCCTGCTCACTGGGGAGCGGATCGACGCGCAGCGGGCCCACGAGGTCGGCCTGGTCGGCTGGGTGGTGGAGCACGACCGACTGCTCGACGAGGCGCGGGGCCTGGCCGACCGGCTCCTGGCGGCCGCCCCGCTGGCCGCGAGGACCGTGAAGGAGATGGCGGTGCGGGCCCGCAGCCTCTCGGACCTCGAGGCCATCCGCTTCGGCGAGACCATGCGCAAGGTTGCCGCGGCGACCGAGGACGCCCGTGAGGGGGGGCGGGCGTTCGCCGAAGGCCGTGCCCCGGATTGGCGGGGCCGCTAGGCGACGGCGGCGGCGCGGCGGGTCCCCGCCTGGCCGAAACCGATCGCTCAGAGGCCGAGCGAGACGCCGAGGCTGCGCTCGAAGTAGCCGACCGAGGCGGCCTCGTAGGCTGCCGGCCACTCGGCCCCGGTCCGTCGGGCCAGCTGTCGTCCCCGGGGCAGGAACGCCCGTGCCAGCGCCACGTACCCGTCGATCACCGAGTCGATCGCGGCCGCAAGGGGCGGAAGCGACGCCAACAACGCGTGCTGTTCCTCGGTCAGGTAGGGGCGTAGCCGCTTGGTGAAGGGGAACGGGTTGCCCGCGGCGTGCTCCCTGGTGCTCTCCCACCCCTGCTCCGCCAAAAGCAGGCGCACGAGGTCCAGGTCCCGCGCCATGATGACCCCGTTTGAAGCCGGGACGACCTCGTTGCGGCCGATCACCGAGACCATGTTGCCCAGCATGTACAAGAAGTGCTCGACCGCCGGGCGCGGGAAGAACGGTTCCCGGCGTCGGCTCGGGCGGGGCACCGGGGCCGTCGGCAGGACGCCCGCCTTGTCCACCAGCGGCGCCATTCCCTCGATGCGGCCGCCGTCGACGCTTGAGGCGCCGTGGAAGACGATGTCGAAGTGGAGCCACTCCACAGTGATGCACGCGCCGCCGGTCGCGAACGGGAAGGCCTGGATGGACACGGTGGGGGCGATGGCCTCGACGATCCCTCGCCAGGTGGCCGCCACGTCGTCGACGTCGTCGTCGCGCACGACGCACTGGAGGTCGACGTCGCTCCAGGCGTCGCTGTTCCCCACGGCGAAGCTGCCGACCAGGTAGACGGCTAGGACCCGTGGATCGGCCCGGAACACCCGGGTCGCCCGGGCGATGAGCGCCTCCTGGGGGGCGGTGGTCGCCCGACGGACCCCGGAGAGGGGGTAGCGCGAGTCGTAGGCCATCTCCGCCCGTCCTTCGCTCGCCGGCGGTCGCCGCCGCCGTTCTCTAGTTCTAGTCAGGCCTTCGCCGCGGCGTCGAGTTCCACGCGGCCGGCACCGAGGCGGCTCAGGCGGACTGGCCGAACTTCTCGGGTTCCTGACGCACGGCCAGGTCGTGGAGCTGGGCGTCCTGCCGGGCCCGCTTGGGCCGCCACCGCCCGCTCATGAGGAAGATGAGGGGCCCGAAGACGGCCTCGCCGCCGACGCACACCCACCACCACGTCTGGCACTGCCCCGGCGTCACCTTGGCCGCCTCGACGACGCTGGGCCGTGGGCCTGGAGGAACCTGAACCCGGGCTGGCTAGCGGCCTGTTGGAGGGCGGTGAGCAGGCCGACGGCCGCCGACGAGGAGATGTGGCACGTGGCCGAGACCTCGCCGACCGCCTTCAGGTCGGTCATCCGATCGCGGTCCTCGGGCCAGGGACTTCTGCAGCGCCGGTCGGCGGGGCTGGGGCGTGCGAGCGGTAACCTCGAGGTCGACCGCCCGCCCGGGTGGGCAAACGCGGCACCGTGCGCTAAAATCTCAGGTCGGCTCGTCGCGCCCCGAGGTTCGTCCCCGGAGTCGGCGTCGCCGACCCAAACGCCGCCGACCCTGCGGATTCGCGTGCTGCCGCGCCGGATCCTGGGAACCAGAGGAGAGACACCTGCCCAAGGCCAATGACGACGCCATCGTGCTCGATGGCACGGTGGTGGAGCCGCTGCCCAACGCCATGTTCCGAGTCGAGCTCGAGAACGGCCACAAGGTGTTGGCCCACAGCTCCGGGAGGATGCGGATGCACCGGATCCGCATCCTGCCCGGCGACAAGGTCCAGGTAGAGATCACTCCCTATGACCTGAGCCGGGGGCGGATCACCTACCGGTACAAGTAGCCACCGCAAGGTGGTCACGAGGACGAGGAACGAGACGTGAAGGTCCGACCGAGCGTCAAGAGGATCTGTGAGAAGTGCAAGATCATCCGGCGTCACGGCCGGGTGGTCGTGATCTGTGACAACCCGCGGCACAAGCAGCGCCAGGGCTAGGAGAGGGAACGTGGCTCGAATCGCCGGTGTGGACATCCCCAGAGAGAAGCGAGTGGAGATCGCCCTCACCTACATCTACGGCATCGGCGGCACCGTCGCCAAGGAGGTCTGCAGCTCGACCGAGGTCAACCCCGATACCCGGGTGCGGGATCTGACCGACGAAGAGGTGATCAGGCTGCGCAATTACATCGACAACAGCCTGCGGGTCGAGGGCGACCTGCGTCGTGACGTGGCCCAAGACATCAAGCGCAAGCAGGAGATCAACTGCTACCAGGGGATTCGGCACCGCCGCGGCCTGCCGGTCCACGGCCAGCGGACCCACACCAACGCCAGGACCCGCAAGGGGCCGAAGAAGACCGTCGCCGGGAAGAAGAAGGTGCGCAAGTAGATGCCCCCCCGCCCGACCAAGCAGCAGGGTCGTCGACCCCGGCGGCGTGAGCGCAAGAACATCGCCTACGGCGTGGCCCACATCAAGAGCTCGTTCAACAACACCGTGGTGACGATCGCCGACCCCGAGGGGAACGTCCTCGCCTGGGCCTCGGCCGGCAACGTGGGGTTCAAAGGCTCGCGCAAGTCGACCCCGTTCGCCGCCCAGCTGGCCGCCGAGGCCTGCGCCCGCCGGGCCATGGAGCACGGCGTGCGAAAGGTCGACGTCCTGGTCCGTGGCCCGGGCTCGGGCCGTGAGACCGCCATCCGGTCGCTGGCGGCGACCGGCATCGAGGTGGTCGGCATCAAGGACGTCACCCCCATTCCCCACAACGGCTGCCGGCCCAAGAAGCGCCGGCGGGTCTGAGCCGGAGGACCGAGGATGGCCCGTTACACAGGTCCGGTGTGCCGGCTCTGCCGGCGTGAGCGCACGAAGCTCTTCTTGAAGGGCGAGCGTTGCTACTCGCTGAAGTGCCCGGTCTCCGAGGCGGTCACCGACCGCCACAGCCGGGCCTATCCCCCCGGCGAGCACGGTCGCGACCGGATGCGCCAGGGATCCGAGTACCTGAACCAGCTCCGGGAGAAGCAGAAGGCCCGGCGCATCTACGGGGTCTTCGAGAAGCAGTTCCGCAACCTCTATGACGAAGCAAACCGGGAGTCGGGCATCACCGGCGAGAACCTGCTGCGGATGCTCGAGATGCGCCTGGACAACGTGGTCTTCCGGGCCGGGTGGGGCGCCAGCCGGTCCCAGGCCCGCCAGTTCGTGCGCCACGGCCACGTGAAGGTGAACGGCCGGCGGGTCACCATCCCGAGCTACCGGGTCCGCAAGGGCGATGTCGTGACCCTGAAGGAGTCGTCGCGCCAAATGTTCGCGATCCGGCGCAACATGGACACCCTGGACCGGCAGCGCCCGCCGTGGCTGGAGGCCGGCGACGCCGGGTTCGCCGTCTCGGTCCTCAACCCCCCGCTCCGGGAGCACATCGACGAGCCGGTGCAAGAACAGCTCATCGTCGAGCTCTACTCCAAGTAACCCCGAATCCAGTCCAAGTAACCCCGAATCCAGGCGAACCACCAGAGACGACCGGAACCCCGAGGAGCCGTACCCATGCTCATCATCCAGCGCCCCACCGTCGAAGCCCTCGGCGAGGAGGAGCACAACACCCAGCGCTTCGCCATGGGCCCGCTCGACCCGGGCTTCGGGCACACGCTCGGCAACTCGCTTCGTCGCACCCTGCTCTCGTCCATCCCCGGCGCCGCGGTCACCCAGGTGCGCTTCGACGAGGCCCTCCACGAGTTCACCACCTTGACCGGGGTGAAAGAGGACGTCACCGACATCATCCTCAACCTGAAGGACCTCCTGGTGCGGATGGACATCGACGAGCCGGTGACCATGAGGATCGACAGGCGGGGTCCCGGTGAGGCCACGGCGGCCGACATCCAGACCCGCCCCGGGGTGGAGATCTTGAACCCCGAGCTGCACCTCGCGGATCTGAACCAGCGGGGACGGCTGGCGCTCGACGTGACCGTCGAACGAGGTCGGGGGTACGTGTCGGCGGACCGCAACAAGCGGTCCACGACCATCGGGGTTATCCCGGTGGACTCGATCTTCTCCCCCGTCCGGCGGGTCACCTTCGACATCGAGTCGGTGCGGGTGGAGCAGTCCACCGACTTCGACCGTCTGGTGCTCGAGATTGAGACGGACGGCACGATCACCCCCCGCGAGGCCCTGGCCTCGGCCGGTGACACGCTGCGGACCCTCGTGTCGTTGGTCGCCGATCTGGAGGAGGCCCCCCGGGGGCTCGAGCTGGGGGAGACCGGCAGCACGACGAGCGGCTCACCCGACCTCGACCTGCGCATCGAGGAGCTGGATCTCTCCGAGCGGCCCCGCAACTGCCTCAAGCGGGCCCAGATCAACACCATCGGCGAGCTCGTCTCGAGGACCCCCGACGACCTTCTAGGCATCACCAACTTCGGGCAGAAGTCGCTCGACGAGGTCATCGAGCGCCTGGACGAGCGAGGTCTCTCGCTCCGGACCAAGGACTAGGCCGGTGCGGGGAACGCCCAGACGCGGCCGCCGCCTGGGCGGCGATGCGGCCCACGAGAAGGCGATACTCGGCAACCTGGTCGCTTCGCTCATCGCGGCCGAGGCCCTGGTGACGACGGAGGCCAAGGCCAAGGCGATGCGCCCGGTGGCCGAGAAGTGCGTCACCGCGGCCCGCAAGGGCGGCGTGAACCAGCAACGGCGGGTGGTCGCTCTCATCAGGGACAAGGACATGGCCCACAAGCTGTTCGAGGAGATCGGACCCCGATACGCCGAGCGGCACGGGGGGTACACCCGGATCCTCAAGCTCGGCCCGCGCCCGGGCGACAACGCGCCGATGGCGCGCATCGAGTTCGTCTAGGCCGTGTTGCCGCGGGGCGTCGCCCCAAGGCGGACCGGCACGCGGGAAGCCCAAGCGCCACACCCGCCGCCCACCCGCTGGCGCCTGCTCCTCGCCTACGACGGGGCCGAGTTCCGGGGGTTCGCCGCGCAGCCCGGTCAACAGACCGTCGCTGGTGCCCTGGCCGACGCCCTGGCCCGGACGCTGCGGCTCGAGGTCGCCCCCGCGCTCACCTGTGCCGGCCGCACCGACGCCGGCGTGCACGCTCGGGGCCAAGTGGTCCACGTCGACCTCCCGGGCGAGCTGCCCGCGCTCCGCCGGGGGCGGGCGTCCCGGACCATGGAGCCGGGCGACCTGGTCCATGCCCTGAATCGCCAACTGACGCCGTCGATCGTCGTCCGGGAGGCGACCGTGGCCCCCGAGGGGTTCGACGCCCGCCGCTCCGCCCAGGCCCGCCGGTACCGCTACCTGGTGTGGAACGCCCCGGTCGCCGACCCGCTCCTCGCGCCGGTCTCCTGGCACGTGGCGCCGGAACTCGACCTGCGGGTGATGGCCGCAGGGTCCGACGCCCTCGTCGGGGAGCACGACTTCGGTGCGTTCTGCCGCCGTCCGCCCGGTCACCGTCCCGACCAGCCCGTGGTGCGCAGGGTCCGCCGGGCACGGTGGCAGGAGGCGGCGGCTGTGACCGAGGGGACCGAGGGCCTTCTGGGCCGGCTGCTGCGCTTCGAGATCGAGGCCGACTCGTTTTGCCACCAGATGGTCCGCTCGATCGTGGCCGAACTGGTGGAGGTGGGCAAGGGCGGGCCGACCCCGGCCGACGTGGTGGCTGCGCTGGCCGCCGGCGACCGCTCGGGGCTCCCGGCCCCCGCCCCCGCGCAGGGACTGTGCCTGGTCGCCGTCGACTACGGAGCGTGAGCGGATCTGGCGCCGGGCTCCCCGATGCCCTATCCTTGAGGGTCGCTTGTCGCCGCTGCCCGGCTGACCCGGCCGACCGCCGACGTTCTGAGGAACCCCCCGTGCCCACCTACGCCCCCAAGCCGACCGACATCGAGCGTGCCTGGCACCTCGTCGACGCCGACGGTCTGGTCCTCGGCCGCCTGGCCACCGAGGTGGCCCGGATCCTGCGGGGCAAGCACCGCCCGATCTTCGCCCCCCACATGGACACCGGGGACCACGTGGTGGTGGTCAACGCGGCCAAGGTGGTGCTCACGGCGGACAAGGGCGAGGCCAAGTTCGCCTACCGCCACAGCGGGTACCCGGGCGGGTTGAAGAGCCGCAGCTACACCTGGCTGCTCGAGAACCGGCCCGAGGAGCTGGTCCGACGGGCGGTCCGCGGGATGCTGCCCAAGACCACCCTCGGGCGCCGGCAGCTGGGCAAGCTGAAGGTCTACGCCGGTTCCGACCATCCCCACGGCGCCCAGCGCCCCCAGCCCCTCGACATCCCCGGCGCCCGCCGGGCCTGAGCGACAAAGGACGCCCATGGCTGCCCCGCTGAGCCAGACCACCGGACGCCGCAAGGAGGCGGTGGCACGGGTGCGGTTCCGCCCCGGAACCGGCACCATCGTCGTCAACCGGCGGGCGTTCGAGGAGTACTTCACGGCCGCCAGCTACCGGATGGCGGTCACCGACCCGCTGCGCCTGACCAACACGGCCGAGTCCTACGACATCGACGCCACCATCGGCGGCGGCGGCGTGTCGGGTCAGGCCCGGGCGCTGCGCCTCGGCATCGCCCGCGGGCTCTGCATCCTCGACCCCGAGCTCCGTCCGACGCTCAAGCGCTCCGGCCTCCTCACCCGCAACGCCCGGGAGAAGGAGAGCAAGAAGTACGGCCTGAAGAAGGCTCGCAAGGCGCCCCAGTACTCCAAGCGGTAGCGACGTGGGCCGAGCGCGTTTCGGCACCGATGGCCTGCGAGGGGTCGCCAACGCCGAT
>JAJYVS010000018.1 GCA_021791895.1 Actinomycetes bacterium | reverse complement strand
TTGCGGTTCACGGTGGTGGTCCCCTTCCTTGTCGGTGTTCTTGGCAGGACACCCGACACCTACCAGCTGGCAGGCATCAGGCGGGGGACCGCCACCTCAAAATCCACAACGTCAGGGACTACCTCCCTCCGGGTACGCGGGTCCAAGAGCCGAGTACCGAGCGGTAACTTTCAGCGGAAAGGGCTGGTCCTCGGAGAGAACTGTCACCGCAAAAGAAAAAGGACGACCGGATCAAGTCGGCGATGGGCTGAAGACCGGCTTCCCGACGCCACGGTTTTCGATCGCGCCCTTGCCCTGTTGAATCGGCAAAATGCGCTTTGAATTTCCCCGCGGAACCGGTCACAATAAAACGATGCCGAGAGCCAAGACGAAGATGACCCCGCAACACAAGGCCGCCTTGGCCAAGGGACGTGAGGAGGGCCTCGCCGTGCGGCGCTACCTCGAGGCGATCGAGTCCGCCCGGCCGAGGCGCGGGCGCCGCCGGACCCCGGCGTCCATCTCCAAGCGGCTGAGCGCCATCGACACCGAGCTGGCCACGGCCGACCCGTTGACCCGGCTGCACCTCATCCAGCAGAAGAAGGATCTCGCCGATGAGCTCGGGCGCAGCGCCGAGAGCGAGGACCTGGGCGAGCTGGAGAAGCAGTTCGTGAAGGTGGCCAAGGCCTACGGCGAGCGCAAGGGCATCAGCTACGCGACCTGGCGGACGGCCGGGGTGTCGGCCGCGGTCCTCCAGCGGGCCGGGGTGGCCCGGACCCGGGGCTGAACAACCGGTTCAGGCCACCGGGAGCGAGAGCAGAGACCGCAGCAGCACCAGCCCGTCGGCCGAGCCGAGCAGCGCCGAGCTGGCCCGCTCGGGATGGGGCATGAGCCCGACCACGTTGCCCTCCCGGTTGCAGATCCCGGCGATGTCGTCGAGCGACCCGTTGGGGTTGTCCCGGTAGCGGAGCACCACGCGGTCCTCGGCGACCAGCTCCTCCAGGGTCGAAGGAGCACAGACGTAGCTGCCGTCGAAGTTGTTGAGCGGGAGCACGAGCTCGGTCCCGACCTCGACCCCCGAGGTCAGCACCGACCGGTTCGAGGCGACGGTGACGACGGTGGGCACGCACATGAACCGCAGGCCCCGGTTCTTCTGCAGGGCCCCGGGGAGCAGCCCGGCCTCTGTCAGCACCTGGAACCCGTTGCAGATCCCGACCACCGGTCCCCCGTCGGCCGCGAACCGGGCGACCGCCCCCATCACCGGGGAGAACCGGGCCAACGCTCCGGGCCGCAGGTAGTCGCCGTGGGCGAAGCCGCCGGGGACCACGACCGCGTCGACGCCGCCGAGATCGCCCAGCCCGTGCCAGAACAGCTCGGGCGCCGCGCCGAGGAGGGCCAGCGCGGCGGCCACGTCGTGCTCGCAGTTAGTCCCGGGGAAGACGACCACGCCGACCCGCGCCGCCATCAGCGCGACTCCACCGGCGAGACCGAGACCGCCGCGTCCTCCATCACCGGATTGGCGAGCAGCCGGGTGGCCAGCGCCTCGGCCCGCTCCCGGGCCCGGGCCTCGCTGTCGGCCTCGATCTCGAAGCGGAACGAGCGCCCGGTGGCCAGCTTGTCGACGTCGTCGAACCCGAGGGCGGGCAGCGCCCGCTCGATGGTCGCGCTCTCCGGATCGGCGATGCCCGGGCGCAGGCGGACCTCGACCCGGGCCGCAAACCTCATCGCTCGGTCACCTCCGACGCCGGCCACTCACGCCGGACCGTACCAGTCGTCCAGCGAACGCCCGGTCACCCGCTCGTAGGCGGCGACGTAGCGGGCCGAGGTGGCCGCGACGACCTCGTCGGGCAACGTCGGCGGCGGCGGGGTGCGGTCCCAGGGCTGGGCCGCCGCCCAGTCCCGCAGCGGCTGCTTGTCGAAGGCGGGGGGTGTGGACCCCGGCACGACCTGGTCGGCCGGCCACAGGCGCGACGAGTCGGGCGTCACCACCTCGTCGCAGAGGACGAGTCGTCCGTCGATGCGCCCGAACTCGAACTTGGTGTCGGCGAGGACGAGCCCGGCCCGGGCCACCTGCTCGGCCGCCCGGGCGTAGAGCGCCAAGCTGACCTGGCGGAGCTCCTCCGCCGTCTCGTCCCCCACGATCTTGGCCGCCCGGGCGAAATCGATGTTCTCGTCGTGGCCCGTCTCGGCCTTGATCGACGGGGTGAACATCGGCTCGGACAGTCTGTCGCCCAGCCGGAGGCCGGCCGGCATGGGCGTCGAGTGCACGGTCCCCGACTGGGCGTACTCCTCGTAGGCCTGCCCGGCCAGGTAGCCCCGGACGACGCACTCGAGCGGCACCATCTCGGCCGCCCGCATGACCACCGCCCGCCCGGCCACCGACCCGAGCTCGGCCACGCCGGGCACGAGGGCCGCGATCTGTTCGGGCACCGCGCTCACCAGCGCGTGGTTGGCCACGTCGGCCAACCGCTCGCACCAGAAAGCGGTCATGGCCGTGAGCACCCGGCCCTTGTTGGGGATCGGCTCGGCGAACACGACGTCGAACGCGCTCACCCGGTCCGAGGCCACCAGCAGCACCAGGTCCGGGCCCACCTGGTAGAGGTCCCGGACCTTGCCCGAGCGCAGGAGGGCGGGGGCCGGGGTCATGGACCGGGGTCGATCTCATCCAGCGCCCGGAGGGCCAGGCCGGCGTGGCGGAGCAGGTGGGAGAGGTCGAAGGCCCGTCCGAGGGCGCCCTCGTCCAGGGGGACCTCGTCGTCCTCGGCCAAGACCGCGCGGAAGGGTCGCCTCGTCTCCCAGGCCGCCCGGGCGTCACGCTGGACGATGCGGTACGCCTCGTCGCGCCCGGTGCCGGCGGCCACCATGGCGAGCAGGACCGACTGGCTGAAGACGAGACCGAACGAGCGCTCGAGCAGGTTGTCGAGGGCGCGGTCGGCGTGGACCACGAGGCCGCTCACCAGATCGGCGGCCCGGCGCAGGAGGTAGAGGGTGAGGGCGGTGGCGTCGGGGAGCACGATCCGTTCGACCGAGCTGTGGGAGATGTCCCGTTCGTGCCACAGGGCGACGTCCTCAAGCCCGGTCACCAGATAGCCGCGCAACACCCGGGCCAGGCCGCACAGGCGCTCGGAGAGCACCGGGTTGCGTTTGTGGGGCATCGCCGAGGAGCCCTTCTGCTGGGTACCGAACGCCTCCTCCACCTCCCCGAGCTCGGTCCGGGACAGGTGGCGCACCTCGGTCGCGATCGACTCCACCGTGGTGCCCACGGCCGCGCACGCGTAGAGGTACTCGGCGTGGCGGTCCCTCGAGATCACCTGGGTGGCCGGCACCGGATCGAGACCGAGCGCCCGGCACACGGCGTCCTCGATACCCGGGTCGATGTTCGAGTAGGTCCCGACGGCGCCCGAGAGCTTCCCCACCGCCACCCGGCGGCGGGCCGACACCAGGCGCTGGCGGTCCCGGTCCACCTGCAGGGCGAAGAGAGCGAACTTGGCGCCGAAGGTGGTCGGCTCGGCGTGCATCCCGTGGGTCCGCCCGGCCACCGGTGCGTGCTCGAGCTCCCGGGCCCGGGCGGCGAGCGCGCCGATCAGCCGGTCGGCCGCCTCGATCAACAGGTCCGACGCCTGCACCAGGGCCACGCTGAGGGCGGTGTCGACCACGTCGGAGGAGGTCAGCCCGAAGTGGACCCACGACGCGTCGGGACCGCCGATCCGCTCCTGGACCACGTCCACGAAGGCGGCCACGTCGTGGTCGGTGACCCGCTCCCGCTCGGCCACCGCCGCCACGAGGGCGGCGTCGACCTTGGGGGCCCGGACCCGCACCGCCTCGGCGGCCGAGGACGGGGCGACCCCAGCGTCGGCCAGGGCCTCGACCACCAGGAGCTCCACCTCGAGCCAGCGGGCCAGGCGGGCCTCGTCGCTGAAGAGGCCGGCCGCGTCGGCGGGGGCGTAGCGGGGGATCACCCCGGCACCGTCGCCGGCCGGGCCGGCGGGCCGATGTCGCGGCGTAGGTGCATGCCGGGCCAACGGACCGACCCCGCCGCCCGGTAGGCGAGGTCCCGGGCTTCGCCGAGCGACGGGGCCAGCGCGCCGAACCCGAGCACCCGCCCGCCCGCCACCCGGAACGCCCCGTCGGGATCTTTCGTCGTTCCGGCGTGCAGCACCGTCACCCCGTCGATCGGGTCGGCCAGCTGGCCGTCGGGGCCCAGCCCGTCGATCCGCTCGCCCACCACCGGGGCCTCGGGGTAACCGGCCGCCGCCGCCACCACGCACAGCGCGAACGCCGGGGCGAAGGCCGGGGGGGCGCGCAGCGCGCCGGTCGCGGTGGCGAGGAACAGCTCGAAGGGGTCGTCGGCCAGCCGGGGGAGGACGACCTGGGCCTCGGGGTCGCCGAAGCGGACGTTGAACTCGATCACCGCCGGTCCGTCGGCGGTGACCATAATCCCGGCGTAGAGCACGCCGCGGTACTCGATCCCACGTCGGCCGAGCGCGGCCAACGTGGGCTCGACCGCCTCGTCGATCACCCGGGAGACGAGGGCGTCGTCCACCTCCGGCGGCGGCGAGTACCCGCCCATCCCGCCGGTGTTGGCCCCCCGGTCGCCATCGAGGGCGCGCTTGAAGTCGCGGGCGGCGGCCATGGGCACCACCGTGGGGCCGTCGCAGAGCACGTGGATCGAGCACTCGATGCCGTCGAGGCCCGCTTCGATCACCACCCGGTGGCCGGCGGCGCCGAAGGCCCGGCCGGACAGCTTGGCGGCGGCGTCGGCCTCCGCCTCCTCCCGGTCCGGCGTCACCAGCACGCCCTTCCCGGCCGCGAGCCCGTCGGTCTTGACCACGAAGGGTCCTGGAAGCTCGGCCAGGAACGCCCGGGCCGCCGCCAGGTCGTCGAACACCCCGTAGCGGGCGGTCGGCACCCCGGCCTCGGCCAGCACCTGCTTCATGAAGGCCTTGGACCCCTCGAGGGCCGCGGCGGCCGCGCCGGGGCCGACCACCGGCAGCCCTCGGGCCCGCAACCGGTCGGCCAGCCCCCCGACGAGGGGGGCCTCGGGTCCGATGACCGTCAGGTCGGCACCGAGCTCCTCGGGGGACGCCGGATCGACCGTGATCTTGTGACCGAAGAGCTCCCCGGGCATCCCCGGGTTGCCCGGGGTCACGACGACATCGGCGCTGCGGGCGAACAGGCGGGCCATCGCGTGCTCGCGCCCGCCCTGCCCCACCACGCAGACAGTCACCGGCGCCACGGGCTCAACGGGCGGCGAAGGTGACGAACTGCTCGCGCTCTGGGCCCACCCCGACGGTCCGGACCGGGACGCCGATCTGCTCGGTGAGGAACGCGACGTAGTCCCGGGCCGCCCCGGGCAGCTCGTCGACCGAGGTGACCGAGGACAGATCGGTGAGCCACCCGGGCAGCTCCTCGTAGATGGGGGTGACCCGGTGCAGCGTGGACTGGTGGTACGGGAGGTGCTCGTAGCGGACCCCGTCGGCCTCGTAGGCCACGCAGACCTTGACCGTCTCGAAGGTGTCGAGCACGTCGAGCTTGGTCAGCGCCACCTCGGTCAGCGAGTTCAACCGGACGGCCTGGCGGAGCATCACGGCGTCGAACCAGCCGCAACGGCGCTGGCGGCCGGTGTTGGTGCCGAACTCGTTGCCTCGCTCGACCATGAGCGCGCCGGTGTCGTTCGACTGCTCGGTCGGGAACGGGCCGGCGCCGACCCGGGTCACATAGGCCTTGGCGATCCCGATCACCCGGTCGATGTCCCGGGGACCGAGCCCCGAGCCGGTGCACGCCCCCCCGGCGACCGGGTTCGACGAGGTGACGAAGGGGTAGGTGCCGTGGTCGAGGTCGAGGAAGGTGGCCTGGGCCCCCTCGAGCAGCACGTGCTGGCCCCGGGCCAGGGAGTCGTGCAGCATCCCGACGGTGTCGGCCACCATCGGCACGATCCGGGGGGCGTACTCGTCCAGGTAGACCTCGGCGATGGCCTCGGCCGAGGAGGGGAGCCGGTTGTACACCTTGGCGAGGACAGCGTTCTTCTCCTTCAAGGCGACGTCCAGCTTCTGGCGGAAGATCTTCGGGTCCATCAGGTCCTGGACCCGGAGTCCAACCCGGGCCGCCTTGTCGGCGTAGGCCGGGCCGATGCCCCGTCGGGTCGTGCCCAGCGCGTTCTTCCCCAAGAAGCGCTCGGTCACCCGGTCGAGCTCCCGGTGGTAGGGCATGATCAGGTGGGCGTCGCCGCTCACCACCAAGCGGGCCGTGTCCACGCCCCGGGCCCCCAGGGCGTCGACCTCCTCCAAGAGGACCCCCGGGTCCACCACCACCCCGTTGCCGATGACCGGGGTCGTCCGCTCGTAGAGGACCCCGGAGGGGACGAGTTGGAGGGCGAAGGCCTCGCCGTTCACCACGATCCGGTGGCCGGCGTTGTGGCCGCCCTGGTAGCGGACCACGAAGTCCATCTCGGCGGCAAGCAGATCGGTGAGCTTGCCCTTGCCCTCGTCGCCCCACTGGGTCCCGACGACCACGGTTGCAGGCACCGCCCACCCTCCGTCAACGGCTGCGGATTACGCCCAACTCTACCCCGGAGTTGGGCCCTTCGGGACCTGATGGCGCCGCCGGGATCGCCGCCCGGCAATCGGCTGGCTCCCGTCGGCTCCGGCGGAACGCGGTGGTCTGGGGCGAACCGAGGAGGGGGGACGTCCCCGGGCCCGGCACTAGCCTGTCGGCAGTGGAACCGGCCGTCGTGATGAGCACCTCGGAGGAGACCCTGGCGCTCGCCCTGGCCATCGTGTTCGCCGCGCTCTCCTTCGCCCGGACCACCGCGTTCCGCCGCCGGATCGGGCGCAACCCCTGGGGGATCCACCCGAACCTTTGGTTGGTGATCGGGTTCCTGCTCGGCCCGATCGGGGCGTTCCTGGCCTTCGTGTCCTGCGCCGCCACCAGGGTCTCTTCGCCGTTCACGTCCGTCCCGGCGCCGACCGTCCCGGCCGCTCCCGCCTCCCCGGCACCCTGGGCGACGGCCGGCGGGCCGCCGCCGGGTTGGTACCCGGACCCTTCGGGTCGCCACGAGTACCGGTTCTTCACCGGGCAGGACTGGACGGCCGATGTGGTCGACAACGGGACCCACTTCACCGAGCCGCTGCCGGCACCGCCCGCCCCCTGAGGCTCGGCTCGGGCTCAGCGCAGATCCAGCCCGTCCTTCGCGACGTCGAGCGTGATCGTCGAGCCTTCGGCGTAGCGGCCGGCCAGCAGATCGAGGGCGAGCCGGTCCTCCACCTCCCGCTGGATCACCCGTCGTAGCGGCCGGGCCCCGAAGTCCGGGTCGTAGCCGGCATGGGCGAGCCAGGCCTCGGCGGCAGGGGTCACGGTCAGGCTCATGCGCCGGGCGGCGAGGCGGGTGCGCAGCCGCGACAGCTGGATACCGACGATGACCCGCAAGTCCTCCTCGCCGAGCGGGCGGAAGCGGACGATCTCGTCGATCCGGTTGATGAACTCCGGCTTGAAGAAGTCGGCGGGTTCGCCGGGCAGGTTGGAGGTCATGATCAGCACCGCGTTGGTGAAGTCCACGGTCCGGCCCTGCCCGTCGGTCAGCCTCCCGTCCTCGAGCACCTGGAGCAGGATGTTGAACACGTCGGGGTGGGCCTTCTCGATCTCGTCCAGGAGCACCACGGCGTAGGGGCGGCGGCGGACGGCCTCGGTGAGCTGACCCCCCTCTTCGTAGCCGACGTAGCCCGGAGGCGCCCCGACCAGCCGCGAGACGGTGTGCTTCTCCATGTACTCGCTCATGTCGATGCGGACCATGGCCCGGTCGTCGTCGAAGAGGAACTCGGCCAGGGCCCGGGCCAGCTCGGTCTTGCCCACGCCGGTCGGACCGAGGAAGAGGAAGGACCCGATCGGCCGGTGGGGGTCCGACAGCCCGGCCCGGCTGCGGCGGATGGCGTTAGCCACCGCCCGCACCGCCTCGTCCTGGCCGACCACCCGGGCGTGTAGCGCGTCCTCCATGCGGACCAGCTTCTCGACCTCGCCCTCGAGCAGCCGTCTGACCGGCACCCCGGTCCAGCGACTGACCACCTCGGCGACGTCCTCGGCGTCCACCTCCTCCTTCAAGAACCGCTGCGAGCTCTGGAGCTTGCCCAGCTCCCCCGTGGCGTCCTCGATCTCCCGCTCGAGTTCGGGCAGCTCCCCATAGCGCACCGCCGCGGCACCGGCCAGGTCGCCGTCGCGCTCGAGGCGGTCGGCGCGTCCCTTGGCGTCCTCGTGGCGGTCCTTCAGGTCCCCGATGGCCTCGATCGCGGCCTTCTCGGCCTGCCAGTGGGCGGTCATCGCGTTCGACTGCTCGTTGAGCTCGGCGAGCTCGGACTCGAGGCGGGCCAACCGCTCCGCCGACGCCTCGTCGGACTCCTTCTCGAGGGCCACCTTCTCGATCTCGAGCTGACGGATCCGACGGACGACGACGTCGAGCTCGGTCGGCATGGAGTCGATCTCGATCCGGAGCCGGCTGGCCGCCTCGTCGACGAGGTCGATCGCCTTGTCCGGGAGGAACCGGCCCGAGACGTAGCGGTCGGAGAGGACCGCCGCCGCCACCAGGGCGGCGTCCTGGATCCGCACCCGGTGGTGGCTCTCGTAGCGCTCCTTCAGGCCGCGCAGGATGGCGACCGTGTCCTCAACCGAGGGCTGGTCGACGTAGACCGGCTGGAACCGGCGTTCGAGGGCGGCGTCCTTTTCGACGTACTGGCGGTACTCGTCGAGGGTGGTGGCGCCGATCAGCCGCAGCTCGCCGCGGGCGAGGAGCGGCTTGACCATGTTCCCGGCGTCCATGGCGCCCTCGGCCGCCCCGGCGCCGACCAGGGTGTGGAGCTCGTCAATGAACGTGACGACCTGACCGTTCGAGTCGGTGATCTCCTTCAGCACCGCCTTCAGCCGCTCCTCGAACTCGCCCCGGTACTTGGCCCCGGCCACCATCGAGGAGAGGTCGAGGGCCACCACCCGCTTGTTCTTCAGGCTCTCGGGGACGTCCCCTTCGACGATCCGGTTGGCCAGCCCCTCGACGATCGCCGTCTTGCCCACCCCCGGCTCGCCGATGAGCACCGGGTTGTTCTTGGTCCGGCGCGACAGGACCTGGATCACCCGTCGGATCTCCTCGTCCCGCCCGATCACCGGGTCGAGCCGCCCGCGGCGGGCCGCCTCGGTGAGGTCCCGGCCGTAGCGCTCGAGAGCCTGGAAGGTGTCCTCGGGGGTGGGCGAGGTGACCCGGTGGCTGCCCCGCACCTCGCGCAGGGCGCCGAGCAGCCGGTCCCGGTCGGTGCCGAGCTCGTCGGCGAAGGCCAGCAGCAGGTGCTCGATCGACAGGTAGTCGTCCCCGAGGTCCGCCCGGAGCCGGTCGGCCGTCTCGAGTCCCTCCCGTGCGGCACGACCGAGACCCGGCTCCTGGCCGCCGACGGCGCGGGGGAGCCGGGCCCGGGCCTCGGCCAGCCGGGCGGCGACCTCGTCGGGCGCGACCCCGACCCGTTGGAGGACGGGCCGGGCGATCGTGTCGGGATCGGCCAGCACCGCCGAGAGCAGGTGGGCCGGCGTGATCTCCGGGTTGGCGTCCTCGGTCGCCAACTTGGTCGCGTTGGCAAAGGCGGCCCTCGTCTTCTCGGTCCATCGTTGGGGGTCGAGCGGCATGGTCAGCGCTTTCGGTCCGCTTCGGTGAGGTTCATCGGCCCGACGTCCTCCGGGTGCCGCGGTAGGGCATCGGGGCCTGGTCGAGGGGAACCAGCTCCCGGCGGTAGTGACGGTGGGCGCGTTCGATGGCCTCCTTGGCCTCCCGGCGGACCTCCTCCAGCTGGGCGTGGAGCTTGCGCACCTCGGACTCGAGCTCCAGCACCCGACGCACCCCTTCTAAGTTGAGGCCGGCCGTCGTCAGCTCCTGGATCCGGCGGAGACGGGCCAGGTCCTCGTCGCTGAAGCGGCGGGAGCCCCCCGGGGTCCGCACCGGGTCGAGCAGGCCCTTGCGCTCGTAGATGCGCAAGGTCTGGGGGTGCACACCGGCCAGCTCGGCGGCGACCGAGATCACGTAGACCGCCCGCCGGTGCGCGACCGCGCCACGCTGGCCATCGGTGTCGGGGGCCGCCATCTCCATCGGGATCACACCTCCTCGAAGTGCTCACGCGGCGCCGGTTCGGTCAGCGTCGCCAGCGACTCGATCGCCGCCCGCTGCTCATCAGTCAGCACCTTCGGCACCAACAGATCGACTTTCACCAACAGGTCCCCCGGCCGCGCCCCGTTCCGAGCGGCCGGGATCCCGTGGCCCTTCACCCGCAGCACCGTCCCGGGGGCCGTGCCGGGCGGCACCCGGACCTTGACCGGCTCGTCGAGGGTCGGCACGGTGATCACCGTGCCGAGTGCGGCCTCGGGGAAGGTGAGCGGCACGGTGTAGGTGAGATTGGCACCGCGCCGCCCGAACTTCGGGTGCGAGCCGACGTGCACCACGACGTACAGGTCGCCCGGCGGAGCCATGCCCTGGCCGGGTGCGCCACGGCCCTTCACCCGGATCCTCTGGCCGTTCTCGACCCCGGGCGGGATGCGGACCTTGACCTGGCGGTTGCGGCGCTCGGTCCCGGTGCCGTGGCAGGTCGCGCAGGGGGTGTCCACCAGGGTCCCCCGCCCGTTGCACTTCGGGCAGACCGTGGAGAGCGAGAACAGGCCCTGGTTGTCGTCCAGGGTCCCGCGGCCGTTGCACCGGTCGCAGACGTGCGTCGAGGTCCCGGGCGCCGCGCCCGACCCGTTGCAGGTCCGACAACGCGAATCCTGGGGCACGTTCACCGATGTGGTCACGCCCCGGACGGCGTCCTCGAACGAGAGGTGCAGTTCGGCCTCGACGTCGGTGCCCCGTTGGGGGCCTGGTGTCCGGCGCCGCCCGCGGCCGAACAACCCCCCGAACAGGTCGCCGAGGTCACCGAGGTCCTCGACCCGGAAGGTCCCGCCCGAACCCGGAGCACCGAACCCCCCGGCCATCGGACCGAGGCGGCGCGCCTCGTCGTACTCCTTGCGCGTCGCCGGGTCCCCGAGCACGTCGTGGGCGGCCGAGATCTCCTTGAACCGCTCCTCGGAGCCGGGATTGGCGTCGGGGTGGTACTGCTTGGCCAGCTTCCGGTAGGCGCGGGTGATCTCCTTGTCCGAGGCGGTCGAAGGCACCCCGAGGATCTTGTAGTAGTCCTTCTCGAACCACTCGCGCTGGACCGGCAACTTAGCCCCTCACCCGAACCATGGCCGCCCGAAGGGTCTGGCCGCGCCAGCGGTACCCGGGTCGCATGACATCGGCGACACTCGGACCCGGGCTCTCCCCTTCCGGTGCCTCGACGTGGGCGACCGCCTCGTGCACAGACGGGTCGAACGCCACGTCGACCGCGTCGACGCGCTCGAGCCCCTCTTTCGCCAGCGTGTCGAGAAGCTGGTTGCGGGCCTGGCGGAGCGCGTCGAGCTCGAGAGGCCCGCGGTCGCCGACCGCCTCCTGATCGGTCCCGTCGACCCGCTTCTGGTCGCGCTCGTCCACACCGGTTCCGACACCGGGGTCGAGGTGCGCGATGGCCAGGTCGAAGATGTCGAGCACCGGGAGCAGCTTTCCCACCAGGTCCGACGCCGCCCGGGCACCGAGCTCCTCTTGCTGTCGGAGGACCCGCTTACGGTAGTTGGCGAAGTCCGCCTGGGACCGCTGAAGGGCGGCGAGATATTCGTCGCGCTCCGCGCTGAGGGCGGCGACGTCCGTCAGGATCGTCTGGGCAGCCTGGTCCATCTGCTCGAAGGCGTCAGGCCCGGATTCGGGTTCGACGTCGAGCGGACCGGACTCCTCCATCCCCCCGGTGGTCGTGCCGATCGCTTCGACCTCGCCTTCCTCAGCCAGGTCCCGCTCGGGGTGGGAGGTCATTTTTCGTCGACGATCTCGGCGTCCACGACCTCGTCGTCGGCGGCCTCGTTGTGCTGCTCGGCGGTCGACCCCTCGGCCGAACTCGCCTGCGACGCCTGCTCGTAGAGACGCTGCGAGAAGCTCTGGCTGGCGGTCATGAGCGCCTCGGTTGCTGTCTTGATGGCTTCGATGTCGGACCCGCTGAGCGCGTCCTTCACGCTCTGCAGCGCGGTGCCCACCGCCTCCCGCTCGGACCCCTCGATCTTCTCGCCCTGCTCTTTCAAAAGCTTCTCGGTTTGGTAGACGAGGGTGTCGGCGGTGTTGCGGACCTCGGCCTCCTCGCGACGACGCCGGTCGTCTTCGGCGTGGGCCTCGGCGTCGCGGACCATCCGCTCGATGTCGTCCTTGCCGAGAGCGGACTGCCCGGTGATGGTCATCGACTGTTCCTTGCCCGTCGCCTTGTCCTGGGCGGCCACGTGGACGATCCCGTTGGCATCGATGTCGAAGGTGACCTCGATCTGGGGGATCCCGCGGGGCGCCGGAGGAAGGTCCACCAGCTGGAACTTGCCCAGCGTCTTGTTGTACATGGCCATCTCACGCTCGCCTTGGAGCACGTGGATCTCGACCGACGGCTGGCTGTCCTCGGCCGTGGTGAAGATTTCCGAACGCTTGGTCGGGATGGTCGTGTTGCGCTCGATCAGGCGGTGCATGACACCGCCCTTGGTCTCGATCCCGAGGCTGAGCGGGGTCACGTCGAGCAACAGGACGTCCTTCACCTCACCCTTCAACACGCCGGCCTGGACGGCTGCGCCGACCGCCACCACCTCGTCGGGGTTCACACCCTTGTGGGGCTCCTTGCCGGTGAGCGACTGGACGAGCTCTTGGATGGCCGGCATCCGCGTGGACCCGCCGACCAGGACCACGTGGTCGATGTCCGAGGTCTTGAGGCCGGCGTCCTTGATCGCCGCCTCGAAGGGGCCCTTGCACTGGTCCACCAGCTCATGGGTCAGCTCGTTGAACTTGGCCCGGGTCAGCTTCACATCCAAGTGCTTGGGGCCCTCGGACGTCGCGGTGATGAAGGGCAGGTTGATCTGGGTCTCCTGGACGCTCGAGAGCTCGATCTTGGCCTTCTCGGCCCCCTCCTTCAGGCGCTGGAGGGCCATCTTGTCGACCGAGAGGTCGACGCCTTCGGTGTCCTTGAACGACTTGACCAGCCAGTCGATGACCTGCTGGTCCCAGTCGTCACCACCGAGATGGGTGTTCCCCGAGGTGGACTTCACCTCGAAGACGCCGTCGCCGATCTCGAGCACGGAGACGTCGAAGGTCCCGCCCCCCAGGTCGAAGACGAGGACCGTCTGCTCCTTGTCCTCCTTGTCCAGGCCATAGGCGAGGGCGGCGGCGGTGGGCTCGTTGATGATGCGGAGCACCTCGAGTCCGGCGATCTGGCCGGCCTCCTTGGTCGCTGTGCGCTGGGCGTCGTCGAAGTAGGCCGGCACGGTGATGACCGCCTGGTTCACGCTGTCGCCCAGGTACGCCTCGGCGTCGCGCTTCAGCTTGCCCAGGATCCGGGCCGAGATCTCCTGGGCCGTGTACTTCTTGCCGTCGATGTCGATCGACCAGCTGGTCCCCATGTGCCGCTTGACCGAGCGGATGGTCCGCTCGGGATTCGTGATCGCCTGACGTTTAGCGACCTCGCCCACCAAGACCTCCCCGTTCTTGGAGAACCCCACGACCGAAGGGGTCGTCCGACTCCCTTCCGCGTTGGGAATGACGACCGGCTCTCCGGCCTCCAGCACACTGACGACCGAGTTCGTCGTCCCGAGGTCGATCCCTACCGCCTTGGCCATGGCCCTTGCCTTTCCTCTTTCTTTGGGTAGCCCACGGATACGCCGCGATCGCTCCGGGGTCTCCCGTCTGCTGCAAGGCAGTATACCAAAGTTGAGTGCCTATGTAGCAGGATTTCAGAGATTTTTACTTACAACTCCGAGTAGATCTGAAGATCTGAAGATCCGGCGCGAGCTCCCGGACGGTTCGAGGTGGCCCCCTCGCTCGGGCCCGTGGCGCCGGGTCTCGGTCCTGACCATGTGGGCGGCGATCGGGGACCCGCCCGATCAGCGGGTCAGGGGGCCGCCGGGCGTTCGCCCGTTCGCACCGGTTGGAACGGCTCGACCAACTGGGCGAGGAGCGTGCGCGGCGCGAAGGCCGCTCCCTTCGGCTCGATCGGGACCGGTCGGTCGGGGAGGCCGGTCGGGCACGGGGCCGTGCCGGCGGTCGGGAACCGTGCCCGGCCGGCCAGCACGTCCCAGAGGGTGAGCGCGATGCCGAGGTTGAGCCCGAGCGCGCCCTCCTCGGAGTGGTGCAGGCGATGGTAGGCGGGGCTCACGATGATCTTGCCGATCGGTCCGAAGGACCACGAGACGTTGGCGTGGGTGAGCGTGCCGAGACAGACATAGCCCGTGATCAGCACCGGAGCCATCTGGCGGTTGCCGACGAGGACCACGACCGGAATCGTGGCGAGCAGGAAGCCGGCGAGGTGGCTGAGCGGATGGGCCCGGAACGAGGTGAGCACGCTCAGTTCTTCCTGGCTGTGGTGAAGGGCGTGCAGCCGCCACAGGGGGCGCAGGCGGTGGTCCGCCCAATGGGCCACCCAGTTCCCCCCGTCCATCAGGACCAAGGTCAGTCCGAGCAGTAACGGACGGGGCCAACCGTTGGTCCCGTTGAGCTCCATCCAGCTCGCGTGGCTGACCATCAGGGTCCCGAAGGCCATCGAGAGGAGCGTCATCAGCGGGACCACGACGGCGATGTGGAGCACCAGGTAGGCGGCATCATGCGCCGGACCCCCGGCAAGGAGGCGCCGGCGCTCGGCCGGCCAGATCCGCTCGCAGACCATCATGACGGCGACGACCACGGCGACCGCCGGGGCCACCAGCTCGGCCCGACCGGCCGCCAGGACCCGACCCAGGTTGCCCGATCCTTCGAGCGTGCCGACAGCGAACCACACCAGCCCCGCCGTGACGCCGGCCACGACCAGGGTGGGCAGATACAGGCGCCGATCGGCGCGCCGCAGCGTCGCGCTGGCGGCCGGCAGGACGGTCATCGCCTCCTCCCCTCCATGTGCCCGCTGTTGGGACTACGGCCCCGGGGCCCCGCCGGATTCCCGACGGTGTCCATCGGCTACGACGGTACGCTGCGAACGTGCTCGACCTCGTCCTCCTCCGGCACGGGGAATCGGTGTGGAACGCCGAGAACCTCTTCACCGGGTGGATCGACGTCGAACTCAGCCCGCGCGGCGAAGACGAGGCCGTGGCCGCCGGCCGTCTGATGGCGGCCGAAGCGGACCTCGACCTTCGCCTGCTCCACACCTCGGTCCTGGTCCGGGCCATCGCCACCGCCGAACTGGCGCTCCGTGAAGTCGGGCGCAGCTGGCTCCCCGTCCGTCGTGACTGGCGCCTGAACGAGCGTCATTACGGAGCGCTCCAGGGGCTCAACAAGAAGGAGACGGCAGCCCAGCACGGCGAGGAGCAGGTCCACCTGTGGCGACGGAGCTACGACGTCCCGCCACCCCCGACGCCGAGCGACGATCCGGGCAACCCGGGCAACGACCCCCGTTACCGCGACGTCGATTCCGGGGACCTCCCCTTGACCGAGTGCCTGGCCGACGTCGTCAAGCGGGTCGTGCCCTACTGGGAGCGGGCGATCGTCCCGGACCTTCGGGCAGAGGGTGCAAAGGGCGGGGCGGTGCTGGTGGTCGCCCACGGGAACAGCATCCGGGCGCTCCGCAAGCACATCGAAGCCATCCCCGACGCCGACATCCCCGACCTCGAGATCCCGACCGGGATCCCCTTCCGGTACCACTTCGACGAGGATCTCTCGGTGGTGAGCTCCCGCTACCTCGGGAACCCAGAGGAGGCCCTGGCGGCGGCGGAATCCGTCCGCCGCCAGAGCCAGCTCTAGGGGGAAGCGTCAGAGGGCGTCGACGCCCCGCTCCCCGGTTCGCACCCGCACCACCGTCTCGACGGGGAGGACCCACACCTTGCCGTCCCCGATCTTCCCGGTGGCGGCTGTGCGGATGATGGTGTCGACGACGTCGTCCGCCTGTCCGTCGTCGACCAGGACTTCGAGGCGGATCTTGGGAACGAAGTCCACCTCGTACTCGGCACCCCGGTAGACCTCGGTGTGCCCACGCTGGCGTCCGAATCCCTGGGCCTCAGTCAGCGTCATCCCCTGGATGCCCAGGTCCTTCAGCGCCTCCTTCACGTCGTCGAGCTTGAAGGGCTTGAGCACCGCCACGACCAGCTTCATCTTGTCCTCTCTCTTTCGGTTCGCACTCTTGGCGTTCGTAGCCCGGTCAGCTGTCCGGCCATCCCGGCGGCGCCGGATCTTCTCGCAACCCTATGGAAGATACGGAAGGCGAACCGCTCGCGCCGCCGGCCGACGACAGGGCGCCGATGCGCTCAGCGAAGGTCTCCTCGGGGAAGGCCTCCTCGTCGTGGATGGCCAGGTCACCGATTTCGAGGACCTCGTCCTTGTACCGGACGCCCCGGAGCACCAGACCGATCAGCTTCATCAGGAGGAACGTGATGAGGGCCGACCACAAGATGACCCAGATGGCCGCCCGGAACTGCTCCCAGAGCTGGTGGGCGGACCCGGTGTACATGAGGCCGCTCACCGAGAACGGCACACAACTCTTGGACGAGGTGGCAAAGGCCGTCGCCGACGTGTTGACCACCTGCCCTGCCGCGGTCAGGTGTCCACAACCGTACTCGATCATGTTCGGGTCGCCGAAGATTCCGAGCAGCATGCCGCCGAAGAACCCGGCGATCCCGTGGGTGTAGATGACGCCCAGGGCGTCGTCGACCCGGGAGAACGGTCGCACCTTGGAGAGGTAGTTCCAGCAGACCCACACCACGCCGGAGCAAATCGCGCCGACGGCGATGGCCCCCCACCCGTTGACCCAACCGGCACACGGGGTGATCCCGACCAGCCCGCAGATCATGCCGTTCACGCCACCGAGGAAGGTCGGTTTCTTGGCCTTGCTGAGCCAAGCGTCCATGCCCATCCAGACCAGCACCCCGACGCCTGTCGCCAGGTTGGTGTTGACCACGGCGGCGGCGGCGTCGGCGCCCGCGTAGTAGGGGTCACCGCCGTTGAAGCCGTTCCAGCCGAGCCAGAGGATTCCGGCACCGACCGCCGCCATCACCAGGTTGTTGGGGATGGCGTGCTGGCGATCTCGCAACAGCCGTGGTCCGAGCACCCAGGCGGCGACGAACCCCGACACCCCGGCGGACATGTGGATGACGAACCCGCCGGAGAAGTCGAGCGCCCCCTCCTGGGCGAAGTACCCACCGCCCCAGAGGAGGAAGGCGTCGATGGCGTACACGAAGGTCGACCACAGCGGGACGAGGAGGCACCAGGCCGAGAACTTGATCCGACCGACCACGCTCCCCATGAAAAGCAGCGGGGTGATCGCCGCGAACACGAACTGGAAGTACGCGAGCGATGTCGTCGGGAAGTGGAACGGAATGACGGTATTCGCCGCCGAAACCGCCTGCCCCTGTTCATTGGTCGCGTTGGTGATCTGCCCCGGTTTACCGACGAGGTTCTCAAAGAAGTGTTTGAACCAGCCGACGCCACTCAGCTGGGTCTGCACCCCATTGTGGACACCACCTCCGAGCGACGTCGACCCGAAGCCCATCTTGTAGGACCAGAGCACCCACGCGACGAGCACCAGCGAAAAGCCGGCGAACATCATCGCCAGGATGTTGACGGCCCACTTCTTCTGGACGATCGACGCGTACAGGACCGCCAGGGCCGGGAGGCTCATCAGGCCGACAAAGGTGGCGGCAACGATCTGCCACGTGTTGTCGCCCGTGTTCAACCAGCTCGGATACGGAACCTGGTGAATTGCAGCGGCTAGCACATGCACTACTCGGGTCTCCTCTCTGACGCGGCCCGTGCCGCTCATGGTCTGCCACGACCCCAGATGGGTTGCGCCAAACCCCAAGCGGACGGTGCGCCCTGCCGCCGACAGGATGCAGCGTCGGAGTTTCCGGACAGTCACGCCCGTGTTACGCCAGCATGAACAGCTCGCCGATTGCCCCTCGCCGGCCGCCACGTCGGACGGGACCTCGCTACCATCACCCGATTCCTGAGGAACGGACCACCTTCGATCCCTCGGCCCCGCGGGCCGGAACCGACGGCCCGGTGTCGACCCTGCGCGGCGCCGGGGTGGCAGCAGACGGCCGCAAGGTCGGCCGGGTCGTTGCGGTGCTCGCCGCAGCCGGTCTCATCGTCAGCGCTGCCATCCTCTTCGTGGCCGAGTTGCACAAGAACGCGCAGATCACCGAACTCCGAAGCCACGGAGTCAACGTCGAGGTGACCGTGACCCGGTGCGTCGGACTCCTCGGCGGCAGCGGCAGCAACGCGGCCGGCTACGCGTGCCGGGGGACCTACGAGTTCGGGGCCAAGACCTACGACGAGGCGATCCCGGGCAACGTGCGGCGGGCCCCCGGCTCGACCGTCGCCGGCGTCATCTCACCGAGCGACCCGGCCCTGGTCTCCACGGTCGCCGCCGTCCGCGCCGCCGAGGCCTCCTGGCGGGTCTTCGTCCTGCCGGCGGTGTTGGCCCTCCTCGGCCTCCTCGCGCTGGTGGCCTTCGCGACGAGGCGCAGCCGGGACGGTGGCGACCCCCGCCCGGCCCCGGGTGTGTCGAGGATCGGCCCGAGGGTCGGTCAGATCGGCGGGGTGTAGCGCTTGTTGGCGCGGGGACGTGCCGGGCGCGTGCCCGACCCGTTGCCCTCGCCGCTCGCACTCCTGACCGCCTGGTGGGCCCGGTAGGCCCGCACTAGGTACCAGGACCCGCCGAGGAGGAACGGCACCCCGAACCCCCAGTAGTGCAGGTTGAAGATCGCGAGACCGTAGAGCGCCATGCTGATCCCGAGGAAGAGCCGCTTGCGGTACCAGGCGGTGGCCAGCATCGCGAAGGCCAGGGCCAAGAGGACGAGCTCGAGGAGGTGGTAGGTCCCGACGCTGGAGTGCAGCGGGTTGACCTGCCCGTTCTTCAGGTAGGCCGAGGGGTCGTGCCCGACGAGGTAGCTGGTGACGACCAGCGCAATCGCCGCCGCGACCGGGGCCGCGATCAGCCCGAAGAACCGCTCGCGGTCGTCGGCTGACCGCTCGGCCGCCCGCAGCTCCTCGAGCGTCCTCACCTCCGGCTCCGGCTCGTCCTTGGACTCCGGTGCCGGCTTGAGCAACGCCGCGCGGACGCGCTCGCCAACGGTCCGGTCGTCGGAACCATGCCGGAGTCGGCTCCACAGCGTCGCCGGCGGCGGGTCGTCCTTACGGCTGAGCATCGGCGCAGGCTATCTCGCGCGGGCCGGCGCTCGAACGCGATGCCGCAACCCGGTCGCCGGGACCGCCGGCCGAGGTCCCGGCCGTCGACGCGACCCCCTTCGCGCCCAGGTCGCACCGGGCGCGAAGGGGGTCCTGCGGGCTACCCTTCAAGCCATGCCACGCACCGGTGCAAAAGAAATCGACCTCTCCCAGATCTGGCTCTTCGCCGCCTCCTCGGCACGGGACCTCCGCAAGGTGCGGCAGTCGCTCGACGAGATCCACGTGGACGCCGGCACGGTGCTCTGCGAGGAGGGCTCGACGGGGCATGAGTTCTTCTTGATCGTGAGCGGCAAGGCCGCGGTCAAGCGCAAGGGGCGCAAGGTCACCACGCTCGGTCCGGGAACCGGGTTCGGCGAGCTGGCCCTGCTCGACCGCCAGCCCCGGTCGGCGACCGTCGTGGCCGAGACCGACATGGACCTCCTGGTGCTCGAACAACGGCATTTCCTCGGGCTGCTCGACACGATGCCCACCCTCGCGCGCAAGCTGCTCGCCGCAATGGCCTCCCGGCTGCGCGAGGCCGACAAGCTCGCCTTCCACGGCTAGAGCGCCGTGGAGTTGTCTCAGGCCATCGGGTTCGCCCACGGGCGCAGCCAGGGGGTCCTCATCACGATCCGCCGCGACTCGCGGCCCCAGGTCTCCAACATCGTCTATCTCATGGAACCGGACGGCTCGACCCGGATCTCGGTGACCGAGGGCCGGGCCAAGACCAAGAACCTCCGACGCGACCAACGTGCACAGCTGTACGTCTCGGCCGACACCTTCTGGCAGTACGCGGTGTTCGACGGCACGGCGCAGCTCAGCCCACCGGCCGCCGAACCGGGCGACGAGGTCGTCGACGAGCTGGTCGACATGTACCGCCGGATCCGAGGCGAGGACCACCCCGACTGGGACGAGTACCGCTGGGCCATGGTGAGCGAGCGGCGGGTCGTCCTCAGCTTCCACCCCTCCTCCGCCTACGGACTCCTCCGGGACTGAGCTCCCCGGGATCGCCCGCCGGTCGGCGCCGGCCGCAGCGAACCGAGTAAGGGCTCCCCGCTACCCCTGCTCCGTCGGCGCCGTCCCTCCCCGCGACTGGCCCGAGAGCGACTCCTCGACCAGCTGGGAGAGGTCGAGCACCCGGACCTCCTCCTCCTTGTTGTTGGCCCGGACGGCGTCGTCGAGCATGATCATGCAGTAGGGGCAGGCCGTGGAGACCACGTCGGCGCCGGTGGTGAAGGCCTCGTCGGTGCGTTCCATGTTGATCCGCTTGCCGATCGTCTCCTCCATCCACATCCGGGCTCCACCCGCGCCGCAGCAGAAGCTCCGCTCCCGGCACCGGCTCATCTCGACCTGGCGGACGCCCGGGATGGCGTCGAGCACCGAACGCGGCTGGTCGAACACCCGATTGTGCCGCCCGAGGTAGCACGGGTCGTGGTAGGTCACGGTGCCCTGGTAGCCCCGACCCGGGCTCAGCCGGCCCGCGGCGACCAGGTGGTCGAGCAACTGGGCATGGTGGATCACCTCGAAGTCGCCCCCGAGACTCGGGTACTCGTTCTTCAGGCTGTTGAAGCAGTGCGGACAGGTGGCGACGATCTTCTTCGCTCCGACGCTGGTCAGCGTCTCGACGTTGATCTTCGTCTGTTCCTGGTAGAGGTACTCGTTCCCCAGTCGGCGGGCGGGGTCACCGGTGCACGATTCCCTCGGTCCCAGGATGGCGAACGACACCCCGGCGAGGTGGAGCATCCTCGCCGTCGCCTGGACCCCTTTGCGGGCACGTTCGTCGAGCGCTCCGGCGCAGCCAACCCAAAACAGGTACTCCACGTCGTCAGGGATGGTGTCCCCCACCACCGGGACCTCGAAGTCGAGTGCCTCGGTCCAGTCCGTCCGCTTGGCCTGACCGAGCCCCCACGGGTCACCCTGGTTCTCGATGTTGCGGAGCATGAGACCCGCCTCGGTCGGAAAGCGCGACTCCATCAGGACCTCGTAGCGGCGCATGTCGACGATCGCGTCGATGTGCTCGATGTTCACCGGGCACTCTTCGACGCACGCCCCGCAGGTCACGCAGGACCACAGCACGTCGGGGTCGATGGTGTTGGGGACGAGAAGCTCGGCCTCGGGCTTCTCGCCGTTCCCGGCCAGCAGCCTCGGGGCCTGGGAGAACATGTTGTCCCGCAACCCCATGATCACCAGCTTGGGAGACAGGGGCTTCCCGGTGTTCCAGGCCGGGCAGACCGACTGGCAACGACCGCACTCCGTGCAGGTCACGAAGTCGAGCATCTGCTTCCACGTGAAGTGCTCGACGAATCCGGCCCCGAAGACGGTGTCCTCGGTGACGTTCTCCATGTCCATGTCGGGCGTCTTGTCGAGGGCACCGAGGGCGCGGGGGCGCCTGGAGGTCGCAACATTGATGGGCGCAGCGAAGATGTGAAGGTGTTTCGAGTACGACACGAACACCAAGAAGCCGACGATCACACAAATGTTCAAGATCACAAAGACCGTCTCGAGCACGCTGTTGACGCCGGAACCCAAGGGGTGGAACGCCTTCCCGACGAGGTGGGATGCGAATGCCCACCAGGTATAGGGGAAGTCTCCCGTGTTGGTCTGGGCGGCCCGGTACAAGAGCAGCGTGACCATCACCAACGTGATCAGCAAGAGGGTGATCCAGGCGGCATCGGTGTGTGACCCGTAGAAGCGGGACTGGCGTTCGCGGCGCGCCGGCGCGTTTTTGATGCGAATGACGGTGAACACGCACATCGCCACGAGAACGGCCACAATGAAGAAGTCCTCGAGAAAGCCGAGGACGGGGTTGTGTCCGAAGCCCCAGATCGCGAAAGTCTTCGAGAAGAGGTCCCCGTAGGCCTCCAGGATCGTGAACATCAAGAGGGTGAAGCCCCAGAAGGTGAAGGCGTGGGCGAGGCCCGGGACCGTCCAACGCAGGAGCTTGCGCTGGCCGCCTACCTCGACGAGCTCCGCCTCCGCCCGCGCCGCCAGTCCACCCACTCGCCCGGGCGCAGGAGCCCCGGAGCGGATCATCCTCGAGATGCGCCAAAGGCGACGCCCGGCGACCGCGAACGCGAGTGCGGTCGCGCTCATCCCTATGACGATTCTCACCACCATCTCTCAGACCCGTTTCTGGAGGTCGAAAAGCGAGCTCCCCCAACCCCGGGGAGGCTCCCTTCCACGTACAGGAGCAACCAGCAAGACGATAGTGTGACGACCACTCGCGGGCGTAGTTCAGCGGCAGAACATCAGCTTCCCAAGCTGAGAACGCGGGTTCGATTCCCGTCGCCCGCTCTGGTCGAAGTCCTGGTCATCGGTACTCGAGGCCGCTGCAATCGAGCGAGTGTCGCCGCGATGGGTGCCATTTCGTGGCATTCACGTGACGCAGACGCTTCTACACGGGGCTCCACCTGGCCCGCCTTGGCAATTCCCGTGTGCCATGCCCGTGCCATTTGCAGGGCGGGCATCGTGGGCCATGACCAAGCCACGTACAGGAACGATGATCGATTGCGGCCATGGTCGGTGGCGACTGCAGGTGACTGTCGACCCTGACCTCGTCACCGGCGGGCGGCGCCGCCTCTCGCGGACGCTCCACGGCACCCAGTCAGAGGCCAAGCAGGCCCTGCAGCGAATGGTGGTCGAAGCCGGCGCCGGCCTCTACGGCGGCGGCCGGGTCACGGTGGGCGAGCTGCTGGACCAGGTCCTCGTCTCCGCGAGCCTCGGGCCCTCCACCAGACAGGACTGGACCAGCATGGTGGTCAGGCACCTCCAGCCGGCGCTCGGGCCGATTCCGCTGTGGAAGCTCGCGGCTCGCCACTGCGGCCGGCTCTACGCGCGCATGGCGGCGGCCGGGCTCGGACCGTCACGCGTCCGGTGCGCCCACGTCGTGCTGCACCGAGCGGTGGCCCAGGCGGTGCGCTGGGGGTGGCTGACCCGCAATCCCGTCTCGGCGGCCACGAGGCCCTCGGTTCCCAAGACCACGGTCACGCCACCCAGCCTCGACGAGGTCCGCACGGCGCTCGCCGCCGTGCGCGAAAGCGACCCGGCGCTCTGGTGCTGGTTGCAGGTGGCCGTGGCCACGGGCGCGAGGCACGCCGAGATCTGTGCGCTCCGCTGGCGCGACGTCGACCTCGACCAGCGCATCGTGCGAATCGAGCGTTCCGTATCGGCCACGGCCAGGTGCGGGCTCGTAGTCAAATCGACCAAGACAGGCCGGTCTCGCGTGGTAATGCTGACTACACAGGCCGCCGATGCATTCATTTCGTGGCCACCGAGCTCCTGACGGCCGGGATCGATCTTCGGGCGGTGGCCAACCGGCTGGGCCATTCCCGAATCTCGACGACGCTCGACATCTACTGGGGGTGGGTGCCGGCCCGTGACCGGGATGCCGCCGACTACTTGGGGCGACTGCTGGCGACCGGAAACGTCGGCTGACGGGGCGCTGAACCGCCCGGTGACGGCCCCGAAACCGCCCGGGCTGGTTCAGCCGATCCCGAGCAGACGACGCAGGCGATCGGGGTGCTGGGGGACGAGCTCCGGGTCCTCCTGCGGATCGACGTGCGAGCCGTACTCGAGCAGCAGCCGCTCGAGCCCTTCACGTCCCGCCGGGTCGTCAGCGGCCTGCCGAGGCGTGAGGCCGCCGAGAGCGGGGACCGGCTCGTCGCACCAGCTCCGTTCCCGATCGGCGATGAACCTCTGGAAGGCCTCCCTGACGCCGGGGTCACCGAGAGACACCGCTGGCTGTCTCGGACCGCGAGGCGGATCTGCGGGGTCGAACTCGCGCCGCTCCTCGGACAGCACCGTTGCCCCTGCGATCTCGGCGAGCAGCATCTCGAGCACGCGCTCCACGCGCGGCTCGCTCAACGTCTCGACACGGACCCGGTTCCCCTCGAGCTCGATTGTCGCCCGGAGGATCGACTCCCCGTTGGCGAGCTCGTGGTGCTCGGTCCACTGGTGCACCCCGTGCGGGTCGTAAAAGCGGTCGAGGACCCCCCGGGCGATCTCGGGATCGGGCACCTCGAGGACTGCCCGGCACACTCGCATGTCCTCGCCCTCGCGAGTGGTCATCCGCGGTGGCCGCTCCCTGGCCGCCAGCCACGCGAGGATCTCGTGGCCGTCGCCTTCGTCGAGCATGTCGAGGAGGTGCCTCTCCTGGCCGGTGGGGACGTGGAAGATGCCGCCGATGAACTGGTTCGTCTCCCCGTCGGGCACCGCCCGCCCACAGAACACCTGGCCGACATGGGCCTGGCGGCTGAAGGTCCGCTCGCGCACCTGGACCACCTCCGCGCTTCGCAGGTCCCGGACGGACATCGAACGCCCCGGGTCGGTCCTGACCACCTCGTACAGGGTGCGGTCGACCAGGGTCCAGGCCCGGGCAAGCAGGGCCTCGTCGTCGGGGAGCAGGGCGCCCCGCTCCTCAATGAAGCGATCGAACCACCCGCCTTCGTGCAGGGCCACGTCCAGGACGATCGGATCGCCGAAGGCCCGGTCGAGGGCGTCGTCCGAGTCGTCCCCGTCCGCTCGGGTGGTGGCCAGCTCATAGACGTCCTCGGGTGCTTCGCCGCCTCTGCGCTCCAAATAGGCGACCGCCTTTCGGCACAACCATCCGATTCGCTCGGGGAGCGCGAACGCGGCTGGCTGGCCGAGATGGCAGTGTTTGAACTTCCGCCCCGATCCGCACCAGCACGGCTCGTTGCGCCCCAGGCCGCTCGGAGCGGGCTCGGCGAACTGGGTGATCTCGCGCAGGTCCTGGTTGTGCGCCTCGGGTACGCTCAGCCTCCGCCACAGGCGTAGGGCTCCCGGCGCGTCACCGCGATCGGAGAGGTACCACGCCAGGCGGTCGACGGCGGGCAAGAAGTTTGGGTCCGCCTCGAGCGCCAGTTCGAGCTGCGCCTGACCGGTGATCGGGTCGCAGCGTCGCTCGGAGACCACGGCCAACAGCCATCGGGCCGGGGCGGCTTCGCGCGGCCGGCGGGCTGCGCCAAGCAGCGCCTCGGCGAAGGCAGCGACCTCGTCGAGCTGGTCCTCGTCGTCGTCGAGATCGAGCAGCTGATCGGTGATCGCCGACAGGATGCGATGGTCACCCAGGGCCGCCAGCGCCTCATGGAGGGCGTCGGGCTCACGTTCCGGTGCGTCCAGGACATCGAGCACATGGGCCGCCTGCCGTCGCCGGTCCTGGTCGGGAAGGCTGTCGAAGAGGCGCCCAGCACGGGCGGCTGTGCGGGCTTGTCTCCAGACGGACTCGTCGTGGGCGAACTCCACCCCGCGCTGCTCCAGACCAGCCTCGGCCAGGAGCTCGGAGACCGGGGCAGTCGGTGTCGCCAAGATCTCCGGCCGGTCGTAGAGCATGCCGACAACGATCTCGTCGGCGCCGACGGGCAGCCACGGTTCGTCGACCTCGCGGTCGTACGCGGCACGAGCGGCCTCCACCAGGTGGGATTCCGGTGGCCCGGGCTCTGGCGCCGACTGGAACGACAACGTGTCGCCTTCGACCCCGAAACCGAGCAGGGTGCCCGGCTCGAAATGCTCAAGCCATCCTTCGGGCCCAACGAGCACATCCTCTCCGTCGAGAAGTGTGCGGAGTTCGATCTCGCCTCCCTCGGCAAGGTGCAGGGCATCTGCATAGTGATGGAGCACCGCCAGGTCGGCGCCCGCCTCGATCCAGCCTGCAGCGCGCTCGGAATCGGTCAGGCGGTGAGTGAGCACGTTCCCGTCGAGCAGCGTGGGCACGTGCACGACCAGGTCCGGGGAGATCATCATCAGCGAGGTCTCGTTATCGAGAAGCCAGTCGAGGGCCAGCTCGACCCGGTGCTCCACGTTGCTGTTCGCTCCGTCGCCAGCGCTGAGTCGGGCGACGACGGTGGCCACGAGCTCGTCGGAGGGTACCCCGCGGCGATCTCGCACCATGGCCAGGACGGCGTCGAACACTTCGCGCACGGGGGGGAGCGGCAGTCGCTCGAGCTCGTCGACGTACCGCGCGTGGTCGATCGGCTCCACCCGTTGCAGCGCATCTGCGAACGACGCGTTCGCCGCCAGGAAGAGATTCGACATGACGAACTTGGGAGTCATCCCTGAATCGAGCAATCGGCGTGCCGTTCGCCACACCTCCGGGGGGTCTTCGTCGGCGATCTGGTCCGCCAAAAGCTGGTGCAAGAGGACGATGAGGCCGCTGGCCGCAGACCCATCGGCGAGGGTCGGGAAGTCACTCAAGACGCGCTCTCGCACCAGACGATGCCGCACCTCCTCGTGATCCGGGTCGTCACCGGGGCGCAGTTCCCCGAAGAGCAATGTCACCTTGCGGGCGTCCACCGAGCGGACGCTACCCGCGGCCGGGAGGAACAGGCCGGACGTGCACCACCGGCCCAGCCCCTCCCACACGCCGGGAAGCTACCAGGTGTGATACACTGAATCACATGCGATCTCGCCACGCCTCCGTCCAGCGGTCGTTCCGCCTGTCGTCGCGGACGATCGACCTCCTCGACGCGGCCGCAGCCACCGGCGAGGAGTCCCGCAACGCTCTGGCCGACCGGCTCCTGGGCGAGGCCCTGCGGCTCGAGCGCCACCCGCTGATCCGGTTCCACCTCGGCGCCGCCGGACGTCGGCAGCCGCTTGTCGTGGGGACCCGCCTCTACGTGCATCAGGTCATGTCCACGGTCCGGGCCAGTCACGGCGACGTGGCCGAGGCGGCCGAGTACCTAGGCATCTCGCCGGGGCTCGTGCGGGCGGCCGTGGACTATTACGCGGAGTTCAGCGACGAGGTGGACGAGGACGCCTCTGTCGCCGAACGAGAAGAACGGGCCGAACGCGACCGGTGGGAGCGCCAGCAGCGCGCTTTGGCGTGAAGCTGGCTCTCGACCATCACTATTCCAAGGCGATTGTCGAGAAGCTCCGGCGGCGTGGGTACGACGTCGTCAGCGCGTTGGAAAGGGGCTGGGAGATGGAGGAGGACGAGGCCCGGCTGATGGCGTGCGACGAAGAGCACCGAGCGCTCCTCACGAACAACGTCGCCGACTTCACGGTGATCGCCCGGCGCTGGGCCGGCGAGGGACGACGACACGCCGGCCTCGTCTTCACCTCAGACAGCGCCCTTCCCCGAGGGCGGTCGACCGTCGGTAAGTACGTCGAGCTCCTCGACGACCTGCTCGGGTCGAACCCGAAGGACGAAGCCTTCGTCGACCGCGTGCACTGGCTCACCGACCAGCGCCCTCGGCGAGTCTGAGACGGCACGGCCACCGAGGCCAAGGCCTTCATCGCGCGTCTATCGCGCGGACGCCCTCATTCGGTGCAGTTCACGGCGGGCCGAACGCGCGCCTTGACCAGTACTTATGGGTCGCAACCGTTCACGACCGTTCATCTCCCGGAGCTTCCCAAGTTGAGAACGCGGGTTTGATTCCCGTCGCCCGCTCTGGTCGGACACGCAGGTCAGGGGGGCCTGGTTCGGCGCCCCCTCCTGACAGCACGTGAGGGATAACCGACAGACCACGCTCGTGTTGCTAGCTCTCACGCGAGGGTCGGTCGCATGGCTTCGCCCGCTCCGTCCACATGTCTGTTCTGTCGCCGGCGGAGATTGCTCCAGCGGGCGGCGAAGCCACACTCAGTCGAGCTTGAAATCCCCCTCGGGCGGCGGGCCCGATGTGGGGGCCTGGCTGCTCGGGACGGGCTGTGGCCCGGTGGTGGAGACGTCAACGCCCCCGCCCGCTCCGGCGTGCGCGTCCAGAGCGGCGAGCGCTTGCGCCACCGCCTCGTGGGATCCTCCCTGGCGTTGCTCGGCGTAGTAGGCGGCGCCGAGGTCCCGAAGCAGGGCGTCCCCACCTCGCTTGGACTGGGCGGCCTCAAACTTCGCCTGCGCCTGGGCGGCGCCCTTCTGCGCCTTGTCGGCAACCTGCGATGCCTGCTCCTTCAACTTGTCCATCAAGCCCATCTCGAGCTCCCTCCGATCCTCACGTCAACGGTCCAACAATCCGCCCAGGCCGCCATGGTTCTTCGATTCCCCAGCATCCCCCATCAGCTTCTCCATGGCGTCAGCCAGGCCGTGCAGATTCACCGACTGGAGAATGACGATCCCGTCGCCCTCCAAGGTGGCGAGGTGAATGCCCTCGCCTCCGAACATCGCGGTCATGGCCGTCTGGGCACTCAGCCCCCCGATGTATTCGACGCTGTAGCGAACGGTGTCCTCGAAGCCGACAACAGCACCGGTGTGCACCTGGATCTTCCCGCCGTACTTGGCTGGATTGAGTTCGATGAAGTTTCCCGACGCCGCCACGAAGAGGGTGCCCACCCCGGTGAAGCGTTCCAGGATGAAGCCGGTCCCCCCGCGTCGTCCGGTGCGGAGCCCGGCGAAGGCAATGTCGAAGTCGACGGTGCTCTCCGCCGCGATGAGGGCGTCCTTCTCGGTGTACCAACCGATGCTGCCGTCCAGCTCGATGGCCCGCATCTCTCCCGGTAGCGTCCCCGAAAATGCGACGATGCCGCTCCCGCCTGCCGGGCTGAAATGCTGAAAGGCCAGGCTCTGACCGGCCAGAAATCGCTTGCCCACATCCATGACCTTACCCAGGAGGCCCCCGCCACCCCCTGAGCCCCCGCCGCCACCGCCCGCTGTGGCGGTTGTGGGTTTGGAGAGCCGGGTTTCAATGGAGACGTTGGTCGTCTTCCACAGGAACTTGCCGGCTTCGGCGTAGACGGTCTGGCCCGGCTCGAGTTGGCACATGACCAGTTGCATGGCATTGCCGACAAGCTTGTGCTGTACGGTCACGGTGGCTCCGATCTTCCGCTAGCGCGTTGGTCCGCGCGTGACATTACGGCTCGGTTGGACTCAGCTCCAGCCCCTTTTTCGCCTCGAGCTCCCGTTCGCCCCCGGGAGCCGCGGACGGTCGCAGGCGACGCGATTTCGCGCCAAGCGGCGATCGGCGCGTCTTCGCTCCCGACGACCACCGGCACGGTCCGCCGGTGCCCGAGACTGCTTGACGGCTACCACCTGGTTCAGTAGCATACTGAGTCTGCTACTGAACCAGGTGGACCGATGAGTGTGCGCCACGCCCTCCTCGGTCTGCTCAGCGAGCGCCCCAAGTACGGCCACCAGCTCCGCCAGGAGTTCGAGGCCAAGACGGGGGACGTCTGGCCCCTGAACGTCGGGCAGGTCTACACGACCCTCCATCGGCTGGAGCGGGACGGGTTCGTGGAGTCGGACGATGAAGCCGCCAACGGCCCGCAGAAGGTCTTCAAGATCACCGATGCCGGGGGGACGGAGCTCGACTGGTGGCTCCACACACCCCCCGACTTCACCGCTCCGCCCCGAGACGAGCTGGTCATCAAGGTCCTCGTGGCGCTCGGAATGCCTGGCGTCGATGTCCAGAACATCCTCCAGCTTCACCGTCGCTACGTCGTCGAGCTCATGCAGCAGTGGACCCGCCTGAAGGAGGACGAGGCGGAGTACGACGTCACCCTGGCGCTCGTGGTCGATGCCGAGCTCTTCCGCCTGGATTCGTTGGTCCACTGGCTCGACGCCGCCGCCGGTCGGCTGAAGCGGGCGTCGTCGACCCCACCACCCCAGCCCGACCCCACCCACCCACGACTTCGGCGGAGATTGGCGACCCGCAGATGAGCCTTCTCGATCTGCAAGAGGTCACGAAGATCTACGGCGAAAGCCCCACCCAGGTCCCGGCCATTGCCGACGTCAGCTTGTCGGTCGATCCGGGCACCTTCGCCGCGATGGGGCCGAGCGGCTCGGGAAAGTCCACGTTGCTGACGAGCGGTGTGGCGTCCGAGTTCCACCTGGGGATCGGGGACACGTGGCGGGTGGGTGGGGTCGACCGTCGCGTGGTGGGCACGGTGGAGAACCCCCAGAACCTCTTGGACGAGTTCGCGCTGGTCGCGCCGGGGCAGGTCACCCACGCCACGCAGGTCACGGCGCTCTTCGATGCTCCGGGCGTCGCGTCGAGCTCCATCGGCTACGACGCGGAGACCCCGGCCTCGGTCGCCCGGTCGAACCCGTTCAACCCCGAGACGATCTCGCTCGCCGCCCTCCTCCTCGGCATGGTGCTCATCGCCCTCGTAGCTGTCGGCGGCAGTCCGGCACAGCTCGCCCAGAGTTCCCGGACGATCGCACGCGATCTCGGCGCGCAGCTCATCCCCTTGGAAACGCCCGACGCCGTCGACGTGCTCTTCATCCTCGTCGGGATGCCGGCCGTGGCCGCGGCGGTCGGTTGGCTGTTCGCCGGCCGCCAGCCCGTGACGATCGCGCGCCACCCGATCGCGTAGGCCCCGACGCGCGCCGGACGCCTCGCGTCCTCGGCAACGTGGGACGGGACGTCAGGTCGGACCGGCCCCGGCCAGCGCCCTCGCCTTCCCGCCCGGAGCCGACACCACCATCTGGAGCAGCTCCTCGGTGATCTTCGGTTCGAGGCCCTCGGTGTGCCCCTTGTCGAGCCGGACCACGTCGGCGATGACCCGGCCCTCCCGGGCGCCCGGATAGACGTAGACCTGGGCGGTGCCGGGACGGGGAAGCTTCCCCCAACTGGGGGTGGAGCGGTCCCCCCAGCGGGTGTCGTGGATCTTTCCCGGCTCCCCGTCGACGACGTCGGGCCGACGCTCGCGCGGGCCGGCACCGTAGCGCTCGGCCCACGGGGAGGTCTCGGGCAAAACAGCGATCTCGTGCTCCCCGGTGGCGAAGATGAACGAGAGGTCGGCCTCGGGTGGGCGGGGCGGTCCGAGGACCCGCTGCCGAGCCCGGAACGCCTCCATGGCGGCCTGCTCGGCCTCGGTGCGGGGCGGGCCGAAGTTCTCCGCCCGCTCGGCCGGGCCGATCCGGCCGCCGGAGAGGCTCAACCAGCCGTCGACCCGACCGGCGAAGTAGTCGGTGTCGAGGAGCCGCCGCGACGTGGCACCGCCCTGGGAGTGCCCGACCAGCCAGAACGCCCGGATCCTCGCCAGGCCGAAGTGCTCGAAGACCTGCTCCACCAGCCGTTCGAGGTACTCGTCGTCGGCGTCCTTGTCCCAGTGGCGGGTCGGCTCAACCGTCGCGGCGCTCGGCGTGGCCACGACCAGGCGGTAGCGGTCAACGAAGTCGTAGGCGGGGAAGTACTCCCGCTGCCAGGCCCCGACGGAGCCGCCACCATGCAGGTTGAGGAGGAACGTGACCTCCTCGTGCGCCCCGAGATCCTGGGGGAAGTCCACGAAGCACTTCCTCCCGCTCACGTTGTCGACGATCGTGTCCGTGGCCATGGCGCCCCTCCCGTCCCCGGCGAGGCTAGGCACCTTGGGCGTCGCCCTGCAATCGTTTTCCCGAGCAGTGGCACCGGTCATACTGCTGCGGTGGCGGGAATCGTGACCCGGTGAAACTCAAGCTCGACCTGCACGAGATCTACAACCACGGCGACGACATCGACCGGGCGCTCCAGGGGATCATCGACGAGGCGGTGGCGAGGCGGGCGACCGTGGTGGAGATCATCCCGGGGAAGGGGTCGGGCCAGCTGAAGAAGCGGGTCCTGCGGTTCTTGGACCGCAAGGAGGTGAGGGCCCTCTACCACCGGGTCGAGAAGGACTCGCACAACTTCGGCCGGGTCTTCGTCCACTTCCGCTGGAAGTGAGAGGGATTTAGCCACACTGGCGCGACCCAAGGACGGTGAGTGGAGCGACCTCAACGATGGCGCTGAGTCCGGTTGCCGCCGGCCGTTGCATTGACTGGTCGAGTGACCAACGACGACGCGCCGCCGGGATCCGGCGCCGCGGACGACGTGGTCCGGCGTTTCGGGTGGACAGCGTCACCAGAAGGGTGGAAGCTCGCGCCGGTGCTGGGAACGGTCGTCGACGAGACCGTCAACCATCGCTTCGTGCTCAACGACAACGGCGAGGTGGCGGAGCTCGTCTACCGCCGTAACGGCCGGCGCCTCGTCCTGGCCCACACCGGGGTCCCCCAAGCGCTGCGGGGGCGTGGGTTCGGGGGCCGCCTCGTGGCCAACGCGTTGGATCAGGCCCGGGCGGACCACCTCGTCCTCGTGCCGCTCTGTCCGTACGCGCGGCAGTGGCTCGAGGGCCACCCCGATCTCGTCGCCGGCGTCTCGATCGACTGGCCGTCGGACGAGCAACAGGACACCGTCGCACCCGGGTCGCAGGCGGAGGCCCGAGGTGGCTGAGACCTGCACCCATCTGGACACGGTCCAAGAGGTCACCCCCTCGGCCGAGGGCTGCGAGGACTGCCTCCGGACCGGAGACCGCTGGGTCCATCTCCGGCTGTGCATGACCTGCGGGCACGTCGGGTGCTGTGACACCTCTCCCAATCGTCATGCCACCGCCCACTGGAACGCGAACCGGGACCACCCGCTCATCCGGTCGTTCGAACCGGGCGAGGACTGGTGGTGGTGCTACCCTGACGAGCTCTTCTTCGAGGTGGATGGCGCCCCACCGGCGCCGTCCCATCTCTAGCTATAGCTAGGCGGTGCCCGCATGCCGGCGCCCGGACCATGGCCCAGCCTTCCCTACGACCGGTGGCACACCACCTGTGACACCCTCCACGGCCACACCCAGGTGCTCGGGAAACTGGCCGCCCGGCTGGCCCCGCCGGAGCCGCAGCTCCAGCACGCCGCCCTTCGCCTGAGTGCCCGGGGCTGGGAGACCCTGCCCCTGCCGGCGCCGGATGGGTCGGGCGCCATCGTCGTCGTCGTCGACCTCCACGCCCACCGGACGGCGGTCGAGCACAGCGACGGTCGGAAGCGTCACGTTTCCCTGACCCCGCAGCGCTCGGTCGGGGAGGTCAGCCGTGAGGTGCTGGCCGCCGTCCGTGAGCTGGCCGGGCCGGTGACCTTCGACCCCCGACCCCAGGAGACGCCCTGGTCGACACCGCTCGACGAGGACGAAGAGCACGCCACCTATGACCCCAAGCACGTGCGGACCTATCTGCAGGCGGCCACCCGTGCCGCAGCCGTGCTCAACGAGGTCCGCGCTCCGTACCGAGGGCGGGCCACGCCGGTCAACGCCTGGTGGGGCTCGTTCGACCTGGCCGTCAGCTTGTTCTCCGGCCGGCCCGCCGATCCCGGGTCGTCGGACTTCATCAGGCGCAATGCCATGGACGCGCAGGAGATCGCCGTCGGCTGGTGGCCCGGAGACCCCCGATATCCGAAGCCGGCCTTCTACGCCTACGCCCATCCCGTTCCCGATCGGTACGAGGAAGCGGTCCTCGAGCCACCCGACGCGCACTGGGAGCCGAGCCTCGGCGAATTCGTCCTCGACTGGGACGAGGTGTGTCAGACGGGCGATCCGCACGCCGCCGCGTTCGGCTTCGTCTCCTCCGCCGTTCGATGCCTCTGCGTCGCCTGTGACTGGGATCCCGCGCTCTCGTCCAGCCTTCGCGGTGCGCCCCCACCGATGAGCTGATGTCAGCGTCCCTGCGGAGCTCCCCAGCCTGCGGTCCCCGCGGACGCCCCCACGCGGAGCCCGTCCAGGATCAGCTCGACGAGCCGGGCGGCTTTGGCGGCGCCGGCATCGTCGGGAGAGACCCGCCACAGAAACCCGAGCGCCAGGAGGACGTCGTCGGGGTCGACGCCGGGGCGGATCGTGCCCGCGGCCTCGTTGGCGAGCAGCAACGAGCCGAGGGCACCGACGATGGGCTCGTAGCTCTGCTGTGCCAGCCGGTCATGGGTGGCGGTGTTGGCCAGAACGGTGGTGAAGCCCGACTTGGCCCGGCCGTACGACGCCAGCCGGTCGAGCCAGGCGACGAGAGCACCCAGGGCGACAACCTGTCGAGCGAGGCGACCGCGTCGTCGATGTGGGCGGCCCTCGAAGCGCCGACCAGCGGTGCCAGCACGGCCGGCCTGGTGCGCGCAGCCACCCCAGGGCGACCTGGCCACGGCTCACGCCGTGCCCGGCGGCGACGGCGGCGGCAATCGCCGGTCGCTGTCTGCGTCGGTGTAGAGCCCGTCGGCGGTCAGACGGTCGTCCTCCAAACGGGCAGTCACCGACCCGTAGGGGCGGGTCAGCAGACCGCGGGCCAGCGGGCTCCACGGGGTCGTGTCGACTCCCGCGTCCACACACAGCGGGAGCATCTCGCGCTCCTCCTCCCGCGTCACGAGCTTGTAGTGGTCCTGCATCGAGATGAATCGTGCAGAGCCGTGGCGGTCCTGGATGGCCAGCAACTTGGAGAACTGCCATGCCGCCATCGAGGAGGCACCCAGATAGCGGACTTTGCCCTGCTCGACCAGGTCATGGAGCGCCTCGAGGGTCTCCTCGAGCGGTGTGTCGGTATCAGGCGGTGGATCTGGTACAGGTCGGTGTAGTCGGTGCCCAGCCGGCGCAGGCTGGCCTCGACCTCGGACATGATCGCCTTGCGGGACAGCCCGGTGGCGTTCGGATCGGACCCTCGAACATGCGGTGGCGGACCTTGGTCGCGATCACGACCTCGTCGCGGTAGGCGAAGTCGGCCAGGGCCCGGCCGAGGATCTCCTCGCTGGAGGCGGCGCTCTACATGTTGGCGGTGTCGAAGAGGTCCCGGTGCCCGTGATATTTGAACTTCCCCACCCTCGATCACTGAAATTCCCCAGCCTGTCCCGGTGAGCTGAACCATCCACCAGCGGGGTTGGGCCCCCTTCGAAGCTGACGAGCGACCACACGGGGTGCCCATGCCCGGGTTCGCCGTAGGTCATCGTCCCCGACGGTAATGGGTGAGAAGTCCGGGCCGGAGCGACCAAGCTTCACGTAGTGCACCAGCACCCTCCTCATGAACCAGAGGGTTTCCCTCCCGGAAACGGGATTGATACGGAGAATCCTCCGGTTGTCAAGCGTGGCGCGCCCCTGGCGGGTGTCGCTGGACTGACGGGCCCCGGACGCGCCGGTGCCGCCGGCTCGTCGGCCGGCGGCACCGGAGGAGGGCTCAGAGCCGCCGGTCGCCCTAGGCGGTCTTGCTCAGCTTGGCCGGCGGCTTGGAGGCCTTGCCGGTGTACTTCTTGACCGGTCCCTTGCCCGGGCTGGTCACGTAGGGCCCGGCCAGGGTGGTGAACCCGGGGAACGACCCGTTCGGGGTCACGATCTGCGCCGCGGAGGGGGAAATCTGGACCACCGAGTCGCCCTCAAACCCGAAGTGGACCTTGCTCGTGTACCCGAGCGGCACCAGACCGGGGGTGACGAAACTCTTCCCATACTTGGCGATGGCGTTCACCAGCCCCTGCCGGGTGAGGTTCTTGCCCGCCTTCTGCAGCGCCTGCACGAAGGTGTAAGCGAGACCCAGCCCGTACTCGGTGTTGCCGTCGAGGCCGTACTTCTTCCAGACGGACGGTGCGTAGTTCTGGAGCAGCTTGCGGTCGACCTGGATCCAGGGGTTCGACAGGTCGTTCTCGGCCGGCAGGTAGGCGTTGGTAATGATCCCGTCGAGCAGCCCCACCGCCGCGCTCGCCTGGGAGGTGCTGCCGCCCCCGGCGCTCGTGAACGACGAGAGCAACGGGCCCACGGTCGCCGGGTCGGCCCCGACGGCGTCCAGCACGAACTGCGGCTTGAACCCGAGGGTGTAAGCCGGCAGGAGGGCCAGCGCGGTGGCCGCCGGGACGGTGGCGAGGACGACGACCTGGGCCCCGGCGGACTGGAGGGCCGACATCTGGGAGGTCATGGGCCCGGCCAGCGTGGCCACGTTGTAGGTCTGCCGGCTCACCACCGACTTCTGCGGGATCTCCATGTCCAAGCCCTTCACGACGTCCTGGCCGAACTCGTCATCCTGGTAGAGGTACCCGATCTTCTTGCCCTTGAAGTGGCTCTTGATGTAAGCGCCGAGCACCTTGCCGTCCACGGTGTAGGGCGGCTCCCAGCCGGTCGTGTAGGGGTACTTGGCGTTGCTCCAGCAGTTGCACCCCGACTCCACGAACAGCTGAGGGATCTTCTCGGCATTCAAGAAGCCCTGCACCGCCAGCTGGGTGGGCGTCCCGAGCGAGCCCACGGTGGCGAAGATCTGGTCCTGGAGCACCAGCTTGCGGGTCTGGGTCGTGGTCTGCGACGGGTTGTAGGCGTCGTCGACGTAGTTGTAGAGGATCTTGCGGCCGTAGACGCCCCCGTGGGCGTTGACCCACTGGAACACGGCGTTCATCGCCGGGGCGATCTCGTCGTAGCCGGGCGCCGCCACCCCGGTGAGCGGGACCGTCGCCCCGATGTTGATCGAGTTCTTCGTCACCCCGGTGGTCGGTGCGGCGCCGGCCGGCCCGGCAAAGGTGAGCGCGGTGGCCACCAGCGCGACCACCGACCCCGCCATGGCCAGGGTCTTGACAGAGGCCCCGACCCGACGACCCGATGCGTGTTCCATTCCGTGTTCCCTTCCCGGACCCGAACCGTCCGTACTCTCAGCCATCTCTGCCCCCGGGGGGCCGGGCTCAACCCGCTGCTCCCGAGTCGGTCGGAGGGTGCTCCGCCTCCGAACCGTCATGACTCCGCTGGGGTTCTGCCGCCTGCTGTAACGATACAGAAATGTTACCGGCCGGTTCGGTTGGTGTCGAGAACGTGACCAGCCGGCGACCCAGCCACCGCACGCCCCCCTGGATGCCGCTCGGGGCCACCAGCATCATCACGATGAGGATGGCGCCGAAGGCGATGACGGCGAAGTTGGCGCTCACCAGGTGGTTGAAGTGGAACGTGTTGCCGAGGGACTGGGACCACTGGTTCGGCAGGTAGACGACGAGGATCGACCCCCACCAGGCGCCGAAGACGCTGCCGGTGCCGCCGAGCACCATGCCGGCCAGGATGAAGATCGACAAGGAGAGGGGGAACTCGCCGGTGTTCACCACCCCGCTCGACAGGGCGAGCAGGCCCCCGGCCAGCCCGGCGCAGGCCGACGAGACCACGAAGGCGATCACCTTGTTCCGGGCGACGTGGACCCCGGCCAGGGCCGCCGCCACCTCGTCGTCGCGCACCGCCCGGAACGATCGACCGAACCGGCTGGAGAGCAGGTTGGCGAGGAGGAGCATCACCACCAACGCGCAGAACAGCTGGATCCAGGTGAGCCACTTCACCGGGTCGATGGACCCCGGCGCCGACGGCGGCAGGACCGTCAGCCCCTGGTCGCCGCCGAAGAAGTTGCCGTACTTGTCGCTCAGGAACGGAAGCGCCAGCGCGAACAACAGGGTCATGCCGGCCAGGTACGGCCCGCGCAGGCGCGTCGCCGGCACCGCGATGACGAGCCCGACCGCCCCGGCCATGGCGGCGGCGGCCAGCAGCTGGAGCGCCAGGTTGATCGACTGGTGCACCTCGAGCTCGGCGAGCGTGTAGGCCCCGACGGCCACGAAGGCGCCCTGGCCCAAACAGATCTGCCCGTTGGTCCCGGTGAGCACGCTCAACCCGGCGATGGCGATGGCGTACACCGCGAGCTCCCCGAGCTCGAAGTTGTTGAAGTCGCTCAGGGACTGGGTGAGGAAGTAGAAGAACACCCCACCGACCACGGCGAAGAGAAGGTGGCGCAGGAGCGGCTGGCGGGGCAGCCGAGCCCAGGACGGCAACGGCCCGATCTTGATCACCGCTCAGACCCGCCGGGCTGTCGGCTGGGAGAAGATCCCCTCGGGCCGGATCATCAAGACCACGATCAGAAGGACTAGGGCGCCGATGGGTTGGAGCGAGCCGCCGAGGTAGCCGCCCACATAGGCCAGCGCCAGCCCGGTGATGACGCCGCCAACCAGCGCGCCGAGGGGGCTGTCGAGGCCCCCGAGCACCGCCGCGGTGAAGGCGTACACCAAGATGAGGTCCATGTAGCCCGGGGAGAAGACGCTGGTCGGAGCGACCAGCAGGCCGGCCAGCGCGCCGGCGACGGCGGCCAGGGCCCAGCCCAGGGTGAGCAGGCGGCCGACCCGGACCCCGAGCAGCCGGGCGGCCTCGGGGGCGAAGGCGGCGGCCCGCATCCGCAGGCCGACGGTGGTGAACCGGAACAGGACTCCGACGAGGATCGAGAGGGCCAGGACGGCCACCACGATGAAGATGTCGAAGTGCGAGAAGGCGACCGCTGTCTTCCCCACCACCAGTCCCTTCTGGGAAAAGGCCGCCGGGAAGCCCCGGTTGGTGTTGCCCCAGATCGCCCCGGCGATGCCCTCGAGGAAGATGAGCAACCCGAACGTCACGATGACCGCGTTGAGGGGCGGCTTGTTCTGCACCGGGCGGACCAGGGTCAGCTGCACGACGCCCCCGAGCAACAGCCCACAGGCCAGCGCCACGAGGAAGGCCGGCCAGTAGCCCACTCCCTTGCCGAGGACGCTGAAAGCGATGAAGGTCGTGAGCATCGCCATGGCCCCCTGGGCGAAGTTGATGATGTTGGTGGCGCGGAAGATGAGCACGAGGCCGAGCGCGACCGAGGAGAAGATCAGTCCCTCGGCCACCCCCCCGAGCGTGATGTTCACGAACAGCCGCACGTGTCCCCCTAGAACCCCAGGTAGTGATGGCGCAGGTCGCTGTCGGCGGCGACGGTCTCCGCCCGGTCCGAGACGACCACGGTGCCGAGGTTGATGACGACGGCCCAGTTGGCGATGGACAGGGCACTGCGGGCGTTCTGCTCGACCAAGAGCACGGTCAGGTCCTCTTGCCGGGTCAGCTCGAGCAGCACTGCCATCAGGTTGGCCGTGATGATCGGCGCGAGACCGAGCGACGGCTCGTCGAGGAGCAGGAGCGAGGGGTGCGACACCACCGCCCGGCCGATGGCCAGCATCTGACGCTCCCCGCCCGACAGCGACGATGCGTGCTGGCTCGAACGTTCCTTGAGCGCCGGGAACAGGTCGTAGACCTCGTTCAGGTGCCGCGCCCGTTCCCGCCGCCCGTACCGCCACGCCGCGCCCAGCTCGAGGTTCTCGGCCACCGTGAGCTCGGTGATCACCAAGCCGCCCTCGGGGACGTGCCCCACCCCGCTCTGGACGATCCGCTCCACCGGCATCCCGGTCAACGTGCGCGACCCGAACCGCACCGTGCCGGTCTGGGTCGACACCAGCCCACTGATGGCCCGCAGCAGCGTCGTCTTCCCCGCGCCGTTGGCGCCGAGCACGGCGGTGATGCTCCCGGTCTCGGCCCGGAGCGACACCCCCTTGAGGGCCTGGACCGCGCCGTAGGCGACCGAGAGGTTCTCGACCTCAAGCATCCGGACCGGGCCCCTCCGTGTCGGGGACCCGACGCACCTCCTCGCCGAGGTAGGCCCGGGTGACCTCGGGGTCGGCGCTCACCTCGTTCGGGGTCCCGCCGGCGATCACCCGGCCGAAGTTGAGCACCACCAGACGGTCGCAGGTCGACATGACCAGGTCCATGTGGTGCTCGACCAACAGGACGCCCATCCTCGAGCTCAACGACTTGAGGTACCCGCCGAGTTCGTCCATGTCGTCGGAGGACAGACCGCTCGCCGGCTCGTCGAGGAGCAGGAGCGCCGGATCGGCGATCAAGGCTCGGGCCAACGACGCCCGCTTCTGCACGCCGTAGGGGAGGGCCCCGGGGTACCAGCCGGCGAACTCCCCGATCCCGAGCTCGTCGAGGAGGGCCCGCGACCGCCGCCGGCACCTGGTCTCCTCCTGGCTGGAGCGCCAGGCGCCGAGCAACGCGGACAGAAAGTCCGCCTTGAGCAGGGACTGGGCACCGAGCATGACGTTCTCGAGGATGGTGAGCCCCGGCACCAGCCCGACCCCCTGGAGGGTCCTCGCCACCTTGAGCCGGGCGAGGTCGTGGGGGCGGTGGTGCACGAGGGTCCGGCCGTTCAGCACCAGGCGCCCCGAGGTCGGCCGGACGAAGCCGCAGACCACGTTGAACAACGTGGTCTTGCCGGCGCCGTTGGGCCCGATGACCCCGACCACCTCGCCCACCCGGCACTCGAGCGACACGGCGTCCAACGCGAGGAGCCCGCCGAACTCGACGGAGACCCCCTCGACGGCCAGCCCGCCAGCCGCTTGGTTGTCCATGCCACCTCCGGTGACGGGTCCAGCGCGCCGGCCCGCCCCTCGCCGGCCCGACCGGTCGGTGAAGTATGGGGGACCTTCGTAGGGCGCGCAATCGCGGCTCCGGCCGGCCTCAGCCCCCCAGTTTGCGATGGTCCCAGGTCACGGTGCGTTCCACCCGCAGGCGCACCCCGACCCGGTTGTGCAGGAGCGCCTCGACCGCGGCCCGGTTGTCCGGTTCCCGGTACGGGGCGACATGGCGCTCGAACACGCTCACCCCGATCGTCCAGAGGCGCTCGGGGTCCTCCACGAACTCGGCCCAGCCGACGAGTTCGACCCCCCGCAGCTCCTCGTAGCCCCTCCCGGCAGCCACGAGGCAGCTGACGCGGGGATCCCGACGCAGGTTCTTGATCTTCTGGGACTTAGCCTTGGTCTGGACAGCGACGTCGCCGTCCAAGAACCCGTACCACATGGCGACGGCGTGGATCGTCCCGTCGTGGTTGAAGCTGCACATGGTCAGATCGCGCGCCTCCACCAGGAACGCCTGCACCTCGGCCGGGGTCATCTGGATCTGGCGGCGGCGGTTCACCCGGTCCCCGTAGGGCCCGACCGGGACGCTCACCGGGGGCCCCGCCGACCCGGGGGCCCGAGCACGGGGCGCCCGGTCGGCCAACATTTCATCTCTGGGTCATCTCGGGTTTGCGGACCTTTCGCGGGCAGTTCATCTGCCGGACTTACCGTACCGTCGATGGCCCCGCGCCGCGCCTTCGACGACCGATCGGCCGGACGCGCTGGGCCATCCGGGACCCGGGCGAAGCGCCGCCTGAGCACCGAGGCGGCGGCGGGGACACCCCCCCTTCCCCGACCGTCGCCCACCTCTGCACGGTCGCGCCCTCCCCTGCGCCCGACCACCGGCGCCTTCGGGTGAGCCTCGTGACCGGGCCGCACGACACCGCCACGCCGCGTGACCCGCGACCGCTGGTGCTCGTCGTGGACGACGAGGAGTCCTACCGCCAAGCGCTGGCGTCGGGGCTCTCCCAGGAGGGCTTCGTCGTCGAGTGCGCCGCCGACGGCCACGAGGCCCTCCACCTGTTCCACCGGATCCACCCCGACCTCGTGCTGGTCGACGTGATGCTCCCCGACCAGTCCGGGGTGGAGCTGTGCCAGCACATGCGTTCCCTCGCCCCGGTCCCGATCATCATGGTCACTGCCAAGGACTCCGAGGTCGACGTGGTGCTCGGCCTGGAACTCGGAGCCTCGGACTACGTGGCCAAGCCGTTCCGGCTCCGCGAGCTGGTGGCCCGGATGCGGGCCGTGCTCCGCCGAGGCACGGCCGTCGCGACCGTCCCCAACGAAGAGGTCCTCCAGGTCGGCGCGGTCCTCCTCGACAACGGCAGGCGAGAGGTCACCGTGGACGGGCATTTGGTCGAGCTGTCCCGCAAGGAGTTCGACCTGCTCTCCCTCCTCATGTCGCACGCCGGCCAGGTCGTCACTCGGGACCGGTGCATCGACCGGCTCTGGTGGGACCAGGACCTGGCGGATACCCGCACGCTCGATACCCACATGAAGCGCCTCCGGCGCAAGATCGAGCGGGACCCGGCCAACCCTCGTCACCTGGTGACCGTGCGGGGGGTCGGGTTCCGCTTCGAAGGTTGAGGGGACAGGCGACCGGGCGCTCCGCCCCCAGGTACGCTCGTCGCCGGTGCGCGCCGGCGACGTGGTGGAGGACTTCGAGCTGCCCGACGAGACGGGGGTCACCCGTCGCCTGAGCACGCTGCTCGAGGACGGACCGGTGGTGCTGTTCTTCTACCCCGCCGCCATGACCTACGGGTGCACCAAGGAGAGCTGCCACTTCCGCGACCTGAACGACGAGATCGCCCGGGCCGGCGGACAGCCGGTCGGGATCAGCGGGGACCCGGTCGAGAAGCAGAAGCGATTCGCCGACCTGCACACCTTCGGGTTCCCGCTCCTCTCGGACGTCGACGGCGCGGTGGCCACCACCTTCGGGGTCCGTCGCCGTGTGGCCGCCCTCAAGAATCGGCGGACCACCTTCGTCATCGACACCGACCGGCGGATCCTGGCGACGCTCCACTCCGAGTTCTCGATGTCCGCTCACGCCGACAAGGCCCTCGACGTGCTGCGCGCCCGTGCCTCGACGGGCTGAGCAAGATCACCTCGCCGTCACCGCCCGGACCGAGCTCCGGCGCATGCGGGAGCGAGGCACGCGCGAGCGGTCGGTGATCGAGTCCATCCTCGACGAAGGGCTCCTGTGCCACGTCGGGCTCCTCGACGGCGACACCTCAGTGGTCTCGCCCATGGCCTACGCCAATGTCGATGAAATCCTCTACCTGCACGGGGCGCCAGCCAACCGGGTTCTCGCGCTCCTCGGCTCGGGGACGCCGGCCTGTGTCACCGTGACCCTGCTCGACGGCCTCGTGCTGGCCCGATCCGCCTTCCATCACTCCATGAACTTCCGCAGCGTGATGCTCTTCGGGGTCGGCGCCTCGGTGGAGGACCCGGCCGAGAAGCTGGCCGCCAGCACGGCACTCCTCGAGCACCTGGCCCGTGGCCGCAGCGGCGACGCCCGGGAGCCGACGCCGGCCGAGCTCCGGGCCACCCACGTCGTCAAGTTCCCGATCGACGAGGGCTCGGCCAAGGTCCGCACCGGCGGACCGAAGGACGAGCCCGAGGATCTGGCGCTGTCGGTGTGGGCCGGCGTCATCCCGCTCCGGCTGGTCGCCGGGACCGGGGTCCCCGAACCCGGGCTCCCGGCGGGGACGCCGACCCCTCCGTACGCGCTCGAGTACCCTGACCGGGACACCGCTGGCAGCTCCGGCGCGCCGAAGCGCCCGGGGCCCATGCCCTAGGTCTCGCCGGCAGTGTCCCGCCGGATCCTCGTCGACCCCGCGCCGCTACGGGAGAGCCGCGAGTTCCGGCTCCTCTTCTTCGGCCAGCTGGTGTCCACCCTGGGCTCCCAGCTCACGGTCGTCGCCATCCCCTTCCAGGTCTACGCCGAGACCCACTCGTCGTTCCAGGTGGGTGCGATCAGCATCGCCCAGCTGATCCCGCTCGTCGTCGGCTCGTTGATCGGGGGTTCGGTCGGCGATGCGGTTGACCGACGGCTCCTGTTGCTCGTCTCGAGCGTCGCCCTCACCTTCGCGAGCGGCGGCCTCGCCCTCAACGCCCTGGCCGCCCACCCGTCCCTCCTGGCGCTCTATCTGATCAGCGCGGTCGCGGCCGGGCTGGCGGGGTTCTCGAACCCGGCCCGCAACTCGGTGGTACCCGCCCTTGTCGGCCCGGACAACCTAGTCGCCGCCCTGTCGTTCCTCCAGGCGCTGTTCCAGCTGGGCGCCGTCGTCGGGCCAGCGGCGGCCGGGCTGCTCATCGGGCGGGCCGGCATCGCCTGGGTGTACGGGATCGATGCTTTCACCTTCTTCGCCGCCATCGTGGCGACAGCGATGATGCGGCCCATTCCCCCGGCAGCCGGGGCGGACCGGCCCGGTTTGCGCTCCATCGTCGAGGGGATCGGCTACCTCCGGGGCCGGCCGGTCATGCAGGGCGCCTACCTGATCGACATCAACGCCATGGTCTTCGGCATGCCCCGAGCCCTGTTCCCGGCGATCGGACTCGCCGTCTTCCACGGCGGGCCCGACATCGTGGGCTACCTGTTCGCCGCGCCCGGCCTCGGCGCGCTGATCGGGGCACTCACCACCGGGTGGGTGGCCCGGCTGGACCACCGCGGCCGGGCGGTCGTCGTGTCCGTGGTGGTCTGGGGCTTCGCCATCACCGGGTTCGGGCTCTCGCACCTGCTGTGGCTGGCCCTCGGGCTCTTGGCCGTGGCCGGATGGGCCGACGTGATCTCGGCGGTGCTGCGCAACACCATCCTCCAGACGGTCGTCCCCGAGCAGTTCCGGAGTCGGATCATCGCCATCCAGCTCGCCGTCGTCCAGGGCGGGCCCCGCGTCGGCGACCTCGAGTCGGGCGGCGTCGCCGCCCTCGCCGGGACCCAGTTCTCGGTGGTGTCCGGGGGGGCCATCTGCGTCGCCGGCGCGGTCGCCCTGGCCCTGGCCATGCCGGCCTTCGCCCGCCACCGGGCGAGCCACCTCGGGCCGCTCGGCGACCCCGACCTGGCCCTGCCCCCGAGGAGGGCGGGCTCGCCGAGGCATGACGAGCGCCGGCGCCGGCGCGTTGCTCCGCTCGCTCCTTCGACGACGGTCGGGGACCGCCGCGAGGGCGTAGGTTCGGGGTCGTCGATCGATCCCACCGATCCGACAGAGACCGTCGATCACGGCGCCGACCTTCTGCGTCGGGCGCCGGGGTGATCGGCCGGAGACCGAAGGAGTACCGGCATGCCCGTCGCACGAATCGGACTCCTGTGGCGGGGCCCGCGGCGCGCCGATGGCCGACAGCTACGTCCTGTGCGAGATCAACGTCCAGGCCGCGTGGCCCTATCCCCCTCAGGCCTCGGGACGACTCGCCCGGGCGGCACTGGAACGGGTCCTCGCTTCCAAGCAGATCCCGGCCTGAACGGCACGGGTCGACGGAGCGGCGGCGGCCGGCCGGCCGGCCGCCTACACCCGGGACATGTTCTCGAACCGGGCGTACTGGCTCAAAAAGGCCAGGTGCACCGAACCGGTGGGGCCGTTGCGGTGCTTGGCCACGATGATCTCGGCGTCGCCCCGGCGCTCGATCGGGATGTCGGGGTCGTACTGCTCCTCTCGGTAGATGAAGAGCACGACGTCGGCGTCCTGCTCGAGCGAGCCCGACTCCCGCAGGTCCGAGAGCATGGGTCGTTTGTCCTGCCGGGCCTCGAGGCCCCGGGAGAGCTGCGAGAGCGCGATGACCGGGGTCTGGATCTCCCGGGCCAGGATCTTGAGGCTCCTGCTGATCTCCGCCACCTCGACCTGGCGGTTCTCCGCCCTCGCCCGTCCCGTCATGAGCTGCAGGTAGTCGACCATCACCACGCCGAGCTCGCCCTCGCTCTTGCGGAGGCGCCGGGCTCGGGCTCGGATGTCCATCACGGTGAGGTTCGGGTTGTCGTCGATGAAGATGGGGGCGCTGTCGAGCCGGCTCACCGCCACGCCCAGCTTGCGCCAGTCGCCCTCGAGGAGCCGTCCGGTCCGAACGCGTTGCCCGTCGACGTGCGCTTCTGAAGCCAGCAGTCGTTGGCACAGCTCGAGATGTCCCATCTCGAGCGAGAACAACAGGCTCGGCCGGCGCAGCTCGATGCCCACATGGGCCAGGATCCCGAGGGCCAGGCTGGTCTTGCCGACTGCCGGCCGGGCACCGACGATGGTGAGCGTCGAAGGCTGCAGTCCGGCCAGGATGTTGTCCAGGTCGCTGTACCCGGTGGCGATGCCGGTGACCGAGTCTCGTCCGTGGGACAGCTCCTCGATCCGGTCGAGGCTCGGCAGCAGGACGTCGTGGAGCGACTTGATGGAGTCGGTGGTCCGCCGTTGGGCGACGTTGAAGACCTTGGCCTCCATCTCGTCGACGGCCGCGCCCACATCCTCGGGCACGCTGTAGCCGAGGTCGGCGATCTCGCCGGCCACCCCGATCATCCGCCGCAGGAGTGCGTGCTCCTCGACGATGCGCGCGTAGTGGAGCGCGTTGGCGATCGACGGGGTGTTCGCCTGGAGGGCCACGAGGACGGCGGGGTCGCCGACCGAATCGATGAGCCCCGAACGGGTCAGCTCGTCGCGCACCGTCACCACGTCGACCGGCTCGCCCCGCTCGAACAACGCGATGATCGCCGCGAAGATGTGCCCGTGCGCCGGCTTGTAGAAGTCCTCCGGGCCGCACGTCTCAATAGCCACCGCGGTGGCGTCCGATGACAGGAGCATGGCGCCGAGTAGGGACTCCTCGGCTTCGAGGTTGTTCGGCGGGATGCGGGCCGGCCCGCCAACCGGCCGGATCGGACGGGGCCGAGTGTCGTCGAGGGCCTGCACCATCGTGCTCATAACCCTGACCGAATCGGCTGTGACTCGGAAGGCGCAAAACCTGGGGATTCCGCGTCCGAATCCCCAGGTCGCTCTTGTGTCCGACCCTGTGGACACGCGGTGGACGGTGCCGTCGGGGCTGGGGAGAAGGCTCCACGGCCCCGCCTCGGTGCCCGTCGGATCATGGAGGGAAGGCTGACGGTCCGGTGTGACAACCACCGTGCCCGGTTCAGCCTGCCGGCGTCACCTCCACCGACAGCGTGACCGAGATCTCGCCGTAGAGGTGGACGGGGACCTCGACCGTGCCGGTCGACTTGATGGGCTCGGGAAGCTCGAGCGCTGCGCGATCGAGCTCGATCCCCTTCTGGGCCGCCACGGCCTCGGCGATGTCGTGGGCGCTCACCGACCCGAACAGCCTCCCGGTCGCACCGGCCCGCGCGCCGATCGAAATGGTCGCGCCGCCCAAGATGGCGGCCTGAGTGCGGGCGGCCTCTTCGCTCGCCGCCACCTTCAGGTCCCGGGCCCGCCGCATGGCCATCGCCTGCCCGGTCATGGAATCGGTCGCCTTCAGGGCTCGGGCGCTCGGGAAGAGGAAATTGCGGGCGTAGCCGTCGGCGACCTCAACGATGTCGCCCCGGCGCCCGACGCCGTCGACGTCGTCCCGGAGGAGCACCCGCATCAGCTCACCTCCCCGTCGCTGCCCCCGCCGTCCTCGGTCCGTTCGTCGGGCGCCTGGCCCTCTGCCGCTGCCCGCTGCTCGGATTCCTGGTCCTCGGATGGCTGGTCCTCGGATGCCTGGTCCTCGGCACCGGTGGTCGACTCGGCCGGGGTCTCTTCGCCCTGTCCCTGTCGCCGGCGATCCCCCGGGCGCCCCTCCCGGCCGCCGCGACGGCCCCCCGGCCGTTCGGTCACGGTCCGTTGGGTGTAGGGAAGCAGCACGAGCTCACGGGCGGTCTTGATCGCGAGCGCGATGCCCCGTTGGTGCTGGGCGCAGTTCCCCGTGACCCGCCGCGAACGGATCTTGCCCCGGTCGCTCATGTACTTGCGCAGCAGCGCGACGTCCTTGTAGTCGACCCACTCGATATGGTCCCGACACAGAGCGCAGGGCTTCTTCTTCACCCTCCGCCCGGCGTCCTTCGGCGTCCGACGGCTGGTTGTCCGCGCGTTGCTCCGGGCCATCAGAACGGCTCCTCGTCGGCCGAGAAGTCGGCGGGCGGCGGACCCGAACGCGTGGGCGCCTGCCGCCCGCCACGGGAACCGCCGCCGTCGCTCGGCCCCCGCCGGTCGTTCTTGGTCACCTGGGCCGTGGCCCACCGCAAGGAAGGGCCGATCTCGTCGGCGACGACCTCGACCTTGGAGCGGCGGTCACCGTCCTGGGACTCCCAGCTGCGCTGCTCGAGCCGGCCGGCCACCATGACCCGGGCCCCGCGGGTGAGCGACTCGCTCACGTTCTCCGCCATCTCTCGCCAGCACACCACGTCGAAGAAGCTCGTCGCCTCCTCCCACTCCTGGGTCTGACGGTTCTGCCAGCGGCGATTGACTGCCAGGCCGAAGCTGGCCGTGGCCTGGCCGGTGTTGGTGAACCGCAGCTCGGGGTCCCTCGTCACGTTCCCGACCAGCACGACCGTGTTGTCGGTGGGCATCGATACCTCCTTCTTGGCGGGCCGGCCGGGGTCAGCCGACCGGGCTCGCCGCTGTCTCCGGGGCCCCGGGCCCGGGAGTACGACCGGCCACGTTGTCGGGCAGCCGGATCACCTTGTGTCGAATCACCTCGTCGGCCAGCGAGAGCAGCCGGTCGAGGTCCTGCAGGGTCTGGGGCACCCCGGTCAGCTCGATCAAGACGTAGTACCCCTCTCGGCGGTGGTTGACCTCGTAGGCGAACGGTCGCCGACCCCAGCGGTCGACGGTCCCTGGAGTCCCCCCGGAGGACCGGACCGTCTCGAGCGTCCGGTCGACCACGGCCTGGATGGCCGACGGATCGGCCCCGGCGTCGAAGATGACCATGACTTCATAGGGCCGCATCCGGCCTACCTCCCTCTGGACCGGGCCGTCCTCGGCTCCGGGCCCCGCGTCGCTACGGGGCAGGGTGACCGGGGGCCTCGCCACGCTCGGTCCCCGATCGGCGCAGTGATGCTAGTCCACCTCGGGCTCTCGCCGGTCAGGCCCGTTCGGACCTCGGGGCCAGCGCGGCCCGCAGCTGTTCGGAGGCCTCATAGCTCTCGGCCGCGGTCGGGAAGGCCCCGCTCCGCACGTCGGCCGCGAAGGCGGCCAAAGCTTTGACGGCGTCCTCGGCCAGGTTGGCGTAACGGCGGACGAACTTGGGCGCCCGGGCCGGGCCGAGCCCGAGCACGTCGTGGAACACGAGCACCTGGCCGTCGCAGTCGGCCCCCGCGCCGATCCCGATGGTCGGGATCTCGAGGGCCGCGGTGACGGCGGCCCCGAGGGCGTCGGGCACGCCCTCGACCACCACGGCGAAGCATCCCGCTGCCTCGACGGCCTTCGCGTCGGCGATCAGGGCCCCCGCGGCGTCGACCCGCCGTCCCTGGACCCGCATGCCCCCCATCGCGTGCACCGACTGGGGAGTCAGGCCCAGGTGGCCCATCACGGGGATCTCCGCGTTGACGATCGCCTCGATCGCCGGCACCCGTTTCCGGCCCCCCTCGAGCTTCACGCACTGCGCACCGGCCCGGATCAGCCGGGCCGCGTTGAAGACCGCATCCTCGGAGCCCAGGTGGTAGCTCATCCAGGGCATGTCCCCGACGATCAGGCACTCGGGGCGGGCCCGGGCCACCGCGGCGATGTGGTGCACCATATCGTCGACGGTCACCGAGAGGGTGTCCTCGTAACCGAGGACGTTGTTGGCGACGCTGTCGCCGACCAGGATGAGGTCGACGCCGGCGGCCGAGGCGATGGACGCCCCGGGGTGGTCGTAGGCGGTCACCATGACGATTGGTTCGGCACCGTCGCGGCGCTTGCGGCCTCGCAGGGTCTGGACGTCGACCCGAGGGCTCACAGCGCCCCGCCGGCCCGCCGGCCGTCCCGCCGGCCGCCAGCCGGGTACTTCCGGGTCAGGTGGTGCCAGGCGCACTCGGGGCAGACCTCGACGTCGTAGCAGAGCACCGGCTCCTTGCGGCGCCGAAGCCGTTCGAACTCGGCGACGCTCCCCGGGCAGCGTCCCCCCGGCGGCAGCCGACTGCCGAAGACGTAGGTCACCTCGACGGTGTCGGCCGACTCACAGATCGGGCAGCGCTCACCGTTCGGCCTGCCCACGTTGCGTGCCGCTCGGAGCAGCTCGGGGTGGGCGTCGCAGACGTCCTCCCGGGTCAGCCGACCCCGTTGCACCTCCCGCACCACCGAGTTGCGCAGCAACCGGTACTCAACACGAGCCACGTCGGCGCCGTCGGCGTCCT
>JAJYVS010000057.1 GCA_021791895.1 Actinomycetes bacterium | reverse complement strand
TAGGCGAAGTTGCAGGTCTGCAGGGCACCACCGGGATTGTCCGTCCCGTTCAGCGTCGCGCCCCCGGCGGTCACCGAAGAGGCCGCGGTGGTGAGGACCGAGCCGGTGCCGGTGAAGAAGCTGAGGATCCCGCCGTTGCCGTTGGTGCACTCGAGTTGGAAGTAGTAGGTCGTGCTTGCCGAGAGCCCGGTGACCGCGAGCGTCTCGGCGACCGGGCTTGACCCTGAGCCCGGGCTCGGAGCGGCGACGATGATCGCCCCGGCCAACGTGCTCGACGTGCTGTAGGCGAAGTTGCAGGTCTGCAGGGCACCACCGGGATTGTCCGTCCCGTTCAGCGTCGCGCCCCCGGCGGTCACCGAAGAGGCCGCGGTGGTGAGGACCGAGCCGGTGCCCCCGATGACGACATTGCTGGCGGGCGAATCTGGATTGACATCCGAGCTCGTGTAGACGCTGAACAGGGTGTTGGCGTAGCTGCCGGCCCCAGGGTTCGTGATCCCGTCGATGAGCAGCACGACGGGGCTCGAGTTGCCCACGACGCATCCCCCGCCACCCAGGGTGATGGTGACGGTTTGGCCAATCCCGTCCGCCGTCCCGGTCGAGCAGCCACCAAGCCCGCTAATCGCCTCAGTCGGTAAGGCGCTGGGAATACTAAAACCCGGGGCGAATGTGACGACGATCTGGCTGCTGGAACTGAGGTTTCCACTGGGACCGGTGGTGAATCCAATGGTCCATGACGTTGTCACATTCGCCGCCATCGATGTGCCAGTGAATGTGACGTTCGAGACGCCACCCGAGGCGCTCGTGATCGTGACGGCATCAATGTTCGCAGCAGGGGCCGTGTCCGAACTGGTAGCGACCGTGAAGTCAGAGGCTGGGTAGGTGCCGGCCCCCGGATTCGTAACCCCCTGGAGAATCACGTCCGTGGGTGTGCTTCCTGGAATATCACACGTCTGCCCTGCGACATTGACCAAGGTGATGACAATCTGTGATCCGGTCACCACGCTCGTATCAGTGCAATCAAGAAATTCACTGCCGAGCACAACCGTTGTTGGGCTGGCGATCGAGAACCCGGGGGCGAAATCGATCGTGATCGAGCCGCCTGCGCTGAGCTGTCCCGCGGGACTCGTCGAAAAGTACACAGTCCAGGACGTGGAGGTGTTCTCAGCCTGGCTGGTGCCGGAAAAGATGACCCCGGTGACCGTGCTCCCCAGGTGTGGCACGGCACCGAACGCGGCGGCGAACGTCCCGGTCACGAGACCCATGGCGAGGACAACCGGGAGCAGACCCCTGACGATCCTTGAGGGACGAAGACGACGGACTCCGCCCAGTGTTTCCCTGATCGGCATGTTCAGCTCCCCTGGTCTTTCCCGCTGAGCGGGGCTGGGCCACCTTCAATCAAAGGCAACCTGTCCCACGAGCGTCTGGTCTCGACACTACGGAAAGAACGATCTCCGTTCAATCAGTCCGAATGGCCTACGACGCCGCTTGCGTTGGCGTCCATCTGCCAAAGTGCCTGACGCGGCCGCACCAAAGTTCGACATGGTCACGTGAGCACTGCTTGCATTCCGAATCCTTCGCACGTCCCTTATCTGCTCTGCTGACGCTCCAGCCAACTCTGAAGGGACCCCATCGGTGGCAAGCCGCACCGTTCGGCCCCCTCGCTTCCCCGGCGCGAAGTGAACGATGCGCAATAGAGACGAGGGGCCCGAGGGCCCCTCGTCTCTATTGCCACTACAGGGCTACAGCGAGCCCACCACAGCTCCTACCCCGCAGAGATGGCGTTCAACGCCGCCTGCAGGGTGCTTTGAGCGATGGCCAGAGGACCACCAAACACGGTGATCGAACTGACCGTCGTCCCACTGCTCGGGACCATGGTCACAGGAGGCGTCACGAACTGCGGGTCGACTCCATAACCGTTTCCGGAGGTGTTGAAGAACGACGTCGCATACGAGCCCAACGTCGTCGGGTTCTCCGCCAGGATCACCGGCTCATGGTTCCTTCCGGTCACCACGGCCGAGGTCAGAGCATCGGCGAAGAAGTCACCGCGAGCGAGACCCACCACCACGGTGCAGCCGGTCGAGTAGTTGATCGGTCCGAAGGTGGCAGTGCCGGTGCACGAGCCGAAGGCTCCGGAGGTGGTCCCGGTCCCTGTCCAGATGCCGTTGCCGACCCCGTACCGGTTCAGCTCGAACTTCGCCAGCTGAACGGAGGTCTCTGAACCATCGGCCCCAGCGATCCGCAGCACCGAGATCCCCTGCGAGATCAGGCTGGCGTTGACCGAGTTGGAGATGGCCAGAGGGCCACCGAGCTCGATCACCTGCTGGATCCCGAGGTCCAGAAGGGCCGTCTCAGCATCGGTTCCCAGGGAAGCCTGAGGGGTGAGCAAGATCGGCAGGTGCTCGGCGTAGGCAAGCGGGGCGGCCGAGGCGGCGTCCTGGTAAGAGTTGTCGGTTACCAGAATGGCCGTCCGGACCGCGATCGTCGGAGCCGAACCCGAGTCGGTGCCCAGGGTGTCGTTGTAGATCGGTCCACCGAGCGCGTTCTTGAACGAACCCGAGATGTTCAGATCGTTGACGTACCCCGAGTCGACGTAGGTCGCCACGGCTGCGGCTGTGCCGTCGGCGGTGACGCCGGCGATCCGCTGCACGTTGAGATTGATGGGCTGACCCAGAGCATTCAGCATGGGTGTCGCCCCGCCGCAGTTGTACGCCGGGGTGGCCGCCAGCTGGTTCTGGACCGCCTGGCTCACCGCCAGGGTGCCACCCACGATCACCACGTTGCTCACGCCTTCCTGCTGGATGGCGATGGCCGCGTAGGTCGACAAGCTGTCGGTCGGGGTGAGCAGCACACCGGTGTGGAGCCAGGCTGCGAGGTAGCTCGCCGTCAAAGCGTCCTGCCAGCTGCCGTCAGTCGCGAGCACCACCGAGCTCCCGGTCTCCGGCCGAGCTGGCACCGCAAAGATGCCAGCAGGGATGCAGAAGCCCGGGTGGGGCGGATACTCGTTCTCGAGCGACGCCACCGCAGTCTGGTCGGCGGTCGATCCGGCGATCCGGGTGTTCCCGGTCGGCTGGCCGACGGCGTAGATCTGCAGGGTGGACGTCTCCGGGGTTCCTCCTGTGCAGGTACCACCCGTCACAGACGTCACGTTCTGGAGCACGGTCGCAGTGACCGGACCAACGGTACCGGGGGCATTCACCGTGATTCCGGCGAGCGTGAAGGTCGTCGGGACTGTGCTCGACGGCGTGAGCACCTCGAACGCGATCGTGCTCCAAGCCCCTATGGTACCCGTCACCCCGGTAATGGCCGGGCTGATGGTCGCCGTGCCACCGACGTTCGACGGGGTCACCGTGATTGTCGGCGAGGTAGCCGTTAGGCCGAAGGTGCCTGTGTTCGACGTGATGCAGACATATTGCGGCGCGGTCAGAGTGGCGGCGGGGTCAACTTCGGCCGGCGCCGTCTCCGTGATCACAATGTTGCTGATCGGGGCTGCCTTGGCGAACGGGAGAACCGAGATAGCGGGGCTGTTCGCCGTGATCGACTCGAGCACCACGGTGCCGTTCGAAGCGACGGTCAACGCCTGCTCGTAGATGCTCGTCCCGTCCACCGGGCAAGTCCCGTTGGGAGCGGTGCCCTGTTCGTAGACCGCCTCGTCGGAGACACACGGCGCGAGCGGAGTGCCGGTCCCAACGAACGCCACGCCCCCGGCAGGCACAGCGCCACCGGTCGTGTACTGGATCCCGTTGATGTAGCACAGAAAGTCGGTGGCCGATCCGATCGAGGGACTGTCCGTGAAGGTGATCTTCATCAGGTCCGTCAGCCCGGCCGTGATGTCAGCCGCCGTGTCGTTCGGGTTGGTCGTGAACGTGACGTTGAACGTTGGCTGGGTCACTCCAGCCCCGCCAGCGATGCAGAGCAACGACGGCACACTCGAGCTGGTGTACTCCACGTAATCGCCGGTGGTGACGTTGTTGGTCGCGCCACCAGCCGGGAACACGGGAATGTTGATCGAGTCACCGTTGGCCCATGTCCCTGACGTCACACTGGATGTCACGGTTCCCGTGTCAGAGAGAGCGAACTGCAGGATCTGTCCCGGCTGACCCGCTTTGCCGGCCACGAGGGAGTTCGCGCTCCCGCCCGAGATCAGCCCAACCGCGTTTCCAACGATCGGCGTAGAAATGAGGTTCGCCGACGCAGTGCCAGCGAAACCGAGCGTCGCTCCCAAGATGCTCACGACCCCGAGCATCGCGGCGACGACCGCACCGATCGGACGATGAGGCCGTAGCCTCTTCAGGATATTCAAACTGTGGTCTCCTTCGCTGCTCTGCAGGGCGACCGTGCGACCGCCCTGTCCTCCGCACTCCCACCGCCCAGTCCTGACCGGCAACTGCGCCAGCAACCGAGCCAGAAAGTTCGCTCGACGATAGGACACCGTCGTCGACTCGGCAACTTCCATTTAGTTCAACTATGCAGGCCGGAGTTCTGTGACAGCCCGGAATCTTCGGCAGCTCCCGAAACCTTCCCAAACCAGCCGGAACCATGGCATGGGCACATAGCGCGCTGTCACAAACGCCTAAAGTGACCATGGCGCTCGCCGCGCCACCTTGGGAGCGATTTGTCGGGCTCACCGGACTGGAGAGGTCTGGAGGTTCGACGGCGCGGCGTAACGGTCACGTCATCATCGGCAGGGTTTGGCACCTGTGAGCGTCACCAAGCCTGATGTTCAGGAGGCGTTCAATCGCTCGAAGAGTCACCGATACCTCCGACGGGCCAGCGAGCACTGCATCGTGCGCCAGAAGATCAGAATTGGGCCCCCGGGGTCGCTGGCGAGGACCGCTTCCAGTTCCACACCCAAATCTGCCGGCTGACCTGCTCGCGCTGCGTGTCGCCGAGGTCGAGATGAAAGGCACGTGGCGCAACGTCGGCAACGAGCTAGACCGATGCCACCTGGTCACTCTCACCGACCCGGCAGCATCGTCTCCGAGCGCTCCACAATCATTCCTGGCCGAGGCAGCATCGTGGCCGATTTCCTTCTCCCAAGCCGGCCCCTCATCTTCGAACATCAGCCGAGCGTGAGAGCTCAACGAGCACGCTGCGGGCGCCAATCGTCCTCTCGGCAGCCTCCGTCGATCCTCGCCATACCTGCGGGGCACTCCGGACTGGTGTCAGAGCCAAATGCTGCACCTCGGATATCGAGATTGACCAGGGGCTCTTGCTGTGCACGGACGACGATGGCCCACTCGCCGACGGTGGCTCTAGCTCTAACGGGGCTCCGCCCCAGCCCGACGAGAGGGCGCGCGAAAACAGAGATTCCGATTCCGACTCCCTTCTCGCAGACGTCTTGCCGCTCACTCGGGATCGTCTCCGATCCCTTCATGAAGTCCCTGTCCAGCAGGCAGTTGGGTGTGTCGGCCCTGGTGGAGCTGCCCTCAGCCTCAACACCAGCGTCGCGCTGGAAGTTGACGTCGTCCAGCCGAACTTGGCTCATCTGTGCCGGCTTCGCCGGCCAAAAGCTTCCTAGCCGTACGTAACGAACGGAGCGATGAGCGGGGCAAAGGGCGGCAAGACGTCCTCGGTCGAGCCTGGAGACCCTGAAGTTGCTGAAGTAGAGGTCGAGTCCTGAGTCGTACCGACCGGGTTGAACTCGCTGATCGACGGGGCCAACCCGGAGGAGGTGGTTGACTGACCCCCAGAGCCGGTCGACGAGTTCGTCGCGGACGCGGTGGTCGATCCCCCGAGGAGGACGATCGTCAACTGGGCCGTGTTGGCCGGCTCGGCCACCGCGAGCTGGGCAGCGAATTGGGCACCGGATAGCAACGACACCTGCTGGCCCTGACTGACCACAGTCCCCCGGAAGATGTAGCCGAGGTCTCCCGGTGAGCCAATGACTTCTTCGACCACGCCAACCAGCTCGACCGAGATGTCGGCCGAGGTCTGGGTTCCCGTGATCATCGCGGTCAACCAACCGCTCGAGGACAGGCAGGCGGTGGCCGAAATGGTAAACGTCGTGCTCGTTGTGCTGTCACCGCCGAACGGCGTTACCGAGAGCGCCGTGTTGAGGCTAAGCGAAGAGCCGGTCGTCGCCAGCACTGTGGTCGGGGTGTTCCCCACAGCCGTGGCGTCAGCGATCCCCAAGGGGGAACCTGAGGTGAACCCGGGGCCTGGAGCGGCGACCCCGTCGGTGGTTGTGCACGAGGACGCGACGGGCAGGCTGGCGATGGTGGTCGAGTCGGTGCTCTGCGTGGTCGGGTCGACCCAGTTGTACGGGGGCGGGGAGCTCGGCGGGGGGGTGGACGGGCTGATGCTGTGGGGGGTCGCCGCCGGGGCCGGGGCCGGGGCCGGGGCCGGGACGGTGAGCGCTGCGGACACCCCGAGGGGCGTGAACGCCTTGGCGGCGTTCACCGGCACCGGCGGCTTGGACGCGGCGACCTGTTGGTTCAGGAGGACCGTCGAGGCCGAAACCGTCGCCACCGTCGCGGCCAGGCCGAAAACGAAGGTCCCCTTTGGGGGGCTGGACATGATGGCCCAGGCGCTTTGCCCGAGCGGCGTGTTGACCAACCGCCCGGCAAGCTGGTCTACGATCGTCGAACCGGTGCCGCCACGCGGGAGTCGACCGCTCGGGGGGGCCACCGCCTTGGCCCGGTGGCCCAGTCCGAAGGCGTCACCCCGGAGCCGGCCCGCGAGACGAACCAGCGGGAGCGGCAGGAGGATCACGCCCCGGATCTTGTGCAGCGCCCGGCGCAACGAGCTCTTGCCTCGTGACACCCGAGCCCTGGCGTTCTCGACCGAGATGTTCTCGGCCTTGGCCACCTCGTCGTACGCGAGGCCGTTCAGCTCCCGCAGGAGGACGGCCCGACGGTGGGTCTGGGGAAGTTCGCGCAGCGCGTTGCGGACGATCTCGACCGTCTGGGGGTCGCTCGCTTCATCGGCGACGTCGTCCGATAGGACCGGCAGGGCTGCGGCCGCCTGAATCAGCCGCATGTGGCGGGCCGAACGGCTCCGTTGGTCGACGCAGACGTTAGAGAGGATCCGGCTCAACCACGGGCCCAACCGGTACTCACCGGTGAGGCCGAAGCGCCTGATCCCCTTCAGGGCCCGTTCGAAGGTCTCCTGGACCGCGTCCTCGACCTGCCCGGTGGGGCCGAGCTGACGTCGGGCCTGGGTGCGGAGGCTCTGGTAGTGCTCGCTGGCGATCACGGAGAAGGCGTCGACGTCCCCGGTCAGGAAGGCATGGACCAGCTGTCGGTCCCGATCGCCGTCACCCCCGGGATGAACTGAGCCACGGTTCGGCGCCGGTCGCGCCCTCGACTCCTCCTGGATCGTCACCTGGCCTCGCTCAAGATTCGACCTGTCAGGAACGGGTGGTTACCCGTACCAGCTGTTCGCACTGCGCTCGGCGAGAGGCGATGCAGCGCCCACGGGCCCGACGTCCCGGGTCGCCCGCAGGGCTCTCCCCTCCGCACGGCCGAGCGTAGCCGCTGACCCAGCCTGAAAAGGGAATTTTCTCGTCGAAATTGGCACCCTTCCCGTTGGGCCTGGTCACCGGCATCCGCCCAGCACAACCGGGTGTCACGTGGAACCGGGTGACGCCCCACGACGCCGGCGAAGTCAGGCACAATCGCCTGACCCATGGATCCCCCCTGCCCCGACGACGTCGATACGACGACCACGCTGACCAGGTTCGGGGCGTCGAGCGGCGTCGGGACGACCACGCGACAGCGGCGCCAGCCCAACCGCCCCGTCATCCCCTGGAAGGCCGTCGCCCTCGCAGTCTTCCTCGGCCAGTTCGTCTGGCTGGTGCTGGTGAGCATGCACCTGTGGCAGCGGTTCTCGCTCACCTCCGACTACGCCCTCTTCTACCAGGCATGGCACCTGATCGCCGGGGGCCACCTCTCCCCCACCTCGACGCTCTATCGGACCAACCCGTTCCTCCAGAACCACTTCGAGCTGTTCATCTACCCGCTCGCCCTCTTCGAGTACGTCGACCCCGGTGGCTTCGTCCTCCTCGTGCTCCAGGACCTGGCCACCGTGGCCGCCGAGCTGATCGCGTTCTTCTGGATCGCCGAGTTGGTCCGAGACCACTTTGGGACCGGAGCCCGCGCCAAGGAACTCGTGCTCGGCGGGGCCCTGGTGGTCCTGGCCATCGACCCGTGGATCTGGTGGTCCGACGCGTTCGACGTCCACCTGGAGATCTTCGCTGCGCTCTTCGCGCTCCTCGCCGCCCGCAGCCTGTGGAACCGGCGCTTCGTGGCCGGGGCGATCTGGGCCGTGCTCACGCTGTCGTGCGGCACGGTCGAGTCTGTCGCCCTGCTCGGGATCGGCGTCGGGCTCGTCATCTCGGGTCGCCGCCTGTGGCGCCCAGGACTGGTGCTCGGGGCGGTGACCGTGGCCTGGGTCCTCGTCTTCGATGCCCTGGGCTTCGACAAGGGGAGCCAGCTCGCCACGACCTACGGCTACCTGGCGACCCCAGCGCCCGGCGCCCAGGTGCACGCCCTCCAGGTGGCCCTGGGGGCGCTGCGCCACCCCCGCCTCGTCCTCGACATGGTCAACCAGAAGCGCCGGGACGTCTGGCAGGCCCTGGCCGGACCGGGGCTCTTCGGGGTGGTGAGCGCGCTCGGGCTCCCGGTGGCCGCCGTGCTCATCATCCCCGCGGTCCTCAACGCCCAGGCGTCGGTCATCCAGCCCGAGGCGGCCTTCCAGATCTTCCCGGTCTTCCTGTTCGTGCCGGTCGGCTGCGTCCTCGCCCTCACCTGGTTGAGCCGGCGGTCCCGGCCCTGGCGGCTGGCGGCGCTGGCCGTCGGGTTGGCCGCCCTGGTCGAGTCGGTGGTCCTGGGCGTGGTGTGGATCCCGAGGTCGACCCCGTACTTCGTCCGCACCAGCGCCCCGGCCGCAGCGGTCCTGGCCCGGGCCCTGGCCGCCACGCCGTCCGACGCCGAGGTCATCGCCTCGAACGGGTTCATCGGGCGCTTCGCCGCCCGCCCCTCGATCTACGCCTTGGAGGCACCGGTCGGCGCTGGGACGGTGCCGGTCACGGCCCCGGTCGTCGAGTTCGTCCTCTCCTACCGCCAGGGCCTCGAGACCACCCCCCTCGCCAACACCCGGGCAGCCATCGATCAGATCGAGTACCGCCTGGGCGCCCGCCAGGTCATCGATTCAGCCGGGATCCACGTCCTGATCTGGCACCCGCCGCCCGGCGTGCGCCGGGTCACTCTGCCCGGCCTCTGAAGCTCCCGGGCTGGTTCGGGGCCGAGGCGTCCGGACCCCCTTTCTGAGCCTAAACCTGAAGAAGAGCTTGAGGGTATCTACCAGGATCGACCGTGCCTCCCCCAGCGAGACGGTGGACGTATAGCGCTTGTCTAACCGGACCGGCACCTCGACGAACTGGCGGTAGCCCAGCCGCCGGGCGAGCACGAACATCTCGAGGTCGAAAGCGAAGCGCTCCTCGACCATCTCGGCCACCAGCGCCCGGGCCAGCGCTCCGTTGAGCAGCTTCACCCCGGTCTGGGTGTCGGCGACCTCGAGATCGAAGAGGATCCGGACAAGGAGGCGATAGCCCGAGGATGCCGCCCGGCGCACCCAGGGCTGGTGGGGCGTCGACCCCTTGGCCCGCTTGGAGCCGAAGACGATGTCGGCCCCGGTCTCCTCGGCCCGGGCCACCAGTTCGGGGAGCACCTCAGGGGGGATGTCACCGTCGGCGTCGATGAAACCGACCAGGCGCCCCCGGGCCTGGGCCATCCCGGTGCGCACGGCGAAGCCCTTCCCCCGGTTCGGCCGGTAGGAGACGGTGGTGAGGATTCCCGGCCAGCGCCCCTCGATGGTGGCCTCGCTCCCGTCGGTGGCACCGTCGCACACCGCCACGATCTCGAAGGTCCACCCGGCCGCCGAGAGCGCGGTCACCGCCCGCTCGATCGTTGGGCGCAGGGCCGCGCCGGGGTTGTAGAACGGGACGACCACGGTGAGGTCGGGCGGTTCGCCGGAGTCGGGGCGACCGGCCGGAGCCTCCGGCGCGGCAGAGTCGAGGGGTTGGCCGGTTGCGATGCGGTCCGACGCTAGGCGACCCGCCGAGGGGCGCGCGCTCGGCCGCCCTGCCGGCGCACTTCCCGGCTCTATGTGGCGCGAAGGGCTATCGGGTGCCCCTCAGGCCCGACGCTCGCGCGGCTGATTGCGAACCAGAGGGCGAGACGTAACCGATGAGTCGAGCCGGACGGGTCGAAAGGAATTAATTGACTCACAGACCGCGTCGACGTTCCCCCTGGGCGAGACCATGTTCACCCGACCACGATGGCGCCGTCAGAGACGTACCTGTTCGAGGTGCCCCCCACACCACCGCGTCGCCGGGCTCCGAGCCGTTGGTCGCGCCGGAGGAGAGCCGCGGGCACCGGGGATGCCCCCCACCGTGTCGCCCTGGACGCTCCCGACACCGAGACCGGGGTGCTTCCCCGAACCGACACGAGCGGATCGCCCTTTAGGGGCCCAACCGTGGCGCGAACGGGGATCCGTACCCGAAAGTGGGTGGCACCCCGAGCCCTCGGTCGCCATGTGGCCTCAACTACTGCCTCGCCGTCCCCCGGCATCGGGCACCGGCGGCTGGCAGGCAGGCGGCGACCTCTTACTCTGACTCTAAAGTTGACGTTTAGATGCTCTCTGGACCAGGACCAATGACCTCTTCTCCTGGAAATAAGCGTATGGGGCCGCCGAACGAACAGGAAAGCGCCGCTCCCATGCGGGCCAGCCGACTCTTCTCGGCACGGCGGAGGAGGACGCTGTCAGTGCGCTTCGGATGTGAGATGCGCACTTCGGCCGTGCCTTTGCCCCGCCGGCACGAGACGCTGAGCCCAATCGAGCGCCACCCGCGGGCGACCACGAGCAGTCCGTTCGCCCCCCATTCGCCGTGGCATGCACCTTCCAGGCGGCCTCCTCGGTCAGACGCTGCACCTCGACGTTGGCTCCGCCCGAGCGGCGCCAAAGGATCCGGGTCAGCGCCGACAGCGCTGCCCGCCGGCCCGGGAGCGGTCCCTCACCCGTGGATGGACCGGCGACGGGCGCGACCTGGGCCACTGTGCGCCCCGCCCGGGTGAGCCGACGCACGGTGTCTTGGGCGAGGCTGGGGTCGGTCGGCCAACGGATATCGGCCGCGGTCACTGTCGAGTCCACCCGGATGGCCCGGGGATACACCGTGTCGGATGGCTTGTTCACGACGGCCAGCACCGGGTCCTCGGCGACGTGACGTCCGAGCCCCTCCCAGTTCCACGGAGTCCCGGCTTCCGACCAAGGCTCACAGATTGAAAGACTTACTATCACTCTGATAGTTTTTGCCGGTGACGGCTTCGGGGGGCTCGAGGTGGATGCCCAGCTGACCCGCGCACATCGGGCAGGACGGATCCTCGGGCCGGGCGAGGAGGGTCCTTCAACATGACCGGCCGGGCGAACATCCTCTGGCTCCTGAGTGACCAGCACCGGGGCGACGTCATGGGGGCACGGGGGCACGGGGTCGTGCGGACACCCAACATGGACCGGCTCGCCCGAGAGGGCGCTCTCTTCAACGATGTGTTCTGTCAGGGCCCCCTGTGCGTGCCGGCTCGCGTCTCGCTCATGACCGAGCGCTACGTGCGAGACCACGGAGCCTTCGAGAACGACTACTTCTCCTCGGCCGAGCTGCCCACGATGCTCCAGGCGATCCGAGATGCCGGGTACCACACCAGTGCCATCGGCAAGATGCACCTCTTTCCCCACTATCCAGACGTCGACGACGGGCTCCCGCTCATGCGGGCCATGGGGTTTCAAGAGGTGCTCGAGGTGGTCGGCAAGCTCGCCTGCGGATTCGTCCGCAACCCCTACACCGACGACCTCGACGAGCTGGGCCTGCTCGACACCTACCGGAGGTTCGTGCGAGAGCGCACGCCCTGGCGTCGCAACCGCGAGTCTCGCCGGGACTCGAAGCCCACGTGGACCGTCGACCCGAGCCCGCTGCCGGCCAAGCATTACCTCGACACATGGGTCGGCCGACGGGCGGTGGAGTGGCTCGAGAACTACCGCGGCGAGGATCCGTTCTTTCTGTGGGTCGGGTTCCCCGGCCCCCACGATCCCTGGGACGCCCCGGCCGAGTACGTCCGTCGATACGAGGACGCCGACGTCACCCTCGACTCCACCCGCCGGCCCGAGATCCCAGAAGATGGGCCGCTCTCTGTCTTCTTGCGGAGCTTTTTGCGCTACAGCAGCAGCGATACCCTGACCGACGAGCGCGCCCGCGACGTTCGTCGGCACTATTTCGCCAACGTGACGTTGATCGACGAGTCGATCGGCCAGATTCTCGACACCCTGGAGAGAACGGGGATCGCCGACAACACGTGGGTCGTGTACTCGAGCGACCACGGCGAGATGCTTGGCACCCATGGCTTCTTGAACAAG
>JAJYVS010000056.1 GCA_021791895.1 Actinomycetes bacterium | reverse complement strand
AGGTTGCGCCGTCGCAGTTCGACCGGGTCCAGGCCGAGCTCGTCAGCGGCGAGGTCCATGACCCGCTCCAGGAACTCCGCTGCCTCGGGGCGTCCGGCACCGCGGAACGCCCCCATCGGGGTGGTGTTGGTGAGTGCCGCGGCCACGTCGTAGCGGATGGCCGGGATTCGGTAGACGCCCTGGGCCATGAGTCGGGTGGGACCGAGGGCGAGCGCACCTCCGAACCCCGCGTAGGCGCCGGCGTCGGAGACGACCCGGACCCGCATCCCCGAGATCCGCGCCTCGGCGTCGAAGCCGAGCTCCACGTAGTCGACCTGGCCCCGCCCGTGAGGCATGGCGACCAGGTTCTCCGAACGAGTCTCGACCCACGTGACCGGCCGGCCGAGGCGGGTCGCGGCGGCCACCACGACCAGATGCTCGGCGGTCACCCCGGCCTTCGCCCCGAAGCCGCCGCCGACATGGGGCGTGATGACCCGGACCGTGTCGCGCTCGAGGCCGAGAAGGCGGCACAGGGTGTCGCGGAAGCCGTGGGGCATCTGGGTGGACACGTACACGGTGAGGTCGTGACCCTCGCCGTCGTCGCCGGGGACCGCGGCGATGGCGTTGCCCTCCATGGGGAGCACCGCCACGCGCTGGTTGGCCACCCGGATCCGGACCACCTTGTCAGCGCCGGCCAAGGGGTCGACCTCGTCCCGGTCCTTGAACCCGGCGGCCAGGTTGCTCTCCATGGCCTCGAACTGCAGCGGGGCACCGGGAGCGAGCGCGTCCTCGGGGTCGACCACCGCGGCGATCGGCGTGTACTCGACGACCACCTGCTCGGCCCCGTCGACCGCGGCCGCCTGGCTCTCGGCCACGACGATCGCGACCGGCTCCCCGACGAACCGGACCTTATCGGTGGCGAGCGGTGGCCGGGCACAGGCCGGGTTCAGGACCATGAAACCGTGGTACGGGGCGATCCCGAGGTCGCCGGCGTGCCAGGCCGCCAGCACCCCGGGGGCGGAAGCGGCGGCCGACACGTCGACCGAGTCCACGACGGCGTGGGCGAGCGGCGATCGCACGAACGCGGCGTAGGTCAGATTGGGCAGGCGCAGGTTCCCGACGAAGGTTCCTCGGCCGGTGAGCAGTTCTGGGTCTTCGACCCGCAGAACACGGGTTCCCAAGATGGATCCGGGCATCGAGGTGGCACCCTACCGGAGGACGCTCCCTCGGCGGTCTGGGTGCCGAGACCGGACGGCACCGGGGCGGCGGACCACGTCGTCGCCCGAGCGCTGGACCAGGGTCAACCCGTTGTGTCGCTTGTGGGATCGGGCAGTGGGCGCCTTCGGGGATCGACAGGCTAGCTCGGCGTGGCGATGCCGAAGCCCCCGATGATCTCGCGCACCGAGGCTGCCGACATCCTCCAGCCGTGGTCGGATCGGACGAAGAGCGCGTGGTGCAGCCAGCTGCCGCCGGGGTAGATCGCCCTGACCTGGACGGTGGCGTGGTAGTCGTCGAGGAATCGCACCCGGTCGAGGACGACCTTGGAGCCGACGGGGAAGTGCTCGGCTGCGAGCACCCAGAACGGCTGGAGCTCGTCGAAGTCCTCGATCGAGCGGGTCAGGTCCTCTTGGTTCGAGTCCCGGCCGAGGGCCGTCGAGACCGCCACGGCGAGCGACTCGAGCGATGTTTCATCCGGGGGCACGCCGAAGACCCGCGATGCCAGGAACAGTTCCCGTTCGGTCTTCGTCGCCGCCTGGAGCGCTTCATGGGCCTGGTCGAGGCATGCCGAGCAGATGACGGCGTTGGGGGAGGACACGAAGTGGTCGGTCTCCCAGGTGTCCCGCCCGCAGAACGAACAGCTCGATTGGGTCGGGGACCACCGAGCCCCGTGCATGGTGCCCGGCCCGACGCCCGCCGACGGCATCGCCTGGACTGCTGCGAGCGGCCCGGGTCGGCCCAACTGGGTGAGTGTCTGTTGACGCAATCGACCGAGATCGATGCCGAGCGAGATGAGGACCTGGACGGCCAGACCCGACCCCTCTCGGAGCAGGCCGAGCAGGAGGTGTTCGGGTGCGATGTGTTGGTGCCCGAGTCCCAGGGCCTCCCGGAGGGAGAGCTCGAGGACCCGTTTGACTCTTGGGGTGAACGGCGGAGAGGTCTCGGCGTTCTCGCCCGTGCCGATGGTGTCGCGCACCCTGGTCCGGGTGGTCTCGAGCTCGAGGCCGAACGATCCCAGCACCGAGGCGACCGGGCCGTTCTCGTGGACCAGGCCGAGCAGCAGGTGCTCGGTCCCGATGAACCCGTGACCGAGGATGCGCGCCTCTTCCTGCGCCAGGACGAGCACCCGGCGGGCCTGATCGGTGAAACGTTCGAACGTCCTGCCATCTTCGCGCCTGGGCACGCCCCGACGCCTTGGCACCCTTGGGTACCGAGCTCAGCTGGTCAGGGGGCCGTCACGACGGTCGGTGACCGGTCGCGTGTGCCCACGGCGCGCCGCGACGAGGTCTACGGCAGCAGGGTTTCTGCGCCGAGCTGGACGACGGCCGAGAAGACCCGTCGACCCATCGTCGCGATGAGTTCACGACCGCGGTCGTTGGCCGGGTCCATGCCACCGCCCGGGATCACCGCGTACACCGTCGTCGCCAAGGCGCTCCGGCGGTACTGCTCCCACACCAGGTCGAAGGGGTACCCCTCCAGCTCGTCGCCTGCTTCCCCGCCCCGGCGCTCGACCACGGCGTCGTACCAGCCCCGGACGAGGGCGGGCTCATGGGCCTGGCGGGTCGGGACCTCCAAGGACTGGCAGAGGAAGTAGGCCACGTCGCTGATGGCGGGACCCCGGTAGGCGATCTGCCAGTCCACGACGGCGACCCCGTCGTCGCCGATCGAGTCGTCGAAGAGGAGGTTGTCCAGCCGGAAGTCGCCGTGGCAGACGGTGGTGGGGGCCTCGCTGGTGCCGATCCGCATGAGATCCTCGAACGCCACCTGGATGCGCTCACCGAGCGCGATGCTGCCCGGCGGGAGGGCGTCGCCGAAGAGCTCGACGAATCTCGGCCACGCCAGGCGGTACTGCTCGCCGGCCGACAGGTTGATCGGGTCGTCCAGGTAGGGCATCCACCCCAGAGTGTCGAGGGTGGGCGAGTTCCACCACGCGGCGTGGAGCCCGGCGATGGCGCCCAAGGCCTGGGCGGCGCGGTCGTGACCCGCCCCGGCGATCTGGCTGATGCTGACGCGGTTGCTCAGGTCCTCCATCACCAGGGCGAAGGTTCCGCTCTCGGGGTCGATGTGGTTCCAGTAGCAGGCGGGGACCCGGACCGGCATCTTGCCGGCGATCTCCTGGTAGAAGCGGCCCTCGCGCTCGTAGAACTTGAAGTGGTCGCCGACCGCCCGGTTCTCGGGGAACTGCGAGGGGATCTTGAGCACCACGCTGCCGGGGGCTCCGGCCGCCTCACCCTGGTAGCGGAGGTGGAGGCGGGCCAGCTGACCGACGATCCCCACCCCGACACCGATGGGTTCGTGCTCGATCTCGGCGACAGCGGTCTCGGGGCCGATGACCCCTTCGACCCGGAGCACCTCGGTGAGGAAGGCCGGAGAAGCATCTTCGGTGGTCGATGGAATGTCCGGCATGTCCCCCCAGGATCGATGTCGAGTCGGCGGCTACGAGGTTCAGCCCGTTGCGCTCTCCTGGTAGCGGGCCACGGTGAAGGCGATGACCATCGGAACGTCCAGCGCGAACACCACCAGGGTCGCGAGCAGGACTCCCAGGGTCGCCCCCCGGGTGTGGTCGTAGATGAAGACGAACCCGAGTAGCCCGGCGATCACCAGGTAGGCGACGAGCGCCCACCGGGCGACTAGGAAGAAGCGGTGCCAGGCGAACGGGCGGATGCGGCTCAGGAGCCCGACGGCCAGGAGCGTCAATGCACCACCGGCGACGAGCAGGCCCACCGCCGGTCCGAGGGGCGGTGGCTTTGGGAGATGGGCGGCGAGGTAGATCCCGCCGGCCAGCATGAGGGCCACCGACGCCACCGTCAGTTCGGCGATGGGCGGGAGCCGGCGCGTGAGCGGGTTGAGCTCGTCGCTCACGGTCATCACGTCGTCGCCAGCCTGGTCATGATGACGAGGATCGCCACCTGCATGGCTCCGGTGATGCCGGCGGTGAAGATGAACCGGCGCATCAGGCGGGCGATGATCTCTCCGTTCGGCTCTGGTTTGCGCAGCTCGAAGAGCACGGCGACGTTGGCCGGCTCCAGCATGCCGAGGGCGATCACGGCCATCACCGCGACCACGATGAACGAGGCGACGACCCAGCCGTGGTGGGAGTAGGAGGCGTCGAGATACCCGAGGTGTCGGGCGAGCTGCCACCCGGCGGCCAGCGTGCAGATCACCAGGGTCGGCATGATGAGGACCATCTTGGGCATCAAGCGGCTCGTGAACTCGGCCCGGGCCGGGATCGACAACCGTCCGAGGATCGGCCCGAGGACGAACCCCAAGAACAGGTCGAGGGCGGTCCAGAGCCCACCCCCGACGACGTGGAAGAAGTCGATCGCCCACAACCGGTTGGTGGCGATCGTGACCACCAGGCCGACCAGCACCGCACCCACCACCGGGAGTCCCCGCAGCGGGACGATTTGGAACTGGCGAGGAGCCGGTGGCGCGCCGACGTCGATCGGCTGGTGCTGGTCGGGCTCCTCGAGCTGTTGGGTGACCTGTGTCAATCTGCCCTGCCTTTTGGTCTGGTTTGCTCTGGTCCTGACCGAACAAGACCGTGCTCCCGGCGAGTCACCGACGCCCAGGGAGCATAATCCTGCGGCCCCTGGCGTTCCGGGTGTTCCGGTTAAGCCTGGGCTATCGGTCGCTGGTCATGAAGGCGATGGGAACGCCCGACCCCGCCGACCAGTCCAAGGAGGCGATCCGACGACCCGGCTGCACGGCGGGCTTGGCCGGGCGCAGCAGCTCCCCCAGGTAGCGCGCGGTCGCATCGAGATCGGCCACGGTGAAGGCCAGCCCGTAGAAGCGGGCTGGCCCCGAACCGGCGTTCGCCCGGCTCCCCACCACCTCGGCGATGGCCTCCCCGAGACGGAAGAAGGCCTGGGTCCTCGGTCGGTCGGGAGTGCCCACCTCCCGGATCCGGCGCAGCCCGATGCCGTGGCGTTCGAAGGCTTCGATCGTCCGTTGCAGGTCGGGGGTGGCGATCACCACGTGGTCGAGGCCGATCACCCCGTTGGGGTGGGGCGGGGTGGGCCGAGGTTCCGGGGTCGCTGCGGCGAGGGGCAGTTCGCCAAGGCCGTCGGCCCCCCGGAGGCTCCACGCGATGACGCCGCGTCCCTCCGAACCCAGTCGGTGCTCGATGCCGCTCACCCAGGCGGCGCCGCCGTCGACCACGAACCCCAGCCGCTCCCACAGTGCGGCCGGGTCTCCGATGGCGAGCGACGCGATCTCGACCATGGAAGGACCCTACCGACCGAGCGCGTCGCCCCGGGACCGGACGGCCCATCGCAGGCCTCAGACCGGCGGTGGGCGGGCCTCGCTCCCTTGGGGGCCCCCGAGGTGGTTGCTCGACCCGAGCCACCCCGATCGGCCAACCCGGCCGACCCGCGCGTGCCAAGGAAGGATCCCAAGAACACCAGGGGAACTCCCGCCGCCAACCCGGTCGAAAACGGCTCGTGGAGGATGAGGACCCCGAGCATCACGGCTACCGCGGGGTTCACGTAGGTAATGACGGTCGCCCGCGCCGGGCCGACCTCGGCGATCAGCGCGAAGTAGACCAAGAAGGCGATCGCCGTGCAAAACACGATTAGGAGGACGACCGAGGTGATCTCCTCGGGGGAGAGCTGGCCCGGGAGATGGGTGAGCCCGACCGGCGCGTAGCCGACACCGGTGAGGATCAGTGATGCGCCGACGGTGGCGATCGCCGGCACCTCGGCCAGGCGGATGACGACCACGAACGGGCCCACCGCGTAGCAGGCCGCCACGACCAGCACCTCGAGGAACGCGAGCACGTCGGACCGGTGGACGTCGACGCCGACGATCACCGCGACCCCTCCGAAGCCGAGCACGAGGCCGGCGAGTCGGCGCCAACCCGGCGCCCCCTCGTGACGGGTCGTCCACGAGAGCACCACGGCGATCAGCGGCACCGTGGCGATCAGGAGCCCCGAGAGCGAGCTGGTCAGGCGCTGCTCGGCCCGCGAGAGCAGCAACCAGGGCACCGCGACCTCGATGACCGTGTAGACGACGAGCGGTCGCCAGTGGCGGACGAGGAGTCCGAAGTTGTGCGCTCGGACCAAGACCGGAAGGAAGAGGATCCCGGCGGCCGCGGTGCGGAAGAAGACGAGCGTTGGTGGAGAGATGTCCCGGACCGAGATCCGGATGAGCAGGTACGGGGTGCCCCAGATGACACCCAGCGCGCCGAACAGGATCCAGCCGCGCTTGGTCACGGGCGAGAGGTTAGGGCGGGGCGCGCGAGGGCATCCGGGTCACCGCGGTGGTTGCATAATGAAGGCCAATAGCTTGCGAAAACAAGATGCAATAGATAGCAAGATGCAATAGATGACCCAACGAACGCTTGGGTTGTTATGTCGGCCATGTGGGATGTGGGCTTCGTGCGCGAACACCCACGGGAACTGGGAGTTCGCGACCCGAGACACTTGAAGCAATCCTTGCCCTCTGAAAGACTCGCGCTGGCTATGTAGCCGACGTTGTCTGTTCGCAGCTCTCGGAGTTCTGAGGGGGGATAAATGGCACTCGCGCAGGAACGACCTGGCGTCAGCGAACCTGCTTCAGGTACCGAAGTCTCGGGGTTCGAGCGATCGGACCTCAAGTTGCATCGCACGATGGGGCTGACGCAGCTGACCGCTCTTTCGTTGGGGGCGATCATCGGCTCGGGCTGGCTGTTCGCCGTGCTCTCCGCTGACGGGACGGCCGGTCCGGCCTCGGTGGTGTCATGGGTGATCGGCGGCATCTGTGTGCTCTTCATCGCGTTGACCTACATGGAGATCGCCGGCATGCTGCCGCGTACCGGCGCGCTCTCCCGGTACCCACAACTCACGCACGGCGGCTACACCGGCATGCTGCTCGGCTGGGCGTACCTGCTCTCGGCGGTGTCGGTCCCGGCCATCGAGGCCGAGGCTTCGGTGACCTATCTCTCGTCGAAGTTCCCGGACATGGGGCTCATCACGAAGAACAGCACGATCCTCGCCTGGCCCAAGGGGATCATGCTGGCCTTCGGGTTCCTGCTCCTCTTTTTCTTCTTGAACTTCTTCGGGATCAGGCTGCTCGCCGAGGTCAACCGGTGGGTGGTGGCGTGGAAGTTGATCATCCCGACCCTCACGTTCTGCTTCGTGTTCGCCGCCTTCCGGGGGTCCAACTTCGGCTCGAGTGTCGGAGGTTTTGCGCCGTTGGGCAAGGCTCCGATCTTCGAGGCCGTCGCGACGACCGGGATCGTGTTCTCGTTCCTCGGGTTCCGCCAAGCGCTCGAGTACGCGGGGGAGGCGCGCCGACCCCAGAGGGACGTTCCGAGGGCGACGATCCTCTCCGTCCTGATCGCGATCGTTCTCTACTCGTTGCTCCAACTCGCGTTCACCGGTGGGATCCGTTGGGGCAGCCTGGGCGTGAAAGTCGGCAACTGGTCGGCGCTTGGGACCTCGGCCTGGGCGACCGGCCCGTTCTACCGAGAGCTCCACGCGGCGGGCATCGGGGTGCTGGCCGGCTTCGCCGCCTTGTTGATCTGGGATGCCGTCATCTCACCGGCCGGGACCGGATGGGTCTACACCGGCACCTCGACTCGGACCTTCTACGGGATGTCGGTGCAGCGGCTGTTTCCGCCGGGTTTGCAGTCGATGAACCGTTTCGGCATCCCGTGGACGGCGCTCGTCGGCTCGTTCCTCGTCGGTGGGCTGTTCTTCATCCGGGAGCCGAGCTGGTACAACATCGTCGGCTTCATCACCTCGACGACGGTCCTCACCTACATCATGGGGGGCTCGGGGGTGGCCGTGTTGCGGAGGATCGCGCCGGACTGGCACCGACCGATCCGACTCCCGGCGATGTGGTTGCTCTCGGCGTTGGGCTTCGTGGCGGCGACCGAGGTCGTTTATTGGAGCGGGTTCTCCACCCTGATCACGGTGCTGACTGCGACGTTCTTCGCCGTGGTCATCTACCTTTGGTACTACGCGCCGATGCGGGGCTACCTCTCCCAGGGCCAAGGGCTGACGCTCGGGCTGGCGTTCCTCGGCGTGTGGCTGTTCATCGCGGCCAAGGGAGGATGGGTGCTGCGGAGCGGCACGCTGCCGGTCCATGGCTCGTGGACCCAGGGCACGTACTACATCGCCTTCGTCGCCGCGGTGATCCTCGTGACCACCGCCACCTGGTTGTTGTCCAACGCCGAGGGGCGAAAGCAGATCGACCGATCCTGGTGGCTGATCTTCCTGGTCCTCTCGCTGCTCCTGCTCTCCTACTACGGGGAGTACGGCTTCAACTCGGCCCACCCGACCGTGGCCTTCCCCTACAGCGATCTGATCGCGGCGGGGATCGGGCTGATCGCGTTCTTCTGGTCGGTCCACAGCGGGTTCGAGACCGACGAGCTGCGGGAACTGAAGCAGGCGATCGACGCCGGGCGGTTGGAGGCGGTGCCCGAGGTCGAGGAGGCCTGGCGAGGCCTTGGCACCTCCGACGGGACCACGGGCGGCGCCTCGGCCTGATCGAAACGGAACGACGGGCCCGTTCACCTCGCTCAGATTCCTCGGCCGGGGTGAACGGGCCGTCGACCCGATGGGATCTACCGTCTTCGAGGTGGCCGCGGTCCCCTGAGGTGACCCGGGCGCTCGGCGTCTCGGCCGGGGCGCTGCGCCCACCGTGCCGGGTCGTTCAGCGCGACCCAAGCTCGCAACGGTCGGACGGGCCACGTGGTCGGCGCTCAGGCTAGGGTCCCCGAGATGACGAGCATGGGGGAGGGGGTGTGAGCATCCTCGGGAACCGCGTCCTGCGCAAGGAGGATCCGAAGTTCCTCACGACCGGGGGAACGTACGTCGACGACCTAGCGCTCGAGGGAGCTGCGCACGTCGTCTACGTCCGATCACCGATGGCGCACGCCCGGATCCGCTCCATCGACACCTCGGAAGCGGCCTCGGCCCCCGGCGTCGTAGCCGTGTACACCGGGGACGACGTCGAGCTCGAGCCGATGCCCCCCGGCGCCCCGTTCGCCAACCCGGCGATGGTCCGTCCGTGGCTGGCTCGGGGCGTCGTCCGATTCGTGGGCGACATGGTCGCCGCGGTGGTGGCCGAGACCCGTGAGCAGGCCGTCGATGCCTCCGAGCTGGTGCTCGTGGACTACGAGCCGCTGCCAGTGGTCGTCGACCCGGAGGCCGCCGCCGACAACGAGACGCTGGTGCACGAGGCGGCAGGCACGAACGTCGTCTTCCGGATCCCCGAGGACTTCGTGAACGTCGGGATGGTGCCGCCGGAGGCGGCCACCGAGCCCTCCGACCTCTTCGAGGGCTGCGACGTGGTCGTGAGACAGCGGATCGTCAACCAACGGGTGGCCCCCTGCCCACTCGAGGTCAGGGCGGCCGCCTCACAGTGGGAGGGGGGCCGTCTCACCCATTGGACCACCACCCAGGCCCCCCACGCGGTGAAGGGCAGCCTCGCGCAGACCTTCGGCGTGGCCGAGGAGCAGGTCCGGGCGATCGCACCCGATGTGGGCGGGGGCTTCGGCGCCAAGATCGGTGGCTACCCCGAGGAACTCCTCGTCCCCTGGATCGCCCGCCGGCTCGACCGGCCCGTCCGCTGGGTCGAGACCCGCAGCGAGTCGATGCTCTCGCTCGGTCACGGACGGGCCCAGACCCAGCATGCCGAGCTGGGCGGGACGAGGGACGGCCGGCTGGTCGCCTACAAGCTCTCCGTGATCCAGGACTCGGGGGCCTACCCGGGCTTCGGGGCCTTCCTCCCCACGATGACCCAGATGATGCTGACCGGCGTCTACGACATCGCCAAGGTTTTCTTCACCGATGTCTCGGTGGCCACCAACACCAACCCGACCGTCGCCTACCGCGGGGCCGGGCGTCCGGAGGCGACGGCCGCGATCGAGCGGATGGTGGACATCTTCGCCGCCGAGATCGGCATGGATCCGGCCGAGGTCCGCCGCAGGAACATGGTGGGGAACGACCGCTTCCCCTTCACCACCCCGACGGGCACCACCTACGACGTCGGCAACTACGAAGCCACGCTCGACCGGGTGCTCGAGGCGGCCGGCTACGCCGAGCTCCGGGCCGAGCAGCGCCGGCGCCGGGAGGCCGGGGGTCCGAAGCAGCTCGGGATCGGGCTCTCCAGCTATGTCGAGATCACGAACGGCATCCCGGGCAGCGAGTTCGGCTCGGTCGAGGTGCTCTCGGACGGTCGGGCCCGGGTCCGCACCGGCACCTCCCCCCACGGCCAGGGCCACGTGACCGCGTGGTCCCAGCTGGTGGCGGACCAGCTGGGCATCGCCATCGAGGACGTGGAGGTCGTCCACGGCGACACCGACCTGGTCCCCCGGGGCGTCGGCACCTTCGGGTCCAAGTCGCTGCAGTCGGGCGGCGTCGCCGTCTTCCAGGCCGCCGAGCAGGTGGTGGACAAGGCGAGGAAGCTGGCGGCCGACCTGCTCGAGGCCAACCCCAACGACATCGAGCTCGACAAGACCAACCGGCGTTTCCACGTGGCCGGCACCCCCAGTGCCTCGAAGACCTGGGCCGAGCTCGCTCAGGCGAGCGGCGACGAGGGGCTCTCGGCCGAGGTCGACTTCGCCGCCCCCGGCCCGACCTTCCCGTTCGGCTCCCACCTCGTCGTCGCCGAGGTGGACACCGAGACCGGCGGGGTGGTCCTCGAGCGGATCGTGGCCGTCGACGACGCCGGGCGGCTGATCAACCCGCTCATCGCCGAGGGGCAGGTGCACGGGGGGCTGGCCCAGGGGGCGGCCCAGGCCCTGATGGAAGAGATGTGCTACGACGACCAGGGCAACCCGGTCACGGCCAACCTGGCCGACTACGAGTTCGTCTCGGCGGCCGAGCTGCCGAGCTTCGAGACCTATTCGATGGAGACCCCGACCCCGATCAACCCGCTCGGGGCCAAGGGGATCGGCGAGTCCGGGACGATCGGGTCGACCCCGGCGGTCCAGAACGCGGTGTGCGACGCGCTCTTGGCCCTCGGTGTGCGGCACGTCGACATGCCCACCTCGCCCATGCGGGTGTGGCGGGCCATCGAGGCAGCGGAGGGGAAGCGATGAAAGTGAAGCTCGAGGTCAACGGGACGGCCCACGAGCGTGAGATCGAGCCGCGCACGCTGCTCGTGTACTTCTTGCGCGAGGAGCTGGGCCTGACGGGGACCAACGTCGGCTGCGACACCACGAGCTGCGGGGCCTGCACGGTCCTGATGGACGGCGAGTCGGTGAAGAGCTGCACGGTCCTCGCCGCCCAGGCCGACGGTCGTTCGATCACCACGATCGAGGGACTGGCCGACGGCGAGGAGCTCCACCCGATGCAGCGGGCCTTCCGGGAGCACCACGGGCTCCAGTGCGGCTACTGCACCCCGGGGATGGTGATGGCGGCGGTCTCGCTCGTCACCGAGAGCCCGGACCTGGACGAGACCCACGTCCGGGAGGGCCTCGAGGGCAACCTGTGCCGCTGCACCGGCTACCACAACATCGTCGCCGCGGTGCTCGACGCCGCCCGCTCGAGCCGGGAGGGAGCCTGGTGATCCCAGCATCATTCGACTACGTCCGCCCCGGTTCCCTCGATGAGGCGGTCTCGGCCCTCTCCGAGCACGGTGACGAGGCCAAGCTGCTGGCCGGGGGCCACTCCCTCCTGCCGCTCATGAAGCTGCGACTGGCCACCCCGAGCGTGCTGGTCGACATCGGCCGGCTGGGTGAGCTCTCCTACGTCAACGACGCCGGGGACCACCTCGCCATCGGGGCGCTCACCCGGCACCACGATCTGCACCACGACCCCGTCGCCATGCACCACGCCCCGTTGCTCTCCTTCGTGGCCGGCCGGATCGGCGATCCCCAAGTTCGGCACCGCGGCACCATCGGGGGCTCGATCGCCCACGCCGACCCGGCCTCCGACCTGCCGGCGGCGGTGCTGGCCCTGGGCGGGACGCTCGTGGCCCGGGGTCCGAGCGGTGACCGGGAGATCCCGGCCGACGCCTTCTTCCAGGGCTTCTTGGAGAGCGCGCTCGCACCCGACGAGGTGCTGACGGAGATCCGGGTGCCCAAGGCGACCGCCGGTCACGCCTACCAGAAGTTCGTCCGGCGGGCCCAGGACTGGGCGATCGTCGGTTCGGTCGTGGCCCGCGTCGACGGGCGGGTCGGCGTCGCCCTGGTGAACGTGGGGCCGACCCCGGTCCGGGCCGGCGCGGTGGAGACGGCGCTGGCCGGTGGGGCCTCGGCCGCCGAGGCCGCCGAGCTGGCGGCCGAGGGG
>JAJYVS010000055.1 GCA_021791895.1 Actinomycetes bacterium | reverse complement strand
GCTGCCGGCTTCCCGGACGACGGTGTAGCCGAGGCTCTGGAGGGTCGCGTCCACGTTGGGGCTGATGGCGAGGTCGCCACCCAGGACGTAGACGGTGCCGCCGACCGGGAGCACCCGCTCGATCTCGGCTTCGGTCCTCGGGTCGAGCGAGGCGCTCTCCGGGGCGCCCTCGGTGAGAAGGAGGGGGCCGTTCACATAGGCGGCCAGCGGTCCGCCGGCCAGGGCGTCGGAGAAGAAGTCGTCCCGGGCCAATACCACCGCCGAGGCCGAGCCGTTGGCCGGGAACTCAGCCTGAGAGATGGCGATCGAGGTCCCGATGGGGTCGGTGCCGTAGATCTGGGCGATCTGGGAGGTGGTCGTCGTCACGAAGCTGAGGATCGTGGCCGACTGCACGCCGCCGCAGTCCAGCGCGAAGTAGTAGGTGGCGTTCGGCGTGAGGCCCGAAACCGAGATCGGCACCGAGTAGGTCGTCTCGTTGGCCGGAACCGAAACCGTGCTGGTTGAAGAGGCACCAACGAGCGTGGCCGATGTGCCGTAGAGGTAGTAGCAGTTCTCGGCACTGACTCCGGTCGTCACCACCCCGTTCAGCGTGGCGCTCGTCGTCGTGACCGAGGTCGCAGCTTGAGTCACCACCGCTTGGGTTCCCGTGAAGAAGCTGAGGATCGCGCCGCTGCCGTTGGAGCACTCAAGCTCGAAGTAGTAGGTGGTGTTGGCGGTCAGGCCGCTGATCGACGTTGGCATCGACACCACTGTGAAGACCGCTCCTGTGCTGGCGATCGTCGTCAAGCTCGACCCGCTCAGGATGCTCGAGGTGCTATAGGCGTACTGGCAGGTCTGGTTCAGCCCGCCGGGACTGTCCGTCCCGTTCAAGGTGGCACTGGTCGAGGTGACCGAGGTTGCGGCCTGGGTGACGACCACCCCGCCGGGTCCGGTCGAGAAGCTCAGAACGCCGCCGCTGCCGTTGGAGCACTCAAGCTCGAAGTAGTACGTCACATTGGTCGTGAGCCCGGAGATCGCGACCGGTTCGAAAACTGCGGTGGTTCCGGCTCCGGTGCTGGTCAGGGTCGTGAACGAAGGAGAACTCAGGTTGCTCGAGGTGCTATAGGCGTATTGGCAGGTCTGATTGGCCCCGCCGGGCATGTCGTAGCCGTTCAGCGTGGCCGAGGTCGACGTGACCGAGGTCGCCGCCTGGGTCACCACGCTGCCAGTAACGGTGGTGAAGTTCAAGGTGCTGCCGCTCCCGACGCTGGTGAAGAGCGCAAAGTAATACGTCGTATTTGGAGAAAGGCCGCTCAAGTTGGACGACACATCGATGGTTGAGCTGGCCGAACTCGAACCCGAACCACCAGGGAGCCCGAGCGTCGGCGAGGTGCCATACTCGAAATCCCAGGTTGTCGCCGTTCCTCCAGGGTTATAGCTCCCATTTAGGGTTGCGGTCGTACCGGTGACCAAGGTCGCCGAAAGGGTCGTCACCGTGAAACCAATCGGGTTGATGTTGAACCCGGTACTGACGATGGAGAGCGTCGAGGTGGTATCGGTTGCCTTGAGCGTGTACTGAAGGCCGGGAGCGCTGATCGCACATCCCGTGAAGGTCGCAACACCGTTGACGGCAGCAACCGTCAGAGACCCGGCATTGGTGCAGGTGAGCACCCCGCCGCCTGAATCGTTCTGGAGACCCAGGGTGATCGAATCTGTGTTGCCGGGCACCACGTTGCCCGACGCATCTTCAACGCTGACCACGACGGTCTGACCGGCGTTCACCGTGGCATTGACGGGTTCTGGGGTAAACGCCAACTGCGCGGGCGGGCCAGTCACGTTGAAGAACCCGCTCGAGACCGTCGTCAGGCCACTAGCTTGGGCCAAGAGGGTGTAACCGTTGCCGGCAAGGGAGATGGAGCAACCTGAGAACGTCGTGACACCGAGGCTGGGAATACTACCAGTGCACGGAGAAGGGGACAGGGCCGAACCTGCCGTCGGATCATTGCCCATGATGACGGTGACCACGTTCGTCGCCGTGGTCACCACGTTTCCCAGCGAGTCCTCGACGCTCACCTTGAAGGTCGGAAGCGCAGAGCCCTCCTCACCGTTGGTGGGTTCGGTGGTCCAGACGAGCTGGCTCGCCTGAGTTTCGGTGATGTTGGCAGTCGCCGACGTAAGCGAGGAACTGCCTGCAGTCACCGTGGTGGCTCCAGCAGTGATAAAGGAGCACCCGGTGAACGTGGCCACTCCACCCGAGTCAGTCGTCGAGGTAGTCGAGGTACAAGAGATTCCAGTCGGGTTCGATGCCAAGGTGATGGTACGACCCGAGTCTGCCGTGACGACATTGCCCGCCGAGTCTTCGACGCTGACCACGATGGTCTGGGTGTTCCCCACCGGACCGCTGATCGGTCCTGAGGTGAACGCCAGCTTCGCCGCTATTCCGGTGACGTTGAACGGTGTGCTGGTGGCGCCGAGGACGGTGGGGCTCCCAGCCGTCGATGTTGCAAAGAGCGTGTAGCCGTTGCCTGGGGCGCTGATGGTGCATCCGCTGACGGTGAAGGCCCCACTGGTCTCTGACCCATAGCTGCAGCCGCTGAGCGTCCCATTACCGGCATTCGTGGCAATCGATAACGCGATCGTGCGACCGGTATCCGACGTGACGGCACCCCCTGCGCTGTCCTCCACGGTGACCACGATGCTCGGAAGCGCAGTGGCCGTGTAGCCGCTCGAGGGCTCGGTGGTAAACACAAGCTTGTACGCGGTTTGAGCGGCTGCCGGACCGACGTCAAAGCCGAAAAAGAGTCCCGATCCCAGGGTGAGCGCTCCGATCGAAGCGAGTGCGATAAACCGCCGTGCAGAAACGCGCAGCACCTAGCCACACCTCCTGTCCTCGGCTCGCCAAACCATCACGCTTGGCGATGCCGTCTCTTTCGCTGACCCAACCCACCGCCGACCGCCATGCCGATGAAAAGTGGCGGCTCGCAAGACGGATTCGGGCGAAGCCTAATCTGTTCAGCGATCGAGGTCCAGGCACGTCACCGGCACGAACAGGCAGTTCGTGGATCGGCGTTTCCGGAGTGAAACCTCGATCCTCACCCGCGCGGACCCAGGCGGAGCGCCGCCGATCCCTTCTCGAATCCGGCCACTTCGCGCAGTCGGTCCTCGATGGCGCGCCCCATCACGGGCCCGAGCCCCGACGGCGAGGATGCCGCCAGCTCGTGCAAGAGGCCGAGGAACGTTCGCTCGAAGGCGGCCGCGGAGTAGTCCGCCAGATGCCGGGCGACCCGATCGACCCAGTCGGAAAAGGCCAGGTCACCAAGACCGGTCGGCAAAGCCAGACTGTTCGAACGCTCTGGGCAGAGGGCCCTGGCGAACTCCCGGACCGCCGCCTCCAGGGCCCCCACATCCCCGCACGCCACGGTCAATCCCAAGCCTCCGACAACGTTCGGGATGTTCCCTTGGTCATAGGCGATGACGAACCGCTCGAACCCGTAAGCCTCGACCACCGGGACGCAGTAGCCCTCGTGGTAGGAGGGGACGACCAGGGCGTCGCAGCGTTCGTAGAGGCGGGCGGTCTCGGCGTCGTCCGGCGCCCACGCGACTTCGACGCGTCCTCGCGATTCGGCGACGGTCCGTTCGATCTCGTCCATGATCGCCGGGTCTGAGAATCGGGGATCACCGGCCAGCGTGATCTGGAACCGATCGTCGTCGGTGAGCAGGCGGCGGGCCAGCTCGAGCATGTCGAGGATGCCCTTAGCTCGCACGAACCTTCCAAGGTAGAGGAGCCGGAGCGGGCCCTCGTGGTCCACGAGCCGTCGCACTGGTCCGCTCGGCACGATGGCCGCAGGCAGGTGCAGGACCGAGAGCTTCTCCTCGGGTACCCCGGCGGCGCGGGCCATCTCGAGGTTGAACTCGCTCACGCAGGCGACGTGGTCCGCCCGCAACAGGTTGCGCCGCTGAGCGTGGGAACGCTCGACGGCCAAGCGCATCCCCGGGACGTCGATCAGCTCGACGGGGGTCGAGTTGTGCTCGATGGCCAGGATGGGACGACCCTCGGGGACGACGTGGATCGAGTCGAACAGCTCGTAGTACATGCCCTCCTCGTAGATGTGGACGTCGGCGTCCCAGAACGCAGAACGGCCGAGCAGCTTGGCCACCGAGGGGCAGCAGACGAGCTCGGGACCGAGGTCCTCAATCGACTGGGCGAAACAGGTCACCCGGATCGGAGCGCCCATCGCGATCAACCGACGGAAGACGTTCAGCTTGTGGAGCACGCTCCACGACACGGCGTCGCGCCGGACCACGATGCCCGCATAGAGCGCGACGTCGAGGTGATCGCCGCTCATGATGCTTGCTCAGTGAACGCCAACGGTCACTCGGGCGACGGCGCAGAAGCGCGCACCCCGACGATTTCCATCTCGTAGCACATGCCATTGCGCCGCGCCGCCACCCGGACCGAGGTCTCACCCAGCCCGGCGCTCTCGAACAACGCTCGCAGCGACTCCTGCGAGAACCCATTGAAATGGAAGTCGCCCTCGTACTCTTGGGTACCGTAGGTGACCTCGCGCAACTCTTCGAAGCTCATCCGACCCGCCGCGTACTCCCGGATCATCGTCTCCATGTCGGGAACGACGGCCACGAACTCGCCGCCCTCTCGCAGCAGGCTGACCCAGTACGGCAAGAGCACGGAGCGCAGCTCTTCGACGGGGAAGTGCTCGAGAAGGTGCGCTGCGTAGATCTCGGCCACCGAGCCCTTCTCGACCGGGAGGTTCCCGACGTCGGCCAGCACGTCGATATCGGGGAGCTCCCGGGCGTCCACGTTCAGGTAACCGTCATTGGTGACGTGCCCCGCCCCCAGGTTGAGCCGGATGGCCTGCGCCATCGCCTCCCACTTCTTCGCGTTCAGGATCCGGGGCTCGATTTCGTGGTCCGAACCCTCAACCTTCACTTCACGTTTACCGTAGCGGAGCTCGAAGAGCATCTCCTTGCGCACGAATTCGAACCGTTTCGCCAGCTCGTCGAGGTCAGCGGTGACCGAACGGTCCAGGTCGGCGACCTCGGCTCCGAGCGCGGTGATCGTCCCGGCGAGCTCGGCCAGCTGGGCCCGGCTACCGGCCTCGAGGCGATCCAGGAGGGGGCGGACCAACGGCCGGAGGGGAGCCTTCAAGATCTGCTTCCACGTCATCGGCCCGTCCTCCGACAGCGCGACTGTCGGTCGCGGCCCGACGATACCACCGGGGTCCCCGGATCCGACGGGCCAAGCGGTGTCGCTCCTGGTGGTCGAGGTGACCGAAAATCGACGCCTGAGCGTCCCCGGACCGAAAGGGTCTCGATGGTAAGGTCGATCGCCTCTCAGGACCAGGTGGAACCCCACCGCCGGCGCCCGCAAGAAACCACGGAGGATCCCACCCAGCATGGCTCGAGGCTCGCGATTGGTCAGCGCCCTGGCGGTCACCATGGCCCTGGCAGGGACCCTTGAGGTCGTCGCGCAGACCGCCTCCTCCGCCCCGGCCGCGGCCGCCTTGCCCGGGACCGCAATGCCGCTCCAGGAGTTCGTGAACGACGGCTTCGGCGGGCGCCCATGGAACGCCTACGACCAGACCGCCAGCTCGGCCGGGCCGAACATCGACGGGCGCCCGAGCCCGATCGCCTACGGGCCGACCGTCCACGTCTACGCCCGGGCGGCCAACGGGGACCTCACCGAGTTCATCAACGACGGCTTCGGCGGGCGCCCGTGGAACGCCTACAACCTCACCCAGATCACCGGCGGCCCAACTATCGCCGCCGACCCCGACGCCACCTTCTACGGCCCCATCGTCCACGTCTACGGCGAGGCCTCCAACGGGGACCTGATCGAGTACGTGAACGACGGGGCCGGCGGGCGCCTGTGGAACGCCTACGACCTGACGGCGGCGGCCGGCGGGCCCGGCCTCGGTGGCGACCCCACCCCGATCGTCAGCGGGAACGTCGACCGCATCTTCGCCCGGAGCTCGACTGGTGATCTGGTGGAGTACGTCAACGACGGGGTCGGCGGGCGCCTGTGGAACGCCTACGACCTGACCACCCTGTCGGGGTCCTCCGCCATCATCGGGGATCCCAACCCGGTCCTCGTGGGCTCGACCGTGCACGTCTACGCCGTGGCCGCCAACAACGACTTGATCGACGTGGCCGGCAGCGGCCAGACCTGGACGGCCTCTGACCTCACTTCGGTGACCTCGGGGAACCCGGTCGCCGGTCGGCCGAGCCCGGTGGTCGACGACGGCTTGATCGACGTGTTCGCCCGGGGGACCAACGGAGTCCTGACCGAGTACAGCGCCACCACCAGCGGTGGCAGCTGGAGCACCCACCAGCTCGCCGGGACGAACGTGACCGGCGACCCCTCGGCCATCGCCGTCGGGGCCGACGTCGACGTGTTCTCCCAGATCCCCGGGGGTGGGTTGACGGAGTTCTTCGGCCCCGGATCGAGCTCGACCTTCGCCACCACCAGCCTCAGCGCGACGGCCGGCGGGCCGAACATCGGCGGCGACCCCGGTGCCCTCCTCTACGGGACGAGTTCGGTGCACGTCTACGCCGGCGGACCGCCCCCGGCCACCCCGCCGACCGGCGTGGGCCTCTACGGGCTCGTCCCGGCCGGCGCGGCAGCCTCCCAGGCGATCGAGGACAACTGGCCGATCATCGGCGACACCGGAGCGCTCGGCACCCAGACCAGCCCGTACACCGGGATGAACGAGGGCGCCGACCTCGCGACTGGCCTGGCCATCCAGGGTTCCGGACGGCGGGTCACCTGGCTCTCCTTCTGGACCGTGAGTGGTCCGGTCTCTTCTGGCCCCCCGACGACCACGACCACCACCACGACCACCGGGACCGGCTCGGGTGCCTCGGCCTGCTACACCAGTGCCTGCTACTACGCCGACGCCTATGCCGCCGGCCAGTACGTGGCCGAGACCATCGACAGCTATGGGTCGAGCGGGCTCTCGCTCAAGCCCGACTGGGTGATCCTCGACCCCGAGGGGTTCCCGGACAACAACTCGGGCCTGGTGTCGGGGCCTGGGGCGACCGCCACCAACTGGTCGAGCTTCATCGGGGGCTGGGCCGACGGGCTGACCTCCATCGATCCCGGCCTGCACGCCGCCTTCTACGCCGACCAGTACGAGTACAGCACGTTCGACTTGGCCGCCATCCAGCTGCCGGCCTTCGTGGCGCTGGCCTTCCCGGACCCGGTCGACGTCCTCACCGACCCGGGCGCCAACATCGCCGGGTTCATCGCCTTCGGCGCCACCTGCCCTGCCGGCACCGAGGAGCAGACCCTGGCCAACGCCCCTTGGAACGGCTCGTACAACACCTTGCAGTTCGACGGCAACGGCTACTGCGGCCCCTAAGGTGAGCGCCATCGCCAACGGGGGCGCGGGTCCAATGATCGCCCGATGAGGACCTCCCCCGGGACATCCCGGCGTCTCAGCGTCCTCGGGGTTTTGGCCGTCGCCGTCGTGGCCGCCGGGTGCTCCTCGCCGGCCGGGAACCGGGCCGCGACGACCACGACCCGGCCCCCCAGACGCACGACCACTACGACCACCACGACCACCTCGACGACGACCAGCACCACGACCACCACCGCCCCGGCGGTGCCGTCCACCCACGTGGTGGTGCAGATCTCCGGCGCCTCGGCCACCATCGTGTTCAGCACCTCCGCGGTCTCGGGGTCCCTCAACCCCGAGACCGGGACGTTCGGCCAGGGGGGCACCCAGTACACCTTCGTGATCGGCGGGGTGCAGTACTCGGGCTCCCCCGCCACCACGAACGCGACCGGAGGGCTGATCGCCTCGGTGACAGTGTCAGGGGGCAGCGGTGGCGCGACGGTGACGGTCAAACTCTCGAGCCCGGCCAGCCGGGCCAGCTACGGGCTGGGCCACGACGCGGTCGGCGTCAGCTTCGCCTGAGCCTGGAGGCTCCCACCGGCCGGAACGGATCGATCCCCGACGCCCGTGGTCCCGCCGATCGGACAGGACCGGCTCGGCGAACCGCTATCGGGTGCCGGTGAGCACCACGATGGAGACGTCAGCGGTGGTCCGCTGCACCGCGGTCGCAGTGACGAGCCCGCGGGCCCCGTGGTACCTGCCGCTCCCGCCCTGGATGGCGAAGCTCATGATCGGCGTGGTCATGAGGACGAGCGACGGCTTCGTCTCGAGCGTTCCCTTGGCAATGGCGACGGTCTCGGTGCACGAGGCCTCGGTCGAGCTCTTGTAGACACAGTTGAGGTGGCCGGTCCCACCCACCTTTTTGGCGTGTGAGCTGGGGTTGCCGACGTAGTAATGCTGCACAACCTTGAGCTTGTCCCCCTTGGCCCCCGTGGCTCCGGCATCGAGCTTCTTTCCCTTCGGACTTGTCAGCAGGCTCGTCACGTCCTTCACGAAGTAGTGCAGGGTGACGGCATGCCCCGTGGGCCGGGCGGCCGTCGTCGTGGTCGAGTGGTGCTTCTTCCCAACTGCCGCTGCTGCCCCGCCGAGGCCGAGTACGAAGGTTGTCACGACGCAGCCGACGGTCACTGGCCCCCACCACCAGCGTGCCGGGCGCGCCACGAGCGGCTGTTCGATGCGCAACGTTCCTCCAGAGGATTGCCTGCAGACGATCCAGCGTAGCGACGGTCCAGAAGTTGAGGCACGCGGTGCGCACCACCGTGACCTGGGCTTCCCCACGTCGGTCCCGGTCAATCGGAAGGCCGCTTCGACCCGTGCGGTTGTCTCGAGGGCGTGGCACCCGCCGGGCCGACCGGTTGGTTCTGAGCCTAGGGACGAATCCCTTTCGCTACTGGGCTGGCGGCTCTCCTCTCACCGGCCCTCACCCCTGGGAGATGGCTTCGAGCGCCGCCTGCAGCGTGCTGTTGGCGATGGCGAGCGGCCCACCGAAGACGGTGATCGAGTTCACGCTGGACCCCGAGCCCGGAACGGGTGAGAGCGCGGTCTGGGAGAAGGGGTCGACCCCATAGGGGCTCCCGGCTTGGTTGAAGAAGCCTGTGGCGTAGGTCCCGAGCGTCGTCGGGTTCTCGGCCAGGATGATCGGCTCATTGTTTCGACCCGTCACCACGCTCGACGTGATCGCGTCGGAGAAGAAGTCCCCACGAGCCAGCGCGACCGGGGTGGTGCACACCGGGCCGGTGACGTTCGTCACGCTCGGGGTGCTGGTGGTCCCGCCCAACGCCGAGGTAATGGCCAGGGAGGCTGTGCTCGGGATGGTGATCGTCACCTGTGCGATCGGCAACGGTCCTCCGGTCACGGTGGCACCAGCCGGGAACCCCGCCAGCAACTGCAAAGCGACCAGGATCGCAGCATTCGAGGCGTTGTAGGCCATCGGCAAGGTGGAAAACGCGTTCCAGACCAGGTCGAAGGACCCAGAGGAAGCATCGCCAACGTTCAGCACATAGGTCCTGCTCGCGGCGGCGGTGCATGTCCCCCACCCGAGACCGTCGAAGGTCCCGTAGCGGTTCAACTCGAACTTGGCCAGCTGGACCGAGGTGTCCGTGCCGTCGGTCCCAGCGATTCGCAGGACGGAGACGCCCTGTGACATCAGGCTGGCGTTGACGGAGTTGGAGATGGCCAGCGGACCACCGAGCTCGATGACCTGCTGGATCCCAAGGTCCAAAAGGGCGGTCTCGGCCTCGGTTCCCAAGGAAGCCTGAGGCGTGAGCAGGATCGGCAGGTGCTCGGCGTAGCTCATCGCCGACGCCGACGCAGCGTCCTGGAACGAGTTGTCCGTCACCAAGATGGCGGTGCGGACAGAGATCGTCGGGGACGAACCCGAGTCGGTGCCGAGCGTGTCGTTGTACTGGCCGAACGAGCCCGAAATGTTCAGGCTGCCCACGTAGCCAGAGTCCACGTAGGTCGCCACCGCTTCGGCGGTGCCGTCAGCAGTGGCGCCGGCGATCCGCTGCACGTTCAAGTCGATGGACTGACCGAGGGCATTCAGCATAGGTGTCGCTCCGCCACAGTTGTACGACGGGGTCGATGCCAGCTGGTTCTGGATGGCCTGGCTCACGGCCAGGGTCCCGCCCACGATGACCACGTTGCTCACGCCCTCCTGCTCGATGGCGGTCAGTGCATAGGGCGACAGGCTGTCCGTCGGAGTCAGCAACACCCCGGTGTGGAGCCAGGCAGCGAGGTAGCTCGCCGTCAGGGCGTCCTGCCAGGTGGCGTCGGTGGCGAGCACCACCGAGCTCCCGGTCTCAGGCCGAGCCGGGACGGCGAAGATGCCTGCCGGGATGCAGAAGCCCACGTGCGGCGGGTACTCGTCCTCGAGGGCCGCCACGGCCGTCTGGTCGGCGGTCGAACCCTCGATCCGAGAGTTGAACGTCGGCTGGCCCACGGCGTAGATGGTGGGGGGGGCGAAGTTCGGATTGCCCTCGATGGCAAGCGGCGTTCCGCCAGTACAGGCGCCACCCACAATCGAAGCACCAACGGTGATCGTCACGGTCACGTCCCCCGGCGTGCTTGGAGCATCCACCGCGAGCTGCGAAAACGTATACGTCGTCGGGACCGTGGTGGAGGAGATAAGTACGTCCGCGGCGATGGTCTGGAACGAGCCGTTTGCATTCGGCGTCAGTCCGATGACCACCGGGGAGATCGTGGCGGTCCCTCCGGTTGACGAGGCTGAGACCGTGATCGTGGGCGCCGCCGACGTCACGACAAACCCGTTGGTCCCGAGGGTCTGCGAGGCCGTAACACAGATGTAGTTGCCCGAAACCGCCCCCAACTTGGCCTCGGTGATCGAGATCGGGCTGATCGGGGCATCGATGGCGTTCGGCAAGACGGACACGGGCGGCGTATTGGCCGTGACCGTCTGCTCGATAATGTTCGCGTTGCCGACGACATTGAGCGCTTCCTGATCAGTCCCGCCGGACCCGCCGACCGGGCTCACCGAGCCGGGTGCCAGTCCCTGCGTGTAGGTTGCCTGGTTGGTCGCGCTCCCGAAGCTGCCGATCGAACCGGTTCCGGTGTTTGGACCGATCGTGTAGTTGATGTTCGAGATCACGCACTCGAATGGCGTTGGTGATTGCACAATCGGGCTATTCGTGAAGGTGATCACGAGGACGTCGGTAAGGCCGGCGTCCGCGATCGTGTCGTTGGGATTCTCGGTCGTCGTCAGGTTGAATGTCGGCTGGGTGACCCCTGCGCCTCCGCCCGTGCAATTCATGGTCGGCACCCCAGCGAACTCGACGTACGAGCCTGCCGTGAGGTTATTTACCGCCCCACCGGGCTGAACGAGCGGGATGGCGAAGGTATCGCCCGTTACCCAGGTCGGCGCGCTCCCAGCACTGACCGTCCCCGAGTCCGACAAGGAGAACGCCCAGCTGGTCGCGGGCTGATCTTTCTGACCGGCCACGACGTCGGTCGGAGAGCCGCCGGGGCCGGCCCCGGTCGGGACCAACCCGATGGTGCTCGGCGACCCACCGTAGGAGATGGGCGTCGGGGTCAGCGCGGCCGACGCGACGGCCGGGAAGACGATGGAGGCTCCTAGAGACGCGGTCACCCCCATCAGACCGGTGGCCACAACCTTCGCGAGCCTCCAACGCTCCACTCGTAAAGAGGATCTCAAACGCCCGTCTCCGTTCGTTGGCCTAAGGACGGAGTCCTGTTGATTGACAGAGAGCAGCATTACCTGCAGCACATAAGAGAGGCAAACTGGCGAGGGGGCTGTCAGTCTGGCGTACCCAATCGGGCGATTATCAGCGCCCTGACCGTCCGGCTGTCGCCTCAGATGACCCCGTTAGCCTGGAGGCACCATGTCGCTTGAACCCGACCGGGACGAGGAGCGGTTCGACCTCGAAAGCGACTTTGAGGAGAACCTTCGGCGGCTCTTACAGGTCGACCCCGAGGCCTTGGACGACCCCGAGGAGGAACCCGAGCAGGGTTCCTAACCCTGCTCTTACGCTATCCCCAACTTCTGGGGGATTGACATGGAACTGGGCGAGTACCGCCAGATTGCCGGCTGTGTCGCCATCGCGCTGTTTGTGGCAGGTATGGCGATCTGCCCCGCTGGCATCACGGCGCACCCGATGAGCGCGGCTCTGTGGGGCGTCGGGTGGAGTTGGCACGCTTAGACGGACAGGTTGGTTGTGTTGATCATGCCGCCTGATGGACGGCGTTGTGGTGGAGGTGTGCTTCGTACGCAGCGGGGCTCCGGTAGCCGAGTGAGCTGTGCAGTCGGCGGGTGCTGTACCAGCCCTCGATGTAGTCGAAGATGGCCACGTGAAGTCCCGCCCGCGTTGGCCACGCACGGGTGTCGATCAGCTCGCGCTTGATGGTGGCGAAGAAGCTCTCGGCCACCGCGTTGTCCCAGCATTGACCGGCCATTCCGACTGACAGCACGACGCCGTTTGCCCTGGCCAGCTCGGCGTAGTCCCGACTCACGTCTTGACAGCCCCTGTCGGAGTGAAAGATGACTCCCTTCTCGGGCCGCCTGCAGAAGAATGCCATCTTGAGGGCGTCCTCGATCAGCTCGGTGCGCATGTGGTCGGCCAGCGCCCAGCCGACCACCCGGCGGCTGGCCAGGTCGATGACCGTCGCCAGGTAGGCCCAGCCCTCCCAGGTCATGACGTAGGTGATGTCACCGACGTAGCGCCGATCGAGCTCATCGCACGGGCCGAAGTGGCGCTGGATCAGGTCCTTCGCTCGTTCGGCGTCGGGGTCGGGGACGGTCGTCTTGCGCCAGCGCTTCTTGCAGCGGCCCTCGAGACCTGCCTGTCGCATCAGCCGGCGGACCCGACGTCGACCGCAGGCCACCCCCTGACGGCGCAACTCGTTGTGGACCCGAGGGGACCCGTAGGTGCCCTTGGACTCGGTGTGCACGGCCCGGATCCGCCCGAGCAGGTCTGCGTCGGAGACGTCCCTTTCCGAGGGCACGGCCTTCTTGCGCTGGTAGTAGGCGGCGCGGG
>JAJYVS010000002.1 GCA_021791895.1 Actinomycetes bacterium | reverse complement strand
TTGGTACAACACCCGCCGCCTGCACAGCTCCCTCGGCTACCTCAGCCCAACCGAGTACGAAGCGAGGATCCACGGCAACGCCGACCGTCAGGCGGCATGATCAACACAACCAACCTGTCCGCCGAACCGGTTCAAGTCCAACGAGCCAACCCGTCAGGACGTCATCACGTTGACAGAAACGCGAAGAAAGCCGTCGCTCGCTTGAGCACCTCGTTGTCCTCCCTGAGCCGGCGGTTCTCCCGCCCCAGGTGGGACAGCTCCTGGCGCTCCTCGGTGCTGAATCCGGGGCGCTCGCCGGCGTCGACCTCGGCCTGGCAAACCCACTCCCGCACCGCCGCCTCCGTCAGGTCGAAGTCCCGGGCCACCTGGCCGATCGACGTCGATGGTGCCTGCCCGGTGATGTTCGATGAGCCGGTACGCGGCATCCATCGTCTGCACCGATGCGTTGCCGGGAGATCGGTCGTCGCTTGAGGGGAGGTCCGGAGCCTGTCTGGGGCCGAGAACGGCGAACGCGGGTCGAGAGATGGTCGATGAGCTACGAGGAGGTTCCACGATGAGTCCGCCCTATCCGGCCCGCCGTGACGGTCGGATCGACGCTTCGATCAACCGCTGGTTCTGGCTCGTCAAGTGGGCCCTCCTGATCCCTCACTTCCTCTGTCTCGTCGGACTCTGGATCGAGATGAGCGTCCTCACCGTGGCCGCCGGGATCTCGATCCTGGTCACGGCGCGCTACCCCCGTGCCCTCTTCGAGTTCAACGCCGGCGTGTTGCGCTGGACCTGGAGGGTCGCCTTCTACGGTGGAAACGCCTTCGGCACCGATCGGTATCCACCCTTCAGCCTGAAGTCGGATCCGACGTATCGGGCCGACTACGACGTCATCTATCCCGAGTGACTCTCGCGAGGCCTTGTCCTCGTCAAGTGGTGGTTGCTCGCCATCCTCCATTACCTGGTCGTGGCGGTCTTCGCGGATGGCACTTCACCGCCGGCGCTGGCGTGATCGCCGTCCTCGCTTTCGCCGGAGCCGTGGTGCTCGCGCTCACCGGTAGCTACCCGTCCCAGCTCTTCGACGTGACGATGGGGCTCAACCGGTGGTGCTTCCGGTGGTCACCTACGTCGCGCTGATGCGTGACGAGTACCCGCCCTTCCGATTCGACGGCGGCGGTGCCGCCCCCGGTTCTCCGGCACAGGGTCAGATGCGCTTGGCGGCCCGATCCCGTCGCCACGGCACGCCCGGCGTGTTCGGCGTAGGGTGACGTCCTGCGGCAAACAGCCGCGTGCCCAGGTGTGACGGGGCCGGCGGCCCCGGCCCCACCAGGGCTCGAGCCGTCTCCAGACGGTGCCGTCGGGCGCGGCCGATTCCTTCCGGTGAGGAGGAGGAGGAGATCCATGTCGACTTTTTCGAATCGACCGGCCAGCGCTCTGCTGGTCATCGATGTGCAGAACTCTGTGATGGCCAACGCGCACGATCGTGACCGGGTGGTCGAGAACATCAACACCCTGATCGACAAGGCCCGGGCGTCGGGGGTGCCGGTGGTCTGGATCCAGCACTCCGACGCCGACCTCCAGCGGGACAGCGAGGGCTGGCAGTACGTCCCAGAGCTGCTCCGGTTGGATTCGGAGCCCCTCGTGCACAAGGTCTACGGTGACTCGTTCGAGGACACCGAGCTTGAGAACGTGCTGGCCGAGCGAAGGGTAGGCCGGATCGTCGTCGCCGGAGCCCAGACCGATGCCTGCATTCGCTCGACCATCCACGGTGCGTTCACTCGCGGCTACGACGTCACCCTTGTCGGTGACGCGCACACGACTGAGGACTGGAGCCTGTACGGTGCGCCGCCGCCGGACAAGGTGATCGCCCACACCAACCTGTACTGGGCTGAACAACGCGCACCCGGTCGCCGTGGCGGGACGGTGGCCACCGCACACGTGATCTTTTGAAGGCAACCTTCGAGGGCACCCACGCGCCCGGCATCGCTTCAGGACAACGGGCATCTTCTCCACAGACGAGGGTCCTGGTCATCTCGGGGCACCGTCGCCCCGACTCCTAGGCGAGGTCCCTGCGGTTCGCCCCACTCCAGACCAACGCGAGCTGTTCGAGTCGGACGGCTGCCCAGTCCCCTCCTCGCGCCTCGTAGAGCGCCTGTCCCAGAGCGAGCAGGTCTTGGTCGACCTCCTCACCGGACTCGGCCGGGGCGAAGGCCTGGGATGCCGGTCTCGTCACGACGAGCCGGCGCCCGGCGAGGACGAGCCCGTACCGTCGTCCCGAGGGGGCCGTCCACTCGGACCCGAGTGCGCGGACGGCGTCATGGAACTCGTCGGGGACACCCTCGTCGACGAGCACCGTCTCTTCGGGGATCAGGGGAGGGTCGTTCACGCGAATCCCTCTCGTGCGAGGTCGATCATGGCTTGGGCGATCTGGTCCGGTGCGAACTCCTGGATGAAATGCCGGCCCTCGGGGAGGACGACCGGGTCGTACCCGTGACCCCGGGGCAGGCGGTCGCGAAGGCGCTCCCCCTGCTCGTGCCACGGGAACACCGGATCGGCGGCCCCCCATACGAACCGGACCGGCACGTCCCAGGATCCGAGAGCCTCCCAGAGCGCGTCGGCCAGCGGTTGGGTCGGATGTCCGGGTCCGAGCGAGATGGCCCGTGGCCAGGCCAGGGTGCCGAGCTGGGAGCCGTGGACCTGCCAGGGGAGCCGGTAGGCGAGTTGAGCGACCGGGTCGGTGGCGACCTCGGAGGGCATCCCCAAGCGAGCTCCGTCGACGAACACCGGTCGTCGGTTGAAGAAGAGCGGCCCGACGACGGGGCCATGCAGTGCACGCCATGGGAACACCCGGTGGTGGAACTCCGATCCTTCTCCCCAGAAGGTGTTGCCGAGACCCAGGCCCGAGAGGAGATTCGGCCTGGCCAGGGCACACCCCATGCCGATCGGACCGCCCCAGTCCTGGCAGAACATCACTGCCCGCTCGACCCCGGCTGACTCGAGCACGGTCAAGGTCCGTCGAACGTGGTGGGTGATCTGGTACTGCCCCTCGGCGTCGCCGTGGTCGGATCGTCCTGAGCCGAGGAAGTCCGGCGCGATGACCCGGTGACCGGCCGCCGCCACCTTGGGGATGATCTTGCGATAGAGGAAGGACCATGTCGGGTTGCCGTGCAGGAGGAGCACGACGTCGGGCGAGCGGGGACCCTCGTCGACGTAGTGGAGGTTGAATCCCCCGGCGTTCACCCAATGAGGTTCGAACGGGAAGGCCGCCTCGACCGCGGCCGGGAGTGCATCGATCACCAGGGTTCGACCCTAGCCGCACCGTCGTGACTGGATCGGGGCGTGGATCCGACCGCCGGAGACGGCACCGATTGCTCGATAGCCTCCCGGTCGGACAGCATCTCGGGCACGTGACCCACCAATCGATGATTGTTGGGTCCGGCCACCGTCTGACCGACGGACCAGTGGATCGGCGACCTACCCGGTTCGCGGAGAGAGGAACACGATGAGCAGGGTCAGCACGTACTTGAACTTCATGGGCCGGACCGAAGAGGCATTCTTCTTCTACCGTTCGGTGTTCGGCGGTGAGTTCAGCACCCCGATCATCCGATTGGCCGAGATGACCGGCCCCGTCGCCGAGCTCCCGGTCGCCGAGCGCAACCTGGTCGGCCACGTCGAGCTGCCCATCCTGGCAGGGCACGTCCGGATGGGCACGAACATGCTGGAGTCGATGGGACACCAGCTCCGGATCGGCAACAACGTGACGATCAACCTCGAGTCTGACTCGCGTGCCGAGACCGACCGCCTCTACGCCGCACTGAGCGAGGGAGGTAGCGAGTCCACCGGGATGCAGGAGATGCCCTTCGGGTACTGGGGCTGCACCCTCGACCGCTTCGGCGTTCGGTGGATGTTCAACTGCACCGAGCTCGGATAGGTGAGCCGAGCTCTCGACGGGGGGCCGGCGGGCGGTGCGAACAGCCCGGCGTCACTGCGATGGCCCCGCGACCCGACCGCCGGCCAACGGCGGGCCCCGGCGGTGCTCCGGGCCGGCGATGAACCGCCGCGTCGTCCGCTCGCCGGAGGGTTGGGTCCTTGAGCGGATCAGGGGCCCGGCGACCGGTGGCGGGCGCCGGGCTCGCTGGCCTCCTGCTCTTCCCGGGGGCGGGTGCCGATCGAGACCAGTCGGCGTTGGTTGCGATCGACACGGCGGTGGGCGCGCTCGGCGTCCGCGTCGAGCGATGCGACTTCCCCTATCGCCAGGCCGGGCGCCGAGCACCCGACCGACCGCCGGTCCTGGTCGCGACAGTGGTGGAGCAGACGACGGCGCTGGCCCGAACGCTCGGCGTACCAGCCGGGCGGATCGGGCTCGGTGGGCGCTCGATGGGGGGACGGATCTGCTCGATGGCCGTCGCCGAGGGGCTCGCCACCGAGGCCCTCGTCCTCGTGAGCTACCCCCTCCATCCCCCCGGTCGTCCCGATCGGCTGCGGACCGAGCACTTCGGCGACATCACCGTCCCGTGCCTCTTCGTGTCGGGCACCCGGGACGCCTTCGGCACCCCCGACGAACTCGAGCAGGCGACCTCGGCCATTGCCGGCCCGGTGACGTACCACTGGATCGATCGCGGCGACCACGGGCTGCGGAACAGGGACGTCGAGGTGGCCGAGGTGGTGGCGGCCTGGGTCGCGACGGTCAGGACGTGAGCGGCATCGGGGCGGCTGGCAAAGACGCCGGCGTTGATAACGTGCCTCGCGGTGGGTCTTCCCGAGCACGCGGCCCAGGTCGAGGCCGCACGGTCCCTCGTGGCCCGGGCGCACCGAGTGGTCGGGCTCACCGGTGCCGGGATCTCCACCGACTCGGGCATCCCGGACTTCCGGGGCCCTGACGGGGTCTGGACCAAGAACCCCGGGGCGGAACGGATGGCCACCATCGACGCCTATCTGGAAGACCCCGATGTCCGGCGCCGAGCATGGCGCAGCCGTCTCGACTCGCCGATCTGGGAGGCGGAGCCGAACCCGGGCCATCTCGCCTTCGTGGAACTCGAGCGCCGGGGGAAGCTGGACGTCTTGGTCACCCAGAACATCGACGGGCTCCACCAACTCGCCGGGAACGACCCCGACAAGGTCGTCGAGCTCCACGGCACCTTCCGTCACGTGATGTGCCTGCAATGCGGGCACCGGGGCCGGGCGGAGGAGACGGTGGACCGGGTCCGGACCGGTGAGGAGGACCCGGCCTGCCTGCACTGCGGGGGCGTCTTGAAGTCGGCGACCATCAGCTTCGGCCAGCCTTTGGTGGCCCGGGACTTGCTCCGGGCCGAGCGGGCGGCCCGTGACTGCGACCTGCTGTTCGTGGTCGGGACCAGTCTTGGGGTCTACCCGGCGGCCGGCCTCGTGCCTATCGCAGTGGACCACGGCGCCTCGGTCGTCGTGGTGAACGGGCAACCGACGCCCTTCGACCGAGTTGCCCACGTGGTGGTGCGGGCGTCGATCAGCGAGGTGCTCCCGACGATCGTGGGCGGTGACCCGGCCGGGCCCGACGGTGGTGGGCTGCGTCGGTCGCCTGACGAGCGCCGGGATCAGCTGAGCGAGAACCCCGAGTAACCGGCCGCTACCACCTCGTCGCACTTGCGTCGGTAGGCGGGCAGCCCGCCGATGTAGGGCATGTGAATGCGCCTCTTGCCCGGCACGTTGGCTCCGAGGTACCACGAGTTGCAACCCTCGGAGTTTCGGATGGTCCCTTGGACGAGAGAGGCGGCGTGGTCGACCCACTCCTCCTGGGCATCGGGCTCTGCCTCGATCGTCCGGTGGTCGTGGTCCCGTAGGTAGCGGAGACAGTCGGTGATCCATTCGACGTGCTGCTCGATCGAAACGACCATGTTGGTCAGCACCGAGGGGCTCCCCGGACCGGTCACCGTGAACAGGTTCGGGAACCCGGCGACCTGGAGGCCGAGGTAGCTGACCGGACCCTCCGAGTTCCAGACGTCGCGCAGCATTCGCCCGTTTCGGCCGGTGATCTCGATTCGGTTGAGCGTCCCGGTCATGGCGTCGAACCCGGTCGCCAGCACGAGGACGTCGACGTCGTGGTGGCGGTCCCGGGTTGTCACGCCCGTGGCCGTGATCTCCTCGATGGGGTCCTTGCGCAGGTCGACCAGGGTGACGTGGTCCCGGTTGAAGGTTTCGAAGTACCCCGTATCGAGGATCTGACGCTTGCACCCCATGGGGTAGTGGGGGACCAGGGACTCGGCCACCTCGGGGTCGTCCACGACCCGCCTGATGAGCTCACCGTAGAGCTCGGTGCCGGCCTGGTTGGCCTCGAGGTCGAACATGACGTCGGCCCAGGCGCCGGGGGCGCTCCACCCCAGCTGATCGACGAGCGCCAGGCGTTCGTCGATCGGCGTCTCGAGGATCCGTCGTTCGGGCGGCTCCATGCCCTCGAAGGAGACGGCGCCGAAGCTGACCAGGCCGGCGTAGGCACCCCGTTGCTTGACCCGCAGTTCCTCGTAGTTGGCCTTCACGGCGTCGAGCTCGCCCGGGCGGAGCGGTCGGTTGTCGGCGGGGCGGCTGTAGGCGGCCGACCGCTGGAAGACCGTCAGGTGGTCCGCTTGTTCGGCGATGATCGGGATGCACTGGACCCCCGAAGACCCGGTGCCGATGACGCCGACCCGATGGCCGCGGAAGTCGAAGCCCTCCTTGGGGAACCGGTTGGTGAACAGGCACGTCCCGGCGAACGTCTCGAGTCCTCTCAGGCCCGGCTCGAGGGGTTCGGACAGACAGCCGGTCGCGGCCACCACGAAGCGGGCGACGAACGTCTCCCCGCCCTCGGTCTCGATCGTCCAGCGGTGGCCGTCTTCGTCGTAGGACATGGCCGTGACCAGCGTCGAGAGCTGGATGTCACGGCGGAGATCGAGCCGGTCGGCCACGAAGTTGAGGTAGGCCTCGATCTCGGGCTGGGCCGACATCAGCTCGGTCCACTCCCACTCCTGCTGGATCTCCTTGCTGAAGCTGTAGGAGTACTCGATGCTCTGGACGTCGCATCGGGCCCCCGGATAGCGATTCCAGAACCAGGTCCCCCCAACTCCGTCGGCCTTCTCGAGGGCGATGACGCTGAAGCCCGTCTCCCGCAACGAGTGGACGGCGTACAAGCCCGAGAAGCCCGCTCCGATGACGACGACGTCGTAGTTGCGAACCGCCTCCATGGCCGAGAGCCTACCCGGGGAGGTCCCGAGGTGGAATTCGTTCCCGCAACACCCTTTGGGCACCGTTACCTGCGGATCCCGGCGCTCGTCCGGCGGACCCTTTGGTATGGCGCGACGCGGTGTGATTCTTGGCGGCGGCACCGCCGGGACGCTCACGGCCAACCGGCTTCGCCGGTCTGCCGGCCACGATACGGAGATCGTCGTTTTCGATCGGGACGACCGCCATCTCTATCGACCGGGGTTGCTCTTCGTGCCCTTCGGCATGGCCCCGCCGGCGCGCCTGGCCCGGCCCCGGGCCCGCCAACTCCTGAGCGGGATCGGGTTCCACCAGGCCGGCGTGGACCGGGTGGACCTCGAAACGAAGACGGTCGCGCTCGACGACGGTGAGACCGTCGCCTACGACGTCCTCGTCATCGCGACCGGCGCCCGTTTGGCCCCGGAGAAGACCGAGTGCCTCACCGGCCCCGGCTCGGGGCGTACGGTCCACACCTTCTACTCGCTCGACGGCGCGGCCGCGCTGGCCGGTGCGATGGCCCGCTTCCAGGGTGGCCGGCTGGTGGTGAACCTGGTCGACCTGCCGATCAAGTGCCCGGTCGCCCCGCTCGGGTTCTGCTTCCTCACCGATTGGTTCCTGTCCCGGCGAGGACTGCGCGACTGTGTCCAGCTCACCTACGTGACCTCCCTCGACGGGGCCTTCACCAAGGCCACGTGCAACCGGGAGCTCTCCGGGCTCCTCAAAGACAAGGGTGTGGAGGTGGCCACCGAGTTTGCCACCGGCGAGGTGGATGGCGAGGGAGGACGGTTGGTCTCCTACGAGGGTCGTGAGGTCCCCTTCGACTTCGCCGTGGTGGTGCCGTTGCACGAGGGGGCCGAGTACGTCGGCCGGTCTGAGGGGCTGGGCGACCCGCTCGGGTTCGTGCCGACCGACGATCAGTTGCAGGCGGCCAAGGCATGGCCCGGTGTGTTCGTCGTCGGCGATGCCACCCACCTGCGGGCCTCCAAGGCCGGTTCGGTGGCCCACTTCGAAGGGGAGATCCTGGTGCACAACGTTCGCCGCTACCTCGCCGGCGAGCCCCCGGATGCCAGGTTCGGCGGCCATACGAACTGCTTCATCGAGTCCGGGTTCGGGCTGGCACCGCTCATCGACTTCAACGACACCCTCGACCCGGTCACCGGGAGGTTCCCCGGCCCGGTGAGCCTGCCCCTGCTCATGGAGTCCCGGCTCAACCATGTCGGCAAGCTGGCGTTCGAGCATCTCTATTGGCATGTCCTCCTGCCGGGGCGCCCCGGCGAAAGCGACAGAAACCTGAGCTCATCGGAGGTGGACGATGACGACGCGGACCTATGCAGGGCAAGAGGTGGAGCTCGATGCCGAGGGGTTCTTCGCCGATCCCCGGCAGTGGAACGAGGCCATGGTGGACGAGATCGCCGGCGACCAAGGCATCCATGAGGTGACGGATCGTCACTGGGAGGTCGTCAAGTTCATGCGCCACGAGTACGAGGAGTAGGGGGACGGCCCCAACGTGCGCCCGGCGAAGTCGGCGGCCAAGATCGCCGGGGTGCCCAAGCGCAGCGGTTGCATCTGAGCATCACGGAGGATCAAGCCCGAAGTCATCGAGAAGGTGTCGATCATCGTTTCCAAGGGGTCATTGGAGGGCGTGTATCCCTGCCCGATCATGGCCAACGGTGCCCGCGCCAAGAGCATCGAGGCGAACCTTTTCTTCACCTTCTTCGGCCTCGACGTCATCCACCGCGCCGTCACGAGCACATCAAGGTGGCCACTGTCGGAAATCCCGGCCTTCACCTGGCGACCATGTTCGGCGGCCTGCCCGGCATGTCGTCGGTCATGACCCACTACCCGGACCGGAAGATGACGCAGCTCGACATCCCGTCGATCCCCGAGTTCGTCGAGATGATCGCCGCCACCGGGGCCGGGCTCTACGCCTGCAAGGCTCCTCGCCCGTGTCGGCGATCCGCTCCGGATGGGTGGACACCGACAGCACGGCGCGCAGGGTGATCGACTCCATCGGCTGGGCAGCTGCACCGAGCAGTGCCGGCCAGTAGCACTCGAGGAGGTCGCGCAGCCCCTGGCGGCCGGCGGCCGGCGGTCGCCCGGACGAGCAGTTGGTTGCGGCGCACGCCGAGGTGGCGGAGCCGACTCCATTGCGCTTCGGGCAGATACGGCAAGTGGCAGCGGCGCTCGGTGCACAGCCGGGCGATGATCACCGCGTCGGAGAGGTCGGCGCGGTTCTTCGTGAAGTCCTCCGCTTCCCGGGCGCGTGCGACGAGCATCGGATTCACGCAGGTGAGCACGATGCCGCGGGCGCGACACCGATCGAGGAGCGGCTTCCAGCGGTGACCCGTCGGTTCGCAGCAGACGACGACGCCGGAGTAGCCGGCGCGCAGTGCGATAGGCAGCGCCCAATCGAGGATCTCGTCGATCGTCCACGGGGAGCCGGTGAACATCTTCTTCCCGAGCACCGCGGATTCGTGGTCGCAGACGGCGGCCGCCTGCCTCTCGGAGGCGAGGTCGACCCCGACGATCGCGAGATCCGGGCGCACGACCGCACGAAGACGAGCGAGACGGATGTTGCGACGCTCGTCGCCTCGGGTGAGTCGGGAATGCATAGCGTTGGGTACGTCGTTCTCCTCAGCAACGGTTGGACTTAAGGCATCCGCACCTTGCTGGGGAGGACGACTCGCGTTCAACCACTACTGGGAGTTATTAGGGCCGGGGCTGGGCCGTTTGGCCGGTCCGACCGCAACCTCGCCGCTCCCCCGGACGCGGCGTCCTCCGCCAAAGCCATCCGGGCCAGCCTGGCCGGGGCGACCAGGCTGTAGGAGGTCCGGATCCACTCCTCGAGCTCCCTCCAGCGCCTCGACCCGGCGTCCGAGGGGACTGACACGGTGACCCAGCCGTGCCGGCCGAGGCCGTAGGCCGTGGGCTCGACCGCCCGGTCAGTCGCGACGACCGCGGCCGCTTCGCCTGGGTCCAGCTTCACGGTGAGCCTGGCGCCGTCGGCGCTCGCGAACACGAAGCACTTGCCCCGGACCCGGAAGGTCGGCTCGCCTCGGGCGTCGACGTCGACGCGCTCGGCCCCCGGCAGCCCGGACGCGATCCGTTCGAGACGGGCCCAGCGACCGAGGTCACCTATCGCGACGAAAGGTAACCGAAGGGTCGTCCCGAGGGCGCCGACGCGACGGGGACATCGCTCTGCGCCGGCGGCCGGCCGTCCCGGCGCTCCGCCACCCGGTACGGTGCCTCATGGCCGGCCCCGTTCTCAGCCCCTATGCGCACGCGCAGCGTGAGCGCATCGTCGACACGCTCTTCCAATGGCTCCGCATCCCGTCCATCTCGGCCGAGGCCGAGCACGCCGGAGACGTCTCGGCCTCGGCGAGGTGGTGTGCCGAGCTCCTGGTGGCGGCCGGCCTGGAGCACGCCGAGGTGCTCGAGACCGCCGGCGGTCCGGCCGTCTACGCGGACTGGTTGCACGCGGGCCCGGCAGTCCCGACGATCCTCGTCTACGGCCACCACGACGTGCAGCCGGTGGATCCACTGGACGAGTGGACGTCGGCCCCGTTCGAACCGGTCATCGTCGACGGGGAGTGCCGGGCCCGGGGTTCCATCGACGACAAGGGTCAGGTCCTGTACCAGATCGAGGCGTGCCGGGGTCTCCTGTCGGTGCTCGGGTCGCTCCCGGTGAACGTGAAGTTTCTGGTGGAGGGGGAAGAGGAGGTGGGCAGCCCGAACCTCGAGCAACTGCTGGCCGAGGAGGTGGAGCGTTTCGCCTGCGACGTGGTCGTGGTGTCCGACACCGCGATGATCTCGCCCGAAGTCCCCTCGACCACCGTGGGGATGCGCGGGCTGGTGGCCTTCGACGTCTCGCTGCGGACCGCCTCGACCGATCTGCACAGCGGGAGGTGGGGCGGGACGGTCCCCAACGCCGCCCACGTGGCGGCCCGACTGGTCGCCTCGTTGCACGACGGTCGGGGACGGGTCACCTTGCCCGGCTTCTACGACGAAGTCCGTTCGCTCAACCCCGACGAGCGAGCCTCGATCGGGGCCCAGCCCTTCGACGAGACGGCTTTCCGGGCCGAGGCAGGCGGAGTCCGGGTGCTCGTCGGGGAGGAGGGGTACTCACCGTTGGAGCGCATCGGGGTGCGGCCCAGCGCCGAGGTGGTGGGGCTCCACGCCGGCTACGGCGGGCCGGGTATCAAGACCATCGTGCCCGCCGTCGCCGGGTTCAAGGTGGCCTTCCGCCTGGTCCCCCACCAGCGGCCCGAGCGCGTCGAAGCCTCGTTCCGGGCCTGGCTCGACGGACGCGTCCCCGAGGCCCTCGAGTGTCTCGTCACTCGGCATGGCGGCGTCGCCCCCGCGCTGACCCCGGTCGACCACGCGGCGATGGGGGCGCTCGTCGGGGCGATCGAGGCCGTCTGGGGGGCGAGGCCTCTCTTCACCCGGGAAGGTGGCAGCGGGCCCGAGGAGGCCCTGGGGCGGGTGCTCGGGGCGCCGCTGCTGTACCTGGGCGTCGGGTTGCCGGGCGACCGCATCCACGCCCCCAACGAACGGATGGTGATGGACCAGTTCTGGAAGGGCCTGCTGGCGGCGGGGGAGCTGCTGATCGGTCTGGGCCGATAGGTCACCCAGGGGCCGGTGGACCCGGCTCAGCGGAGGACCTCGGGCAGCGGCAGGCTGTGGACGATGCTCAGGCGCTGGATGGGACGGGTGAGGGCCACGTAGAGGAGGCGGAGGCCGCGCAGGTCGCCGTCGGCGATGCCTGCCGGCTCGACCACGACCACGGCGTCGAACTCGAGCCCCTTGGCCAAGGGGGCGGGGACGATCGTCACCGGTCGGGACATGCCGTCCCGGTCCAGTCGGCCGACCCGGGGATCGTGGCGCGACGCCGCGACGAGCGAGGTCTCGAGGGCGCCGGGCGGCGAGATCACCCCGACGAGGAACCCCTCGTCGACGAGCCCGAACCCGGCCGAGAGGGCGGCGACGGCGAGGGACGTCGCCGGTACCTGCTCGATCGAGGGAGCGGTCCGGCCGACGCGGACCGAGGCGGTCGGGCGAATCGAGGGGGCGGAGAGGGGGAGGAGCCTCGACGCGAACTCGAGGATCTGAGCCGGGGCCCGATAGCCCAGGGTGAGCTCCTCCCGTCGCAGCCTCGGGGATCGTGGCAGGTGCGGGAGCACCTCCTCCCAGCTCCCGTAGGCATGCGCCCCGGTGGCCTGGGCGATGTCGCCGAGCACGGTCAGCGACCCCTGGCCCGCCCGGCGGGCCAGCATCCGGAAGTGCATGGGGCTCAGGTCCTGCGCCTCGTCGCACACGATGTGCCCGTAGCTGCGGGTGCGTCCGTTGATGAGGAAGCTGGCCTCGTCGAGCAGTGGCAGGTCGTCGGTGGTCCACGGGGCGCCGGCCAGCGTCTTGGCCCGCGGCCGGACCAAGGCGGCGGCCTCGTCGGCTGTCAGGATCCCTTCCGATGCCCGGGCGAGGAGGGCCGGGCGCGACAGGAGGTCGTGAACCAGCTGGTTGGCTGAGACGGCCGGCCAGAGCAGGTCGAGGAGCGAACCGAACCGGACCGAGGCGGCGAGTTCCTTCGGAAACCAGTCCTCGTCGGCCTCGAACCGGCCGCGCTCGCGCAGGCGCCGGCGGCTCAGGCTGAGGAGTTGGGACCGGATCCCGGCCCGGCCCGCCTTGTAGGGGGCATGCTTCGAGGCGACCGATCCCACGGCGTCGTTGACGGCGTCGGGGTCCACGGTGACCGAAACATGGCGGGCCACCAGGCGCACCGGCTCGTGCAGCGACGAGCGCTGGAGGGCCAGGGCCCGTTCGAGGACCCGGGCCATCCGGGCGTCGCCCTTGACCCGGGCGGCCAGCGCACCGTCGGACCCCCGCACCTTCACCCGGGGGGCGATGTCCGAGATGGTCGTCTGGACGACGGCCTCCTCCCCGAGCGAGGGGAGGACCTGGGCGATGTAGCGCAGGAAGGCCCTGGAGGGTCCGATCACCAGCACCCCGGTCCGGGCCAGGTGGGGGTTGTTGTACAGCAGGAAGGCGGCCCGGTGGAGCCCCACAGCCGTCTTGCCGGTCCCCGGCCCGCCTTGGACGACGATCATCCCCTCCAACGGGGCCCGGATGATCTCGTCCTGTTCGGCCTGGATGGTGGCCACGATGTCGAGCATCTCCCCGGTCCGGGCCCGCTCGAGCTCGCGCAACAGGGCGTCCCCGCCCCGCAGTCGGGTGCTCCCGGCGTCGCCCCCACCGTCGAAGAGGTCGTCGGCGACCGCCAGGACCCGGTGGTCCTCGACCATGATCTGGCGCCGCCGGCGCAGGCCGAGCGCGGTGCCCGGCCGGGCGCGGTAGAACGGCACGGCGACCGGGGCGCGCCAGTCCACGACCAGCACCTCGCCTCCCTGTTCCTCCACGTGACGGCGACCGATGCGCCAGGTCGTGCCCGCTGTCTCGTCGATGCGGCCGAACAGCAGCGGCCGTCCGCTCTCCCCGAGCACCGCCACCCGGTGCTTGAGGGCCGCCTCGTAGTCGGGCTCCGGGTTCCCGGCGGCCCGCAGGTCGGCCAGGAGCCCCTCGGCCCGGGCCCGCATCGCGGCCAGGGCACCCCCGGCCCGCTCGAGGCTCCGTTGTTCGAGCTCGACCTCGGCGTCCGTCGTTTCGTCGGGCGGGGTCATGGCACCGGGGGGCAGAGGGGTCGAGCGATGCCCCAAATTCTAGAAATAGACGCGCAAAACGGCCGACGCATGTCGGCTCACACTACTCAACCTATTTCTGCGTCTCAAGCACCTCTACCAGGAACGATATCGCTCCCGGGAAGCCCTTGATTGTTTCAAACGGGGGCTTGTGTGTCGTCACTATAGAGCATTTTCAACCGAGGTGCAAGAGGAACATCGGTGAGGTGGAGACGACCCGGGCGACCGCCGCCGGGGCGACGTCGTCGTCGGCGTCCCGACCGGGCCGGGGTAGAACACCACCGACCGCACCGGGCCCTCAAGGAGACGCCGGGCCCGGATCGCCCCGGCCCCACATCTGGATCGCCGCGACGGCCCCACCGGCTCCCTCCCCGACCATTCGGTCGAACTGCGACGGAGGGCCCCGGGCGCGCCTCGGGAGGCCCTAGATCTCGAGCCCCCGCGGCACCCGCGGCGTCTCGAGCTCCTGCACCCGCCGCCGGATGTCGGCCACCCGCTCCCGGTCCTCCTCGGAGTGCACCGGTATGGCCAGGTTGAGGCGCGAGGCGTACTCCCGGTTGGCGGCGAGGAACTCGGGCAGGTCGTCGTAGCGGCAGGTCTGGGAGAGCTCGGCGATCGCGTCGAGGGGGACCGCCTCGCGCATCTCGTCCCAACGACCCTGAAGCGAGAGCGAGTGCAACTTCTGCCCCAGCTCCTCGAGCCCATGGAGCTCGAGCACCTTGTGGTAGGTGCGGGTCGAGCCGTAGAAGGAGAGCGTCTGGCGCATGCCGAGCATCCGCTGCTCGATCTCCTTCTCGTCGTCGTAGAGGATCAGGTAGCCCGTGGCGGCGATCTCCACGTCCGACCAGCCCCGACCGGACGAGCGGAGTCCCGATCGGATGGCCGGCAGGAGCACCTCGCGCATGTAGCGGTCGGACATGATCCCGCCGTGGGGCATGATCACGTCGGCCCGCTCCCCTCCCACCCGGGCCATCCCCGGGCCGACCATCGCGAGTCCCACCTTCGGGAACGGGACCTCGAGCGGTCCGGGGTCGAAGTTGGGGCTCATTAGGGTGTAGCGGTATTCCTTGCCGACGAATTCGGGGCGGGTCCGGTTCTGCCAGGATCCCCAGATCGCCCGCATCATGTCGATGTACTCGCGCATCCTCGGGGCCGGGGGGGACCAGGTCCCACCGAACCGGCGCTCGTTGTGCCCCTTCACCTGGCTGCCCAGACCGAGGCTGAAGCGCCCTTCCGAGAGGTGCTGGATGTCCCAGGCCTCCATGGCCAGCACCATGGGACTCCGGGGAAAGGCGATCGTGACCGACGTCTGGAGCTCGACTCGCTCGGTGGCCGCCGCGGCGAGCGTCATCACCAGCATCGAGTCGTGGGCGAGCTCCCCGCACGCGACGACGTCTGCCCCCTGCTCTTCGGCCTTGCGGGCGGCCTCCGACGCTTGCTTGGGCCAACCACCGATTCCGGTCACCAATTTCATGGCTGGACGGTATCGCCAACCCACCTCGGGGACCAGGGGGCGACGACCCCGACCCCCGATCACCGCCAAGCTCAATCGGGGTAAGCGACCGCCGCCCGTTTTGCACCGGCCCGAGCCGATTGGTGAAGCTCGCTCTCGTCCGGACCTCTTCGAGGGACCGGGGTCCCCTGCGGTTCCCCGTGGTGGTACTTGCCGCCCCGCATCCAGGAGGCGGCCGCCGCCACCAGACAAGCGGCGAGGGCAAAGGTGAACGCCTCCACCAGGCCGGAGTGGAACGGCCCCGAGATCAGCTGGGGGAAGAAGCTCCGGCCGGTCAGGTAGTGGACTTGGGTGTCCGGGAGGTGGGCCAGTGCCCCACCGAGCAGGGTCCTGATCGGGTTGTACCCCAAGAAGGCAGCGAACAGGCTGGCCACCGGGGGGAGTGAGGCGGCGCGGCGGGCGGCGGCCACCGGCACCCCCTCTTTGACCAGCCCGCCGAACAGGGCGTGGGGGAGGGAGCCGGCCAGTCCCAGGATGATCAGGCTGAAGAACACCCCGATCGAGAGCACCATGGAGGAGTTCTGGAAGGTGGTCAGCATGCCGGCGCCGGCGCCACGCTGGTCCGATGGCAGGCTGTTCATCACCCCGGCCAGGTTGGGGGCGCTGAAGACGCCCATCGCGAGGCCCATGAGCAGCAGGAGTCCTCCGAACGCCACATAGGAGAAGTCGACCGGGAGGGCTTCGAGGAGTCCGAAGCTGAGGGCGGCCAGCATCATCCCCCCCGACGCGAACGGGCGGGCGCCGAATCGGTCGGACAGGAGGCCCGAGAGCGGCCCGGCGATCAGGAACCCGACGGTCAGGGGCAGCATGTAGATCCCGGCCCACAGCGGGGTCACGGCGAAGCCGTAGCCGTGCTGTGGGAGCCAGATGCCCTGGAGCCACATGATGAGGATGAACATCAGACCCCCTCGGCCGATCGAGGACAGCAAGGTGGCCAGGTTGCCGAAGGCGAACGCCCTGATGCGGAACAGCGAGAGGTTGAACATCGGGCTCTCGACCCGCCGCTCGATGACCAGGAACACCCCGAGCATGGCTGCCCCCCCGAAGAGGGCCCCGAGCACCTTTGGGTTGGTCCAGCCCATCGTGTCGTGGCCGTAGGGGATGATCCCGTAGGTGATCCCGACCAGCAAGGCCACGAGACCGACCCCGAAGGTCAGGTTCCCCCACCAGTCGATCTTGGTCACCCGGCGTTGCCCGACCTCCTGGAGCTTCAACCGGGCCCAAGCCGTGCCGAAGATGCCGATCGGGACCGAGATCAAGAAGACCAGTCGCCAGTCGACGGGGGCGAGCAGCCCACCGAGGACCAGACCGACGAAGGACCCGGCGATCGCCGCCACGCTGTTGATCCCGAGGGCCAGTCCCCGCTGGTCGGGCGGGAAGGCGTCGGTGAGGATGGGTGCCGCGTTCGCGAGGATCATCGCACCGCCGACGCCCTGACCGACCCGCATCAAGATCAGCCACAGCGCACCGCTCGACCCGGACATCCAAGTCACGGACAGGAGCACCGAGAAGACGGAGAAGACGGCGAACCCGAGCGTGTACATGTTCACCCGGCCGTACATGTCGCCGATCCGTCCGAAGCTCACCAAGAGAACGGCGGTGCAGACCATGAACCCCATGAGCATCCACAGCAGATAGCTCGTGTTGCCCGGCGCCAACGGGTTCAGGTGGATGCCCCGGAAGATGTTCGGCATGGCAATGAGGACGATCGAGGAGTTGATCGTGGCCATCGACATGCCGAGGGTGGTGTTCGACAGGGCGATCCACTTGTACCGACCGGACGCCGGTTGGTCCGGGGAAAGCGCGATGTTTCGGGCCGGGCGCCCGTTCGGAGAGGTCATCGAACAAGCACCCGTGCTCGGTGGTTCGTTCTCGGTGCCGGTCGAGCGTCCCCGGGCCGAGGACCGGCCGCCGGTTTGGGCCCGGCGAGGCCGTCGAAGTCACGACCGGGGGCGACGCGGGCCATGAGCGGATCGGACGACGCGCGAATCACCTCCAACTGGATCGACCCCACCGTATCTGGGGCCCCAGCGCGGCACGAACCGGCGGATCGGGGACGATGAGACCGGTTGATGCCCCCGGTCGGGGCTGTCCGGCGCCGGTCGACCGGCCAGGGCGCAGGGACGCCTTGTCTCATGCCCGTTCCGGGGGCAAGCTCTGTCCGCGCCCTCTGGTGAGCGCCCGAGGCGATGGGGAGGAAGCCGGTGCCCAGCTCGCCGTCCTACAGCCACGGGACGAGCCTGACGCCCCTGCTCGGCGTCACCATCGGGGAACAGCTCGTCGAGACAGCCGAGCGCTATGGGGACCGGGAGGCGCTGGTCGACGTGCCTTCGGGCCGGCGGTGGACCTACGCGTCGCTCCGTTCCGACGTGGACACGGTGGCTGCGGGTCTGATCGCGCAGGGCATTGAGCGGGGCGACCGGGTCGGGGTCTGGTCCCCGAACGGTCCCGAATGGGTGCTGGTCCAGTTGGCGACGGCGAGGATCGGGGCCATCCTGGTCACGATCAACCCCGCATACCGGACCCACGAGCTCGCCTATGTTCTCGCCCAGTCGGGGTGCCGGCTCTTGTTCAGCGCCACCTCGTTCAAGACCAGCGACTATCGAGCGATGGTCGAGGGGGTCCGCATCGACCTGGAAGGGCTGGAAGACGTCATCTTCTTCGGGGATCCCTCGTGGGACGCCCTGCGCGCTTCGAGCACCAGGGCCGAGGCGCTCGCCGTTCGGGCCAGCAGCCTCACGTTCGACGATCCGATCAACATCCAGTACACGTCGGGGACGACCGGATTCCCGAAAGGCGCCACCCTCTCCCATCACAACATCTTGAACAACGGCTACTTCGTCGGTGAGCTCTGCCGGTACGGCGAAGAGGACCGGGTCTGCATCCCCGTGCCCTTCTACCACTGCTTCGGCATGGTGATGGGCAACCTCGGAGCGCTGACCCACGGCTCGTGCATGGTGATCCCCTCTCCGGGGTTCGAGCCGGGCGCGACGCTCCAAGCGGTTGAGACGGAGCGGTGCACCTCGCTGTACGGGGTCCCGACGATGTGGATCGCCGAGCTCGGGCTGGCGAACTTCGCCGAGTACGACCTGTCCAGCCTTCGGACCGGGATCATGGCCGGCTCGCCCTGTCCGGTGGAGGTCATGAAGCGGGTGGTCTCGGACATGGGGTGCTCGGAGGTCACCATCTGTTACGGGATGACCGAGACCTCGCCGGTCTCGACCCAGACCCGCACCGACGACGACCTCGAGCGCCGGGTGTCGACGGTGGGCACGGTCCACCCCCACGTCGAGGTCAAGGTGGTCGACCCCGAGACCAACTTGGTGGTACCCCGGGGCCAGTCCGGCGAGTTCTGCACTCGGGGCTACTCGGTCATGCTCGGCTATTGGGACGACGCCGAGCGCACGGGCGAGGCCATCGACTCGGCCGGCTGGATGCACACCGGGGATTTGGCCATCATGGACGATGCCGGGTACCTCAACATCGTGGGCCGGATCAAGGACATGGTGATCCGGGGGGGTGAGAACATCTATCCCCGGGAGATCGAGGAGTTCCTCTACACCCATCCGGCGGTGCGCGACGTCGCCGTGATCGGGGTTCCCGACGATCGTTACGGCGAGGAGCTCTGCGCCTGGGTCCTGGTGGCGGAGGGGGCAAACACCGACCAGGACGAGCTGAGAGCGCACTGTGCGAAGGCCCTGGCCCACTTCAAGGTGCCGAGGTACTTCCTCTTCGTCGAGGACTTCCCGATGACAGTCACCGGGAAGATCCAGAAATACAAGATGCGGGAAGCCTCGATCGAGCAGCTCGGACTGGAAGAGGCGGCGGGCCGCACCTACGCCTAGCCCTCGCGAGCGCTCAGCGACTCTCCGGGCCGGGCACCTCGAAGGTCAGGCGCTCAAGGACGTCCGCCGACGATGAGGCGATCCTCACCTCGTAGGTCCCGGAGTCGACCACGAAATCGCGCTCGCGTTCGCTCCACACGCTGAAGGACCGGGGGTCGAGACGCACCTCGACCCGTCGACGCTCCTCGGGGTCCAAGAACACCTTGGCGAACCCCCGCAGCTCCTGGGGCGGGCGCAGCCACGGCGAGCCCTTTGGCGGCGCCACGTACACCTGGACCGTCGTCGCGCCCCGACGCGCCCCGACGTTTCCGACCTCGAGTCCGACGCGCATCGAGCCGTCCTGATCGCGCTCCAGGTCCGCCGGGCCGAAGGAAAAAGAGGTGTAGGAGCCGCCCTCCCCGAAGGCGAAGAGCGGCGCGACGCCGCTGCGCTCGTAGCCGCGGTAGCCCATGAAGATGTCCTCGGCATAAGCCAGCTGGCCGTCCTCTCCCGGGTACCGCAGATGGGCCGGGCAGTCCTCCAGACGCCGCGGGATGGTGACGGGGAGCCGGCCGGAGGGCTCTTCCCGCCCCACCAGCACGTCGGCCAGTGCCTCGTCGCCCTGCTGGCCGGGGAGCCAGGCCCAGAGGACGGCGGCCACATCGTCCACCCAGGGCATCGTGACCGGGGCCCCGGCGTTGACGACCACCACGGTTTTGGGGTTGGCGGCGGCGACGCGGGCAACCAGCTCGTCCTGGCGACCCGGCAGCGTGAGGTCGGGGCGGTCTGCACCCTCCCGGTCCAGCTCGGGGCCGGTGCCGACCACCACTACGGCGACGTCGGCCCCCCGGGCCGCCTGGACGGCCCGCTCCATGAGGTCCGGGGGGCTGGGGGGGAGGCAGCTCGCCATCACGCCACGCACCCCGCCGCGCGCCGGCGCCTCGTAGTCGAGGCGAAGCGGGTAGGGATGGCCCGCCTCCAGCGTGATTTGGCCCCGACGCTCGGCGCTGCCGGCGCCGTAGAAGGACCGACCCGGCTCGGGCTCGCTGTTGTCCACTACGCAGCGGTCATCGATCCACAACCGGGCCGGCCCGACGCTCGAGACCGAGAAGACGTGCTCACCGGCGTGCTCGGGCACGTAGGTCGCGTGGGCGCGCAGGGAGAACGCCCCCGTCACCTGGCCTGGAACCGGGTCCCCGAGCCAGCTGAGCTGGAGCCGGCGACGGAAGGCGCGGGCCAGCACGGTCTCGCCCTGCAGGTACTCGAGAGCGATGCCCGGACGCTCCTGGCCGTCCACGTCGGCGAAGATGCCCTCTTCGAGGATCGACGGACGCTCCCGGAGAGTGCAGCCGGGCTCCTGGACGATGGCCGCGTCGTTCCGCCGGCGCAGCGCCTCGACCAGGTCGGTCGTCCGGTGCGGTTCCACGTACGCGCTCCCGCCCCCCTGGATGGCGAGCCGCCTGGACATCGGGCCGATCAGGGCCAGGGTCTGCATGCCGTCGAGCGGGAGGAGGTCCTCGTTGCGCAACAAGACGGTGGACTCCGCGGCCGCCCGACGGATCAGCTCCCGATCGGCCGGATCGTCAACCGCCTGTTCCTCGGGGTCCAGGTGGTCGTCGAGGGCTCCAACCCGGGTGGCCAGGCGTAAGAGTCGGCGGTTCTTGTCCTCGAGCACCTCAGCCGGCACCTCGCCGGCGGCGATGGCCGCGGCCAGGGCCGGGCCGAAGCGCGCCGGTGGACCGGGCATTTCGAGGTCGAGTCCGCCGACCGCGGCATCGAGGGTGCTCATCGTGCCCCACCAGTCCGACATGACCAGCCCGCTGAAGCCCCACTCGCCCTTCAGCACCTCGACCAAGAGGGGGTGCTCGGCGGCGTAGACGCCGTTGACCCGGTTGTAGGCAGCCATCAGCGCCCAGGCCCCCGCCTTGACCACGGCTTCGAAGGGAGCGAGGTAGAGCTCGCGCAACGCTCGTTCGGAGAGCTCTGAGGAGATGGTGTGGCGCTGGTGCTCGCTGTCGTTGGCGACGAAGTGCTTGGGGGTCGCGGCAACGCCCTCGGACTGCACCCCGGTGACGTAGGCCACGGCCAGGCCGGCGGTGAGAACCGGGTCCTCGCTGTAGCACTCGAAGTGCCGACCGGCCAGAGGGTGCCGGCACAGGTTGATCGTCGGCGCGAGCAGGACCCTTGCCCCTTTGCGGCGGGCCTCGACACCGATGGCCGCACCAACGTCGCGCAGCAGATCGCAGTTCCAGGTGGCACCGAGCGCGCTCCCGCAGGGAAAGCTGGCAGAGGTGACCGAGCCGAAGCTCTCCCCCCGGGCCCCGCTCGGCCCGTCGGAGACCTTGATCGCCGGGATGCCGAGTCGCTCCACCGCTGCCGTGTGCCAGCTGTCGGCGCCGCTGGCGAGAAGGACCGATTCTTCCAGAGTAAGCTCGCCTAGGAGCCGCTCGATCCTGGCCTCTCCCGCATCCGGTCCGGTCACGATCGGGCCCGTCGGTGGGCCGCCGGGCAACCCGTCCGTTGTCGCACGTGCATCGATGCTCCTTCGACGACGATCCCGGCGAGACTACAGCGACCGACGAATCGACCCTCCGGGTCCGGCCGGCCGGCCGGCGAGCATCAAGTGGGCGCGAGCGGCGACGAAACGGACGGCTCTGCGGTCGCGTCGAGGTTCGGGGTCGACATCGGCTCGATCGGGTCCGGCCTCCGGGTCAAGGCCGCAGCCCAGAAGAGGGCGGCGGCCAGCCCGGCGAAGAAGAGCGTGTCGAAGACCTGGGCGGCGACCTGCCAACCGGCACCGGGATCCGAGGCGTTGACGAACGCGATGTTGAGGCCGAGGTCGACGACGTCACCGACGGCGAGGATCGCGGCACCGACGGCGATCACGGCCAAGGGGACCGCGAGCGCCGAGCGGACCCATCGTTGTGACCGGAGGGTGGTGGCCAGACGGATGATCCCGACGATCGCCACCGCGACCCCGGCTACCGCGACGGCCGACCCGGCGACGAGCCATCCCGCCCCCGAGACGTGGATGTGCTGGTAGTCGGCGCCGATCCCGATCCCGCTGATCGCCTCGACGAGGAACATCACCGCCGCACCGACCAGTAGGGCGAGCGGAGGGGCAAGGAGGCGGCGGGACCAGGTTGGTCGGGGCACGGCCCACTCCACTCGGTCGCAGATCGGACAGACCGACAGGCCCTCGCGGTACGTCAACTGCTCACGGGGGAAGGTGTGCCCGGCCGGGCAGGTCAGGGTCTGTGATGGTTGGCTCATGGCTTCGACTCTCCCGATGTTTGCATGAGTGATGGCATGGTCTGCGTTCGGACTCGGCTACTGGGGCGGGCCGCTGGCCAGCTGCACGGTTGCCGACTGTGACTGCCCGGAGGTGTCCGTCCAGGAGATCTGCACCTTGACGCCTGGGTGGTAGGCGAGCAGGGCGTCCGTGAGGGCGGACGGTGAGTCGACCGAGACGCTCCCGACCTTGGTGATGACATCTCCGGCCACCATGCCGGCCTGTTCGGCCGGATCGCCGGAGAGCACCGCGGCCACCACCACGCCGTTGGTCGGTGGGGTCTGCGGGGAGAACCCCCCGATCCCACCGCCGATCCCGGGGGTGTTGCTTGCCGAGACCTGGACACCGAGGAAGGCGGTCGCTCCGATGTGCACGGTGCTCGAGGAGCGGCCAACCTCGATCTGCTTGAAGACGGTGATGGCTTCGTTGATCGGGATCGAGTAGCTGGGGCTCCCACCGGACTGGAATCCGGCGAACCCGGCCGCGGCCGCGGTGTCCATGGCGACCACCTGTCCGTTCTGGTTGACGACCGGCCCGCCGGAGTCGCCCGGCTGAATGTACGTGCTCGATTCGACGAGCCCGCTCAGCTGGCGAGAGCCATCGAGGGCATCACTCGCAGTGATGGTCTGGTTGAGCGCCGTCACCGTACCGCCGGCGTAGCTCGGGGTCCCTCCCCGCCCCTGTGCATTCCCGATGCCCACGACCTTGTCGCCCACAGAGAGCTTGGACGAGTCTCCGATCGACACGGTGTGCAGGTTGGAGGCGCCTTGCAACTGGATGATGGCGAGGTCTCGGGTGACGTCATAGCCGACCACCGTTGCCCCGTAGGTGCGTCCGTTCCCGATGTCGGTGACCGAGATGTTGGTCGCTCCTTCGATCACATGGTTGTTGGTCAGGATCTCTCCGCCCGGTGTCAACACCATGCCGGTCCCCGCGCCCTCGGCCTGTTGATAGCTGAGCGTGGTGTTGATGTCGACAAGGCTCGGATCGACCTGGCTCGCGATGGCCCCGGCGTTGGTCGGGCCACTCGAGGGCGACTGGGGAGTGGTCGGTTGGGTGGAAGGGATCGGGCGGGCCGAGCCGACCGTCCGGGTCCAGAGACCGTGGCCGATCACGACGCCCGCGGCGATGAGGATCAACGCAGCCAGGATCAGCGCGATCGGCACCGCCGGGGAGCGGGTTGGCTGAGGCCGTTGGCGTGGCGGCGCCCACCGGGCAGCTGGCTGGTCCCAACCGGCCGGCCATTGACCGGTGGGCTCGCCAATCGGCGTTGTACCACTCCGCTCGGGGGGCGTGGTCGCCCCGCTGGCGCCCGGCCACCAGTGTGGTTGGGTCGGTTCGACCGGGCCGGCCGGGGCCTCGGCACCCTGGGGGCCCTGGGCCTCGTTCCTGTCGCCTTCGTTGACGTCGTCCATGGTGGTCTTCCTTTTGAGCCTCCATATGACTTACCAGTGCCAGATAAAGGTTCCATTAACGACTTTTAGCAATCGGCTAAAGCCTCGTCGACAAGGGACAATATCGGCCCAGGGGCCTGCTTCGAGCCGGGCCTGCGCGTCGAAAGGACGCCTGGTGCCCGGGGCGGAGGAATTTCGGTTCTGCGCGAAACCATGGGATGAGCAATGTCACGTGACGGGCTTCCCGGCGTGAGCAGGATCCCGCGGGCCTCGAAGTTCTCTGCGCCAATGAACCCCTAGGCCATGGGCTTCAGGACGCTGAGCTTGTTGTTGGTCCCCTCCATGGGACTGTTCGACCATCGCCCGGCCGCTGGAAGCGGAAGATCTCCGGCGCCAGTACAGCAAGGTGTCGACCACCTTGGAGAGCTCCGGGATTATGTCGGCCTGGTAGAGATCGGCGAAGCGACTGAGGGCGGCCATGGCCGGCCCCGGCTTCGTCTTCGGCCAGGTAGGGCTGGTGGAGCTCGTGGAGCATCTGCCGGGCCCAGGCCAGCTCGGCATGGGCGGCGAAGAGCACTTCGAAGCGCTCGGCCCCGGCCTCGGCCAACCAGTCGGCACGGCGCAGGGCCAAGAACCCCGCCCGGGACACCTCGGGGCGGGGTCGAAGGGTGCCCGGGGCTCTCGGCGCTGCCGGCGTTGGCGGACCGCCACCATGCCGGCGGCGAACCGCCGCACGACGTGGAAGCGATCGAGCACGTGGGTGGCGTGCCCCAGGTGGGCCGGACCGAGGCCGTGTAGGACTCCGAGCCGTCGGTCACCGCCACCTGCACGCCTTGGCACCACCGGTGGCCCTCTCCATCAAGAACCCCGAAATGGCTGCTCATTGCGGTGTTTGACCATGCCCAAGACCTCGCCGGTCTCTCCGCTCAGCAGCACCGTCACGTAGCGATACCGGCGGCGAAGCGAGATCTCATCGACCAGCAGCACCCGGCAACGGGTCTTGCGGCCGTGCTCTTGGATGACCCGGGCCCAGGCGCGGACGAGGGCGATGACCATCCCCCGAGACGCCGTGGCGGGCCGCCACCGCTCGGATGGTCATGACCGTGGCGTGTGGACCAGCTGGTGGGCGAGGCGCCGGGTCAGGTGCCCTTCGATCTCGGGGTGCTCCTCGGTGTGGCGTTCGGAGCAGTTCTCGCACTCGAAGCGCCGACGCTGCCACAGAAGGGTGGTCCGCCGGCCGCCAGCGGGGGAGATCACGGATCCGCAGGGATCTGGTCTCGTGCACCTTGGAGGTCTTGAAGCCGCAGAACGGGCAGCGGGTCCGCGAGTTGGTGGCCCTCACCAAGACGACCAGGCAGTCGGGTTCGTCGACGCCGACCTCGTCGACCGCGATCCCCCGCAGATGCAGGCGGATCGTCATTCTGTCTGTTGCCACGAAGCCCTCGCTCGAGGTGTCTTCGCAACACCGAGGATGGAGGGGCTCCGTCGCCCGGAGGGGGATGGTCAGGCGGTCACGGCGAGGAAGCAGTAGGGCTCAGTTCCCACGATTTCGCGCAATCTCGGGATTGCGGGCAAGATGGCGGTTTCCGGAACGGCGAGGGGGGAGCAGGCGGTGGGGCGGACGGCGGCGGGGGAACCTTCGACGGTGACCGGGGGGATCAGCACCCCGAGCCGGTGGCCACGGACCTGGGTCGGCGCCGGCTTGATCCTCCTCGTCACTGCGGGTCTGATCGGGCTCGGCGGGCCGGCCTCGGCCTCCCTCCCCCGAGCCTCGGGCTTGATCGGCAACGACGTCTCGTTCCCCCAGTGCGCAACGGTGCTGCCGTCGGGGCCGGCCTTCGCCATCGTGGGGGTCAACGGAGGGGTATCGGACAGCCTGAACCCGTGCTTCGGCACCTCCACGTCGTTCCCGAGCTACTCGACGAGCGAGCTGTATTGGGCAACAACCAGCGCGACCGGGCTCTCGACGCAGCCAAAGGTGTCGTTGTACGTGAACACCGACGACCCCGGCAACGTGGTCGACGGTTCGTTGATCCCCGATTGGCCAACCTCTGGGAACACCCCCTACGGAGCATGCACGACGACCACGGTGACGACCACGGGCGGCGGCCCGGCCACGGCCGGCGCGAACTCGACCGCTTGCGCCTGGCAGTTCGGCGACCAGGAGGCCATGCAGGACGTGACGTGGCTGAGTACCGCGGCATCGAACATCGGCGCCCAGGTTCCGTCGGCGAGCGTGTCGGGATCGGCGTCGAGCTACCCGTGGTGGTTGGACGTCGAGACCGCTAACACCTGGCAGTCGGGGAGCGCGGGTCAGGCGATGAACGTGGCCACCCTCCAGGGGATGGTGGCCGGTCTCGTCGGCGCGGGGGCGACCACCATCGGCGTCTACGCGGCACCGAGCCAGTGGGTGACCATTACCGGCGGCACCACCGCCTCGACCACCGGGCTCACCGGGCTCGACGACTGGATCCCGGGCGCGACCAGCCAGGCCGGCGCTCAGGCCGACTGCGCGGTGGGCTCCTTCACCGGCGGCCGGGTCACGCTTGCCCAGTGGAATGCCGGCGGCGTCGATAACGACCTGGTGTGCGGGGTGGCGACGATCGATCAGATTTACGGAACTGATGCCATCGGGACGTCGATCGCGATCTCCCAGGCGGAATTCCCCCAGGCGGGGTCAGCGCAGGCCGTCGTGCTGGCCCGCTCCGACTTCTTCGCCGACGCCCTGGCTGGTGGGCCTCTCGCGGCGTCGGTGGGAGGGCCGTTGCTGATCACCCCCGGGGCGTCCATCAGCTCGACACTCGATCCCCGGGTGGAGGCCGAGATCCAGCGCGTGCTGCCGGCCGGCGGCACCGTCTACGTGCTGGGGGGTGACCTCGCCCTCAGCCCCCAGATCGACACCACGCTCCAGGGCCTCGGCTACCGGGTGGTTCGGGAGGCCGGCGCCAACGAGTACGCCACCGCCGTCGACATCGCCGAGGCCCTCGGCAACCCGTCGACCGTTTTCGAGGCCACCGGGACCAGCTTCTACGACGCCCTCTCGGCTGTCCCGGCGGCGATCGAGGAGCACGCCGCGATCCTCCTCACCGACGGGGCGACCCAGGCACCCGAGACGGCTGCCTATCTCGCCCAGTTCCCGACGGACACCCGCTACGCGATCGGTGGTCCCCTCGCCGCCGCCGGTGCCGATCCAACGGCGACACCCATCTACGGCCAGAACCTCTATGGCACCTCCGCCTCGGTGGCGAACCACTTCTTCCCCGGGGCGTCGGTCTTCGGTGCGGCGACCTCGGCCGACTTCCCGGACGCGTTGGGCGGGGGGGTGTTCATGGCGACCGGTGGCAGGCTCGGCCCGCTGCTCCTCGTGGGCCAGAGCACGCCGTTGCCGACGGAGATCTCCTCGTACTTGGCCACCCTCGCCCCGACCAGCCCCGGATACGTCTTCGGGGGACCACTAGCGGTGAGCGCGGCCGTGGTGTCGGCGCTCCAGATGGCCGTGGGCTAGCGGTCACCGGGTGCAACGGGCGCTCGACCGGACAGGGTACGAGGCTCAGTTGCTGGTCGCCGGGGCGGACATCTGGAAGGGGCGATGGGCGGTCGTCGTGCTGGCCGAACGGCGGTTCGAGCGGGCCTTCGTGGCCCCGACGATCGAGTCCGCCCTGGCGCAGCTGCGTGAGGCGGTGACCATCGGGGTGGATATCCCGATCGGGCTGCCGGCCCTGGGCGAACGGCGCCAGTCGGACCAGCTGGCCCGGGACTACATCGGCCCCCGCCGGTCGTCGGTCTTCATGACCCCGCCCATGGAGATGGTGCGAGCCCGGACCCATGCCGAGGCCAACGGTCTGGCCGCGAACGGGGCCGGTAGGGTCTCGGTCCAGGCCTTCGGGCTGCGCAAGGCGATCCTCGAGGTCCAAGCGGTGGCACTGGACGACGGCCGATTCTACGAGGTGCATCCGGAGGTCTCCTTCGTTCGCGCCAATGGAGACGCCACGCTGGCGTGGCCCAAGACGTCTTGGAATGGTGTCCAGGAGCGCCGGCGGATCCTTGCGGCCCAGGGCATCCGCCTTCCCGAGGATCTGGGACCGGCCGGGGCGGCCGGCGTGGCCGATCTGCTCGACGCAGCGATTGTCGCCTGGTCGGCCCATCGCATCGCCACAGGTCAGGGTCAGTCGCTCCCTTCGGGCTCCCGACGAGTCGGAGGCATCTGGCGCTGAGGCCCGCCGCCCGGCTGCCGGTCGAGATCAGCTGGCGAGGAGTGATCGCAGCCGGACCCGTCCACCGGTGCGCAACACGGCCCGGCGGTAGATGGCGGCGGCGACCCGGGCGACGCCGAAGGTGCTGATCACGCTGATGGCAGCCGAGAACACGAGCTCCCACCAGGCGATGCCGCCGAGGGCGACCCAGGTGGGGATGGCGAATGGGGCGGTCGGCGGCAGGAACGCGAGGACCTTGACGAGCACCGACGCGTTGCCCGACCCGGCAGCCGTCAGCGAGATGATGTAGCCGAAGATGATGGGGACGCTCAGCGGCAATGCGAGGCTCTGGACTTGGTCCTGGCGTTCGGTCAGAGAACCAGCCGCCGCGTAGACCCAGCTGTAGAAGGCATACCCGAGGACCAGCCAGATCAGCGTGGCCACCACCACCAGGGGCGCGGTGCCGTGCAGAAGGTCGGATCCAACCGCCTTCGCCAAGATCAGGGCGAAGGCAACCACGAGCCCGGCTTGGAACAGGGCGACCAGGCCGATCCCGAGTAGTTTTCCTCCCAACAGATCGATCGGCTTGACCGCGGCCAGGAGGACCTCCACCACCCGGCTCGCCTTCTCCTCCATGACCCCCATGAGGGTCCAGGTGAGGTACTGAGTGAGCATCACGAACACTAGGACCACGCCGATCAGCGAGGTCGACTGGGCGGTGCTGCGGTTGGATCCGGGTTGGACGCTTCGGATGGGCAACGCCTTGGCCTGGGTGATCTGAGCGATCTGAGTTGTCGAGAGCCCGGCGGCCCTGAAGGTCTGCTGGACACCCAACGTTGCAGCGAGCGATCTGGCCAGTTGGGCTCCGGCAGAGGTGTCCGTGGCGGGGATCGGCTTGTTGACCAGGATCGATGTGGTGCCGTTGATGACCAAGTCGAGTCGGCCCGAACTCAGCTGCAGGCGTGCTGTCTCGAGATCTGCCACCGTAACCACACGCACGCTGAGCGACTCGTTGCGAGCCAGACGATCGACCTCCCGCCGCAGTGCCGGCGAGGCGGTGCCGACGACCCCGACGGTCTGGGAACTCTTCGAGCTGCTGTGAAGGGTCGGGATCACGATGGCCGCGGCCACGACGGCCAAGAGAACGAGGGTGATCACCCGAAAGAATCGTCCCCGAAGTCGTTCTCGGACCTCCCTTTGCGCCACCAACCCGGTGTGACCGAGCAGGGAACTGAGGTAGTACTGACGCGTTGGCGGGCCGGCCTGTTCTTGGTTCCGGCGCCGCCGGAGCCGCCTGGAGATGGCGAAGACGACGAGTGCGGCGAAGATGGCGTAGGGGATCGCCCTCACGACGTCGTGGCCTCCCGGAACACCTCGGACAGTCGGCGCCGGTCGAAGACGAATTCGGTCACCCGTCCCGCCGAGCGGGCCGCCGCGAGCACCGTGTCGCTGTCGGTCGTGCTCTCGAGCACGAGGCGGACCTCCCCACCCTGGACCTGGGAGACGCTGGCTCCTCGGATCGTGGAGGCCCAGGCCCCGTCTCGGTCCCCCTCGACCCGGACGGCGAGTCGTCGGGGTCCGCTGCTGGCCAACTCGTCGACCGTCCCGGTCGCGACCAGCCGACCGTGGTCGATGATGGTCACCGCCTCGCAGAGGTCTTCGACCAGGTCGAGCTGATGGCTCGAGAACAGGACGCAGCACCCGGCGCGAGCCCGTTCGACCAGGACCTCCCCGATGGCGTCGATACCCGAGGGGTCCAACCCGGCGAGTGGCTCGTCGAGGATCAGCACCTCGGGATCGTGAACCAGCGCTGCTGCCAGCTGGACCCGTTGCTGGTTGCCGTGGGACAGTGACTCGACCTTGCTCGCGGCGCGATCGCCGATGTCGAGGCGCTCGAGCCAGGTTCGGACGGAGTCCGCCGCCTGCGACCCGCTCAGGCCATGGAGACGACCCAGATACTCGATCTGTTCGCCGACAGCCATGCTCGGGTAGAGCCCCCGCTCCTCGGGCATGTATCCGAACCGTCGGCGATCCTCGGCACCGATCGATTGGCCCCGCCACCGGACGGTTCCACCGTCGAGGTCAGTGAGCCCGAAGATGGCGCGCATGGCCGTGGTCTTCCCGGCCCCGTTCGGACCGAGGAAGCCAACGACCTGGCCGGAGGGCACGGAGAACGAGAGGTCGTCGAGGGCGACCACCGATCCGAAGCTCCGTCGGAGGCCGGACAGCTCCAGCTCGGCACGCACCCGGTCACGATACGGCACCGGAGCCGGACACCTCCGGCCCCGCCGGGTCGAGGGCGCTCAGAGCCCGGTATCGTCGCATCGCCGCGTCGACTCCGGCCCGGTCACCGGTGGCCAACAGGTCGAGGAGGAGTCCGCGGGCCAAGGCGACCGCCAGCCGAGCCTCGTCCCGAGCCCGATCAGGGTCGACCCCCCGGGCGAGCAGCGCCTCTCGGATCGGCCGCGCCCAGTTCTCCACGACGCCGGCGAGCAACGGCTCTGCCCAGCTCCGGCCCTGCAGCGCCTGGCCGTAGAGCTCGAAGAACAACCGTTCCTGGGGATGCAAGGAGGGGTCGCTGAGGCGTTCCCACAAGCGCGAGCCCGCCTCCTCAAGGGTGCCACCGACCTCGGCCAGCGAGTCCTCGAACACGCGGCGTTGGCGCGCCTCGACCTCCCGAGTCACCTCCACCAGCAGGTTCTCACGGCTCTTGAAATGGAAGAGCAGCATCCGGTGGTTGGTGCCGGCCGCGGCGGCGATGGCTCGGAGGCTCTGCTGGGAGACCCCGCCATCGAGGGCCCGGTCGACGACTGCGGCGAGCAGCTTCGACTTCGAGGTCTCGGGCCTTGGCGGATCCACTGTACCAAATGGTACAGTGGATCCGTGGAGCACACGGCGACGGTGGCGGTTGCGACGGACCAACAGCGGCTCTGGAGGGTGGTGGCCAACGTCGAGGCCTGGCCCCGCTTCGTGTCGTCGATGCAGACGGTTCGGAGGCGAGAACTCGGTCCGCTCGGGCTCGGCAGCACGGCCCTGGTGAAGCAACCCGGCATGACCCCCACCGTCTGGGAGGTGACCGAGTTCGACGACGGCCGCGCCTTCGTCTGGCGGTCCACCTTCCCCGGGGTCACCACCCTCGGGGGCCACGTGGTGGAGGCCGACGTCGGGGGCTCGCGGCTCACCCTGACCTTCCGCCAGTCGGGGCCCTTGGCTGGCGTGGTCGGCCTGATCATGGGGCGCCGCATCCGTCGGTTCCTGGCCCTCGAGGCGAACGGGCTCAAGGGGGCGGCCGAGTCCCCTGAGGCGGCCTGACCGAGCCTCCCGGAAGTCGGCCCCCGCCGAAGGCGGCGTTCATGGATCGTCGGTGTTGGGTCACCACACCGCCACAGAACGAACCGCCATCCTCGGGTCGCGCGGGCTCGGCCAGCTCCATCCTGGAACCGTTGGCGATCTGACCTCGGTCCCTAGCGCCGACGGGGACGACAGCCCAGACTTGGGGCATGCCACCGTTCGCGCCGCCCAAGCTCGTGGGTGACGGCCTGCCTGTCGATTGCCTCGACGGGCAGGCTCGTCCCTATCTGAATCTCGATGCCGCCGCCTCGACCAACGCCCTCCCGGCCGTGGCCACTCGGGTCCACGAGTTCCTCCCGTGGTACTCGAGCGTGCACCGGGGAGCGGGCTACAAGTCGAGGTTTGCCACCAGGGCGTACGAAGAGGCTCGGATGGCCGCGCTGTCCTTCGCCGGGCGGGAGGCCGAGGGCCGAGACGTGGCGATCATCTGTCGAAACACCACCGAGGCGATCAACCACCTCGCCTTTCGGCTCGATCTGAACCGCGACGACGTGGTAATCACGACCGTGGTTGAACATCACGCCAACCTGCTTCCCTGGGCGCGGTTCTGCCAAAGGCGTTTCGTGGAGTGCGATCAGGAAGGAACCTTCGACGCTTCGGCGGTGAAGCAAGTGTTGGAGAAGGGCCCTAGGCCGCGCTTGCTCGCCGTCACCGGAGCCTCCAACGTGAGCGGCTGGCTCCCGCCGCTCGACGAGTTGATCGACATGGCTCACGAGCACGGAGTTCCGGTCCTCGTCGACGCGGCGCAGCTGGCGCCCCACCGCAAGCTACCGGTCTCAGCCGATTACCTGGCCTGGAGCGGCCACAAGATGTACGCACCATTCGGGGCTGGAGTCTTGGTGGCGCCCCGCTCCGTATTCGCAACCGGAGATCCGTTCCTGGCTGGCGGCGGCGCGGTCGAACTCGTCGATCTGGACGAGGTGACCTGGACTGATCCGCCGGAGAGGGAGGAGGCAGGTTCCCCCAACGTCATCGGGGCGATCGCATTGCACGAGGCCATCGACGAGCTCGACCGGATCGGCTTCGAGGGCATCACCGGCCATGATGAAGACATCGCGCGACAGATGCGAAAGGGTCTGGCGGCAATCGATCGCGTCAGGGTTCTCGGCCCACGTTCCGACGCCCGGATTCTGCCGGTCGCCGCCTTCACGCTGGAGGGAATGCCGCACGCGCTCGTCGCAGCCCGGCTCAGTGCGGAGTACGGCATCGGGGTCCGCCACGGGTGCTTCTGCGCCCATCCCTATCTCATTCGGCTTCTCGGCCTGCGCCAGCACGAGGTGGCTACCTACCGTGAGGCGGTGCGGGCTGGGGACCACCGGTCCATGCCCGGGGCAGTTCGCGCCAGCGCCGGGGTGAACACGTCGGCGGCCGACATCGACCGCTTTCTCGGCGCAGTGGGAGAGCTCGCCGGCGGGGTCGTCGCCCCGGCCGTCTACCGCCAGGACCCGGCCACCGGGGACTACTGGCCCGAGGGCGACCTTCCCGGGTGGTCGGAATCCGACCGGGCACTCGGCGCTTCCTGCTCCAGGGGTTGAGGGACCACCACATCCGGGAATACCCGGTGGGGTATAGCGGTTGAACACATGAAGATGAGACACGCAGCCGAGGAGGGCGCACGTGGCCACGCTGAGCTTGGGGAACTCGAATTTTGACGAGACGATCGCCGCGAACAGGGTGGTCCTCGTCGACTTCTGGGCCGCCTGGTGCGGTCCGTGCAGGATGTTCGGACCCGTCTTCGAGGCCGCTTCGGAGGACCACGAGGATATTGTGTTCGGGAAGGTCGACACCGAGGTCGAACAGGAGCTGGCAGCCCGGTTCGGCATCATGTCCATTCCCACGCTGATGGCCTTTCGGGACGGAATCCTGCTGTACGCCCAGCCTGGGGCGCTCCCGGAAGCCTCACTGACGCAGCTGATCGATGCGATCGAGGCACTCGACATGGATCAGGTGCGTCGAGAGCTCCAGGAGGCCGGCCAGGCCCGCGGCTGAGCCTTGCCGAGCTGATCGAGACGGAAGGGCCCGGGCAGCCCGCCTTCGAACGGCTACGACGGAGCCGGCGTTCGTGAAGAGGTCATCGCCAGGTCGAGGCGGGGACTTCGCTTGGGCGTCTTCGGCGCTTGCCGTCTGCGCCCATCCCGACGACGAGAGTTTCGGTCTCGGGGCGGTCCTCAACCACCTGGTCGCCTCGGGCATCAGGGCGTCCGTTCTCTGCTTCACCGCCGGGGAAGCTTCGACCTTGTCGCTTTCCGACCAGCTGGGAACGGTTCGGGCCGCAGAGTTGCGAACGGCCGCAGGGGAGCTCGGCATCGAGAGCGTCCACCTCGGGGATCATCCCGACGGGTCGCTCGGCGAGGTTCCGCTCGACCGGCTCTCCCGAGAAGTCGCCACCATGATCGAGACGGTGGGAGCGGACGTGATGGTGGTCTTCGACGAGGGCGGCGTCACTGGACACCCGGATCACTGCCGTGCGACCGAGGCCGCGCTCTTGGGAGCGCCCGACGTGCCGGTCCTCGGGTGGTGCTTGCCGATCCGGCTCGGCGAGCAGCTCAACGACGAGTTCGGCACGAGCTTTGTGGGTCGGGAGGACTCGGAGATCGACATGATCGTCGCCGTCGATCGAACGGCCCAACGTCGAGCTATTGCCTGCCATGCGAGTCAGTCCCTTGACAACCCGGTCCTTTGGCGCAGACTTGAGCTGCTCGGGGACCACGAGGCCCTTCGGTGGTTGCGAACGCCCGGGCGATAGGTGAGACGACATGATTGAACGACACGAAGTCTTCGCGAGAGCCTCCGAGCAGTGGGACCGTCGGTATGGTGCTACTCCTCGAGTGTTTCGGGCTGAACCTGATGAAACCCTGGTGGAGCTGGTCTCACCGCTGGCTCCAGGTCAGGCCCTTGATCTTGGGGCCGGTGAAGGTCGCAACAGCCTGTGGTTGGCCAAGAGCGGATGGACGGTCGTCGCCGTCGATGCTTCGCAGGTGGCGCTCGATCGGATCGGCGAGTTCGCGGCGGCCGATGGCGTGACGGTCGAGGCCATCCACAGCGACATCATCGACTATCTCCAGTCGGCCCGGGCAACGGGGAGACACTTCGATCTGGTCGTCCTCGCTTACCTGCACCCCTCGCCGGAGGAGCGGGCCGCGCTGCTCGACGCGGTGGTGGCATCTCTGTCGACGAACGGCCATTTGTTCATCGTCGGCCACCACGTCTCCTCACTGGGAATGGCCGGGCCACCGGATCCCTCCCGGCTCTACAGCGAAGACGACCTTCTGAGGGCCCTGCAGCCATTGGAGGTATTGCGACTGGACCGACGCGACGGAGCGAGCGACGTGAGCGAGCCCGGGGTCGATGTCGTGCTGTGGGCCACCAAAGGGCCTGGGCCGCGGCGAGGCTGACCCCTAATCCGAAAGAGGTTCGCGGAATGGAGTGACAGTTGTCCCCACCAGCGGGAGACCATGCACATGCCTCTCATATGCGTGCTGCTGTGGGTGTTCGTGGCGACGATCGGTGCTGGCACCCTCGCGACTTCAAGGCCACGGAGCGACGGCGCAAGCGGGCCGCTCAGCTGTTCTGGGCGGGTAAGTCCCAGGCCGGCGTGGTGTGGGAGCTTGGGGTGTCGCGCCAGAGCGTGAGCCGCTGGCACGCCGATTGGGCGGCCGGAGGGACCCAAGCGCTGCGGGCGGCGGGACGGGCCGGACGGCTGCCTCAGCTCGACCAGGCCGATCGCAACCGGGTCGAGCGCCGGCTGCGAAAGGGCCCGCTCGACAACAACTACCCCACCGACATGTGGACGATCCAGCGGGTGGCCGAGGTGATCGAGGCCGAGACCGGGGTGGCGTACCGCCCCGGCCACGTCTGGCGCATCCTGCGGCGATGGGCTGGAGCCGCCAGCGTCCGGCTCGCCGGACCGTCGAGCGTGATGACGAGGGGCGGGTAAAGCAAACGCCCGACGTAGGAAGGCGTCGATCTGCTTCCAAGACGAGAGCGGCTTCAGCCTCCTCCCTTCGGTGAGGGCCACCTGGGCCCCGAAGGGAGAGACCCCGGTCCTGCACCACCGCTTCAGCTGGAAGCGCCTCTCCATGTCGGCCGTCATCGGCTTTGCCCCCGACGGTACCGACGACGACGTCACCCGCATCGAGTTCCTCGAAGACCTCCACCACCTGGGAGACGACAAGGTCGTCGTGATCTGGGACGGCCCGCCCGGCCACCGCTCCAGGGCCATGAAGGCCCGGAGCGCCAGCCAGTGCCATTGGCTGGTGGTCGAGCAGGAGGAGCACTCGCGCTGCGGCCGATCTTCCACCATCGCGAGGACCGCATCCGGGCCTACGTCCAGCTCTGCTGGTCGGCCCTCCTGCTCATTCGCCCGATCGAGCACGAGACCGACGACACCTGGCGCAACGTTCGCCACGAGCTCGACCGGATGCACCTGGTCACCATGAGGACCGGGGCCGGCCGTGTCACCCAGCGCACGGCCGCCACGCCCGCCCAGCGCAAGATCCTCGAGCGTCGCCGAGCCCGCTCGCTACCTCGATTTCGAGCTGCCCGCGCCCGTCGCGGAGTCCCAGGTCACAGGGTCGCGTAGTCACACGCCTCCCTCGGCGCCATGAGCGCCTTTTCCCTGGTCACAGCAGCAATCCGGGGGTTCTGGCTGTCTACGAACTCCGGAACTCCGCTTATAGGATGCTCAGCCGGCGACTACACCACGTCCTGCCGGAGCCTCCAGTCAGCGAAAGCCCGACGCCCCGATCCCTCATGGGTCCCCGCCCGAGCCGTCGCCAGCGCCGACCCGACCTCTCTTTGAGCCTCCGTCGAAGAAATCGATCGTTGGCTCAGAGAGAGGTCGGGTCGCGTCCGCTCAGCTCGTGCCGGACGCCGCAGACCCGGGTGCTGTGAACAGCGTCGGGAGCTTCTTCGGCCACTGCCCGATGGCGAAGCGCTTGCCACCGAAAAGGTCGACATAGCTACCGGGCTTGCCGTTAACCGGGGAGATGGCGTTCTGGTTCCAGTAGACGAACAGGTCGTTGACGATCGCGGTGTGGTCTCCGGCGTTCGGCGTCCCGGTTGGGCCGGTCCGGAAGTCCCACAGACCGTCCGATGTGTTGCCCAGGACGGGAAGAGCGTGGGTTCCCCTAGCCATGTTCTGCGGCGTCAGGTCGGGTCCGGCCGCCTGGAGCTGGTCGAAGATTTGCACCAGGGTGTAGTACTCGCCGTCGGTTCCCGCTGGGATCTGGTGGCCCGTGAGCTTCTGATACAGCTTTCCTGCAAGTGAGGTCGGACCGAACAGAAGCTGTTGTGGCGGAGCCTCGGCAACGCCGAACAGATGGCCCTGGGCCTCGCTAGCCGGGAACGTCTGGGCGACGGTGTCGGTGTCCTCGAGCGCCACGCCGTCCGACAACCACTCGGGGTAGTAGTTCTGCGCCGCCGCCGCCTTCATCAGCAATGAAGCCGAGTAAGGATCGCAGGCCAAATTGATCGTGGTGTCGCCGTCGGCCTTGAACTTGATCGCCGCCTGCTGGGCCGACTGCTGGAACGTCGAGATGTCCAGGTTGTAGGTGAAGAAGTCCGGAGCCGTGCTGGCGGGCAGGTGGTACCGGTTCTTGAGGAGCTTGTTCATCGAGCTGTTCGGGTTCCCATTGCACTCGATGTATTGCTGCACATTCGGGATGTAGGTCCCGATTCTCCGGATCTTGCTCCGCAGATCGGCAGAGCCGGCGTAGATGGCCTTCTTCCCGGCGAGGTATTTCGCGATGATCTCTGCCTCGTTGGTGCTGATCCGCTGGCAGTCCTGGGTGATGTTCCACACGTAGGGGTTGTACTGCTCGAACCATTGTTCAGAGAAGTACGCACCGCCGGCAAACTCGACCAAACCACGCTGGGCTGCACACACCGAAAATGGTCCGGTTCCGCCGCCACCGACCCGGTTGGGGTCGAGGGTGAAGCCGACTTCACCGAACGCGTGAAGCGTGTGGGCGATCGTGTCGGCGTCAGCACACGCCTGGGCCTGTCCGCCGTTCAGTGCTTCGGTCGTAGCGTTGCCGACCGCATCCTCTTCGACCAGGTTCACGTGACGTCCGTAGAGGTCGTAGACCTTGTTGAAGTAGTTGAGAAAGACCTGTGCGACCTGGTCGGTCACGGCCGGAAGGGCGATGCCCTCGTTCTTGTCCTGTGCCACCAACTCCTGGGAGTTGGCTGTCTGGGGGAACGATCGCATCGCAAGGGTGATCGTGGTCTTGGTCACCCCATTGTAGGTAGCCCCGCCGTTGTTGCCGGACCACTTGGCGATGCAGGGCGCCGCGTACGGGGAGTTGAACTGCCCCTTGCCGGCCTGGCAGGCCTGCCCAGAGATCGTCTTTCCGGTGCCGACCGAGGTGCTGCCGGATGCGGGGTACTTCCACGGATAGGGCCCTTCGCCCTTTGCCTTCCCGGCCGAGGCCGCAGGCACAACGGCTATCAGGAGCACAACCGGAATGGTGAGAGCCACTGCCAAGTGGCCGATCCGGTTGAAGGTGCGTCGGGACTTCGAAGGCCCGCCGCCTTCCCTCTCGCGCCAACCCAATCCGCGTAACGACATGTCGCCGCCCTCCCCTCGGTTGTGCTCCGTCCGACATCGTCGAATCGTTCCCACACGTCGTAACACGTTTGTCATCCGAGAGCAACTTTTTCCCAAGAGTTGATTATCTTCCCTGTTCGCATGGGTAGATCCGGTCACTGGCTCTGCTAGTCGAGCCACCGTGGGTGCGCCTCTAAGTCCGTCCGACGCCGCGGAACGGCGGCGAAAACTCCAGACCGAAATCCGCTTTCTGCCGACGCCGAGACGGGGCCGCCCTTGGCGGTCTCGCGGCCGGATGGCGAGAATCAGGGCTTCACCGTAGGGCTTCTTGGTCGCGTGCTGCTGGCCGCACCGCCTTGCCGTCCGGGCTTAGCGACACCTTGGAGCCGGTCGATCAGTTCCTCGACGATCCGCCAGGGACCAGCCAGCTCGATAGGATTCGCTTGAGAGCACTTGCTTGCTTTGGTCGGCGTCACCAAGAACAATGTCCGGACGTCCTCCGCCTAGGGAGACATTCGGGGGACTTGCGCAAGCGGGGAAGTGCCTTGCTGCAAAAGGGGGCGGAATGCAAGTGAATGCCGTGATACACGAGCGTCTTCGTGGGCGACGCGGCCGAAGAGGCACGAGTCGCCTGGCACGCTTGATGGGAGTGATTGGAGTTTTGTCGCTCGCCATGGCGGTTGTCCCGATGACAACCGGGGCAAGTGGAGCAGCGTCGGCGGGGCCGAAACTGGCGACGAGCGGGCCGAAGGGCGAAGGTCCGTATCCATGGAAGTACCCGGCATCCGGCAACACTAAGGTGGGCAGCGGGAAGACGGTCGCCGGCTTGTCCTGCTCGAGTGGAAAGCCCCAATTCTCGTCGCCTTACGCTGACCCCTGTATCGCCAAGTGGAGTGGCAACAATGGCGGGGCCACGTACGACGGGGTCACGAAGAACACGATCACGCTTGCGATGAGAACCTTCCCCCAGACAGCCAACTCCCAAGAGGTCGTGGCCGTGGCGAAGTCTGAAGGCATCGCCATTCCGTCCGTGACCGACCAGGTCGCACAGGTCTTTCTCAACTACTTCAACAAGGTCTATGACCTCTACGGACGTCACGTGAACCTCGTCGAGGAGCACTCGGTGAGTAACGACACGGCCGAGTTGCTGAATGGCAATCAGTCACAGGCATGCGCGGACGCCGACACCATCGCCCATACGCTCCACGCATTCGGTGAGGTGAACTTCACCCTCGACCCGAACGGATCGGGTGGTGGCGGGACCGGCCCCTTCTCGGTCTGCGCAGCCAAGGACGGACTGGTGGAGTTCGACGGTGGCGCGTATTTCGACGAAGCTTGGTACCAGCAGTACAACCCGTACGTTTGGGGCCTTCCGCAGGAGTGCCAGCGGATCGCCGTGATGTCAGCTCAGGTGTACGGCCAGTACCTGGCGAACAAGGACGCGATCTACGCCGGTGACCCCTCGATGCACACCAAGAAGCGCGTCTTCGGGATCTACGTCCCCAACCTACCCACCTACATGTTGTGCGTACGGGAGTCCATCAACTACATGGTCCAGCACTACCACGTAGCGCGATCGTCGATCCACGTCTTCACGTACGGCTTGGACATCTCCACCTTCCAGACCTCGGCTCAGCAAGCCATCGTGTCGTTCAAGGCAGAGGGTGTCACCACGATCATCACGGCCTGTGACTCCTTCTCGCTCAGCCTGCTGACGAAGGCGGCTGCCGCGCAGAATTACAAGCCCGAGTGGTTGCTGAACGGCGTCGCCCTCGATGACACCGACACCGTCGCCCAGACTTACGACCAGTCCGTAGTCCAGGGATCCCTGTTTGGGATGAGCGAGGCTTCTCCGGAGACCGCGTTCTTCGGCCCGAAGAGCCCTGCCGGTCAGCTCTACCAGAAGTTGACCGGGCACGCCATTCCACCGGGGACCGACGGCGACTACAGCGACTTGGTCTGGATCTTTGACGCACTGCAGGCGGCCGGGCCCGATCTGACTCCTCAGAACATGGCGAGGGGCGTGCACGCCTTACCCACACTTGGCGCTCCGAACTATGTCTACGGGGCGTGGTCCTGGAACTCGGGGCCAAGTGGAAAGCCCGGTACCGGTGACCATACGGCCGTTACGAACGACCGGTTCGTGTACTGGGACGCGAATGCCGTCTCTCCGATCAATGGGAAGAAGGGCACCTACATCCCCCTGTTCAACGGCAAGCGGTTCTCTTTGAACAACTGGCCGAAGAAGTTGCCGGCCCTCTTCACCGCCGCCGGGTCGAACGGATAGCCAGCGAATTGAGGTGAACGTGGCCGGGATGCCGGTCGCCGCGAGGACGGCGGCCGGCATCCCGGCCATTCACCATCTAGTCCTTCCCCTGCCGCAGTCGGTAGGTGATCTGGGAACCACTTCCGGGGAGAAGTCCGTTGCGGTGCGCCGTCGACCGGGTCTGGTCTCATGGGTCGGACCCGTAGACCCGTGGTTGACGCTAAGGGGCCGCGCTGATTGGCGCTGACCTGCGGAAATGCTTGACAACGTCCAAGGTCGTCGATGCTGGTCATGGCCTTGAGAGTTGGCGATCGGGTGCTTCACAGTCACCTATCCGCTGAGCCTCCAAGGGTCTAAGGAAGTACTCGCGCGAAGTAGCTTCATCTGGAGGTCGACGAGCAGGGTCTGGGTAACTCCTTCTCGACGACGACGCCATTGCTCGACGAGCGGCAGCTTCGGCTGCTCGACAGCGCGACGGCGAGCATGCTCGGCCGAGATGGCGTAACCCGGGTGGCCGCCGCAGCACAGCTGAGCCGCGACACGTGATCACCGGAGCATGCGAGGCGGGCTCGGACGACACGGCGCCGACGGACCCGGTGCGCCAAGCGACTCATCGACGAGGATCCGAACCTGCTGGTGGCCGAGAGGCCTGTGGCGATCCGATGTCGCCGTTGCGCTGGACCTCCAAGTCTACGTACCACCTGACCGGTGCCCTCGGTCGATTGCCCGTTGGTCTCGTCTCGGCGCGTGCCGACACCTGTCGGATCGTCATAATTTTCCAGGTCAGAGCCAAGATTCCCAAGTCAAAGCAGTGGTGCCGTCCTGGCGCGGTCGCGATCCGCCTGAGCAACGGCGGAAGGAGCGACTATCCGTCCCCTGCTGTCGGCACGGCCCGGGCGTCATGACTGCCAGAGTTACCGAGCCAGGAAGCGAAGAGCTCGGCATATCGACCTCCGACGCCCAGAAGTTCGTTGTGGGTGCCGGCTTCGACCAGCCGACCGGCGTCGACGACCGCGACCTTGTCAGAGCGCTCAGCGGTCGAAAGCCGGTGCGCGATCACGATGACGGTCCGCCCCTTCATGAGAGCCGTCATCGCCCCCTCGACATCGGACTCCGTTCCAGGGTCGAGGTTCGACGTGGCTTCGTCGAGGATGAGGACGTCCGGGTTGGCCAAGGCAGCCCGGGCGAGCGAAACGAGTTGCCGCTCGCCTGCGGAAAGTCGTGATCCGCGCTCACGAACCTCGGTTTGCAGGCCGTTTGGGAGCGCGTCGAATCGTGCCTCGGCGCCGATGATCCGCAATGCCCGCCTCACCTCGTCCTCGGTTGCGTCGAGCTTGCCCAAGCGCACGTTCTCGAAAATCGTCCCGTGGAACAGGAACCCCTCCTGGGGAATGACGGCGATCCTGCGACGAAGCGAGGAGATCGAGGCATTTCGCAGATCGGTCCCCCCGTATCGGACAACCCCGGAGGTGGGGTCGTAGAACCGGGCGATGAGTTTTGCCAACGTCGACTTTCCGGCGCCGGTCGGCCCAACGAGAGCAAGGCGTTCACCAGGAGTGATGGTGAGGTTGACGCCGCTTAGGACGTTATCGAGCTCTCCCGGCCGGTAGGAAAAGGCAACATCTCGGATCTCGATTGCCCCTCGTTCTGGGAGGTCGACAGCACCGAGCGGTTCGGTGACTTCCGGAGCCACGTCTAGCAGGCCGTACAGCTTGTTCAGCGCCGCCCCCGACTGCTGAATCAGGTTGAACAGCTGGCTCACCTGCTGAATCGGGTTGATCAGCAAGCCGAGGTACAACACAAACGAGGTCACGATGCCGATTTGGGTGAGATGTGTGGCCACCAGGACACCGCCGACCCCGACGACGATCGCTGTCGCCACGCTCGTTGTGAACTCAATAGCCGGGAAGTACAAAGCCGAGATCCGAACGGCATTCACATTGGCATCGAGCTGGGCTCGATTGTGTCGACGGAACCGCTCGTATTGGTGCCGTTCACGGCCGAAGGCCTGCACGACTCGAACACCGGCGAGCGATTCTTGGAGCGTGGACAGCGTTTGACTGATCGAATCGCGTACGGCCAAGTACGCGACGTTGGACTCTCGACGGAACTTCCGGGTCGAGATGAGCACCGGAGGAAGCACGATCGCACAGAGGCCGAAGAGGATCGGAGAGAGAACCAACATCAAAATGACGACCGTGACGAACAGCAGTCCGCTGGTGACGAACACCAGAAGACCCTGCTGAATCAGCATTTCCAAGGCATCGATGTCGGACGTCATCCTCGTGACGAGACGTCCTGTCTGCTCACGATCGAAGAACCGCATCGACAGTGAGAGAATGTGGCGGAAGACCCTCGTCCGCAGACTCCGCAAGAAGGATTCGCCCACCCGGTTCACCATCACGATCTGGGCGCGCTCGGTGATCGCCATGACGAGAGCAGAGACCAGGTACAGGATCCCGCACGCCTCGATCACAGTGGCGCTCCGATGGCCAGTGATCCCGTGGTCGATTGCATAGCCGACGATGAGCGGCCCGGCTTCGATGGCAGCGGTGTAGAGGATCAAAACGACCAGGGTCGCCAGCAGACCGCTCCGATACGGACGCAACATTCGGACCGTTCGCTTGATGACGTGCTTGGCTTCCTCGCGGTCGAGGCGATCCTCCTCGTCGAGCCCTGATTCTCCCCACCATCCCATCAGGAACCGACCTCCTCGCCGCGCAGCTCAGATCGAGCAGCGTCGATGGCCGCCCCTTGGGCCAGGACCTCTCGGTATCGTGCCGAACTCTCGAGCAGACTCTCGTGGGTTCCCTCGGCCACCACTCGACCCTGATCGAGGAGAACAACCCGGTTTGCCAGGGCGATCGTAACCGGCCGGTGCGAAATCACGATCGTGGTGCGCCCTTCCATGACGGTGGCCATCGCGTCTCTGATCTCGTGCTCTTTGCTCGCGTCGACCGACGAAGTCGCGTCGTCGAGGATGAGCACTCTGGGATCGGCAAGGATGGCTCGAGCGAGGGCGATGCGTTGCCGCTGCCCTCCAGAGAGCGAGAATCCCCGCTCGCCGAGTATGGTGTCGTAGCCCTCCGGAAGTTCGTTGACGAACTCATCGGCTCCGGCTAGACGTGCCGCCCTAAGGACATCCTCAACCGAAGCCTCGGGCTGGCCATAGGCAATGTTGTCTCCGACCGAGTCGGTAAAGAGGAACGTGTCTTCGAAGACCACAGCGATCGAGCGCCTGAGTTCGACCAGGTCGACGGTCCGCACGTCTACCCCGTCGATGCGCACGGTTCCGACGTCGGGATCGTAGAAGCGGGGGACAAGTCGGGCGACGGTGGTCTTTCCGGATCCCGTGGAACCCACCAAGGCGACGGACTCTCCGCCGGCAATCGTGAGATCGAAGCGATCTAGAACCGGACGTGTCTTCTCCCCGTACGCGAAGACGATGTCGTCGAACTCGATCGCACCCCTTCCGGGGGGCATATGAGCAGGGTGAGCCGGCTGCGCAACTGCTGGGGTTTCGTCCAGGATCTCCGCGACTCGCTCCGAGGAGGCAAGAGCCCGTTGTCCTTGGGCGATGATTTGCCCGAGCATCTGCAACGGGCCCACGAGCATCGCCAGGTACAGGTTGAACTCGACAAGATCTCCCACGGATAGATGGCCGTGAAGCACCTCCAGGCCCCCGTACCAAAGCACTCCGGCCAGCCCGAACACCGGGAGCACGTCCAGAAACGGCGTGAACATGCCCCGTATGCGCGCAAGACGCATGATCAGCTCGTAGACGGTGCCCGCTTGCTGAGCCATCTGCTTCGACTGACCCGCCTCCGCGCCTAGTCCCTTGATCGCCCGCACCCCGGTAACCGACTCCTCGACGACTGCCGAGAGGTTTGAGAGCTCCTCCTGCACCGACATCGACACCGGGTGCAGAAGGGTCGAAAAGCGCTTGGCGGCCGCACTGACGAACGGCAGGCAGGCCAAGGCGATCAGAGCCAGCTGCCAGTTGATGACCAGTAGCGCGACGGCCACGACCACGACCGTGAGCACGTTTGCGATCGAGATCGGGATCATGGTGACGAACCCGTTGATCTGTTGCAGGTCGGTCGCCGATCTGGCCATCAGTTGACCGGTCTGGGACCGATCGTGGAAACGGAAGTCCAGCCGGCAGAGGTTCGAGAACATGCCTTCACGGAGCTCGGTTTCGACCAAATACGCCACCCGAAAGGCCATGTAGCGGCGGAACCCGGAGCAGGTGGCCGAAATGATGCCCGCTGAGAAGATGGCCAGACTCCAGCCAACGAGCGCCCGGGTTCGGCTTTCGATGATCCCGATGTCGATCGCCTTTTGGGTGAAATTCGGGATGGCGACCCTTCCTACCGTCCATACCACCCCAGCGACGATGCCGACTAAAAGAGCCCACTTCGCTTGGAGCGTGGTCTGCCACAAGAGGCCCCAGCCCCGTCGTTTGCCGCGCGCGCGGACCGGTGCCCTCGATTGTCCAGCTGCCCTCCGCATCACGCCTGACCTGTCCGGGGTCGTCGGCCCCACCTTCGGCAAAGGGCCAAGCCTACCCAACCGGCAAGATCCTCCCGACGACGGCTCTGGCCCGAGCCTCCGTGTCGGGCCAGAGCGTGGCGGGCGCCAGGATCAGTCCCACGTCACGTCCAACCCAAAGTCACGACGCCTTCTGTGGGCGCATGGGTCGGGCGTGGCACGAGTAGCGGGGACCGGGTGACCCACGGAGTCCAAAGCGTTGGCCGGTGTCACCCCGAGGCTGGTTGTCGGTGTGGTTGGTCTCGGCCCCGAGGGGCCGAGACCAACTCACTTCTTCGGGGGGGAGTGGAAGAAGCCGTCCGACAGGGTCGTGAGTGCGGCCAGAGTCAACTCGCTGGCTGAAACACCGGTGTGCCGCGTCGATGTGTAGTTGTACGCGGCCAACAGCCCTTGGTAGTTGGCGTTCTCCAGGTACGTCTGAATGTTCGCCGGGGCGGTGGAGTTGATGCTGTTGGCGGCAGTCGCCAGCATCATGGTTCCGTCGTAAGACTCAGCGTAGGGAATGATCGAACCCGAGAGGGTCGAGACATGGAGGAAGCTCTTTAGACGCTTGAGAAAGCCGACCATGGAGGGGTCCGAAGGACCCTTGGCCTTTGCCGGGAGCACAACCCGATCCGGCACCAAGATGAACACCCCGTTCTTGCCTTCAGGCGTTAACTTCGAAACCACCGCCTGATCGGACGCGTAAGCCGTTGCCAACGTGGGGACCGTCCAGCCCAGCTTCTGACGGGCGATGAGCGGCTGACCGACCCGAAGCGTGTCCCCGATCACGATGAGGACTTGCGGCTTGTCCGCCTGGAGTGGTGACAGGTCTGAAGCGCTGAACGAGCGACCGGGACGGATGGTCACAGACCCCACAACCCTCCCGCCGTGTTTCGCGAAGTCCTTCTTGAACTCTTCCGCCGCTTGTTTCCCGGCCGGGTCACCGAGCGAGGCCACAGCAGCCGTCGTCCAGCGCTGCTTATTGGCGTAGGCAGCCAGAACGGAGGCTTGGACGGACGAGTCGGGTTGCGTTGGGAAGGTCATCGGGTAGTTGTTGCGGACCCGCGTCTCGTTCAGTGATGAGAAGGTGGTGTTCGGGATACCGGAAAGCCCCAGGTCAGACCCTGTGAATTGAATGACCGAAGACTGGAATGGGGCGATCAAGAACGTGACCACTTCGCCGTTCACGAGATCCAGAACCGCCTGGTCACCGACGTGGACATTGTCATCGGTGTTCTTGTACAGAAGTTCCAGGCAGTTGTTCTTGGTGAGGATCCCGTGGGTGTTGTTGGTCTGCGAAACGGCCAGCTTCACGCCTGTCAGGTACTGATTGCCGAGCATTCCCTCCGGCCCTGAGAGAGGCAGGGCCGCGCCCACCTCGGTGATGCGGGAAGTGTTGCAGTTTCCGGTGACCGGCAGCGTGTGAGTCGAGACGCCGTAGTGCTTCTGAAGGGTACAGGCGCTCAGCAGGGCGACCAGCGAGCACACCGCCACGACAGCGCGCCAGCGATAGCGGCGATCTTTCCTGCTCACGAAGCTTTCCTCTCTAGACGCTTGGACGCTGATCGAACTCACAAGGTTCCGGCGGCGGCACCGAGATACGACTCGACGACCCGCGGATGGCTCAGCACTTCCTCGGGAGTCCCGACCACCACCACCGAACCGGTGTCCATTGCCACCACGCGGTCCGACAGCGCGCGCATCACCGTCATCTCGTGTTCGATGAGGAGCATGGAGCAGCCAAGCTGTTCTTTGGTTTGACGCAACACCGGGATCAGCGCCTCGGTCTCAGCCTGCGCGATGCCAGCCGACGGTTCGTCAAGCATCACAATGCTCGGACGCATTGCCACGATGACCGAGAGCTCGACGAGACGGCGAGTTCCGGTAGAGAGGTCCGAGGTGAGCAGGTCCCGGTAATCGCCAAGGCCCAGCCAATCAAGCACCTCCTCCACCTCGCTCGCGACCCTCCGCTCTGCCCCTCTGACGCCGGGGACGCAGAAGAGAGTTGGCAGGACGCCAGGGGTGTGGATCCGTTTGGTTACGGCGAGGGCGAGCGTCTCTTGCACCGTCAGTCCAGGCCACAGCCGTGCCGCTTGGAACGACCGACCAAGGCCAGCTTCGGCGCGGCGGTCCGGGGACCATTTGCTCACGTCCTTGCCGAGCATCGTGACCCGACCGGCGTCCGAGCTGATGTGGCCGGAGATCAGCTCGAACGTAGTGGTCTTGCCGGCACCGTTCGGTCCGATCATGCCGAGGATCTCTCCGTCGTAGAGATCCAGGTCCACATCGTCGACCGCCACCACGCCGCCGAAAGCCTTGCGCAATCCCCGAGCCGAGAGGACGACCTGTCGTTGCGAGGGGTCATAGGCCGCCTCGAGCTGCTCAGTCGTCTGGCCGTTGGCCGATGACTCCTTCTGTTCGCCGAGAAGATCGCCGCGTGCTCCTTCCAGGAACACGGCCCGCACGATGTCCTCTCGGCCGAGAAGTTCGGAGGTAGGTCCGCTGAACACCACCTCGCCCTTCTCGACGAAGGCTGCACGGTCACAGAGCCGAAGCGCGATGTTGACCGATTGCTCGACCAGGATCACCGTGGTGCCGTTGTCGTGGATGGCCTTGACGATGTTGAGCAAGGATTCAACGACGGTCGGGGCGAGACCGAGAGACAGCTCGTCGATCATCAGCAGCCGCGGTTTGGCGATGAACGCTTGAGCCAGGCTCAGCATCTGCTGTTCGCCACCCGATAGGCTCCCTGCTGCGACGTTCATCCTGCTCCGAAGGACCGGGAAGTAGTCGAGCACCTGCTCGGTGGCTTGCTTGAGATATTCGGGCTCGCTTTCGTACATCCACCCCGAGACGCGAAGGCTCTCGGTGACCGTGAGTCCTGGGAAAATGCCTCGACCTCCGGGCACCTGCATGATCCCGCTCTCGGCGATCTTGTTGGGGTCCGAACTTGTGATATCCCTTCCGTCGAAGAGGACGGCCCCGGCATCGGGAACCAGCAGTCCCGAAATTGCTCGGAGCAGTGTGCTCTTACCGGCCCCATTCGTGCCGAGGATTGCCAGCATCTCGCCGTCTTCGACATCGAGGTTGATTCCGAACAGCACCTGGACACCGTCGTATCCGGCGTCGAGTGAGCGGACCATCAACATCTTGGCGCGCCCTTCAACCCGAGCCTTGCGAACCTCCGCTCGAGCCAGCGTGGAGACCCGCACCTTCTCGATGTCGTTGTTGAGGAAATTGCCCGACGAAGCGAGGACCAGCGATCCCACGATGTACACGGGGACGAAGATCAAGATCCCGGCCCGGAGCCCGTAAGCATCGCCGATCGCTCCCACGACTGGGATGATCGGGACGCCGAGGATGAACCACAGAGAGCTCGTCGCGAACCCGAGGGTTCTCATCCTCGGCGGAACCGCGAGGGAGATGACCGCGTAAATCCCCGGGGTCAATGCCGATGAAATCAGTGCGTACATGAACTGTGACCCGAACGCCCAGGGCAGGCTCGGAGCCAGGGCAAAGACGCACAGACAGGCCGCCGATCCGAGTCCGGTGAGGGCGATGAGGCGCATGGTCCGCCCCGGGTCCTTGGTCATCAGCTTTTGAACAACAATCAGTCCGATAGCGAGTCCGATGAACTCGCCCGGCTCGGTCAGCGCCACGATCAGCCCACGCCTCGAGGCGTCCTGGTGGAGGATCTGCTGGTAGAAGAGGCTTTGGAATTGGGCGATTCCGATGGCCGAGGCGGTCAGGAACGGCAGGGAGTAGTAGATCCGGCGGGCTGAGCGGTTGGCGAAGAGGACCCGGAAGGTCTCCGAGAAGGTCGGCGCCTCGTCCTCGATCCCGGCCGTCTCCTCATCAGCTCCGAGGTAGCGGCGCTCGTGGAGTCCACGGATGGGCTCCTTGGTCCGAAGCCCGATGAAGATGAAGATGAGCGTCGGCGCGGCGAGAACGAAGAAGGGGACTTCCCATGAGTAGAAGAGCTCGAAGGCGGCAACGAGCGCTGGTCCGAGCGCGAGGGCTGCGGCAATCGCGCCACGTTGTGCGTAATAGACCCGCGGCCGAATTTCGATCGGGTAGTAGTCAGCGAGAAGGCTGTTTTGGGTGGAGGTGAATCCGGCGCCGACGGCGACTCCCCCGCGGGCCGCGTAGAGGAGCCCGAGGCTCAAGAGCGACCCTGCCACGCCGGTCAGTGCTGAGAATCCCATGAACAGCCCCAGGCCGATGCACTCCAAGCGCATGCGCTTGACCCGGTCGGCGTAGTAGCCGATGGGGACGTCAGCGAGAAGGCCCAGGGGCAGGCTGACCGCGGTGATGAAGGAGACTCCGGCCAGGCTCAGGTGGTAGGTGTTCTTGATGTTCGGCACCAAGATGTTGAACGCCGAACCGTCGAACTGCACCATCGCTGCGAGACCGATGAGCACCACCAGGGGCGTAAGCGGGTGGGGCGCCGTGATCCGACGGGGGTCAAGCTTCTTGAACTGCCGCTGGGCCTCATGGACCGCCGCCTGATCGGCGGGCTCGGGGAGCGTCGTCGAAGTGGTCATTGGTTCGTTGACTCCCCTCCGGTGTCACGTCCGGCGCCACCCTCATGCGCATGCACTGGTTGGGCGGATCCAGGGACCGCACTGTCTTCTCCGTGCCTGCCCGAGCCATGCAGCGGGTCGGCAGCCCTGATCGCGCTGGCTGCGTCCGGCCCGCCACCCGCACTGGCGACCTCAGCGATTAGTGCGCTAGCACCTTCATCGGCCCCTTCTTCGCCTCGCTGATGGGCGACGAGACCGGGCACTTCGAGGCCGCGTTTACGAGCGGTGTAACGCAGTAAGCGGTCCCGGATCATGTACAGGAGCCCGCCCAGGCCCTCGGGCAAAAACAGCAGGAGGAACAGGATGCCGCCACCGCTGGCGACGAAAGCCCAGCCACCGGTCAGGAAATACGACGTGCTCCATACATAGATGGAGCCGAGAACCACCCCCGGAAGAGATCCGAGTCCTCCGATCACCACCATCGTGAACAGGTTGATGTTGATGTCGGCGGAGAAGGAGCCCGAGTTCACTCCCAGCTGGTAGGCAACGAAGAGCGAACCGGCGAATCCGGCGATAGCTCCGGAAATCAGGAAGGCGGTGAGCTTGACCCTGGTGGTGTTGAGCGCGGCCGCCCGCGCTGCGGGTTCATTGTCGCGGGTGGCGATCATCGCGCGCCCGATCCTTGACTGTCGAAGCGAACGCACGCCGAGCAGGATCAGCACAAAAAAGAAGAGGCACAAGTAATAGATGCCTCGGTCCGAGCCGAACCAGTTGTGTCCGAAGACCGTAGGTCGGTTGATCGAACTGGTGACGAACCACGGCAAATACTGCGGCGACAAGAAGTAGGCCGAGACGCTGATGCCAAAGGCCAGCGTGGTGACGGCGAGGAACGGACCCGAGACGCGAAGGGCCGGCAGGCCGATGATGAGCGCAGCGAGGGCGCCGATCAGAGTTCCGACCAAGGTGGCAGGGATGAAGTTCCAGCCGTGCTGACCGAAGAGCATGGCCGTCGTTGCGCCGCCGAACCCAGCCAGGCCGAACTGACCCAGCGATATCTGGCCTGTCCATCCGGTGAGGACGAGCAGGGAAAGACCCACGATGGCGTAGATGGCGATGTTGGCGAAGAGGTAGGTGTCACTCGTCGCGACGATGAAGGGAAGCAAGATCCCCAGTGCGAGGACGAGGGCCCGCAAGGCCCAGAGGCTCCAGCGCACCTCGGGAAGCTTGCGCATCATGAGCGGGATCGGACGCACCTCGGCCACCGATCGCCAGGTGGAGTTGTCGGATTCCGAGATCCGGGCGAACCGGCGACGCTGCACTACCAGGGCCGCGATGATGACCAGGACAAGGGTCGCATCGACGAACACGGTGTTAGCAAACGTCCAGGTCGCGGCCGAGTCGAAGATCCCGATCCCGACCGCAGCGATCGCGGTGATGGGGAGGCTCTCCATGCCGCCGATGACCGCGGCCGCCAGCGTTCGGAGCAGGATGTCGTTGCCCCCGGAAGAGACGGTCTGGAACCCGCTGAACCCGAGCACCGGCACTCGGAGCAGAATGGCGAGCGCTGAGAGCAGCGCCGCGAGCGACCACACGATGGTGTCGAGGCGGGGCACTGGGATCCCGAGAAGCGTGGCCCGGTCCCCGTTTTCCGCAGCCGCCCGGATCGCCATCCCGTAGCGCGAGTACCGGAGGAAGAGCGCGAGAGCGATCACGATCAGCGCGCATCCGCCCACCGCCACGATGTCGTTACCGCTGAAAATGACCGGCGAAACGGAGAATGAGGTGTTCAGAGGGGTGTTGAAGGTCTGGGTGTTCGCGGCGGTGAGGCAGGCTTGGTTCTGTGCGGGGTTGCAGAACTCGAGGGGAATGATCTGTGAGAAGCCGGAAAGTAGCTGGGCGAGACCGATCGTGGCGACCGTCAAGATCAGTCGTGAACTCCGACGAAATCGCCGGATGATGACGGTCTGGACGAAAGCACCGAGAAAGAGCGACCCGGCGATGCCGACCAGCATCGCCACGAACCAGTTGACGTGGTACGTGACGACAAGCTCGATCGCCACGATGGCGGCGATAACGCCGAACTGGGCTTGAGCGAAGTTGATGATCCGATTGCCTCGGTAGACGAGCACAATGCCGATCGCGATGAGGGCGTAGAGCGATCCATAGATGACGCCGAGGAGCACGATGCCCAAGGGAAGACCCTTGGACAAGGTGTTGTTCAGGATGACCCAGACGATGACTGCACCCGCTGCCCAGAGGAACGGGCGCCGCCGATTCCATAGCTGCTCGCCGATTGCTCGCTTCGAGCCAAGACCACTGGGGCGCAACAACCCCTGTTCATTGAGAACTGGGCTCGCAACACCACTGCTGATCGAAGCGCCGGCGGCCGGCTCCGACCGAGATTCCTTCGAACTCTCTCTCACCCCGTTCGAGTCCTCCGACCGGGAGCGTGCCAGCGGCCACCTCCTCGGCGAGCCTTCCCCAGATCGTCTCAGCATGGGCTCATACCCTCCCAACGGCGACGGCTCTGCCCGAGCCTGGTCAGCTCACTCACCACAAGATCGGTGGCGTCGGTAGCCCCGAGAGCCTGAACTGATCGGGCCGCGAAACGACGGTCGGGCAGTGCCCGATGCAGCCCTCGGTCGGCTGAGACCCGCCGGATTCCCCCCGGTTCCGCGTACATAGATGCGGCAGGGTAGCCGTGACGCGAGGTCGGTGCCTGGCCACCTCGGGGTGAAGTCGGGCTTTGCGACGCGAATCGCTTCTCGGGCTGGGCCAATGGTCGCGTCATTGCCCACCCGGGTGTGACAGGGGGCGACCGGCGAAGCGGCTCCGGGTCAGGTCGAGGGGGTCAGGACGGCAACCGGAACACGGTCGATCCGACGTTCGCCAAGCCCTGGACATGAGGTGCCTCCCCGTCTCGGGCCGCCGGGCCCGGTCAACCCCTGTGGGAACGATACCGGTGGCGGGTTGCCGTTGCCTAGTCGGAGTTTGTCCGTCAGCCGAGCCCCCGACCCCTCCCAAAACCGCCTCTGATTTCGAAGAACAAGGGTGAGCCCTGCCGAAGGCGTTGTTTGGCGCTGGGGTTTCCCAAATGTGGTGGTGGGGCTGGCGCGACAAGGCCTTGTTCTCGGCCGATCACTTCTCTCGAGCGCCATAGGGTGGTGACCAGGACCGATGGGTGTTGGACTGATTTTGGCTTGCAAGCTTCGAGGCTCGGACCTGCAGTCATTCAGAAAGGAGAAGGTGAGCGATGGACGACGCCGAGATTGTCCGGCAGATCGGTGAACTCACCGAAGAGGAACATCGGCTGGAGCGCTCCCATGCCGGTGTCGGCCTGAGCGAGCCCGAGCTCGAGCGGCTTCGGACGATCGAGGCGTCGCTGGACCAGTGCTGGGACCTGCTCAGGCAGCGGCGTGCCCGGCGACACGCTGGTCAGGACCCCGAGACCGCCGCGCAGCGACCGACATCGGTCGTGGAGGGGTATCAGCAATAACAATCAGCATTAGGAGCCCGTGTTTTCGGCCCCGCTCAGTCGAGTGCTTCGATCCGCCTCGTGCGGATATCGCCTCCCTTGACCCTGATCCAGCCAAAGGTGCAGAACGGTTGTGTCCGGCGCTGGGTCGGGGACCCGGGATTGAAGAGCACTTGTCCGCCCACCCCGAGCTCGTTGACCGGTACGTGGCTATGCCCGAAGACGACCACCCGAGACTGCGGAAATTGACGTGCGAGTCGACTGGATCGAGCGAGCGAGCGACCGCTGTCGTGCACCATGGCGAAGCCGACACCATCGACCTCGAATTCGAGTGTTTCGGAGAGCCTTCCGATCAGGGCTCCGTCGTTGTTCCCGAGGACTCCCCGGACCTCGGCGAATTCAGCGAGTTCGGTGAGAACCCGCGGAGACACGAAATCTCCGGCGTGCAGGATGAGGTCGGCACTCCGGAGTGACGTCAGCACCTTCTGATGCAGCTGGTCGATCCCGTTCTTGAGGTGGGTGTCGGCGAGGACGACGATGTCCATCCCCCAACCCTAAGGCCCTATCAGCCCGTCAGCCTGTGTCGGTGCACTCTCGCCTCGCTGCCTGGCAGAGGCTAGGAGGCGAGCTCTTGACGCATGAGCTGTCTGGCGCGGAAGGCACGGGTGCGGGCGCAACCTTCGGAGATGTGCTCGGCGGCTGCCAGCTTCGCATAGCTCATCCCTTCCATCTCACGCAGGATGAGCGCGCGGCGCAGCGATGGACGGAGGTGCGAGAGTGCGTTCTGGAGTGCTGCAACTTGTAGAGGATCAGCCACCTGTTCAGCGACGTCGTCCAGGACCGGCTGTTCCACCGACATCGCGAAGCTGATTGCATGATCACGGTTGGCCTTGGCCATGAGATCGATACACACCCCGCGCAGGATCGTCGAGAGCCAGGCTCCCACTCGATACTGCCCGCTCCGACCGAATCGCCAAATGCCCTCAAGGGCCTTCCGGAACGTCTCCTGACAGGCGTCCTCGACCGGGCCATGTTGGCCGAGAAGGAAGCGAGCGCGGGACACGAGCGCCGGATAGTGGTCGTCGACGATGACGGCAAAGGCGTCGGGATCACCGGCCAGGTGGGCGAGCACCAAGGAACGGTCTCGGTCTTCTCCTGGTGTTCGTCCGCACCCGACGGGGCTTCGCGCAGACGCCTTCACCACCATGAACGGCTCCCTGATCCCCCTCGATGTTGACTGTCCGCAGGGCGGAAGACCAGGGTCCTAAGTCATCGACCCTGCTGGGTGTCCGGGAGGGGGGGAGTGCTATTCGAAGGTGCGAATTCGTCGTTCCGGACCCTGCCGGGGTGACACAAGCCCCGGAAAGCCGGATCAGCTGGGGGCCCGGCAGTGCCGATCTTTCATGGATCCGCGCTGTGGCGGCCGGGAGAGGCGCACGTCCGAATCGAACCTCGGACAGCGCATGGTGATCCGGAAGTGGTCGAGGCAGGAGCGCCGTCGTCAGCCTCCGGCCATCGCCCCCACGATGAAAAGCGGTTCTCGGCCCGAGACAACCGATGTCGGCAGCAGCTCATCGGGAGGGCGATGGGAGATGTCCTCCTCGCAGGCGAAGAACCGGATGAAGGGGCGGCGTCGTTGCGTCGTCTGGTCCCGCAACGTCCCACGGAGCACGGGGTAGTCCTCCTCCAGCGCGTCGAGTACCCGTCGCTGCGTGACCGGGCCATCGACCGCGACCTGGACCTCGGGTGCGGTTCCAGCCAGGGTGCGCAAATGCTGCGGTAGGACGACCCGGATCACAAGAGTGTCTGAACCTCGACCGAGAGCACCCGCGGCAGATCTCGAACGATTGGGGCCCAGGTGTTTCCGGCGTCAGACGAGCCGTACACCTGGCCGCCGGTGGTCCCAAAGTAGACGCCGCACTCGTCGAGCGAGTCGACGGCCATGGCGTCGCGCAGGACGTTGACATAGCAGTCGGCCTGGGGGAGACCAGCGCCCAGCGGCTCCCACTCGCCCCCGCCCGTCCTGCTCCGATAGACGCGCAACTTTCCTTCCGGCGGGTAATGCTCCGAGTCGCTGGTGATCGGGACGACATAGATGGTCTCCGACTCGTGGGCGTGCACGGCAATTGGAAAGCCGAAGTCGCTCGGCAGATCGCCGCTGATTTCCCGCCACGTCCCTCCCCGGTCGTCGCTGCGCATCACGTCCCAGTGTTTCTGCATGAAGAGCACGTCCGGGCGATCCCGGTGCCGCGCGATCCGATGGACGCAGTGGCCGACTTCTGCGCCGGAGTCGGGGATCCCCTCGGAGTGGAGTCCGTGATTCGCCGGGCTCCATGTCCGGCCCGCATCGTCGCTCCGGAAGACGCCGGCAGCCGAGATCGCGACATGGAGCCGATCGGCGTCGGAGGGATCGATCAGGATGGTGTGAACGCACATGCCGCCTGCCCCGGGCTGCCAGTTCGGCCCGGAGTCGTGGGTGCGCAGACCGGGTAGCTCGTCCCAGCTGGCGCCACCGTCGGTCGACCTGAACAGCGCGGCGTCCTCCGCTCCGGCGTACACGAAGTCGGGATCGGTGGCCGACGGCTCGAGGTGCCACACCCGGGCGAACTCCCATGGATGGGGGGTGCCGTCGTACCACTGGTGGGTGCCCGGTTGGCCGTCGTAGGCGAACTGATTGCCCATCGGCCTCCAGGTGCGTCCGCCGTCGTCGGAGCGCTGGATCAACTGGCCGAACCACCCGGTCGACTGCGAGGCGTACAGCCGCTCAGGATCGGCCGGGCTGCCGTTCATGTGGTACACCTCCCAGCCCCCGAAGAGGGGCCCGGACACGTCCCAACGAGATCTCGACCCGTCGGCGGTCAGGATGAACCCGCCCTTCTGGGTCCCAACCAGCACTCGAACCGCAGTCATCGTCCCTCCGTCCCGAGCCGCACGTGGCTCTAGCGTCGCTCGGTTCTGACGGCTCCGCCACCGCGAATTCATCGGTGATTCTTCCCGCGGTCCGACTTCGCCCGAGGCATCGGACCTACCCTCACGGCCCGGTCGACATCCGTGAACCCTCCGGCGGCCGACCGCTCTCACTCGGAGCGTGCCTGCAATATATTTACAAGTACGCAACTCAGTGAAGGAAGGCTGAGATGACCGTGCTCCTCGATGCGGTGGTTTCGCTCCTTGTCGCTGGTCTCCTCCTGTTCAGTGGCCTCGGGATGGTCGTCGGGTTGATCTGCGGTTTCTTCGGCGAGCACGTCGAGCGGCGCGCGCGCTGCGACCGCCTGAGTCTGACGGTGGACGGCCGGGTCCACTCCGCCGGGTGCCCGCCCAGGGCAGGGGAGCACCTTGCGCACGTCGTCCGGGCCGTCGGGCACGACATCCTTCTGCGCCAACACTGATTTGATCAGCGTCCCCCGTCGTTGCGCCGGTTCAGGAGCGCCGCTTGCGGGCTGTCGCCCCGATCGCGGGGGCGACGACGAGCCACAGGCCGATGGTGATGACCATCGACGTGAGATAGCCGAACGGCCGCACTCCGGTGTCGAGGGTGGTCGCTCCGGCAAAAAGCATGAGCAGCCACGCGCTGACAAAGAACATGCCTCCAGCAGCCGGGAGCCTCGTATAGGTCCTCATCGGTCCTCCTTCCATCCAAACCACCCCGAGAACGAAGCCTTCTCCAGTGTGCGCCTCGCCACGGTGGAGGGGTGGTCTGGTCCAAGATCGCATTTCCTTGGGCTCGTCACCGGCCCGGCGATGGTCCGCCACCCAGCCCGAGGGTCTTGCTGCTTGCGCGACGGGCTCAAGCCGTCGATGATCGGCACATTCAAGCCGTCGAGGGGGGTGGAGTGTTCGAGCGCTTCGATCGGCCGGTCCGGTGCAAAGACGATCACCTGTTCACCACGATCTGGGTACCGATGGCCTCGTTGAAGGCCGTCCGACTGGGGACCAGCCGCTTTCAACACTGCCCGGTCGGTCGGCACTGGACCACGGTGGTGCCTCTGGATCCGAAGACTGCGAGCCCCTCCGAGCTCCAAGAGGCAGCCGCGGTCCACGACTCGCGGATCCCCTGAGGGCAGTCAACCTAGTTTCCGAAGTCCCATCCTGATCCGCCGTCGAAGCGGGCCAGTACGTTCTTGGCGATGAGGATCCGGTGGACCTCATCCGGGCCGTCGGCCAGCCTGAGGGTCCGGGCACCCTGGAACATGGCGTAGAGCGGCAGATCGCCCGATACCCCGGCTGCTCCCCAGACCTGGATCGCTCGGTCGACCACTCGCATGTACGCATTGGGGACGAAGACCTTGATGGCGGATATGTCGGTCCTCGCGTCCTCGTCGCTTGCCATCCTCTCGGCGCAATGGATGGTCATGAGACGGGACGCCTGGATGTCCATGTAGGAGTCGGCGATAAACCCCTGGACGAACTGTTTGGTCCGCAACAGGCCTCCGTGGACCTCCCGATCACGGGACCGCTCCACCATGAGGTCGAATGCCCGCCACATCTGGCCGATCGAGTTCATACAGTGGTAGACGCGCCCGGCGCCCAGGCGGTCCTGTGCCGCCTGATGGCCACTGCCCCGCGCACCGAGCTGGTTCTCAATCGGGACCCTGACGTCCTCATAGACGATCTCGCAATGGTCGCTCTCGTTGCCCCAGACATTGATTCCCCGAAGGATATGGACGCCCGGCGCGTCACGGGGGACGATGATCTGGGTCATCGCGCCGTTGCCGCCCCCGATGTTGTCGGGGTCCTCGGTCCGGCACATGACGATGAAGAAGTCGGCCCGCTTCCCATTCGATGTGAACCACTTGTGGCCGTTGATGATCCACTCCTCACCGTCCCGCCGCGCCGTCGTGCGCAGCGACCGGGGGTCCGAACCCGCCGAATCCGGTTCGGTCATGGAGAATCCTGACTGGAGCTTCCCTTCGATGAGCGGCACCAGCCACTTGCGCTTCTGCTCCTCGGTGGCGTACTTGACGAGCAGGGTCTGGTTGCCCGAGTTCGGTGCGACCACCCCGAAGAGCGCCGCACCGCCCACGGCATAGGCCAGCACTTCGTTCATGTAGGCAAGTTCCAGAAAGTCGAGGCCGGCGCCCCCGTACTCCTGTGGAAGGTGCGGTGCCCACAGGCCCGCCTGCCTCACCTTGGTCTCGATGTCCCGACGGGCCTCTTGGCTCGCCTCGAGATCGGATTTGGTGACACTCCGGTTCGTTCGGGACGCCCAGAGCAGGTTCTCGTTGGGCAGGATCTCCTTGTTGACGATGTCCGCGGTCAATGCCCGGATCTCATTGATCCGTTCCGAGGCCGTGGGGATCGGTTGCACGTTCATCATGGCGGGCTCCTCCAAGCGGTCGCGACGCATCGACCGGGTCCGAGCCTGACCTGAATCCGGTCGCGCCACCAGGGGCAAAGGTCCCCCGGGCGCATTTGCGCAGGTGAGGGTGGTGATCGTCTCGGGAGACCTGGTCGTCGGGTGCCTCGGCGAACGAGAGGGGGGCCTCGAGCGATCCCCGACCCCCTAGCGGCCCCCGCGATCCCGGGGCTTCTTGGCCCGGGACGGTGCCACCCGGGGCGCCTCGCCGGGCATCTTTGGATAGACGGGGGGCCAGGGGGCATCGGGCAGCCCGGCGGCGAGATCCCGCTCGTGCAGGGCGAGAAGCGGGTCCAGCGACTGCGTTGGCGCGTCGGCCCACGGATCGCCGCTGACCTCGAGCCGGCCCGGAACGTTGGCAAGGGTGAGCGCGTCGGGGTCGACGGTCTCCAGGTCATCCCATTCGAAGGGGGTCGAAACCTGACCGCCGGGGCGAGCCCGAACCGACCAGGCGCCGAAGATCGTCTTGTGGGGGGCGTTCTGATTGAAGTCGATGAAGACCCTCTCACCCCGCTCCTCCTTCCACCAGGCGGCGGTGATGAGGTCGGGTCGCCGGCGCTCGAGCTCGCGGGCCAGGGCCACCGCACCGGCCCGCACCTCATAGGAGGTCCAGCGGGGCTCGAGCTGCGTGAAGACGTGAATACCCCGGTTCCCGGTCGTCTTGGGTCGTGCGACGACCCCGAGCTCGCCGAGCAGCTGGCGCGTCTCGGACGCCGCCTCCTGGACCATCGCGAAGCTCACTCCCGGCGAGGGGTCGAGATCGATCCGGAGCTGGTCCGCGTGCCCGAGATCGTCGGCCCGGGACGGCCAGACGTGGAAGCCGAGGCAGGCGAGATTGACCGCCCAGAGGGCGTGGGCGAGGTCGGCGATCACGAGGGCCTGCGAAGTCGTGCCGTTCGGCGTCGCGACGACCGCGGTCTGCAACCATCCTGGGCGGCTCTCGGGCACCCGCTTCTGGAAGAACGACGACCCCGTCGCCCCGTTCGGAAATCGCTGGAGGAGGACCGGTCGTCCGCCCGTGGCTCGCAACAGAGGCACCTCGACCGCCTGGTAGTAGCGGACGAGATCCCCCTTGGTCTCGCCCCGCTCCGGGAAGAGGACCTTGTCGGGGCTGGTGATCCGCACCTCGTGTCCCGACGCCATCACGACCACGGCGTCGGAATCGGGTTTGGCCGGCATGGGACCCGACTGTAGGACGGGTTGCGTCCGATCCTCCTGCGAATCTGGTCGAAGGTTCCGGCGGAGATCGTTGCCGGCGACACCCCACACCACCAGGGGTCCCGCGGCGGTCGGTCCGAGTGCGGCTGCAGTGGCGCTACCGTGCAGGAGGTGGACGCGCTCCAGTGGCAGAGTCGACCATCGCTCGACCGCCCCGTGATGCTCGCGGCGTTCGAGGGGTGGACGGACGCCGGCGGCGCGGCGTCGAGCGCGGCGAGCTACCTGGCCGAACAGTGGCATGCCGAGCTGTTCGCCACCATCGACGCCGAGGAGTTCTACGACTTCACCTCGCAGCGCCCGCAGGTTCGGCTGGATACGGACAATCGGCGTGAGATCGTATGGCCGCAGAACCGGTTCTTTGCCGCCCACTCGGAGGACGGGAGCGACGTGGTCCTGCTCATCGGCGTCGAGCCCCATCTACGTTGGCGGGCCTTCAGCGCTGCGGTCACCACCGTCGCCGAGACGCTGGGGGTCAAAGCGGTGTTCACGCTCGGGGCGATGCTCACCGACGTGCCCCACACGAGGGCGACGCCGGTGCGCGGATCGAGCGCCGATGCCGGCCTCGCCGATCGCTTCGGGTTGTCCCGTCCGCGGTACCAGGGTCCGACCGGGATCGTGGGGGTGCTCCAAGACGCCTTCGCCAAGGTCGACATCCCGGTCGCATCGCTCATGGCCCAGGTGCCCCATTACGTTCCGAGCACCCCCTCACCGAAGGCGGCGTTGGCCCTCGTCCACCGGATCTGCGGGGTGCTCGAGACCTCGATCGGGACCGCGAGCCTCGAACGTGCCTCGAGTCGCTACGAGCGGGAGGTGAGCGAGGTCGTCGCAGCGGACGACGACATCGCCGGATACGTTCGCCAGCTCGAGCGACGGGCCGAGGGGGAGTCGCTCGACGAGCTGGTGAGCGGGGACGACCTCGCCGAGGAACTTGAGCGGTTCCTGCGGGAGCAGGGCGGTTCATCGTGACGCCCGTGCCCGTCCGCCGTTCCTAGCGCCGGAGCGCACCCCGTCCGCCGCCGGACCTTCGCCTCATCCCGGTGGGGCACCGGGTGGTATGGCCGCGAGGACATCGGCCCAGGTGTAACGCAGGTGCCGCGGCGCCGTGGCCGCGACGGCCAGGGTGGCGGCCATGGAGGGCGCGTCCTTGACCCCGCGCACCTTGATCGCGGCTCCCATGACCAGATCCGCGCCGGAACCGAAGTCGTCGAGAATGCCCTTGCGGTGTCCCCAGCATCCCGACGCCCCTGGGTGGGGGCAGTCGAGGTTGCCGCTGTTGAACCCGTCGTCGTACATCCAGCCGTAGACCGCGTCGAGGGCGTTGGACGATCCCCCGGCCCACTCGCCGTCGAAGAGCAGGTAGTTCGGGCCCGGATCGGGCGGGTCGTTGGTCCGGTCCGCGCCGGCCCGGGCATTGCGGTCGAGCGCGGCGGTCATGCCGACGAAGGGGGGGAGCCCTCGGTCCACCCGCTCCAGGTCGATCGCCACGAAGAGCTGTTCGGCCACGCTCAAGTGGGAGAAGTTGGTCGGGAGGACCATCGGCGGGACCCCTTCGAGGGCATGGGCGCGGTTGATCGCGGCGAGGACTGCGTCGGTGCAGCGGCTCGACCGGTCGAGCCCCCTGGGGGCACAGATGACCAGGTAATCGGGTTTCGGTGCCACGTTGCCCGGGGGGTCGGCGATGCCGGTGTCGGACTCACCCGCCGGAAGCGCGGCCAGGGGTCGGAGCACCCCCTGGGTCATCGCGGCACGTGCCTGGGCCCAGGTGAACACGTACGGGCCGCTCGGGTGTTTGGCCAGGGTCAGAATCGCCGCAACCGAGGACCCATCGTCGTTGGCCCGAACGGACGCGTCGATGGCCGCCCCCATGACCAGATCGGGCGCCGGCCCCAACCGGTCGAGCAAGATCCGGCGGTCGATCCAGCACCCCGAGCGCTTGACACGCCCACAGTCGGGCACCCCGCTGCCGGGTCCGTCGAAGTACATCCACTGGTAGTCGGCATCGAGACCGTTCGAGACGTCGCCGATCCACTCGAGCTCGACGCGCGGGTACCCGGCGGTTGCCGGGCGCGTCGGGAGCGATGCTCGTTCCGCTCCGGCTTGAGCGATTCGGTCGAGCGCGGTGGTCATGCCGACGAAGGGGGCGAGCCCGCGGTCCACTCGCTCGGCGTCAATGGCCACGAAGAGCTGCTCGCTCGGGGTGAGCTGGGCGAAGTCCGCGGGGAGCCGCATGGGTCGGACCCCTTCGCGCGCCCGCGCCGCGTCGATCGCGGCCAGCGTGAGCCGCAGGCAGACCGACGAGGTGTCGAGTCCCGCCGGCGCGCAGTGGTTGGGATAGTTGGGCTTGGGCGTCAGAGACTTGGCCGGATCGGCGGCTTCTCCCACGGCCGTGGTGACGACGAACGAGGCGCAGACCACAACCGCTGCGAGGGCGACCCTCGCCGACCGGCACCGACCGTCCGCCGTGCCTCGGCCTAGGTGCCGTCGAATCGTGGTTCGCGCTTTTCCAGGAACGCTCGAACCCCCTCCCGGTGGTCGTTGGTGGTGAACAGCGCCCGATGGGCGGCGCTCACCCATGCACCGAGGTCCTCGAGGTCCGGCCCGGACCGGCGAAGCCCGTCCTTCATGTAGCGCAGAGCCAACGGTGCGTTGAGCGCGACGCGGAGCGCCATGGCTCGGGCGCCGAGAGGAGTCGGTCGTGGGGGACGACGGCGGGGACCAGCCCGATGCGCTCGGCCTCGACGGCGTCGATCATCTCGCCGGTGTACATGAGCTCGGCGGCTCGGGCCATGCCCACGATGCCGGGCAGGTGGGAGAACGTTTCGGCGTCGGGGACCGGGCCCCGCTTGACGAAGAGGACCCCAAAGGTTCCTCGCACCGAGGCGATGCGTAAGTCGGCGCAGATGGCCAACTCCATGCCCCAGCCCACCGCGGGGTCGTTGACCGCGGCGATCACCGGAAGCTCGCACTCCAAGACGGCGGACACCGGCTCGTTCAGCCGGGTCCGCACTGACGGGTTCGGTCGAGCTGTCGGCGGGGGCCCGGCCGCCATGAGCTGCCTCACGTCCTCCCCGCTGCAAAACGCGGGGTCGGTGCCGGTTATGACGACGCAGCGCACCTGGTCGTCGCCGGACGCCCCTCGGAAGGCTGCGATCAGCTCGGCATGAGCCGGGTCGTGGAGGGCGTTGCGAACCTCGGGGCGGGTTGAGCGTCACCGTGAGGACGTGCTGGTCCAGCTCCGTCTTCAGGTGCTCGAACTCACGCCACACGTCTGCTCCCGCCCCCGTCGTCGCCGGGCGAACCATAGTGTGATCAGATCGGCCCATGACCGTGATCAGAATCAACGCCATCACCGTGCCCGAGGACGCCGGCGACGAGCTCGCCCGCCGGTTCGCAGCCCGAGCCGGCGCCGTGGACGACCAGGACGGCTTCGAGGGATTCGAGCTGCTCAGGCCGACGGACGGCCGCCGTCAGTGGCTGGTGGTGACCCGCTGGCGGGACCAGGACGCGTTCGAGTCCTGGGTGTCCTCGCCCGCCTTCGCCCACGGCCACGCCGGCGCCGACCGTCCCTCACCCCACGGCGGTCCGGTCTCCGTCTCCTCGGAACTGTGGTCCTACGAGGTGGCGTTGGGGTCGGCCGCCGAGGGGGACTGAGCAGGTCGGCACCGCCAGGCCCGAGCGCTCAAGCCGGCTCTTCGGGCGGTTCGGGCCCGGCGGCGAGGGCCCGTTGCGCCCACGCCACGTCGTGCCACGCGCCGAGCTTCCAGCCGATCCGACGGTATGTGCCGACGGGGGAGAACCCGAGCGCCTGGTGGAGGCCGAGACTGGCGTCGTTGGGAACCGTCATCCCGGCGACGGCTATCTGGAACCCCCGGTCGGCGAGCCTGGCGAACAGGGCCTCGTAGAGGAGTCGGCCCCCGCCGGTTCGCCGACGGCCGAGTTCGAGGTAGGCGCTGACCTCGCACGACCACCGGTAGGCGACGCGGGTGGCGAACGGCCGAGCGTACGCGTAGCCCACGACCGTTCCTTGGTCGCAGAGGACGACCCAGGCATGGGTCTGCAGCGACGAAGAGATCCGATCGGCCATCTCCTGGGCTCCCGGCGGCTCGGTCTCGAAGGTGATCGCCGTCCCGGTCACGTACGGGGCATAGATGGCCACGCAAGCCTCGGCGTCGTCGACCGACGCGTCCCGGACGGTGTAGGCCGCGTGTTCGCCCACCGGTCGCCGTTCGCGCCTAGAGGGCGGCGGCGATGCCGTCGATCAGTCGGTCGATGTCCCGGTGGGTGACGTGCAGATGGGGAGCCAGACGCAGCGAGTCCCCTCGCACGCTGGCCATCACGCCGCGCTTCTCGAGCTGCTCCTCGAGCGCGAGGCCGCGCTCTTTCGGGATTTCGAGACCGAGCATGTGGGGGCCACGCTCATTGGGTGCCGGGACCGAAAGGCCGAGCTGGCCGGCTCGGTCACAGATCTCGTCGGTGACCTCCCGCAGGGCGGATGCCACCCCTTCGATCCCCCATCTGCCCAGCTGTTCGACCGCGGCCACCGCCATGGCGACCTGGGCGAACGCGGTCCGCTCCCCGAAGTCGAATCGTCGCGACCCGGCGCGGTAGGTGTCGGTGTAGCGGACCAGGCCGGCGAACTGCTCGGACCCGGCCCGATTGATCCAGTTCTCCTCGAGCGGCTCGCCGTCGCGGTGCGCTTCGTCGACGTAGAGGTAGCTGAACCCGAGTGGACCGAGTAGCCACTTGTACCCCACGGCGACCAGGAAGTCGGGTCGGATGGTCCGAAGGTCGTGGGGGAAGGCGCCGAGGGACTGGCTCGCGTCGACGACGAGGGCGGCCCCGACTGCCCGGGCCGCCGCCGACACCTGGTGGAGATCGATCAGGGCGCCGTTCGTCCAGTGCACGCGGGGGACCGCCACGACCCGGGTACGCCGGTCGATCGCGGCGAGGATCGAAGCGGTCCACCCGAGTTCGGCGTCGCGGTGCACCTCGACGATCTCGGCACCGGTGTGGATGCAGAAGCGCCGCCACGTGTAGAAGTTCGACGGGAACTCCTCGGCCAAGACGAGGACCCGATCGCCCGCTCGGGCGGAGAGGTTGCGGGCCGCCACCGCCAGGCCGTAGCTGCAAGAGGGGACGAACGCGATGGCGTCGTCGTCGGCGCCGACCAGCGCGGCGAACCCCTCCCGAAGCACCTCGACGTCGTCGAACCAGTCGTCGGAGGAGATTTCCCACGGAGATGCCACCCTGTCCAGGGCGAGTCGGCCGGCCTCGTGGACGCTGTGCAACGCGGGGGCCATCGAGGCCGTGTTGAAGTAGGCGAGGTCGTCGGGCATGTGGAACAGGGTCCGGTACACCCCGATCTCACGCCGGGCAGGATGCCGGTCTGACGCCCCCGGGTCGCTCATGGTCCCCTCGTTCGCTTGCTGTGCAGACGATAACGATGGCTCAGGACCGCGACCCGCCCGAGAGGTTCCCGAGGAGGGAGCGCACCGCCGCCACGACGGCGTCGCGGGCTGAGGTGGGTTCCTCGGCGCTGGCGATCAGCATCGCCCCGCGGGTGAGCGCCCCGAGCAGGAGCCTGGCCAGGGTGTCGGGGTCCTCGGCGTGGAGGCGCCCGGCCGCCGAGGCGCTCCGCAGTGCTTCCGAGATCGCGCTGACGGCATAGCGCTCGTCGAGCTCGACAAATCGTTCGAGGCCGAGGACAGCGGGAGCATCGGAGACGAGGATCCGTTGCACGTCGGCCCGGAGCATGGCGTCGAGGAAGGCCGCGAACCCCGAGACGAGGCGCTCGGTCTCGTCGCCCGCTCCGGCCGCCACCCGAGCCGCCAGCGCCAGCAGTTCGGCGTGCAGCTCCTCGAACACCACCTCGAAGAGCGCCGTCTTGGTCGGGAAGTGGTGGTACAGCGCCCCGGTGGTGACCCGCGCCTCGGTGGCCAGATCCTCGACCGAGGTCTCGGCGAACCCCCTGCGTCCGAACAGCGCTCGACCCGCGGCCACGAGGGCTGTCCTGGTCTGGGCGACCTGCTCGGCCCGCAGCGACGGCCGGGACACGGCTGGGGGCTCGGTCACCTCACCGGTGTAGCCCGGCCGGTCCGACCGCCGCTGGCGCGCTGGACGGGGACATATTAGAACTATCTCACATAGTAAGAATACGAAAGGGAGGCCAACGTGGTCGCGGACGGACCGGTCGAGGCGTTGGCCGCGGACCGGCAGGCGCTGTTGGCGCTCGGGCGTCGGCTGAGCGGGGAGCACTGGGCGTTACCGAGCGGCTGTGCCGGCTGGTCGCTGCAGGACGTGGTGTCGCACCTGAGCGCGTTGTTCTGGCTGCTCGTCGACCCCTCGATGGTCCCCGATGCCGGGGGACGCGACAGCGAGTCGGCGCAAGAGTTCTACATGCAGCACCGGCGGGGAAGACGGCCCGATGAGGTGCTCGAGGAGTACGAGACGGTGAGCGCCAGGGCCCTTCCGCTCCTCGGTGGGTTCGTCGGAGCCCACTTCGAAGTCCCGCTCGGGGACGTCGGGACGTACCCGGCCGACCTGGTGCCTTGCGCGTTCTGCTTCGACCACTACACCCACATCCGAACCGACCTCTTCGGGCCCCGGGGCCCGCTTGCCGACGTCCCGCCGCCCTCCGACGCCCTCCGGGTCGTTCCGGTGCTCCGGTGGATCGAGGCCGCGCTGCCTCAGCAGAACGGTCCGATCCTCGACTCCTTCGACCGGCCGGTCCTGGTCAGGGTTACCGGGCCGGCGCCCTGGACCTTTCACCTGGGGCCGCCGGGGGATCCGGCCCTCGACGTGTCGTGTGGGCCCCTGGAGTTCGTCCTGGCGGTGACCGGCCGCGGCACCTGGCGCACGGCCGCGCCCGAGGGAGTCGACGTCGTCGAGGCGTTCGGGCGGCTCGGGCAGCTGCACGTCTTCTGAGGTCGGGGGACCGCCCGCCGGACGGCGGTCCCGGTTGCCGCGGTCCGGCGGAGGCCGACGCAGTGCCTCGGCGAGACGAGTGGTTCGGGGTCTGCCGAGGGTGCCCGTGACGGCTGCCGCGGAGTGGGTCGAGGCTCGAGAACGAACGCCGTCGGCGCCACTCGACGGCTCCGCCCGCTCGGAAGGGGCGGATCTCGGAGTTACCTCGCAGCCTCGGCGACGAGGTCGGCGAGCAGGCGGCGGAGTTCGAGGGTCGAGCGGTCCGAGCGTGTGTGGATCTCGGCGGAGGTGTCGAGGGGGAGGACCAGCTGGTCGTAGGCCCCCTGGATCCGGAGATCCTCCTCGAGCACCTCGAGCTCGAACTTGATCGCGGCCGCCATGGCGTCGGGGTCCCCACCGAGGTCGTTTCGCCACAGCGTGCTGTAGATCCGGCAGGTCTCGTCGGTCTCAGGTTGGAGGAAGAAGCCGATGACATTGGTGCCGCCGGTCTCGACGAAGTCGATCCGCAACTGGAGGTGGAATGGGGCATCCAACCGATAGGTGAGCCGCCGGGACTGGACGAGCGGCCGCAGTCCCTCGGCGACGCCCGGGTCCTCCCGGTTGGCGAAGGGGTGCTCACGCCGGGCGACGAACGACCAAGGTTCCCGGGTCACCTCGTAGCGCTCCACCTCCGCGGCCTCGTCGGCTCCGAACGTGCCGGCATGGACGAAGGGGAAGTGCGCCATGTCCAAGAAGTTGTCGGCCAGCAACCCGATCGAGGCCCTGGCCCGGATCGGGGGCAGCTCGCCGACGGCGTAGGCGGGGTCCTCGGACTCGGCGATGTGCCCGAGCGGGGCGATGGGGGGGTCGGGCGCCACGAAGACCATCCCCGAGCGTTCGGCCACCTGCGCCACCGGGGTCAGGCGGGCACGGCTCGGCACGGCGGCGTCGGGGCCGAGCGCCGGGATCTCCACGCAGCGTCCGTCGTTGGCGAAGCGCCAGCCGTGGTAGGCGCATTGCAGCGTCCCGCCGTCGCAGGTCCCGATCGAGAGCGGCGCCCGCCGATGAGGGCAGCGATCGACGAAGCACGACACGGTTTCGCCGCTCCGGAAGAGCACCAAGGGCTCACCGAGCAGGACGGTGCGGACCGGTGCGTCGGTCACCTCGTTGCTGCGGGCCACCGGATGCCAGCACCGACGAAGGGCGGGGTGGGTGTTGTGCAAGCGCGTCGGAACCATGGATGTCACTCCTCCTCCAAGCAGGCCGTCCGTGCCGGTCACTGTGTCCCGTGGTCCGTGACGACGGCCGGCGGTGTCGGCAGGTGAACCGCCAGCCAGCTGGTCCCGGGTCGAGTCGTGCGCACCCGGTGGGGAGTCCCCGGACCGAGCCGGATCCAGTCGCCTCGCTCCAATGTCACGGCGGTCCCCTCCACCTCGAGGACTGCCGATCCCTCCGTGAGCACCACCCACTCCTCGTGGTCCAACACGTCGTCGACCGGGGCCGGCAGTGTCCCGCTCAGGATCTGCTCGATCCACCAGCCAGCGCCGGTGCTCAGGCGGTGCACCTGTTCTCCGAGCTCTGGGGCAGAGGAACCGGCGAAGAGCGAACCACTTTCGAGGTTCACCTCCTCACCCCGGCGCCGCACCCGGCTGCCCGGTCCCTCGACTTGAGCGAGCACGCCGCCGAGGGGACCGATCCCAGGGTTGCCTACCGGGTCCGGTTCCGAGCTCGAGCGAGGCGTCGGGCGGTGTCTCAGGCCCATCAAGCTAACCGGCGTGCCCGACGGGCCGTCGGTAAGGTGGCGAGATGCACGTCGGCGGCATCTCCATCGAGCCGGTCCTCGATGGCGTGGTCCGCCTGCCGGCGACCGCCGCATACCGGTCGATGGCCGGCACCGACGATCCCAAGGGTTCGAGCGAGGGGGACTGGGCGCCCCACCGTGGGCTGCTGTCGGAGGACGGGATGCTCGAGCTCGCGCTCGGTGGGTTCCTGGTTCGGACGGGTGACCGGGTCGTGGTGGTCGACACCGGGGTGGGCGAGCTCGAGCGGGGCCTGTTCCGGGGAGGCCAGCTGCTCGCGGGCCTGAGCGCGCTCGGGGTCGCCCCGGGCGAGGTGACCGACGTCGTGCTCACCCACCTTCACTTCGACCATGTCGGGTGGACCACCAGACATGGAGAGGTGGTGTTCCCCAATGCCACCTATCGCTGCGACGTCCGGGATTGGGAACACTTCGTGGGTCCGGACCCCGGGGCCACGAAGAAGCTGCGGCCGATCGAGGGTCACCTCGAGCCTTGGAACGGCTCCGGGGCGCTGCTCGGTGGGATCGACACCATGTCGGCCCCCGGCCACACGCCGGGCAGCACGATCGTGGTGGTGTCGTCGGGTTCGGACCGGGCCATGCTGCTCGGCGACGTCGTCCACTGCCCGGTTGAACTGCTCGACGACGAGTGGGCGGGCATCAGCGACGTGGACCCCGAGTTGGCTCTCCGCACCCGTCGGGCGCTCGTGAAGGAGCTCGAGGGTTCCGACACACCGGTGGCCGCCGCTCACTTCCCCGGGCTCAGGTTCGGGCGTCTGCTCTTCGGCGCCGGCAAGCGCTCCTGGGTGGTCGGCTGAGCGCGCTCAGCGCAAGCCGAAGACCCCGCTCTCGACGATCCTCCGGGACCAGGGTCGGACGATCGTCCGTAGGCGGGTCGCCTCTTCCTCGTCCAGCGCCGCCCACGCCGGGGCGGCTGCCTCGTCGGTCTTGGCTTCGACCTGCTTGCGCAGGGCCACGCCGGCCGGGCTCGGCTGGTCTCCGTCGAGCAGCCCGCGCGCCCTCAGTCGGCGGTTGGCCGACTCCCACTCGTCGTCGGGCCAGGATCTCGAGGTCTTGAGCACCCCGAGCCCGACCGCGGCATCGGCCCCGCCGTGGGTGATGAGCGCCTCGCAAGGGTCGAGGCCGGCGAGTAACAGGGCGGCGATGTGCCCGTCGCCCCGGTACTCGCGCAGCATGGTGATCGCGTGCCACAGGACCAGGTGGGGCTCGACCGGCCATTCCAACGCGGCATGGGCGGCGAAGAGGGGCCGGCCGGCGATCGTGGCCGCCCTGGCCGCCCGTTCGGCCAGCGCCGCCGCCTCGGCGACCTCGTCGCCGTCGGCCTCGTCACCAAGGATCTCGCGCAGGGCAAGGTCTGCCGCCCGGACCCGGGCGGCCAGGATCGTGGCGGGAGCGGCGCGATCCCAGACCGCCGGGATCGCGTGGCGCACCAGTGTCGGATGGAAGTTGTAGAAGGTCGCGATCACGACCTCGGCGCTCACCGGCCCGAGTGGCGCGGCGCGCGAGGCGAAGTAGCCGTCGCGCCCCTCGATGCCGAGCCCGGCGTACTGCTCGGCCGCGTGGGGGGTGAAGTAGACGATGCCGTGGTAGGGCTCGAGGGTCCGCCACATCTTCCTGGCCACCTCGGCCGGGTCCGAGTGCTCGGGCTCCTGGTTCGTCGTCATCGCCTCCGCCTCGTTCGTGTCCAGGTGCTCTCTCGCTCCCAGGGTCCGAAATCTAGGCGCCGAGGTGGTCGATGACACGGCGCGGCCGGGGCTCCCCGACACGGCACCGGCCGCATCGAGTAGGCAGAAACCGATGGGCTGGAAGATCGGAACCTCCGGTTGGCAGTACGAGCACTGGCGCGGCGCCTTCTACCCTCCGACAACTGCCAAGGCCCACTGGCTCGAGCACTATGCCGAGCACTTCGCCACCGTCGAATCCAACAGCGCGTTCTACCGACTCCCCGAGCGGAGCACCCTTGCCGACTGGGCGGGTCGAACACCCGAGGACTTCGAGGTCGCGCTCAAGGCGAGTCGGTACCTGACCCATGTCCGCCGGCTTCGTGAGCCAGAGGAACCGGTGCGGCTCTTGCTCGAGCGCCTCGAGGGCCTCGAGCACAAGTGCGGGCCTGTCCTCCTCCAGCTCCCGCCGAACCTCGCCGTCGACACCGACGCGCTCGACCGGACCCTGCGGGCCTTCGGCTCGCACGTGCGCCTGGTGGTCGAGGTCCGGCATCGTTCGTGGTTCGACGACACGGTGCGGCTCTTGCTCGAGCGACGTGGAGCAGCCTTGTGCCTGACCGACACCAGGGGGCGGCACCCCCCGCTCTGGCGGACCGCCTCGTGGGGGTACGTCCGCTTCCACCGGGGCCGGGCGTCACCCGACCCCTGTTACGGGCGGACCGCCATCGGGACCTGGGCCGAGCGGATCGTCGGCCTCTTCGGTGCCGACGACGTGTACTGCTACTTCAACAACGATGGGCGGGCCTGCGCCGTCCGGGACGCGCACCAGCTCGCTGTGGCCGCAGGACGTCTCGGCGTCCAGACGACCCGCACCCCGCCACCGAGCGCGGTAGACGTCGGGCCTCCGGTGGGTGCCGGCAACCGGCGATCCCCCTCCTGAGGCCGGCCAGGCCGATTCGGCCGAACTCGACGCCTGAGGCGACGTCCGCCTTCAACCGAAGCCCGCCGGCGACCACATGACGTTCGCCGGGGCCGACTTCGACGGTGTCCAGCGTGCTGCGGCCCGGTCGCCTGTTGTCGTCCCCTCAGCGTGCCCTCCGCCGGTCGAGCCCGGCGGAGTGCACAGCACCCTGGAGCCGCTTCGGGGCCACCGCGCAATAGGCTTCCTCGCACAGGCCGGCCAGTTCGCCCTTCGAGATCCGACGGTCGAGCCGGACGCCGATCCATCCCCATACCGACGTATGGCGGGGTGAGGTAGCGGTTCGGGTCGGCGGCCACCAGGCTCTGTTGGGCGCCCTTCGGTGCCGCGCAGCACATGTGGGCGAAGGCGTGCTCGTGGTGACCGTCGGGCCACAGCATGACGAACTACCTGCCGACGAAGAACGCCGGAGCCCCGTGGCTGAGTCGTTCGGTCGCCTCGGGCAGGGCGAGGCAGATGGCCCGTACCCGCTCTCCGATCCGGGCGTTTCCCACGCCGCCAGGCTAGGACCGCCTGACGTCCTCCGTTGCGCAACCATGGTTGCGTTCGGGGCGGGTGACGCCGCGCGACCGGTAGTGTTCGTGGCAGGGTGCCGCCGGAGTCCGGCGGGTGACAACCGACGACAACCGACGGAGGCCGGCCCATGGACGTGCTGCGAACACCCGACGAACGTTTCGAGTCGCTTCCGGATTTCGATTTCGAACCTCACTACCTCGAGATACGCGACGGTCTGCGGGTGCACTACCTCGACGAAGGCCCACGCGACGCGGATCCCGTTCTGCTCTTCCACGGGGAACCGTCCTGGTCGTACCTGTACCGCAAGATGGTCCCGGTGCTCACCGCGGCGGGCCACCGTTGCATCGTCCCCGACCTGGTCGGGTTCGGCCGGTCCGACAAGCCGGCTTCCATGGGTGACTACAGCTACCAGTCGCACGTCGACTGGATGAGCGACGTCGTCTTCGGTGCCCTGGACCTGCGTTCGGCGACCCTCTTCGGCCAGGACTGGGGGGGACTGGTCGGATTGCGCTTGCTCTGCGCCGAACCGGACCGTTTCGCGCGAGCCGTGGTCGCCAACACCTCCTTGCCGACCGGCGAGGGGACGCCGACCGAGGCGTTCTTGCAGTGGCAGACCTTCGCCCGCGAGGCCGAGGAATTCCCGGTGGGCCGGATCATCTCGGGGGGCTGCGTCAACCGCCTGGAAGACGAGGTCATCGCGGCCTACGACGCGCCCTTCCCCGATGACCGCTACAAGGCCGGCGCCCGGATCTTCCCGGCCCTCGTGCCGACCTCCCCGCAGGACCCGGCCCATGACGTGAACGTGGCCGCCTGGCAGACGCTGCGAGCCTTCGACCGTCCGTTCCTCTGTGCATTTAGCGACGGCGACCCCATCACCAAGGGGGGCGACCGACCGTTCCTCTCCCAGGTTGCTGGGGCGTCAGGTCAGCCGCACATCACGATCGAGGGGGCCGGCCACTTCCTCCAGGAGGACAAGGGGGTCGAACTGGCCAAGGTGATCGTTGAGTTCCTGGGGGCGACGTGACCGAATCTGTGAACCGGGTCGACTTCCACTTCGACGTCATGTGCCCGTGGGCCTACCAGACGTCGATCTGGATGCGACGAGTGCGCGACCGGCTGGGTCTCGGGGTGCGGTGGAAGTTCTTCAGCCTCGAGGAGATCAACCGAGCCGAGGGTAAGAAGCACCCCTGGGAACGGGAGTGGTCCTACGGGTGGTCCATGATGCGGATCGGGGCGGCGCTTCGCCGGATCGACCCCGACCTGCTCGACCGTTGGTACCTGACCGCCGGGACCGCCCTCCACGTCGAGGGTCTGAAGCCCCACCGTCGGGAGGTGGCCGAAGCCTTAGTGCAGCGGATGGGTCTCGACCCGAGCATCGTGGGCGCGGCGATCGACGACCCGAGTACCCACGACGAGGTCAGGGCCGAGCACGACGCGGTGGTCGCGCTGGGGGGCTGGGGTGTTCCGACGCTCGTGTTCGAGGGCGATCGGGCGCTCTTCGGCCCGGTCCTCATCGACCCCCCCGAGGACGACGCGGCCGTCAGGCTCTGGGACCTCGTCTGCGGATGGCTGGAGTTCCCCCACCTCTTCGAGCTGCAGCACCCGAAGAGCAGAGCCGACCTGCGGGCCGTCGGCGCGACGTTCCAGCCCTATCTCGAGGCGCGCGACTGGATCACCATCCAGCACGAGACGCCCTGACCCGCGGCGACACGGGCTCAGTAGCGCTCCAACTCGGACGCCAGCTGGTCCAGTCCCATGCCCCCGAGGTCCAGCGCGAAGCGATGGAAGTCCTTCAGGTCGAAGGCCGTCCCCTTTCGAGCCTCGGCCCGGGCCCGGCTCTCCAGCCAGACCCGCTCGCCGACCTTGTAGGAGATCGCCTGCCCGGGCATGCCCAGGTAGCGGTCCACCTCGGAAGCCATGAAGTCCGCCGGGAAGCACGACCGCTCGATCACGAACGGCAGGGCCAGCTCGGGCGTCCATCGCTCGCCCGGGTGGTAGCGCTCGTCGGGGGGGATCGGGAGCTCGAGATGCATGCCGATGTCGACGATCACCCTGACGGCGCGCATGGCGTGGGACGACAGCATGCCGAGCTCGTAGGCCGGGTCCTCCAGGTAGCCGAGCTCACCCATCAGTCGTTCGGCGTAAAGGGCCCAGCCCTCCCCGTGCCCCGAGGTGAAGCCGGCAAGCCGCTGGTACCGGTTCAGCCGGTCGCTCCGGTAGCGGACCTGGGCGATCTGCAGGTGGTGGCCGGGGACTCCCTCGTGGTAGCAGACCGAGACCTCCCGCCACAGGGGGAACCGGGTCTTGCCCAGTGTCGGGTACCAGGTGCGCCCGGGCCGGGAGAAGTCCTCGCTCGGTCCGGTGTAGTACATGGCGGCGGCCCCGCCGGGCGGGGCAATCATTGCCTCGCAGCGTCTGATCGGTTCGGCGATGTCGAAGTGGACCCCGTCGAGCGCGGCGACGGTCCGGTCGATCAGTTCCTGGTTCCAGTGTCGGAAGTTCTCGACCCCCTCGATGAGGTGGTCGGGCTCGGATTCCAGCTTGGCCGTGACCTCGCCGAGGGCGGCTCCCGGCAGGATCTCGTCGGCGACGGCGGCCATGCGGTCCTCGATCCGGCGGAGCTCGTCCCAACCGAAGCGATAGGTGTCCTCGAGATTGAGCTCGGCACCGGTGAAGGAGCGGGCGGCCAGCGCATAGCGCTCCCGTCCCACCGGATCCTTCTCGGTTGCGCCGGGAAGGTAGTTTTCCCGAAGCCAGGTCCCGAGCTCGACGAATGCCCGCCCGGCGGCCGCCGCGCCCCGCTCGAGCGCCGCGGCGGAGGGACCACCGGGGTACTTCGCCACCAGACCGGCGAAGAACGACACGCTGGTGCCCGCCCCACCCCAGGTATCGCACTGCTTGGCGCAGGCCAGGACCTGGCGCCTCGGGCTGGTCAGCGCGCGCGTCAGTCCCTCGCCGAGGGTCACCTTCAGTTGGCCGATCGCGTCGGGCACCGCTTCGAGGCGCGCGCAGATCACCTCCCAGTCGTGCTCGTCGTCGGTGGCCATCAGATCGAAGCTCCGCCGCACCTGGCCCTGGGGGCTCGAGAGCACCCGCAGTGGACGCAGGTCCTCGCCCGTATCGTGGATCTCGAGCGAGACGCTCAGCCGTTCGGCCATCACGGTGGCACCGATGCGCTCGGCGTCCGACACCGGCGCCGTCGCGGCCAGGGCGGCCACGGCGGCCCATTTCACCTCGGCGCGGGCCTCGATCCCGGCCGGGGAGAGGTCGGGCAGGCGGTGGTCGTGACCGGGCACCCCCCAGGCCGTCGCTTCGATCGGATCGACTGCCGCCATCGCCTCGATGTAGTTCGAGGCGACCTCCTCGACGCTCGTCATCACCCTCCTCTGCTCCTCGATCGGTTCGTTTGGCCGTTGCGTTCGGTCAGGCGCCCGCAGCCAGCTCGGCTTGGAGCTCCTCCGCCCGGGCCCGATAGCTGGCCACGCTGGCCAGCTTCACCGTCTCGTATCCCCGGATCAGGTCGGGAAGCTCGGCCAGGGCGACCACGAGCGGCACCGTGGCGTCGTCGAGCCGCTCGCAGGCCGAGGTGACCATGGCCCGGTACTCGTCGGGCAGCACCCGCTCCAACCGGCGCAGTGCGCTGTGGCCGAACGGGTCGATCGCGTGGCCTCGGACTCGCCGGGCCGCGCGCAGGAGCCGGAACACCGGCCGGGCGCTCCGCCCGAAGCCGATCTTGTGGCCGAGACCGAGCGCCCGCAGCAGAGGCGGGTGGAGCAGGACCCGGGTGCGCGCACCCTCCCCGAACTGGTCGGCCAAGCGGGCCACCTCCAGAGGGTCGAGATGGAGGCGGGCCACCTCGTACTCGTCCTTGTAGGCCATCAGCTTGTGGAGCCCGTGGGCGAACGACCGCGCCACCGGGGTCCTCGGATCCGACGTCCTGGCCCGCTCGAGCGCAACCACCTGTTCGACTGCGGCGCGATAGGTCGCCGCGTAACGCGGGCCCTGATAGTCGACGAGGTCGGCCGCGCGGGCCTCGACCAGCCCGGCCAGGTCCGTCGGGGGCTCCGCAGGTGCCCGGCGCGGTGCCAGCGCCTGGTGCACCGCAGCGAGGTCGACTGCCGCCGCCCGTCCCCATCGGAAGGCGCGCAGGTTGTCGGTCACGGCGACGCCGTTCAGCACGATGGCCGCCTCGAGGGCCGAAGCGGGGATCGGCAGGCAGCCGTGCTGGAACGCGGCCCCGAGCAGAATCATGTTCGGCGCCAGGCGCAGCCTGCCGGCGATCCAGTCGGCGTCGAAGAACAGTCCGCTGCCGGCCAACGTTTCTCGTTCGATGCGGGCGACTAGCGCGGCCGACTGGGGGAAGTGGCTGAAGGGATCCTCGGCGAGCTCCATCGTGGCGACGAGCGCCGTGTTCACGACGGCGACGGTGCGCGCACGGTCGCAAACCGCGAGGTTGGAGGAGGAGGCGGCCCCGAAGAAGTCGAAGCCGATCAGGACGTCGGCCATCCGCATCGAGGCCCGGGGTGTGCCCGCCGGTGGCTCGGGTGCGAGACGGACGTCGGAGACCACCGGCCCCCCCTTCTGTGCAAGGCCGGTTTGCTCGACCCCGGTGGCGGAGCGCCCGGCCAGATGGGCCGCCATCTGGACGATCCGGGAGATGGTGACGACACCGGTGCCTCCGACCCCGGGCATCCGGACCAGCACGCTCTCGGGGACCCGAGGGTCGGGGTCCTCGGGCGTGAACGGCGGCTCGACCGGCGGCTCGCGACCGGGGGTCCCCACGACTTCGACGAAGGCCGGGCAGTCGCCCCGAACACAGGAGTAGTCGAGGTTGCAGCTGGCTTCGTCGATTGCCGTCTTGCGCCCGTACTCCGTCTCGACCGGTACGAGGGACAGGCAGGTCGCCTTGCGCATGCAGTCGCCGCAGCCCTCGCAGACCCGCTGGTTGATCCAGATCCGTCTGGACGGAGTCGCGAGCGCGCCGCGGCGTCGCAGCCGGCGTTCCTCGGCCGCGCACCAGTCGTCGTGAATGAGGACGCTGACGCCGGGGGTCTCGGCCAGTTCCCGTTGGAGCGCGACGAGGTCGTCGCGGTGATGGACGGTCGCGATGGCGTTGAGCAGGATGCCGCGGTACTCGGTCGGATCCGGTGTGGTGATCACCACCTTGCGCACGCCCTCGGCCGCCAGCAGGTCGACGAGGCGCGCCACGTCCAGCGAGCCGGCCGGGCGCTGCCCCCCGGTCATCGCCACCGCATGGTTGTACAAGAGCTTGTAGGTGAGGTCCACGCCGGCCGCCACCGAGGCCCGTAGCGCCAGCGACCCCGAGTGGAAGAAGGTGCCGTCCCCGAGGTTCTGGAAGTAGTGGGTGTCGTCGGTGAACGGGGCGAGACCGATCCACTGCGCTCCCTCCCCGCCCATCTGGGTCATCCCGACCTGGTGGCCCCGTCCCTCGTCATGCAGGGCCACCATGATGTGGCAGCCGATCCCGAGGCCCACGAGCTGGTCGTCGTCGGCCCGGGTCGAGATGTTGTGGGGACACCCCGAGCAAAAGAAGGGAGAACGGACCGGGGGGACCTCGGCGGTCTCCGTCGTGACCTGCAGGGTAAGTCGCTCACGCGCCTCGACGCGCCGCAGCCACTGGCGCGCTCGTTCGGGAAGATGGAGGCGCCGACCGAGCACCGACGCGACCGTCTCGGCACTGACTGCGCCGTAGGCGGGGATGAGCGGGCGGCCGACCTCGTCGGTCCGGCCCACGATCACCGGCTGGTGCCGGTGGCCGTAGAGGGCTTCTTTGAGCTGGGACTCGACGAAGGCCGTCTTGTCCTCGACCACCAGCACCTCTTGGACCCCGCCGACCAGGTCTCGCAGCACGAGGGGCTCGATGGGCCAGGCCAGACCGATGCGGACCAGACGGACCCCCAGATCCTCGAGGTCGTCGTCGTCGAGGCCGAGATCGGCGAGCGCCCGCTGCACGGTGGCGAAGGGGAGCCCGGGCGCCACGATGGCGAACCGGGGTCGACGGGGTTCGAAGTGGACGGTGTTGAGCGACCCAGCGTGCGCGTACTCGCCCACCCGGGGCAGGCGAAACGCGTGGAGCCGGCGCTCGGCGTCGAGCGACTGGGCCCCGACGAGGAGTGGCTCGTGCAGTTCGCGTTCGGGATCGGGCCGGGGGACGAGGGAGTCGGGATCCACGAGCCTCACGGTCGCCGAGGCGTCGGCGATGTCCGAGACGATCTTGAGCGCGACCCAGGTGCCCGTGTACCGGGAAAGCGCCACGGCGTGTAGGCCGAGGGTGAGGACGTCGGCCACCGAAGCCGGGGTGAGCAGCGGGACGAGCAGGCTCTTCGCCATCTGCTCGCACGACGAGGGGAGAGTGGAGGACTTGCAGGTCGGATCGTCGCCCACGACGGCCACCGCGCCGCCGAGCGGGGAGGTCCCCGACAAGTTGCCGTGGCGGATGGCGTCCGCCGCCCGGTCGAGCCCGGGGTTCTTGCCGAACCAAAACCCCGCCACGCCGTCGTGGCGCCGGCCCGGCAGTTGCCCAAGCAGCTGGGTCCCGGCGACCGCGGTGGCGGCGAGCTCTTCGTTGAGACCCGGGGTGAAGACGACCCGGGCCTCGTCGAGCAGCCGTCGGTTGCGGTGGAGCTCGAGGTCGAGGCCCCCGAGGGGCGAACCTTCGTAGCCACAGACGAAGGCGGCGGTGTTGAGACCCCTGCGAGCGTCCAGGCGCCGCTGGTCCAGGAGGAGCCGGACCAGGGCCTCGATGCCCGAGAGGAACACGGTGCCGGTCTCGTCGGTGTACTTGTCCGAAAGCGCGACGGCGCGCAGCGCGGTCGCCTCCTCGGCCCGGTGTCGGGTGGTCACGGCACGCCTCGGCCGCTTCAGTCGGGCACCGTGACCCGATGGCCAAGACGGCTCGACGCTCCGTCTTCGGCGATCGAGAGCGGGGTGCGCTTGGTGGCGCGAGCCGTCTCGAGGATCTCCCGCACTTGCTCCCCGATGCCCTGGAGCGCGGCGGTCGTCCTCGGTTCATCCCAGCCCGAACGGGCGGCGAAGATCGCTATCACGCCGCCCGAGTTGATGGCGAAGTCCGGGACGTAGTCGATCCCCCGAGCCGCAAGCAGCTCAGCGGCGCCGCGATGGGAGAGCACGTCGTTGGCGGCACCGGCGATCACCTCGCAGGCGAGCATGCCGGCCGTCTCGGCGTCGATCAGCCGGCCGACCGCACAGGGCGCGAAGACGTCACAGGGGTGGCCGATCACCCGGTCCGGGGGGACGACCGCGCCGTCCACGAGGGCGGCAACCCGGCCGGCCCGCTCGGGTTCGACGTCGCTCACGAGGACCAGGGCCTTCGCCGCGGCCAGTTTGCGCGCGAGCGACGAGCCCACGTGGCCGGCTCCTTGGACGAGGACGGTCCGCTTGGCGAGGCCGGCCGGCCAGCGCAGGCGGGTCACCGCCTCGATCCCGGCGAACAGCCCGACCGCCGTCGCCTCCGACGGCTCGAGCACGCAGATCTCCGGTGCCCGAGTGGCGACGACCCGCAGGTCGTCGAGGGTCGTGCCCATGTCCAGCCCCGGGACGTATCGGCCGCCGAGCCAGGCCACCGACCGGCCGAACGCCTCCATCAGGGCGCGGCGGGTCGGACCCGAGGGGACCGGGTCCGGCCGGAAGACGACCGACTTGGCCCCACCGCTGGCGATCCCGGCCAGCGCGCTCTTGAGGGTCATCACCCGGGCGAGCCGGCGGGCCTCGGTGATGGCGGTGGCTTCGTCGGGATAGGTCCGCCACCGGATCCCGCCGATCGCCGGACCGAGAGTGCTGTCGTCGATCGCGATCGCCGCGCCGAGGCCCGAGTCGCGGTCGTGGACCACCACCAGCTGCTCGGTCTGGTCGAGGGCCAGGCCGGGACTCTTACCCGGGCCGGTCATCGCGGTGCCCGGGGCGGGGTTCCGCTCGGCGGGGGCGACACGAGACAGTCCTAGTCCGTCACGGCCCGAGGTGCGAGAGATAGTCGGGCCGGCCTCGAACGCCGAGCGGTCGCCCGGCCCCCGAGGCGACGGCCTCCTGCCCCCCCCGAACGGACCGAGGTCCTCGTGACCAGGGCCGGCACGACGAGGCTGCCACAGCGCCGACCGGCCCCCCGAGCCGCTCGAGCGGCGGGTATGGCAGACTCGATCGCATCGGTGAGGCGGCGCGGGGCGCCGCTCACCTTCCTGGAACCGGCCACCGACAGGAGCGCACCCATGTATGCCGCCGAGCACGCCCGCAGGAACCCCGACAAGCCGGCGATCGTCATGGCGACGAGCGGAGAGGTGGTCACCTACGGCGAGTACGAGGACACCGCTAACCGCCTGGCCCACCTCCTCCGTGACACCGGGCTGTCGCGTGGCGACCACATGGCCATCTTCATGGAGAACCACCCGAAGATGCTCATGACCGAGGGTGCCGGCGAGCGCACCGGGCTCTACTTCACGTGCATCAACTCCTACCTCTCGCCCGAAGAAGTCGCCTACATCGTCAATGACTCCGAGTCCCGGGTGGTGGTGACCAGCGCGGCCAAGGCCGAGGTGGCCCACCAGCTGCCCGCTCTGTGCCCGAAGGTGGAGCGCTGGCTCATGGTCGGCGACGAGGGGATCGACGGCCCCTTCGAGTCCTTCGACGCCGTCCTCGCCGGCCATCCCGGCACCCCCATCGACGACGAGCAGCTCGGCGTCCCGATGCTGTATTCCTCGGGCACCACCGGCCGGCCGAAGGGCATCTACCGCGCCCTTCCCGAGACCACGCCGGGGGCGAACGCCCAGGCGGGTGCGGGGTTGGGGGCCATCTGGCGCTTCCGGGCCGAGATGGTGTACCTCAACCCGGCTCCCCTCTACCACTCGGCCCCCCAGGCGAGCGTGGGCATCACGATCCGGCTTGGAGCCACCGCGGTGATCATGGAGCACTTCGACGCGGCCCAGTTCCTCGAGCTGGTGGAGCGCTATCGGGTCACCCACTCCCAGGTGGTGCCGACCATGTTCTCGCGGCTCCTGAAGCTACCCGAGAAGGTACGCAAGGCGGCCGACGTCTCCTCGCTCGAAGTGATCGTGCACGCCGCGGCACCCTGCCCGATCCCGGTGAAGGAGCAGATGATCGAGTGGTTCGGGCCGATCATCCTCGAGTACTACGCCGCCACCGAGGCCAACGGGTTTACGCTGGTCGACTCGGTGGACTGGCTGGCCCACAAGGGAACCGTCGGCCGGGCCCTGCTCGGCCAGATCCTGATCCTCGACGAAGAGGGCAACGAGTGCCCGACCGGGGTGCCCGGGACGGTGTGGTTCAAGGGGGCGACCAACTTCGAGTACTTCAACGACCCGGTCAAGACGGCCGAGTCGCGCAACGCGGCCGGCGACACGAGCACCGTCGGTGACGTCGGGTACCTCGACGAGGACGGCTACCTGTTCCTCACCGACCGCAAGACCTACATGATCATCTCGGGCGGGGTGAACATCTATCCCCAGGAGACCGAGAACCTGCTCATCACCCACCCCAAGGTCATGGACGCGGCGGTCATCGGGGTTCCCGACGAGGATCTCGGCGAAGCCGTGAAGGCCGTGGTCCAGCCGAGCGAAGGGGTCGAGCCCGGCCCGGAGCTGGAACGGGAGCTGATCGCCTTCTGCCGCGAGCACCTCGCCCACTTCAAGTGCCCTCGCTCGATCGACTTCGAGGCCGAACTGCCGCGCCTGCCCACCGGCAAGCTCTACAAGCGCCTGCTGCGCGATCGCTATTGGGCCGACCACAACAGCAGGATCGTCTGAGCCGTTCGGGCGCCATCGAGGTTGCCGACCCCGTCAGATGTCGGGGACGGGAACACGCCGGCGCGATCAGCCCGTTGCGGCTGCCTCGAGGGTCCCGGGCGGCCGCGATCTACCGCCCGGGTGCCCCCGGCGGGCGCAGGGGTCCCTCAGGAGAGTCCGAGGCGCTTCAGGTCTGCGGGCCGGTCGATGTCGTCGAACGCCCTGGCCGTCACCCCCTCGGGCCAGCGAGACTCGACCACCAACTCCACGTCGTCGAACTCGAGCAACGGCCGCATCGATCGCTCGCCCTGGCCGAGGGCCTCTTCGGCCGCCCGTTGCGCCTCGGGGGACCAGCGGGCGCACAGTGGTTGAGCCCGTCCCTCGACCACCGGCACGACCGACCCGGGTCCGGGCCAGCTCGCGAGCATGGCGAGGGCAGCCTCGGTCAGGAGCGGTTGGTCCCCGGCGACGACGACCACCGGACCCTCCTCACCCCGCATCACCCGTAACCGGGTGAACCCGGCGACCACCGCGGCGAGCGGTCCAGCTCCCGGGGGGTCCTCACGGATGTTCGGCCGCCCGCTGCGTCCCGGACCGACCTCGAGCACGGGATCGAGGACCCGGACCATCACCGAACCCACCCGCTCGGCGCAGGGAACACCGTCAACCAACAACGCGGTCTTGTCAAAGCCCATGCGACGGCTTGCGCCCCCGGTGAGCAGGATCCCGGCCGGTCGTGGGGAGTCCGCCACGATATCCAGCATGGCGCGCTCGGCGGGTTCGAGCGCCGTGGCCCCTCCGCCCGGTCTGCCCCGGGCTCAAGGGGCGACAGCCCGGGCCGCTGCTGCGGCTCCGAGGGCCAGATCGCCTGCGCCGGCGAGCGTCACCGCCCCCGGGCCACCGGGCTCTAGGTCCGGGGACGGGGTGTTCGACATGCGCCGCACGCTCGGGATGCCGAGCACCGCGGCGATCGTCGCCAAGAGCCAGGTCGCGCCGAGCCACAGCGCGCCGTCGACCCCGATCCACGACGAGATCCAACCCTCGACGACGAAGCCGATCGGCAGCAGGACCATGGACCCGAACCAGTCGTAGGCGCTGGCGCGCGAGAGCACCTCGGGCGGGAGCTGCCGCTGCATCGTGGTGTCCCACACCGGGCCGAAGATCCCGAAGCCGAGCCCGCTCAGGAAGCCGGCCACGGCCACGACCGGGGTGGGTGCCCGGATCGCCAGGGCGACCAGGATGACGGACCACCCGAGCATCGCCAGTTCGCCGGCGAGCATCGGTCGTCGGGGCTGGACCCGCAGCATGGCCACGGCACCGATCGTGGCCCCGGCCCCCTGGCACGCGAGGACCACGCCCCAGCCGACGGCCCCGCCGAGGGACTGCTTGGCGACCAGCGCGCCGAGGACGAAGAAGGGGGGGAAGACCAGCAGACCGAGGGTACCGAACTGGGTCACCACGCTCCAGAGCCAGGTTCGGGAGCGAAAGGCGTGCCACCCCGCGACCAGTTGTGCGCCGAGGGTCTCCTTCGCCTCACCGCCGACGCCGGACCATCCGACGCGCAGTGAGGCGAGACACGCCGCGCTCACGGCGTAGGACGCGGCGTCGGCCGCGATCGCCCAGCCGGTGCCCACGCTGGCCACCAGGGCCCCGGCGATCGCCGGCCCGACGAGCGTGCCACCCCACTGGGCGGCTCCGTTGAGGGCGTTGGCCTGGTGGAGGGTGTACTCGGTGGTGACCTGTGGGATGAGTCCGGTCGAAGCCGGGGTGAAGAACGCCGTGCCGATCCCGACCGTGAACTCGAGCACCAAGAAGCCCCACAGCGGCGGCCGCCCGGTCAGCAGCCACCAGGCCAGGACGCCCTGGGCCGCGCACCGCAGGACGTCGGCGCCGAGCATGACCGCCCGCCGGTTGATGCGGTCGGCCATGACGCCGGCGACCAGCAGGAACAACGCGAGCGGGAACACGTCGGCCGACAGCACCCAGCCGACCTGGGCCACCGACCCACCCCGCTCCAAGACGGCGAAGGACAGGGCCACCGGGAGCATCCCCGTGCCGATGAACGACGTGGCACGCCCGATGAAGTACAGGCGAAAGTCGCGGTGGGCCAGCACGCCGAGCCATCGGTGCACGTCGCGACCGTACCGGTGCCCGGGCACCCCGTGGGTCGCTCGGCACCGATCCCGGTGGGAGGATGACGGCTCCAGGCCACGGCTCTCCGGAGGCCCGCCATGTGCCCGTCCAGGCTGGACAGCTACCAGGCCAAGCGAAACCCGCGCCGGACGCCCGAGCCGATGGGGCAGGGCCGCCGGAGGCGGTCGCCGAGCCGCCCCACCTTCGTGGTCCAGGAGCATCACGCCCGCGCCCTGCACTGGGACTTCCGCCTCGAGCACGACGGCGTCCTCGTGTCCTGGGCTCTGCCCAAGGGCGTCCCGTTCGACCCGCATCGGAACCACCTGGCCGTCGCAACCGAGGACCACCCCCTCGAGTACCGAGAGTTCGCCGGCCGGATTCCCGCCGGCGAGTACGGCGGCGGCACGGTCTCGATCTGGGACGCCGGCACCTACGAGCTTGAGAAGTGGTCCGAGCGCGAGGTCTTGGTGGTTCTGCACGGGAATCGGGTCGACGGGCGTTACGTGCTGTTCAAGACGCACGGGAAGAACTGGATGATCCACCGGATGGATCGGGTCCCCGAGGGCTGGGAGGCGTTGCCCGACCTGGTCCGCCCGATGCTGTGCGCGGCGGGGGAACTGCCGCCCACCTCGCGCGGCTGGGCCAGCGAGTTCAAATGGGACGGGGTCCGGGCCGTCGCCTACGTCGAGGGTGGGCGGGTCCGTCTCGCGTCCCGCAACGACCTCGACATCACCGGTGCGTATCCCGAGCTCCAGCAGCTCGGCCGGGCCCTCGGGGCGCGCCCGGCCGTCCTCGACGGCGAGATCGTCGCCTTCGACCCCGCCGGTCGGCCGAGCTTTTCGTTGCTCCAGCAGCGGATGCACGTGCGAGACCAGACCTCGGCCCGCCGCCTGTCCAGGACCATCCCCCTCAGCTACCTGATCTTCGACGTCATGCACCTCGACGGAGGCTCGACGGTCGGGCTCCCCTACCGTGAGCGCCGGCGGCTCCTCGAGTCGCTCGGTCTGGCCGGCGACCACTGGGCGACCCCGGCGAGCTACCGGGAGCCGCCGGCGAGGGTCATGGCGGCGGCCGCCGAGCAGGGCCTCGAGGGCGTCGTCTGCAAGCACCTCGCCAGCCCGTACACCGCCGGCCGGCGTTCGGAGGACTGGATCAAGGTGCGGCGCCGGTCCACCCAGGAGGTGGTGATCGGTGGCTACACCCCGGGCCAGGGGAGCCGATCGGCGCTCGGCGCCCTGATCCTCGGGCTCCCGGTCGACGGCGGCCTGCGTTACGTGGGCAAGGTGGGCACCGGGTTCTCCGACGCCCAGTTGAGGGAGTTGACGGCCCGGCTGGCCCGGCTGGCCCGCAAGACGAGTCCGTTCGTGGGGGCCGTGCCGAGTGCCCAGGTGGCCGGAGCCAACTGGGTGCGCCCGGTGCTGGTCGGAGAGGTCCGCTTCAGCGACTGGACGGCGTCGGGACGCCTCCGACAGGCGTCCTGGCGCGGCCTGCGGCCCGACAAGTCCCCGGCCGAGGTGGTCAGGGAGGGATGACTTCGCTGGCCGCCGCTCCTAGCCTGAAGCGGTGCGCGTGTTCGTCGCCGGCGCCAGCGGGGTGCTGGGGGTGTGCCTGGTCCCGCTCCTCGTCGAGTTAGGCCATGAGGTGGCCGCGATGACCCGTACTCCGGCCAAGGCGTCCATGTTGGCCTCACTCGGCGCCGAGCCGGTCGTCTGCGACGTCTACGACGCCGGCCGACTGAGCGAAGAGGTGCGTTCGTTCCGTCCCGACGCGGTCATGCACCAGCTCACCGACCTCCCCGATGACGTCGGGCGCATTGCCGAGTTTGCCGAGGCCAACCGCCGGATCAGGGGGGAGGGGACCTCGAACCTGCTCGACGCCGCCCGCTCGGCCGGCGCGACCCACATTGTTGCCCAGAGCGTCTCGTGGGAGCTCTCGGGCGAGGCGGCGCGGTCGATCAGCGAGCACGAGCACGCCGTCCTCGGCGCCGGCGGCGTCGTGGTCCGCTACGGCCAGTTCTACGGACCCGGCACCTACTACCCGACGCACAGGCCCAATCCCCCGCGCGTCGAGGTGTCCGAGGCGGCCCGTCAGAGCATCGGCACGCTCTTCGCGCCGCCGGGCACCATCGTCGTGATCAACGAGGCGCGTGAGCCCTGAAGTTCACAGCGCCAACGGCTTGACCGGCGCGGCGATCAGCGCCGAGTCGTTCCGCCAGTCGACCCCGGGCACGTCGATGTAGAGCTCGACCTCGTTGCCGTCGGGGTCGGCGATGTACACGCTGTGGGTCACCGTGTGGTCTGAGGAGCCGAGCACCTTGGCCCCGGCGGCCTCGACCCTCTCGAGCGCCGCTCTCAGTTCCTCGTCGGTGTCCCCGACCCGCAGCCCGAAGTGGTACATGCCGATCCGCCGTCCCGAGGGGATGGGTTCTGCGCCCGGTCCGACCTCGATGAGCAGGAGCTCGTGGTGGGTCCGACCCCCCGAGAAGGCCGCCACCCCTCCGGTGGCCGCGGGATCTTCGGGGATGATCTGGCGCCAGCCGAGCACGTCCCGGTAGAAGCGGGCCGACCGAGCGGCGTCCTCGACGTAGAGCACGACGTGGCCAAGTTCCTGCACGCCCATGGATGCCTCCGATCCTCGTGCCGGTGGTAAGCGAAACGCCCAGGGCGCCGCGGTTATGCCTGGGGGGCGTCCCCCAGCACCACCAGCGTCTCGGGCTCCCTACCCTCCCGGAGCACCAGCTCGGCGACGCTGCCCGCCGCGACGAGATCGGTCCTCGCGGCATCGACGGCGCCGAGGCGCTCGGGGCCGCCCACCACCTCGAGACGGGCGACCGGGGAGCGCAGCGACCGCTTCTCGGCGGTCTTGGCCCGTCGGACCACCCCCAGCACCTCGGCCACCACCTCGAGCACCGACAAGTCGCCCTCACCCGCCACGCCGATCTCGGTGGGCGCCGGCCAGGGGGCCCGGTGGATCGACCCCTCCTGCCACCAGCTCCAGACCTCCTCGGCCACGAACGGCAGGAACGGGGCGAACAGGCGGAGCTGGACCGAGAGGGCGAGCGACAGGGCCGCGCGGGCCGAGCCGGTCGCCCCATCCTCCTCGTCGTGCCCTCCGCCGTAGGCACGGGACTTCACCAGCTCCAGGTAGTCGTCGCAGAAGGACCAGAAGAAGGCCTCGGTGCGCTCCAGGGCCTGGTGGTGGTGGTAACGCTCGAACGCCGCGGTCGCGTCGGTCACGGTCGAGCGGAGCCGGCCCAACATCGAGCGATCCAGGGTCTCGGTGACCTCGCCGCCCCTCCCGGTCATCGAAAGCACGAATTTCGACGCGTTCAGCACCTTGATGGCGAGCCGACGCCCCACCCGCATCTGGGCCGGGTCGGCGGCGGTGTCGGTGCCGGGAGCAGCACTGCACGCCCAGTACCGGAGTCCGTCGGCGCCGTGCTCGTCGAGCAACGCCTCGGGCGTGACGACGTTGCCCTTGGACTTGGACATCTTCTTGCGGTCGGCGTCGAGAATCCACCCGTTGATGCTGGCGTCGGTCCACGGAAGCGAGCCGTGCTCGAGCTGGCTGCGCAGAACGGTCGTGAACAGCCAGGTCCGGATGATCTCGGGTCCCTGGGGTCGCAGGTCCATCGGGAAGACCCGGGCGAACAGGTCCGGGTCGTCCTCCCAGGACCCGGCGATCTGGGGGGTGAGCGAGGACGTCGCCCAAGTGTCCATGACATCGGGGTCGCCGACGAAACCGTTCGGCTTGGCCCTGTCGGACTCGGTGTAGCCGGGCGGGACATCGGACTGGGGATCGACCGGGAGCGTGGTCTCATCGGCCGGGATCGGTCGGTCGTAGCGGACGTTGCCTTCCTCGTCGAGGGGGAACCAGACCGGGAAGGGAATGCCGAACACCTGCTGCCGGCTGACCAGCCAGTCGCCGTTCAGCCCACCGACCCAGTGCTCGTAGCGCACCCGCATGAAGTCCGGGTGCCAGCTGAGGGCCCTGCCCGCTGCGAGCAACGCCTCCCGCCGGTGCTCGTCGCGGGCGCCGTTGCGCAGGTACCACTGGCGACTGGCCACGATCTCGAGCGGACGTTCGCCGCGCTCGTAGTAGCGCACCTCGTGCTCGATGGGCCGAGGCTCGCCGATCAGCTCGCCCGAGGCCGCGAGGAGGGTGGCCGTCTCTCTGCGGGCGGCCACTGTGGTCTTGGTCGCCAGCGCGGCCCAGGCCCCGGCGGCCGCTTCGGTGGTCAGCCAGTCGGGCCGTTCGCTCTGGAGGCGGCCGTCGCGGCCCACGATCGAGCGGGAGGGCAGCTTGAGCTCGCGCCACCACAGCACGTCGGTCGTGTCGCCGAACGTGCAGATCATCGCGACGCCCGTCCCTTTGTCGGGGTCGGCGAGCGGATGGGCCACGACCGGGACGGCCACGTCGAACAGGGGGGTGCGAACCTCGGTGCCTACGAGGTCGCGCCAGCGGAGGTCGTCGGGGTGGACGACGACGGCGACGCAGGCCGCCAAGAGCTCGGGTCTCGTGGTGTCGATCTCGACGTCTCCGCCGCCGGCCCGGTGGAAGCGCAGTCGGTGATAGGCGCCCGGCGTCGGCCGGTCCTCCATCTCGGCCTGTGCGACGGCGGTCTGCATATCGACGTCCCACATCGTCGGGGCCTCGCTCAGGTAGGCCTCCCCCCGGGCCAGGTTGTGCAGGAAGGCGCGTTGGGAGACCCGGCGGGACCGGTCGCTGATGGTCGTGTACGCGAGCTCCCACGCCACCGAGAGTCCCACGCCCCGGAAGACCTCCTCGAAGACCTGCTCGTCCCGGGCCGTGAGCTCGTGGCAGAGCTCGACGAAGTTTCGACGGGACACCGGCCGCTCGTGTCCGGGCTCCGCTTGGATCCCTGCGTCGGGCTGGTAGGGGAGGGTCGGATCGCAGCGAACGCCGTAGTGGTTCTGGACCCGGCGCACGGTGGGGAGGCCGTTGTCGTCCCATCCGACGGGGAAGAACACCTCCTTGCCCCGCATGCGCCAGAAGCGGGCGATCGAGTCGAACTGCACGTAGCCGAAGACCGTCCCGAGGTGCAGCGAGCCGCTCACGGTCGGCGGTGGGGTGTCGATCGCGAAGATCTCTTCACGCGGCTTGGTCCGGTCGAACCGGTAGATGCCCTGTTCCGCCCAGCGGCGATCCCACTTGGCCTCCAGGCCTTCGAGGGAGGGGCGATCGGGGACGCTGACCCTGGGAACCTTGGGAACGGACTGGCTCATGATCGGGGTTACCGTACCTGGGGTGCTGCGCCTCTACGACACCGCGACCCTGAAGGTGCGCCCCCTCGAGCTGCGCGACCCGAACAGAGTGTCTTTCTACGCCTGTGGGCTCACGGTCTACGACGTCCCCCACATCGGGCACGGCCGCGGCTGGCTCGTCTTCGACGTCCTCCGCCGCTACCTCGTCTTCAGCGGACTCGCCGTCCACCACGTGTCGAACGTGACCAACGTCGACGACCAGATCATCAAGCGCGCGGCCGCGGAAGGCCGCACGGAGCCCGAGGTCGCCGCCGAGTTCGAGGCGGCCTGGTGGCGGGACTCGGATGCCCTCGGCGTCCTTCGTCCTGACGACACGCCCCGTGCCACCGATTACGTCGACAAGATGATCGACCTCGTTTCGGACCTCCTAGCCCGAGATGTCGCTTATCGGACCTCGACCGGCGTCTACCTCGACGTGTCCCGGGTGGAGGGCTACGGGCTGTTGGCCCACCAACCCCTCGAGTCGTTGCTCGCCGGGGCCAGGGTCGAGGTGGATCCAGAGAAGCGTTCGCCGCTCGACTTCGCCCTTTGGAAGCGGGCCAAGACGGGGGAGCCGACGTGGGACGCCCCGTTCGGTGCGGGACGCCCCGGATGGCACACCGAGTGCGTCGTGATGTCGCTCGACCTGTTGGGCGAGGGATTCGACCTGCACGGTGGGGGCGTCGACCTCATCTTCCCGCACCACGAGAACGAGCGGGCGCAGGCGATCGCCGAGCACCGAGCGTTCGCGCGCCATTGGATCCACCACGGCTGGGTGATGTCCGGCGGCGCCAAGATGTCGAAGTCGCTCCACAACTTCGTCACTGTCGCCGAGATGATCGAGCGGTCCGATCCACGGTCCTACCGCCTGCTCGTCTTGCGATCGCAGTACCGGTCCCAGATCGAGGTCACACCGACCTCCGTCGAAGACGCCGAGAAGGGCCTGGGTCGGCTGGACGCCCTGGCCCGACGGTTCGAGCTGCGCGAGGACCTCGCTCTCGGCCGGTCGGCGCTGACGCCGTCTGTAGTGGCGGGCGAAGGGCTGGTCCGAGAAGAGGTCGATCGGTTCTGTGAGCGAATGGACGACGACCTGGACACCCCGGGCGCTCTGGCCGGGATCTTCGACGCGGTCAACCGGGCGAATGTGATGGCCGACCGGGGAGAAGAGGAGGAAGCGGCGGCGCTGGCTCGAACGGTGGTCACCCTTTGTGGAGTGCTCGGACTCGCGCTCCGGGCCGACGAAGGTGCTGACCTCGATGAAGCCGTGCGCCGGCTGGTCGCCGAGCGGGACGCAGCCCGGGCGTCGGGCGACTACGGCCGGTCGGACGCGATCCGGAGCGAGTTGGCCGCCTTGGGATGGACGCTGGAGGACACCGCGCAGGGCACGCGCCTGCTCCGCCAGCACACGCACGGCTCTCGGTTCACCCGCCCCCCTGTCGGCCCCTGCTAGCGTCCCGAGCGGCGTTGGAGGGTAATCCACCAGGCCGGGTGCGGCAGTCGCATCCAGAATTGAGCGGTGTTGCCTTGGCAATGCCTCAAGTAACAGGAGGATTGCCGCGGTGGCATCCGGAACAGTCAAGTGGTTCAACTCGGAGAAGGGCTACGGCTTCATCTCCCAGCCGGACGGCGGCGCGGACGTCTTCGTGCATCACACCGCCATTCAGATGAGCGGCTACCGGGTCCTCGAAGAGGGCCAACCGGTCGAGTTCGACGTCGAGGAGGGCCCGAAGGGGCTGATGGCCAAGGCGGTGCGCCCCGTCGGGTGAGCCCCCCCCGGTTCCGGGGCCCCGTTACCGCTTGGTAATTTCTTTGGCGAACGGTCGCGCGCGGCTCCGGCACGCTACGAGGAGGACACCCAGTGGCCACGGATGAGGGTTTCTCGCTCACTCTGAGCGAGGACCAGCTCGAAGTCGCAGGGTGGGTCCACGAATTCGCCGAACGGGTCATCCGTCCCGCCGCCCACGAGTGGGACGAGCGGGAGGAGACCCCGTGGCCGATCATCGAGGAGGCGGCCAAGGTCGGCCTCTACAGCCTCGACTTCGTGGCCAACGCCTTCGCCGATCCCGGTGGCCTGTTGCTCGCCCTGGCGTCCGAGGAGTTGAGCTGGGGCGACGCCGGGATCGCGCTCTCCATCTTGGGATCGGCCCTGGCGGTTTCGGCCATCGTCGCCAACGGCACCCCTGAGCAGCAGGGGGAGTGGTTGCCCCAGTGCTACGGCTCCCCGGGCGACATCAAGATCGCCGCCTTCGCCGTCTCCGAGGCCAATGCCGGATCCGACGTCTCGTCGCTGCGGACGAGCGCCCACTACGACGAGGCCAAGGACGAGTGGGTCCTCAACGGCACCAAGACCTGGATCACCAACGGCGGGTTGGCCAACCTGCACGTCGTGGTGGCCCAGGTCGATCCGGAACTGGGATCGCGCGGGCACGCCAGCTTCGTCGTGCCCGAGGGCACACGCGGGATCGCCCAGGGGCGCAAGTTCAAGAAGCTCGGCATCCGCGCCTCGCACACCGCCGAGGTCGTCCTGGACGAGTGCCGGGTGCCGGGTGCGAACCTCCTGGGCGGCAAGGACCGGCTCGACGCCCGTCTCGCCCGGGCGAGAGAGGGTGGCCGGACCGCGACCCAGGCCGCCATGAGCACCTTCGAGGCCAGCCGGCCCTATGTCGCCGCTCAGGCGGTGGGCATCGCCCGGGCCGCCTACGAGTACGCGCTCGACTACGCGAAGCAGCGGGAGCAGTTCGGACGGCCCATCATCGAGAACCAGGGCATCTCGTTCACCCTGGCCGACATGAAGACCCGTCTCGACGCGGCGCGGTTGCTCGTGTGGCGAGCCGCGTGGATGGGGCACATCGGGAAGCCGTTCGCCGCCGCCGAGGGGTCACAGTCGAAGCTGTTCGCTGGCGAGACCGCGGTGTGGATCACCGAACGCGCCGTGCAGATCCTCGGTGGAGCCGGCTACGTCCGGGAGTCCCCGGTCGAACGTTGGTACCGGGACTCGAAGATCTATACCATCTTCGAAGGCACCTCGGAGATCCAGCGGCTGGTCATCGCCCGGGCCATCTCGGGGGTCCGGCTCACCTGAGCGATCAGACCCGTTCGGCGGCGCCCTATCTGGTCACGCTCTGCACCGGCAACGCGGCGCGCTCGGTGATGGCCGAGTTCATGCTCGAGCACTGGGCACGACGCCTCGGCCTCTCCCTCGAAGTGGTGAGCGCCGGAACCCATGTCGTCGAGGGTCAGCCCATGGGGATGCGCACGCGCGCCGCGCTGGCCTCGATCCCTGAGCTCGGCGAACTCGTTGTCGGGCACCACCGGAGCAAGCAGCTCGATGCCGCGCACGTCGAACGGGCCGACCTCGTGGTCGCGATGGAGGCCGACCACGTGCGCTTCGTCCGCCGGCACCACCCCGAGGTCGCCGACTGCTGCGCCACCATCCGGCAGCTGTGCGCCCGTCTCGAACCCGGTGGCGGTGACCTGTCTCGGCGCGTCAGGTCGCTCGGTCTGGCCGATCTCCCACTCAACCCGGGCGAGGACGTCGCCGACCCCGCCGGGGGTGACGTCGAGGTCTACGTGGCCTGCGCGCAGGAGCTCTGGACCCTCACCGAACGGTTGGCCCGGCTGTTGTGAGTCCGACGTCGTTCCCGACCTCGATGCCGCGCAGACCCTTCCATGCCATGTCAGCGATCCTCTTCGCGAGGAGTTCCACGTCCGCCGCGGTCGCCTGAGCACCCTTGCGGGTCGAGTCGACCCAGAAGTGTGAGCCGCCCTCGGCCATGCCGATGAGCGCGTAGGCGAGCAACCGGCGGTGCTCGACCCCGAGGGTCCCGGGAATCTTGGATTCGATCACCTCGAGCACCTCGTGCTCGACCGCCCGGACTGCACCCAACAACTCGGGGTCGTCGGGGGCGTGGCGCCCGAAGAGCAGCCGGAACGCGTCGGCGTGGGTCACGAGCATCTCGAAATAGGCGCGATAGCCGTTTTCCACGAGCTCGCGCGGGCTGCCCGCCTTGCCGTGCGCCGAACGCAGCCCGGCGAGCAGTTCGCGCGACACCTGCTGGAGGAGCTCCAGATACAGGGCGCGCTTGGACGTGAAGTGCTGGTAGAGGAGGGGCTTGGTGACCCCGGCTGCCTGGGCGATGTCCTCCATGGTTGTCGCGCGGTAGCCGCGCTCACCGAAGAGGCGTTGCGCGGTGAGCACCAGTTGCTCGCGCCGCTCGGTGGCGCCGAGGCGCCGAGAGCGCGGGCTTCGAGTGGGCGGAGTGACGGTCTTAGTGAGCATGGTGGCCCAGGACCAGGCTACCCCCGGTGTCGGCCGCCACAGTGTTTGAACGTCCGCGCGTGACGCGCGGTGCAGATCGCTCAGAACTGGACCGGCAGCGTCTCGAGGACCGCCGCGATGAGTGCGGGGAGGTCGCGCAGCGAGAAGTGGGTGTCGGCGACCTCCCAGTTGTCCTCGAGGAGGGTCGGGTCCGGGCGATCCAGCCAGCGGGCCAGCGCCTCGCGGTCGTCGACCGAGAACCAACGGAACCCGAACGCGGCCAGCTCCCCGGCCACCGGGTAGGGGCCGACGACGAGCGGTCGTCGGTGGACCGCGGACTCGACGGTCGGGTTGCCGAACCCTTCCCAAACCGACGGGAGCACCACGAGGTCGCTGGCGGCGTAGGCGTCAGCGGTGTCCGCCGGCGCCCGACCGAGGACGACCGGGCAACTGCAGCGGGCCAGGAGGTCCTCGAGTTCGGGGCCGTAGCCGTCCTCGGCCGGGCCGAGCAGCCAGAAGGTGGCACCGAGGGCCTCGGAGAGCGCCAGGGCCGCGCCCACGTTCTTCCGGGGCAGCGCCCGGGTCGGCTGGAGGAAGAGCCGGTCCCTCGGGCTGATCCCGAGCGCCGAACGCGTGGATGCCCGGTCGCCGGCCGAGGCGGTGGTGTCGAAACGGTTGTAGATGGTGACCGCTTCGATCCCCTGTGCTCGGAGCTGGTCCCGGCTGAGCTGGTTGATGGTGACGTGCCGCCAGTCGGGATCGTCCGGTGGCGGGGCCTGGCCTAGGTTTGGTCGTTGCCAGGAGAGGTCGTGGTGGTGCAGGACGGCGGGCCGCCCCCGACACAGTTCGGCAACCAGCTCGGCAGCGGCGGGGTTGAGCGGCAGGGAGCAGAGGTTCTCGACGACCACGAGGTCGGCGCCTTCGAGCGCCCGCTCGATGGCCGGGCGGTCCGGGCCGGTGGCCGCGCCGATGCCGAGGCCGTCGACCAGATGGTCGACCGGGCCTTCACCGGCCACTGTGACCAGCTCGTAGCCGAGCGCCGCGAGGGCGTCGCACCACTTCGCGGCCTCGATCGACACCCCATCGGTGCCGCCCAGGCGGAACGAGACCACGGCGGCCACCGGCACGGTCGGCACTGTAGGGGACCGGGGCGCCGGTTCGCGGCGCCGGTCCCTTGGCGAAGCGTCAGTCCGTCACCGTTCGGTTGTCGAGCTCGCGGATGGCCGCGGCGAGCGCGTCGCGCTCCCGAGGGTCGTGGCTGACTCCTCGGAGCTTTCGGAGCCGTTGGCGCCACTCGTCGGCCTCGACGGGGTCGAGACCGGAGTCGGCTCGTTCGAGGACGGCGCCGAGCAGCGCCAGTTGCAGCTCGACCTCGGTGTAGCGGCAGACCACCAGGGGCAGGCGTTCCGCCTTTGCCCGGGGGTAGTTCGTGCCCTCCACCAGCTCGTGCGGCTCGAGCTTGAACAACCCGGCCAGCAGGGTGACGGTCCGCTCACCGGGAACCGAGATGCCCGCCTCCAGGTGGGACAGGGCCACTCGGGAGATCGCCAGGCGTGTCGCCAGGTCGGCCTGGGTCCACCCAAGTCCGCCGCGCAGCCGGGCGATCCTTCGACCCAAATTCTCAGGCACTTGCCAATTGGCCTAGCAGACTGGCCCCGATTCCAGGGGTAGAACTGTCGGATGCCCTCCCGTGCGCTCATCACCGGCATCACCGGTCAGGACGGTTCCTACCTCGCCGAGTACCTCCTCGACCGTGGCTACGAAGTCATCGGGATGCTGCGTCGCAGCAGCACCCTCAACTTCGAGCGCATCGCGCACATCCAGGACCGCCTCACGTTGGTGCCCGGCGACCTGCTCGACGAGGTGTCGATGATCAATGTGCTGCGCGAGCACCGCCCCACCGAGGTGTACAACTTGGCGGCCCAGTCCTTCGTCCAGACCTCCTGGGTCCAGCCGGTCCTCACCGGTGAGACCACCGCCCTCGGGGTCACCCGCATGCTCGACGCCATCCGGATCGTGGACCCCGAGATCCGCTTCTACCAGGCGAGCTCGAGCGAGATGTTCGGCAAGGTGCTCGAGGTCCCCCAGCGCGAGACCACGCCGTTCTATCCCCGGAGTCCCTACGGCGTGGCCAAGGTGTACGGCCACTGGATCACCGTGAACTACGCGGAGAGCTACGGCCTGCACGCCAGCTCGGGGATCCTGTTCAACCACGAGAGCGTGCCCTTCGAGACTCCCGTCGTCGTCCGCCGGCACGGGCTCATCGACGTCGTGGCGATCGGCGAGCTGCTCGGCGTGGACGCCCGAGACGCCGCGACGGGGCGGGTGCAGCGCGACGGGGACGGGCTCGAGGTCTGGGACGGCGAGGGCTGGAGCCGTTGCTGGCTCCGTTCCGGGTGGTGGTACGAGGCGGAGAGCATCGTTGTCCATGGGCACGGCGGGATCGTGCAGAGCACCCCCGACCACATCGTGTTCACCCCAAACGGCGAGCAGCCGGCGCGCCGGTTCGCCGAGGGCGACGACGTCCGCCTCGCCGAGCAGCCGGGGCACACCTTCGAGACGACGCTCACCACCGACGAGGCGTGGCTGCTCGGTGCGCTGGCGGCCGGTGGGTCGTTCGGGGACGACGAGGCGGGAACCATCGGGTGTGCCGACGAGAGCGTCCTGGCGCAGGCGGCGGCATGCTGGACGAGGGTGACCGGCGGCACCGCCACCAAGTGTTCGGGCACCGGGTCCGGCGGGCGGACGGAGCCCCTGATCGAGCTGCGGGGTGCCCGTCCCTACCTCCGGATGGTGGGGACCGAGCTGTCGGGGCGGGACGGGCCGGGGCGGGTGCCCAAGCGGATCCTGAACGCGGCGCCCCACCTCCAGGGGGCCTTCCTCGCCGCGTACCGACTCGTCGAGGGGATCGGGGCGGACCACGGAGCCGGCGCGTTCGGCGCCACCTCCCCGCTCCTGGCTGCCGGGCTGGTCTGGATGGCCCGCAGGACGCTCGGGCAGATGGTCTTCGTCGAGGTGCGATCGGGCCAAGACGGCGAGCGGTATCTCGTCTCGGCGCGCCCGGCCGGACCTGAGGGGTCCCGGCCGCCGGTCCCACCCGAACGGGTCGCGCGGGTCGAAGTCCGTCCCTACCGGGGTTGGATGTGCGACCTCGCCACCGAGTCGAACAAGTTCGCCGCGGGCGTCGGGTTCGTGGTCGTCCACAACTCGCCGCGCCGCGGGCTCGACTTCGCCCCCCGCAAGATCAGCCACGGGGTGGCGCGGATCAAGCTCGGCCTCGAGAGCACCCTGGCCATGGGAAACCTCGACGCCCAGCGGGACTGGGGCTACGCCGCCGACTACGTCCGGGCCATGTGGCTCATGTTGCAGCAGGACGAGCCGACGAGCTACGTGGTGGCCACCGGCACGACCCACTCCGTGCGGGAGTTCTGCGAGCTGGCGTTCGGCCGCGTGGGCCTCGACTACCGGGACCACGTGACCCAGGACGAACGGTTCATGCGGCCGGCGGAGGTGGACCTGCTGGTCGGCGATCCGACCCGGGCCCGCGAGGTGCTCGGTTGGAAGCCCGAGGTGGACTTCTCGAGCCTCGTGCACATGATGGTCGACGCCGACATGGAGCTCGTGGCGCGGCAGAACCGTGAACGTGGCTGAGCTCGCCGACCGGTCCCCGCCCACCGACGAGCGCACCCGATGGTGACGGCCAGCCCGCTCGGGGTAATCGTGGCCTTTGGCGCCGGGGTGGTGTCGTTCCTCTCCCCGTGCGTTCTGCCCATGGTGCCCGGCTACGTCTCGATGGTGTCGGGCCTCTCGGCCGCCCAGGCCGGCCGGGCTGGCACGCCCGACGTTCCGGCACGCCGCCTCGGCCGGGACCTCGTCGGGTTCGTGGCCGGTTTCACGGCGGTCTTCGTGGCATTGGGCGCGGCGGCCTCGGGCCTCGGCCACCTGCTCGGCAGCCACCGCCACACGCTCACCCTGGCGGCTGGGGTCGTCGTCGTGCTGCTGGGCGTGGTCCTGCTCGTCGCGGGGCTCCCCGCCTCGCTCTGGGCCCGTTTCGGCCCACGGGCCCGGAACCTCGGGGCCGGCGTGCTGGCCGAGCGCCGGTTCCGGTTCGTTCCCGGCGCCCTCGGAGGCTGGGCCGCTCCGGTGCTCGGCGCAGCGTTCGGGTTCGCCTGGACCCCGTGCATCGGTCCGGTCCTCGGGGCGGTCACGGCGCTCGCCGCCTCCCGGGCCACGTTGGGCGGTGGGGTGATTCTCCTGTTCGCCTACGCCCTCGGGCTCGGGGCGCCGTTCCTCGCCACCGGCCTCTTCCTCGGCCGGCTGACCTCCTTCTTCGCCCGGGCGGGCCGGGTCGCCGAGGTCGTGGTCCTCGTGGCCGGGGGGATCCTCGTCACCTTCGGCATCGTGCTTCTGACCGATCACCAGGGCTGGCTGGCGGTCCAGATCCAGCAGCTCATGGAGCACATGGGGCTCGGGCGGCTGGCGACGAGCTGACGACCCCGGGGCGCTTGGCCCCGGCGGCGCGACGACTCGTAGCATGTCGCAAATCCCCATGGATCCTGTCGTCCGCCTCCGGGGCGCGGTGGCGCTCACCGGCCGCTTCCCCGCCCTCTCGGGAGTCGACCTCACCGTGTCGCGCGGCGAGGTCGTCTCGGTGGTCGGCGCCAACGGCGCCGGGAAGACGACCTTGCTGCGGGTGTTGGCCGGGCTGGTGCCGCCCCGCTCCGGCGAGGTCCTCGTCCTCGGGGTCGACCTCTGCCAGGAACCGGCGGCCGTGCGACGCCGGGTGGGTCTGCTCGGCCACGCCCCCAGCCTCTACGACGAGTTGACCGCCAAGGAGAACGTCCGGTTCGCGCTGCGGGCCGCCGGCGTGGCCGCCGGCGAGGTGGCAGGGGCGCTCGAACGAGTCGGGATCATCGGCCGGCTGGCGACGACGCCGGTCGGGGGGCTCTCCGCCGGGCAGCGTCGACGGGTCGCCCTGGCCGCGCTCGTCGCCCGGGCGCCCGAGCTGTGGCTGCTCGACGAGCCGCACGCCGCGTTGGACCCCGGTGCCCGCGAGCTCTTGGCCGGGCTGATCGCTGGGGCCGCGGCCGGCGGGGCGGCGGTGGTCTTCTCGTCTCACGAGCCCGAAGCAGCCGCGGCCCTCTCCGACCGCCAAGCGGTCATGGGGGGAGGTCGGATCACCGAGCTCCGGTCCGGTTCCCGACGGGCCAAGCTCTCGAGCTTGGGCGAAGGGGACAGCCATGTGGCGTGACGCCCTTCTGGTCGCGGGGAAGGACATCCGCATCGAGCTGCGCTCTCGGGTGACGCTGTGGCAGGTGGTCCCGGTGGCCGTGCTCTCCCTCGTGCTCTATGCGTTCGCGCTCGGACCGGTCCGCCACACCCTCGCGTCGGCCGCGCCCGGCCTCTTCTGGCTGGCCGTCCTGTTCTCGACGGTGCTCGCCACCCAGCGCAGCTTCGCCATCGAGGCCGGCGAGGGGACCCGTGACGGGCTCCGGGCCTCGGGCATCGACCCGGCGGGCGTCTTCTTGGGCAAGGCGGCGGCGATCGCCGCCGAGTTGGCGGTGCTCCAGGTGGTGCTGTGGGCCTCGATGACCGTGCTCTTCGGGGTGCACGTGCACGCCGTCTGGCTGGCCCTGGTCGCGTCGCTCCTGGCCACGATCGGGCTGGCCTGCGCCGGCACGCTCTACGGCGCGCTGTCGGCCGGGCTGCGGGTGCGAGAGACCCTCCTGCCGCTGTTGGTCCTCCCGATCCTCGCCCCGGTGCTCCTGGCCGCCTCACGGGCCTGGGCCGGCGCGCTGGCCGGACCGGTGGCCGACGGGGTGTCCTGGCTCCGGGTCCTCGGACCGTTCGCCCTCACCTATTTGGTCGTCGGGATCGTCCTGTACGGACCGCTGCTGGAGGCGGGATGAGGGCGCCATCGGTCCGCTCGGCCCCGTTGCCCCGCTGGGTGCGGGTGGTCGGGGTGCTGGGCGCTCTGGCCACGGCGGCCACGGTCTGGCTGGGGCTGTGGGTCACGCCGCCGGACAAGGTCCAGGGCAACCTGGTGCGCCTGGTCTACCTGCACCCGCCGATCGCCTGGGTGGCCCTCTACCTGGCCTTCGGCCTGGCCGCGCTGAGCAGCCTCTTGTACCTGTGGCGCCGGACCCGCTCGCTCTTCTGGGACCGCCTGGGGGCGGCCTCGGTCGAGGTGGGGGTGGTGTTCAACGCGCTCACCTTGGCGACCGGCATGTTGTGGGGTCGGCCCACCTGGGGGGTGTGGTGGACCTGGGACGCCCGTCTCACCTCCACCGCCCTCCTCCTCGTGCTGTTCCTCGGCTACCTGGCCTTGCGCCGGGTGCCGGCGGAACCCGAGGTCCGGGCCAAGCGCTGCGCGGTGGCGGCCCTGGTGGCGTTCGTCGACGTGCCGATCGTGCACTTCTCGGTCATCTGGTGGCAGACCTTGCACCAGGGGGCGACGGTGCTGAACCCCAACCTCTCGCCGACCATCCACGGTTCGATGGCCTGGACGTTGCTGTTGGGGTTCGTCGCCCTCACCTTGGTCTTCGTCTGGATGGTGGCGGTCCGCTACCGCATCGAGGTGCTGGCCGACCGGACCAGTGCCGCCTCGCTCGAGGTGTCCTTGGAGGAGCGTTGGGCCGAGGGGGCCGAGGCGATGCCGGCCGAGACCGTCGCCGGCGGGTCGGCACCCCTCCATTCCCCGAGCCGGGTGGCACCGTGAGCTACGTCGACGCCGGCTACGCCGTGGGGCTCTCGGTCCTCTTCCTCTACGCGCTCTCGTTGGTGCTCCGCCGCCGCGCCCTCGGGCGGCGAGCCGAGCTCGCCGTCGACGCCGAGGACCTCGTGACCCCCTCGGGCCCCGGTGCGGACGAGCCGTGAGCGACGCCGCGCTGGTCGACCGCTCGGCACCGCCGGCCGACGTCGGACGCCTCCGCCGGCGGACCCGGCACCGGCTGTGGTTCGTCGGCGTGGTCCTCCTCGGCGCGCTCGTCTTCCTCTTGGTGGAGGGGTTGGGGAGCTCGCTCAACTACTTCGACACGGTCGCCCAGGCCCTGGCGCACCGGGCCACCCTCGGGACGTCGACCTTCCGGCTGGAGGGCGTGGTGGTCCCCGGCAGCATCCGGCGCACGCCCACCGGAGCCGACTTCAGCGTCGCGGAGGGGCACCTGCGGGTGCCGGTGCACAGCACCGGCTCGCCCCCACAGCTGTTCCAGTCGGACATCCCGGTGGTGGTGGTCGGGCACTTCGCCCACCCGGGCTCGTCACTGTTCCTGTCGAACCAGATCATGGTGAAGCACTCGGCGGACTACATCGCCGCCCACCCTCGACGGGTCAGGGCCCCGAACGGCACGGTCCGTTGACGGGTCGTCGGACACCATGAACGCCGCCCTCGGGACGATCGGGATCTGGTTGGCCTTCGCCGCGGCAGTCGTCGGCGCCGTGGCGACGGGAGTCTCCCTCCTTCGCCATCACCAGGGGCGGGACCCCGACCCCCGCTTCGACGCTCGGCTGCTCGCGCCGGTGCTGCTGGCGGGGATGGCCCTGGCGGTGGGCGCCATGGAACACGCCCTCGTCACCCACGACTTCTCCATCGCGTTCGTGGCCGACAACAACAGCCGGGCCACGCCCCTGCTCTACTCGATCACCGGGATGTGGTCGGCATTGGCCGGATCGATCCTCCTGTGGGGCTTCTTGCTCGCGGTGTTCGTGTCGGTCGTGGTCTGGCGGTTCCGTGGCGACGCCAAGGATCCGGTCGTCGCCTGGGCCACGCTCGTCATGTTCTGCGTCGCCGCCTTCTTCGTCGGCCTCATGGTCGGGCCGGCCAACCCCTTCGCCCACGTGGTCGGGGCGGCGCCGGCGCACGGCGCCGGGCCCAACGCCCTGCTCCAGGACAACCCTCTGGTCGCCATCCACCCGCCGATGCTCTACCTCGGCTTCGTCGGTTTCACCGTCCCCTTCGCCTTCGCGGTGGGCATGCTCGCCACCGGGCGGGTGGGGGACCGCTGGCAGGTGGAGACCCGACGCTTCACCCTCGTGGCCTGGACCTTCCTGTCGGTCGGCATCATGCTCGGGGCGTGGTGGTCGTACCAGGTGCTCGGGTGGGGCGGGTTCTGGGCCTGGGACCCGGTGGAGAACGCGGCACTCCTGCCCTGGCTGTGCGGCACCGCCTACCTCCACTCGGTGCTGGTCCAGGAGCGTCGGGGCCTTCTACGGGTGTGGAACCTGTCCCTCTCGGTGGCGACCTTCTCGCTCACCATCCTCGGCACGTTCCTCACCCGCTCCGGCGTCATCGAGTCGGTGCACGCCTTCAGCGACTCGACGCTCGGCCCGATCCTCATCGCCTTCTTCCTCCTCGTCGTGGTGGTCGGCTTCGGTCTGATTGCCTGGCGGGGGGACCGGATCCGCTCGCCCGGGGGCATCGACGCGCCGCTCGGCCGGGAGGGGGCGTTCCTCCTCAACAACCTCCTCTTCGTCGGGTTCGCCTTCGTGGTCCTCTTGGGGACGGTCTTCCCCCTCCTCTACCAGGCCCTCGAGAACCAGGCGGTCACGGTCGGGGCGCCGTACTTCAACACCGTGGCCATTCCGGTCGGACTCGCCCTCCTGGTCCTCATGGCGCTCGCCCCGGCGCTGTCATGGCGGGCCCTCAGCGTGCCGGTGCTGTGGCGACGGCTCGGCCCGGCGGCCTGGGTGGGGGTCCTCACGATCGTCGGCTGCGTGGCCGGCGGGGTCCGGGGCGTGGTCCCGCTGGTGGCGTTCGGACTGGGCGCCTTCGCCGCGGCCTCGGCGCTGCGGTCGATCGTGCTCGCGGTGGTGACCAGCCTCCGCCACGGCCGGGGGTGGATCCGGGGGCTGCTCAACCGGGCCAACGGGGGCATGGTGGTGCACCTCGGGGTGGTCGTGGTCGCCGTCGGCATCACGGCCGCCACGTCCTTCGCCCAGCGGGGCGAGTTGGCCCTGCGGCTCGGCCAGCCGGCGGTCTTCGACGGACACCGCTTCGTCTTCGAGGGGTTGGCGACCGTTCGGACGCCGGCCAAGACGGCGACCGAGGCATTGATCAAGGTGGACGGGGGCGGGGTCTTTCGGCCCGCCGTCACCCAGTTCGCCGGGACCAATTCCCAGGCGGTCGGCACGCCGGCCATCGACTCGGGGGTCACCGGCGACGTGTACCTGACCGTGACCGAGTTCGGCGGGGTCGGCCCGGCGACCGGCGCCGAGCAGTTCCCCGGGCTCCCGAAGGGCGCGGTGGCCATCGGGGTGGTGGTCGAGCCCCTGGTGGCCTGGCTGTGGGCCGGCGGCCTTCTGATCGGCGTGGGCGGGTTGCTGGCCCTGATCCCCGGCCGGCGGCACCGCCCGACCGAACCGGCCCCCGGGGCCCAGGTGCCCGACGAGCGGGCCCGGTCGGTCGGGCCCGACGAGACCGCCGCCGAACCGGTGCTGCTCGCCGGACCCGCCGGGGGGAGCCCCGAACCGGTCACGACCGGCGGGAGGTGAGGTGACCTTGGCCGTCACCGGCACGACGGACCCCAAACCAACGGGCGCGCCCCGGCGACGCCGCCACACCGCCCGTTGGGTGGCCGGGCTGGTGGTCGTCGCCCTCGTCGTTCTGGCGGTGGTGGTGGCCACCCGGCCGTCCTCACAGGCCGCGTCGGTCGACAGTCCCTTGGTCGGCCACCCGGTCCCGCCGATCTCCGCCCGGAGCTTCGAGGGTCAGCTGGTGTCGCTGGCCGCCGACCGGGGGGAGGTCGTCGTGGTCAACTTCTTCGCCAGCTGGTGCCCCCCGTGCGCCGAAGAGGAGCCCAACCTGGCCCGCTTCGCCTTCGTGGCCGAGGAACAGGGCTTGCCGGTCAAGCTGGTCTCGGTCGACATCGACGACTCGACCGCCGGGGCCCGCCGGTTCCTCACGCAGTGGGGGGTGAGCTGGCCGACGCTCCCCGACCAGTCGGGCCGGTTCGCCAGCGAGTTCGGCGTGGGGTCGCCGCCCATGACCTTCTTCGTCGACCGGACGGGCACGGTGGTGGCGGCCTTCGCCGGCCCCATGAGCTACGGCCAGTTGATCTCCACGGCCGCGGCGGCCCGCCGTGCCTGAGACCCGGGCGCGCGGTCGCCGGGTGTTCGCCGTGGGCTCGGCGGTCGCTCTGGCCCTCATGGCCGCGGTCGCCCTGTACGTGGGGGCCGGGAGGAGCGGTCCGCCGACCCTCGCCCAACGGGCGGCCGCGCTGGAGAGCCGCATCCGGTGCCCGAGCTGCGAGGACATCTCGGTCGCCCAGTCCGAGGCCCCGAGCGCCATCGCCGCCCGCCGACAGATTCAGGCCATGCTGCGCTCGGGGGCGACCGCGGCGGCCATCGATCGCTCCTTCGTCGAGCGCTACGGGCCGTCGATCCTCCTCGCCCCACCGGCCTCGGGGCTCGACACCGTGGTCTGGGTGCTCCCGGTCGTCGTGCTAGCGGGCGCCGCGGCGGCCCTCGGGTTGCTGTTCTGGCGACGAGGAAGGGCCCTCGTCGCGCTCCGGGGCTCGCCGTGAGCCGGGTCCGCCGACCGGTGGTGGCCGAACCCCCGGTGGAACGGGACCGGCGTTGGCACCTCGAGGACCAGCGGGACTTCCTGGACCGCTCGCTGGCGGACCTCGAGGCCGAGCGGTCCGCCGGGGACATCGGCCCCGAGGACTACGAGGCGCTCCTCGGCCGGGACCGGAATCGCCTGGCTGCCGTCGTCGACGAACTGGCCCAGCTGGATCGGGCCGAGGACGCCGAGCGAGCGGCGGCGACGGCCGCGGGCGCCGGGGCGGCTATGGCGGGGACGGCCTCGGACGAGGAGGAGGCCGTGGCGAGGGGCCGGGCTCGCCGTCGCCGGCCGCGTTGGCTGGCCGCTTTGGCCCTGGCCGCCCTGGCCGCCGGGGCCACGCTTCTCGTGATGCACCTGACCGCGCCGCGCCTGCCCGGTCAGCCGGCCACCGGCAGCACGCCCCAGGACATCACGGCGGAGCTCAACGAGGCCGCCAGCCTCGTCAACCAGGGCACGAGCACCTCGCTGAGCCAGGCCCTCGCCCTCTACCGCAACGTTTTGGCCTCCGACCCCAACCAGCCTCAGGCGCTCGCCGAGACCGGGTACCTCGAGTGGGAGGCCGGCTTCACGGCCGGCGACCGGGCCCAGGAGCGCCAGGGCCGGTCCCTCGTCGAGCGGTCGTTGGCCGTGCAGCCCGACGACTACGCCGCCCACCTCTTCTTGGGCACCATGGACCTGGAGCAGGGCCACGACGCCGCGACGGCGGTGAAGCAGTACCGGGCGTTCCTGGCCGAGCACCCCCCGAGGGACCGGGTGAGCGCGGCGGCCAAGCTCATCGCCCAGGCCTTCACCGAGGCGGGCCAGCCGCTGCCCTCCGGGGTTCGCTCGGGGTAGGGCACCCGCCGGGAATTCGGGCTCCCGGGCCGCTCAGCCCGGTGCCCGGATCGCCCGCACGAGCACCCCCCGCTTGGTGAGCTCGAGCGGGAGCTCGGCCGACTCGGCCCGCTCGGCCGGGATGAAGTTGTGGCGGCAGTAGGCGCGGATTTCGTCGCGGGTCTCGAGCGCGTAGAACCGGCCGTCCCAGCGTTCCGCCTCGACCTCGCCGAACGCCTCGGCCACGATGCCCGGCGCCTCCTCGGCGTCGAAGGTCGAGCGCGGATAGCCCTCGGGCAGGATCTCGGGGTCGCTGTCGCGGGCGGCAGAGCAGGCGTAGTAGCGGCCTCCGGCGCGCAGCACCCGCCTGGCCTCGGCGACCGCCGCCACCGGGTCGTCGAGGTGGTAGAGGCACCACAGGTGGGTCACCTCGGCGAACGCCCCGTCGACGAAGGGCAGGGCGCCCATGTCGGCCCGCACCAGCGGGCGGTGGGGGTTGGCCCGCAGCTGGCTCCAGGAGGCGTCGAGGCCGACCCAGGCGACCCCGTCGCGCAGGACCGACGCCAGCCGGCCCTCCCCGCACCCGACGTCGAGGACCGGGCCGGCGAGTTCCGGCCCGACCACGTGGTGCACGTCGGTGGGGGTTTGGTAGGAGGACCAACGCCCCGGGTCGCTGTCGTAGTCGGGTTCCAGCGTTCGCATCGTCGCCTCGGCTCTCGCCCCGGCCGGCGTCGGGCCGGCGGGGTCCACGCTAGGCGGGGCCATGGCCGGTCGGGTGCGCTGCTGGGCTCAGGTCCGGAGCGCCCGGAGGCCCTGGAGCACCGGGGCGAACGCGGTTGCGAACGCGGCCACGTCCTCCTCGGTGGTCGACCAGCCGACCGAGAGGCGGAGCGACCGTTCGGCGTCGACTCCCATGGCGGCGAGCACCGGCGAGGGCTCGAGGGTCTCCGACGAGCAGGCCGAGCCGGAGTGGACGGCGATGCCGGCCCGGTCCAGGCCGATGAGGACCGGCTCGGCCTCCACGCCCTCGAGCCCCAGGCACACCAGGTGAGGGAGGCGCCCCTCGGGCCGCCGGTCGCCGAGGAGCGCCACGCCGTCGATCACCAGGGCGGCGTCGAGCAGCCCGGCCACCTTCTGACGGGCGAGCTCGGCCTCGCGCTCGAGCCGGTCGGGCGCGGCCAGGGTGGCCGCGACCGCCCCGAAGCCGGCGATGGCCGGGGCGTTCTCGAAGCCGGCCCGCCGCGCCCGTTCCTGGTGGCCACCGACCACGAAGGGCTCGAAGCGTCTCCCGGCGCCCACCACCAAGGCACCGACCCCGGCCGGCCCGCCGAACTTGTGCGCGCTGACCGAGACGAGGTCGGCGTCCAGCGCGCCCAGGTCCGTCCCGACGTGCCCGACCGCCGCGCAGGCGTCGACGTGGACGGGCACACCCGCTTCCCGGCACGCCGCGACGACGGCTCCGACCGGCTGCAGCGTCCCGGTCTCGTGGTTCGCCCACTGGCAGTGGACCAGCGCCACCCCGCCGGGCGGTGGCGAGCCGAGCAGCTCGGCCAAGTGCCCGAGCTCGATCCTCCCGGCCCCGTCGACGGCGAGCTCAAGCACCGTCCCCGACCGGACCGACGCCTCCCGCACCGCCGAGTGCTCGACGGCCGCGGCGACCATGGCCCGGCCGGGCCGGGCCCGGGAGGCCCCGAAGACGGCGGCGTTGACGGCCTCGGTGCCCCCGGAGGTGAACACGACCTGACGGGGACGCACCCCGAGGAACGACGCGACCTGGTCGCGGGCGACCTCGATGCGAACCCGGACCGCCCGACCCTCCTCGTGGACCCGACCGGGGTCGCCGCCGGCGGCATCGAGCTCGGCCACCATGGCGGCGCGGGCCTCGGGCCGCAGGGGGCAGCTCGAGGCGTGGTCGAGGTAGTGCCTGGCCACCCTCAGGCGGTGGCGGCGCAGGTGTCGTCGCCGCGGGCCCGCGACGACAGCACGATGGGGAGGGCGCCCTTCTTCGGGTCCCCGCACAGGCCGGACAAGAGCCCCTTCACCATGCCCCGGTCCACGGCGCACAGGACCGGGGGCACCGAGGCCGCGTCGCCGAAGGGGCACTGCTCGGCCACGACGGCGGTGTTGGACCCGTGGTGCTCGACGTGGGCGGCGAAGCCGTGGGCGGTCAGGGTCGCGGCGATCGTCCGCATGGCCGCCCGCACCGAACGCTGGGAGGCCTCGGGGGACATCCGGGTGGCCAGGGCCCGGCCGTAGTCCTCGCCCACCTTGGCCGCCATCTGCTCGGCCTGTTCCGGGCCGAGCAGCTCGAGGGCCTCCTGGAGCAAGAGGACGAGGAGGTCGTCCCGCTTGTCGACCAAGCCGCCGGCCGGGTCGACGTCGACCGGGAAGAAGCGCTGGGCCGGGCGACCGACCGCCGGGGCGTCGCGGGTCATCGACACCCGCAGGTAGCCACCGGCGACGAGCCGGTTGAGGTGGTGGCGGGCCACGTTGGGGTGCAGGGAGAACGTCGAGGCCACCTGGGCGACGGAGGCGGCTGGGTGCGAGCGGACGTAGAGGAAGATCTCCCGGCGGGTGGGGTCGCCGAAGGCGTCGGTGACAGCCGAGACCACCGAGGCGAAGCGGGCGTCGGCCGCCTGCTGCTCGACGTCGTCGCGATTGGCGATGCCGACGCCCTGCGGTCCCGCCGCCCGGTTCGGGCCCGAACGCACGATCGGTAGTCTACCTGGGAGGACGAGCGCGGCCCCGAGAGGCTTCGGCGGCCGGCGCGGAGAAGACGAGCGGGAAGGACGCGTCGATGGCATCCCACGGGAAGGCGCTGGAGGAGGCCCTCGGCGCCGTGGTCGATCCGACGCTCGGGTTGCCGCTGGCCGAGACCGGCATGCTGCGCGCCGTTCATGCCCGTCGTCGCCGGATTGAGATCGAGCTGGCGCTGCCCTCGCCGGCGTGGCCCGAGGGGGACCGGGTGGCGGCGGACCTCGGGCGGGCGGCGCGGGCCGGCGGTGGCGCCGGCGAGGTCGACGTCACGACCTCGGTGATGGGTGAGCCCGAGGTGGCCACGCTGCGCAGCGCGCTCCGTCGACGGATGGCCGGGGACGAGGCCGCCCACGGCCACGCCCACGTTCATGAGCCCGGACCGCCGGTCCAGGCCTTCTTGCAGCCCGGATCGACCACCCGGGTCATCGGGGTCTCCTCGGGAAAGGGCGGCGTCGGGAAGTCCTCGGTGGCGGTCAACCTGGCCATCTCGCTCTCCCGGGCCGGGAACCGGGTGGGGTTGCTCGACGCCGACGTCTACGGCTTCTCGGTGCCGACGATGCTCGGGGGGGGTGCGGAGCCGGTCGTCCTCGGAGATCTCGTGATCCCGACCGTCGTGCACGGGGTGCGCTGCCTGTCGATGGGCTACTTCGTGCCCGAGGACCAGCCGGTGATTTGGCGGGGACCGATGCTGCACAAGGCGATCGAACAGTTCCTGGGCGACTGCTACTGGGGGGAGCCGGACTTCCTCGTCGTCGACACGCCCCCGGGAACCGGCGACGTCACCCTGTCGCTGGCCCAGGTGATGCCGCGGGCCGAGGTGGTCGTGGTGACCACTCCCCAGCCGGCCGCCCAGCGGGTCGCCCAGCGGGCGGCGTACGCGGCCCGCAAGCTGAAGCTCTCGGTGCGGGGGGTCATCGAGAACATGAGCTGGTTCACCGGCGACGACGGGACCCGGTACCGGCTGTTCGGGGAGGGTGGGGGAGCCCAGCTGGCCGCCGACCTCGGGGTCCCGCTGCTCGGTCAGGTCCCCCTGCTGCCCGCCCTGCGCGAGGGTGGCGACGAGGGGAGGCCGATCACGGTCACCGACCCCGAGTCCGATGCCTCCTCGGCGTTCGCCGCCCTGGCCGAGCGGCTGGTCGCCCTCGGCCCGGCCCGCGTCTACCGTCGGGAGCTGTCGTTGCACTGAGCGTCGGACGACGGTCGGGAGGGAGCGCAGGGTGAGGGATCTCGCGGGGAAGGTCGCCGTCGTCACCGGGGGGGCGAGCGGCATCGGGCTGGCCATGGCTCGGCGCTTCGCCGCCGAGCAGATGCGGGTGGTCCTGGCCGACATCGAGAAGCCGGCGCTCGACCGGGCGACCGAGGACCTGGCGTCAGCGGGAGCCGAGGTCGTCGGGATCGTCACCGACGTGGCCGAGCACGCGTCGGTCGTGGGGCTGCACGACGCGGTCCTCGACCGTTTCGGCGCCGTCCATGTCGTGTGCAACAACGCCGGGGTGGTCGGGGGGTCGGTCGCCAAGAGCCCGATCGAGTTCTGGGAGTGGGTGGTCGGGGTCAACCTGTTCGGGGTGGTCAACGGCTGCAACGTCTTCCTGCCGACGCTGATGGCCCAGGACGAGGGCCACGTCGTGAACACCGCCTCGATGGCCGGGCTCCAGGGGGTGGGGGTGCTCGGGATCTACTGCACGACGAAGTTCGCGGTGGTCGGCCTGAGCGAGTCGTTGGCCCAGGAGCTCGCCGGGTCGGGCAGCCGGGTCGGGGTCTCGGTGGTGTGCCCGGGGTTCGTGCAGACCAAGATCGCCCATTCCGCCCGCAACATGCCCGACCGGGTGCGATCGGTGCACGAGGACGATGACGGCAAGGCGCTCTCCCCGCTGGTCGACTCGGGCATCCCGCCCGAGCAGGTGGCCGACGCGGTGCTCGACGCGGTCACCGAGGGACGCCTCTACGTCATCACCCATCCCGACATGCTCCGGGCCGCCTGGGACCAACGAGCGGCGCTGCTCTTCGGGGAGCACTGAGCACCGGGCCTCGGGCCGCTCAGCTCTCGATGGCCCTCGGGAGCTTGGAACGGTCCCAGCCGAGGCGCGCGACGGCCTGACGACAGGCGAACCGGTCGGTCATCCCGGCCACATAGCCCACCGCCGCCCGGATCGCCACGGCGCCCCCGGCGCCAAGGCCGCCCGCCTCTCGCACCGAGGGGATCGCGTTTGGCCGGTCCGCGTAGTGCTCGACGAGGGCCCGGAGCAGGGCGATCACCGCCTCGGCCTGGGCCACCGAGGCGGCCCGGAGGTAGATGTGCTCGTAGTTGAGCCTCCGGAACCGGGCCAGTGCCTCCGCATGGGCGGCGTCCATCGCCACCCGGCCGGCAGCGCGGGTGGTGGAGACGAGCGCCTCGATGAAGGTTCCGAGCTGCTGGGCGCGCCTCGTCCCGCAGCGCTCGGCGACGACCGGGTCGAGTCGCTCGGGGGCGACGATCCCGGTGGCGACGGCGTCCTCCCAGTCGTGGCAGACATACGCGATGCGGTCGGCCCAGCTCACCACCTCGCCCTCGCACGTGGCCGGTGCCGGCCGGGACCAGCTGTGGTTCGCGATCCCGTCGAGGGTCTCGGCGCACAGATTCAACGGGGCGAGCGAGACCTGCGCCCCCCAGGGGGCGTGGTCGAAGCCCTCGTCGAGATAAGGGGCGAAGGCGTCCTCGCTGGCGTGGCCCCCGGGCCCGTGGCCGCAGTCGTGCCCGAACGCGATCGCCTCGGTCAACGCGACGTTGAGCCCGCAGGCCCGGGCGACGCTCGTGGCCACCTGGGCGACCTCGAGGGCGTGGGTGAGCCGGGTCCGCGAGTGGTCCTCGGGGAAGATGGACACCTGGGTCTTGCCGGCCAAACGCCGGAAGGCGCTCGAGTGCAGGATGCGGTCGCGGTCCCGTTCGAAGCAGGTCCGCCAGGGGTCGGGCGCCTCGGGCCGGGCCCGGTCCCCGGCCCCCCGAGCCCTGGTGGCCCCGGCCACGAGGGCGGCGTCCTCGGCCTGCTCCCGGAACCGCCGATCGCAAGGTGCAAGGGGCCCCGCCGCCCGCTCGGAGCCCGGGACGAGTAGGGCGGCGGAGTCGGCATGGGCCACCTTGAGCCCACCGGCCCCGTGCCCCTCGGCCTCGGAGCCTTCGACCCCCAAGGATCGGGCGCCCCCGGTCGCGAAGCCGGCCATGGTGGCCGCCCACCGCTCCGAGCGTGTACCGGCTCCGCCGGCCTCGTCGTGGCGAACCATGCCCCAAGTGTGCCCGAGGGCGGTAACGTCGGACCCCGGCCGGCCCCGCGCCGGTGGCTCGACCACCACCTCAGGGGACCCAGAGAGGAGCCGCAGTTGGAAGTGCGCATCGGGATCGCCCAGACCCCCAAGGAGCTCGAAATCGACCTCGGGGACGGGGCCGACCGTGAGACGGTCCTGAAGGAGATCGAGGCATTGTTGGAGCGTGGCGGCGTCCTGTGGCTGACCGACCGACGGGGCCGGCGGGTCGCCGTGCCGACCGGCCAGGTCGCCTACGTCGAGGTCGGTGCGCCGTCGAACGAGCGCAGGGTGGGGTTCGGGGCGCCCTGACCGGCCCGACGTCGGGGATGGCCGGTCGGCGATGACCCGAGCCTCCGAAGCCCCGGTGGGGCTGTTCCACCGCGAGCTGCTCTTCGTCACCGGCAAGGGTGGGGTCGGAAAGACCACCGTCGCCGCCGCACTGGCCCAGCTGGGCGCCGAGCAGGGCAAGCGGGTGCTCGCCTGCGACATCGACGCCACCGGCGGGTTGGGCGCCATGTTCGAGTCCGGGCCGACCCGGTTCACCCCCTCCCAGGTCGCTCCGGGGATCTGGGTGATGTCGATGGACACCGAGGCCTCTCTGCGCGAGTACCTGAAGGTGAACCTCCGGATCCCGGTGACCGGCCGGATCGGCCCGCTGGCCCGAGCCTTCGACTTCGTGGCCACGGCGGCGCCGGGGGTCCGGGAGATCCTCACGGTGGGCAAGCTCTGCTGGGAGGTCCGGGAGCGCCACTTCGACCTGGTGGTGGTCGACGCGCCGGCCTCGGGGCACGTGGTGGGCCAGCTCGGTGCCCCCCAGGCGATCAACGACCTGGTCAAGGTGGGCCAGATCCGGAGCCAGACCGACTGGATGATCGAGATCCTGTCGAACCCGGAGCGCACCGGGGTCGTCCCGGTGACCACCCCCGAGGAGATGCCGGTCTCAGAGACCCTGGAGCTGACCGACCGGATCGCCCGTGAGACCTCGGCGTCGGTGGTCGCGGTGGTCGTCAACCGGGTCCTCCCCGAGCTCTTCACGACCCGGGAGGAGGAGGTGTTCGAACAGCTGCGCACTCCGTCGAGAACCGCCGTCATCTCCGCGGTCCTCGGGGGCGACGCGTCCCCGGTCCTCGAGGCGGCCCGGCTGGCGGTGAGCATGCGGCGGGCCCGAGCGCTGCACCTCCAACGACTCGAGGCGCGCCTGGACCCGGCGGTGCCGATGCTCCTCGTGCCCTACCTGTTCACCCGGGTCGGCGGTCTGCGGAGCACCAGGCAGGTCGCCTCGGCCCTGGTCGACGAGCTGGGTCTGTGACGATCCCGAGCCCCCCGCCCCGGCCCTCCCTCGACCGGCTCCTCGCCTCCAAGGAGATCGCGATCACCTGCGGTCCGGGCGGGGTGGGCAAGACCACGGTGGCCGCCGCCACCGCGGTCATGGCCGCCTGTCACCACGGGGGCAAGGTGCTGGTGCTCACGGTCGACCCGGCGCGACGGCTGGCCGACGCGCTCGGCCTAGCCGGGATCGGCAACGCCGAGCGCCGCATCCTGCCCGAGTGGTTCAAGGAGGCCGGGGTCACCCCGAGGGGCGAGCTGTGGGCGGCCATGCTCGACACCCAGGCGAGCTGGGACGCCCTGATCGAGCGTCACGCCCCCGACGTCCGGACGAGAGAGGAGATCCTGAGGAACCCGCTCTACCGGAACATCTCGGGTCGCTTCGTCCAGAGCCACGACTACATCGCCATGGAGCGTCTCTTCGAGATCCACTCCACCGGGGCCTACGACCTCATCGTGGTGGACACGCCGCCGTCGCGCCACGCGCTCGACTTCCTCGACGCCCCAAGACGCATGGCCGAGTTCTTCTCGAGCCGCCTGCTGCGGTGGCTGATCGTCCCGTACCGGTCCAAGGTGATCACCATGGCCTCGCGGCCCTTCCAGCAGGTTGCCGACCGGGTGCTCGGCACCCAGTTCCTCACCGACATCTCCGAGTTCTTCATCCTGTTCCAGTCGATGCACGCCGGGTTCATCGAGCGGGCCGAGGCGGTCGTGCGGCTGCTCGGGGAGCGCCGCACCACCTTCGTCGTGGTGAGCACGCTCGAGAGCACCCCGTTGGCCGAGGCCGAGCTCTTCTCCGAGGAGCTGCTCCGCCGGCACCTCCACCTCGGGGCGGTGGTGCTCAACCGGACCCTCCCCGACTACCTGCGAGACCCCGAGGCCCTGGCCACGGCGAGCGCGCTCGAGGATCGGGCCGAGGAGGTGGCGACCAGGCTCGACACCGATCCCGCGCTGACCGCTCCGCTCCTGCGCGAGGTGGCGGAGAGCTTCATCAACTTCAGCCTGGTGGCCCGCCGCGAGGCCGAACAGCGCGACGAGCTGGCTCAGACGCCCGAGGTGGTGGCGAGCGCTCCCGCCTTCGCGCACGACATCGCCAGCCTGTCCGGGCTGTTCGCGCTGGGCGAGACGATCTGGCACTGAGGGTCGCTCCCAGCCCGGGGCCCGGTACCCGTGCGTGGGTGTCGAGGGCCGCTCGGCCGGGTCTTCTACGATGACCGCGGTGAGCTCGTCGTCGGTCGCGGCGGCCTGAACGAAGAGGGCGGCGTTGCTCGACTACCACCTGCACCTCTGGGAGCACCGTGACGCCGAGGTGTCCCTCCGGACCGACCAGATCGTCCGGTACTGCGAACGGGCCCTGGCGGCCGGAGTGGTCGAGATCGCCCTGACCGAGCACCTGTTTCGCTTCGTCCAGTGCGAACCGATCGTGGCCGGGCTGTTCGACGACGAGCCGGCCGAGCTGGCCGCGTCGATGCGCCGCTACTTCGACCACCACGCCCGCAACGACCTCGACGCCTACGTCGAGGCGGCGGTCGCGACCAAGGCCTCCGGGCTGCCGGTGGTCGTGGGGCTCGAGGTGGACCACTACCGGGGGCGCATGGACCGGGTGGCCGAGCTCGTGGCCGGCTACCCCTTCGACGTGCTCTTGGGTTCGGTGCACTGGATCGGCGCCTGGCGCTTCGACGACCTCTCCGACCCGCTGCACATGGCCGAGTGGCCGCGCCGCTCCGTGGAGACGTCCTGGACGGCCTACGTCGAGGCCATCGAGGAGACGGCGGCCAGTGGAGCCTGTGACGTCCTCGCCCACCCCGACCTCGTGAAGGTGGCGGGCCGGGTCCCCGACGCCCCCGAGGAGTGGTGGGAGCGGCTGGCCGAGGCGGCGGCCTCGAGTGGGCTCGCCGCTGAGGTGTCCTCGGCCGGCTGGCGCAAGACCTGCGCCGAGCAGTACCCGGCCCTCGGCCTGCTCGAGCGCTTCGCCCGGCGCGGCGTCGGGTTCACCACCGCCTCGGACGCCCACGGCGAGGACCGGGTGGCCGAGCGGGCCGACGACCTGCGCGACCTCCTGGCGTCGGCCGGGGTCCGCGAGCTGGTCGCCTTCTCGGCCCGTCGGAGCCGGAGCGTGCCGGTCGAAGACCCCGCCGGCGCGAAGGAACGGGGCTAGCCCGTGGCCACCCCGGGTGAACTGGCCCGGCTCCACGCCGTCTTGAACCCCGACGAGCACGCCCACCTGCAGCGCCTCCTCGGCTCGTGGTCGTTGCTATCGGACCTCTCCTTCTCCGACCTGGTCCTGGTGGTGCCGGCCTCGGGCCTGGAGGACGAGGGGGACTCCGAGCTCGTGGTGCTGGGCCAGATCCGGCCGTCCAACCGACCGACCCGGCTCAATCAGGACCTGGTCGGCCAATCGCCGTCGCGTCAGGCGTGGTCGATCGCCGCCGACGCCATGGAGAAGGGCGAAATCGTCCGGGGCGAGGTCGAGGGGATCTCGGCGTCCGGGCCTATCGCCTCGGAGGCCATCCCGGTGCGCTTCGCCGACCGGGTCATCGCCGTCGTGGTCCGCATCGGCCTGGAGCAGCTCGGCCCGTCTGGACCGAGCTACGAGCGGATCTACTTCGACGCGTTCGACCGGCTCGCGGCCATGGTGGCCGAGTCGGCCTTCCCGTTCCCCGATAACGACGTGGGGTCAGAGGAGTCGCCCCGCGTCGGCGACGGGGTGGTGGTGGTCGACGAGGAGGGGCGGGTGCAGTTCGCCTCGCCCAACGCCATGAACGCCTTCCACCGGATGGGCGTGTACTCGGTGCCCGAGGGCCGGCGCCTGGTCGATCTCGGGGTGGAGGAGTCGGCGGTCGAGTGGGCGCTCACGACCAAGCGGCCGGTGGTCGAGGAGGTCGAGCGGCGCCCCGACGTCATCGTCCTCGTCCACTGCATCCCGCTCGTGATCCACGGTTCGGTCACCGGCGCGGTCATCTTGGTGCGCGACGTCACCGACGTGCGAAGGCTCGACCGCCTTCTCCTGTCGAAGGACGCCGCCATCCGCGAGGTGCACCACCGGGTCAAGAACAACCTCCAGACCATCTCCTCGCTGCTCCGTCTGCAGGCCCGCCGGGTCACCGAGCGGGCCGGGCGCGAGGCGCTCCACGAGGCCGAACGCCGGGTCCGGTCCATCGCGATCGTCCACGAGATCCTGTCGCGGGACCCGGGCGACCAGGTCGCCTTCGGCGAGATCGTGCGCGCTTTGGTGCAGATGGCCGAGGACTCGGTGGTGGGCCCGCCCGGGGTGACGATCGAGGTGGAGGGCGACCTCGGCGATCTCCCCGCCGACGTGGCCACCCCGCTGGCGGTGACGTTGGCCGAGCTGCTCCAGAACGCGGTGGAGCACGCGTTCGGGGTCGATCGCCGGGCCCTCCGGTCCGGCCGCTCGCCCAAGCGCAAGGCCAACGGGTCGGGGGGGGTGTCGGGCCGCGTCCGGGTACTGCTCGACCACGACGACCAGGGCCTCGGCGTCGAGGTGCGCGACGACGGCGTGGGCCTGCCCAAGGGCTTCGATATCGAGCGCACCACCAGCCTCGGGCTGTCCATCGTGCGTGACCTGGTGGTGGCCCAGCTGGGCGGGTCGATCGAGATGGCGAGGGTGCCCCGGCCCGAGGGCGGTGGGACGGTGGTCCGGATCTCGGTCCCCGTGGCCCCCAGGCACTGAGCGGGGTTCAGCCGGCCCGACGCCGGGCCGCCAGCCAGGCCTTGCGCAGCTTGCGGCGCTCCTCCTCGGAGGTGCCGCCCCAGACCCCGGACTCCTGGTTGGTCGCGAGGGCGAAGTTGAGGCAGGGCTCCTGGACGGTGCAGCCGCCGCAGACCCGCTTGGCCGCATCGATCTGGTCAACGGCGGGTCCGGTGGTGCCGATGGGGAAGAACAGATCAGGCACCGTGTCCTTGCAGGCAGCGAACTGTCGCCAGTCGTCCGCATCCCAATCGACGGTGCGGTTCCACATCAGCGCCATGACCAGGTCCTCCACCCGTTTGTGATCAAATTCACAAGTCCCGGCGGTGACAACACCCACAAGAGAAACGGGGCACGAGAAGGTTATCGACGTGAACGCTCGATGACAAGAGGGTTTTGGCGGTGTTTCGTCCCGGCGAGGCGAATGCTGTGCTAGGAGGGGCCGATGCGGGTGGGAGGAGGGTCATGAGCCTCGTCTTCGGCCACCGGGGCTGCACCGAGGGCTTCGTGGAGAACACGGTCGAGGCCTTCGTGGAGGCCCGTCGGTTGGGAGCGGACGGCGTCGAGTTCGACGTCCGTCGCACCGCCGACGGCGCCCTCGTCATTCACCACGACGCCGAGGTGCCCGGCGTCGGGTTGGTCCACGAGACCGAGCTCGCCGAGCTGCCCCCCCACGTGCCCCTGCTCGGCGCGGCGATCTCGGCCTGCGAGGGCATGGCGATGAACGTCGAGGTCAAGAACTGGCCGGGCGACCCCGGCTATGACCCGAGCGGGTCTCTGGCCCGGGCGGTGGCCGCCGAACTCACCGAGCAGGACCGGGTCGATGGGGTCATCGTCTCCTCCTTCGACGCCCCGACCATCGAGGCCGTGCGGGCCGCCGAGCCGGCGCTTCCCATCGGGTGGCTGCTCGGCAGCGCGGTCGACCTGGGTGGCGTACTGGCCAGCGCGCTGGACCGCCGCTACCAGGCCATCCATCCGTACTTCTCCCTGGTGAAAGGGGATTTCGTGGCCCGTTGCCACCAGGCCGGGATGGCGGTCAACGTCTGGACCCCCAACCTGGACCCCGACCTGGCGGCCATGTTCGACGCCGGGGTGGACACCATCATCACCGACCGGCTCACCGCCGCCTTGGCCATGGCGGCCGAGCGGGCCGAGGGGCGGCGGCCGAGGAATGGCGAGAGCTTGCCCGGGTAATGAACAATGGCCGGTGATGAACGTCGTTGTCTGCGTCAAACAGATCCCTGATCCTGCCGCGCCGTCGGCGCTGGACCCGGTCACCCACAACCTGGACCGATCGGGCAAGCTGATCCTGGACGACTCCGATTCCTACGGGGTCGAGATGGGTCTCCAACTGGCCAGTGGGGACGGGGACGAGGTGATCCTGGTGTCCATGGCCCCCGGCGGGGAGACCTCGGGCCTGCGCACCGCCCTCGCGATGGGGGCGGCCCGGGCCATCCTCGTGAGCGACGACGCCCTCTCGGGGACCGACTCGTTGGGGACGGCCAAGGTGCTGGCGGCGGCCATCTCCCGGGCGGAGCCCGACCTGGTCCTCACGGCCACCGAGTCGACCGACGGGTACACCGGGACGATCCCGGCCCAGATCGCCGAGCTGCTCGGCCTGCCGTCGGTCACCTTCGCCAAGAAGATCGCCGTCGACGGGTCGACGGTGCGGGTCGAGCGCCAGACCGAGGCCGGCTTCGACGAGGTCGAGTGCCCGCTCCCGGCGGTGGTGAGCGTGACCGCCGGGGTGGTCGAGCCCCGGTATCCGTCGTTCAAGGGGATCATGGCGGCCAAGTCCAAGCCGGTCGACGTGCTCGCCGTGGCCGACCTCGGGATCGAGGGGGGTCAGGTGGGCTCGGCCGGTGCCCGACAGGAGGTCACCGACGTCGCCGACGCCGAGGCCCGCGAGGGCGGCGAGATCGTCGTCGACGAGGGCAACGGGGCCGAGCGGATTCTCGCCTTTCTCGAAGAACTGAAGGTCATCTGATGGCGCTCGACAACGTCTGGGTGCTGGCCGAAACCGGTGAGGCCGGGCCCACCTCGCTCTCCTTGGAACTCCTGACCAAGGCACGAACCATCGGCGCCAGCGTCACCGCCGTGGCCTGGGGCGGCGGTGCCGCCGAGCACGCCGCGGTCCTCGGCGAGTACGGCGCGACCAAGGTCTACGACCTCGGCGACACCGGCGAGGCCCTGCCCGGCGCCCCCGTCGCGAGCGCCATGGCCGCCCTCGTCGAGGGGGGTGAACGGCCCGACGCCATCCTCTTCCCGGCCAGCTACGACGGACGGGACGTGGCCGGGCGACTGTCGGTCAAGCTGGACCGCCCGGTCATCACCAACATCGTCGGGATGAGCGACGACGGCCTGAGCACGCAGCACTCCTTGTTCGGAGGCTCCCAGACCGCGACCGCCCGGTTCACCGGCGAGGGCCCCTTCCTCTACGTGGTCCGGGCGAAGTCCTTCGCCGCCGAATCCGCCGGCGGTGGCCCCGCCGAGGTGGTCCAGACGGCCGCGCCCGAGGCGGGGCCGACCGCGGCCGCCCGGGTCGTCTCCCGCCACGTGGAGGAGCGCAGTGGACCCAAGCTCGACGAGGCCGGCGTCGTCGTCTCCGGCGGCCGGGGGCTCGGCTCGGCCGACAGCTACGAGCTGATCGAGCAGCTGGCCAAGCTGCTCAACGGCGCGCCGGGGGCCAGCCGGGCCATCGTGGACGCCGGATGGGTCCCCTACGCCCGTCAGGTCGGCCAGACCGGCAAGACCGTCAAGCCGAACCTCTACCTCGCCTGCGGCATCTCGGGCGCCACGCAGCACCTGGTGGGCATGAAAGGGTCCAAGCACATCGTCGCGGTCAACAAGGACCAGGACGCACCGATCTTCTCGGTCGCCGACCTCGGCATCGTCGGCGACGTGCACAAGGTGCTGCCGGCCCTGATCGAGGCGTTGAAGAGCCGCTGAGCTCTCGGGTCCCTCGGTCGGGTCCACCCCGGCCACGGGGCGGTCACCCCTCGTCGCTCTGAGCTGATCGCGCCCCGATCAACAGGCGGGGTCGGAAGTACGCTCGCCCAAGCGTCGCGCCCATGCTCTTCCCGACCATCGACTTCGCGATCTTCTTCCTCGTCGCCTTCGTGGCGAGCTGGCTGCTCAACCCGTACCCGACGCCGTGGAAGCTGGCCATCATCGCCCTCAGCTACCTCTTCTACAGCTGGTGGGACTGGCACTTCGTATTCCTCCTCTTGGCCTCGACGGTCATCGCCCACCTCGGCGCACGCGGCGCGTCCCGTCGAGCCGAGTCACCCCGCGCCGCCAAGACCTGGTTGATCCTCTCGCTGATCGGCCTGCTCGGCCTGCTCGGGTACTTCAAGTACTACGGGTTCTTCGCCGTCAACGTCGACAACGTCCTGCACGGCCTCGGGGTTGGACGGCTGATCCCGTTGGTGGAGCCGACGCTCCCCGTCGCCATCTCGTTCTTCACTTTCATGGCGATCAGTTACGTGGTCGACGTCTACGGGGGCCGGCTCCCGGTGGCGAGGCCGGTCGACCTCGCCACCTACCTGTGCTTCTTCCCCCATCTGATCGCCGGTCCGATCGTCCGGGGGGAGGAGCTCTTGCCCCAGATCCGCCGGCGCAAGAACGCGGCCGAGGTCGACTTCTCCCGGGCCATCTGGATGATCATGGCCGGCCTGTTCAAGAAGGTCGTCATCTCCTCGTACGTGTCCTCGGCGATCGTCCAGCCGGTGTTCACTGCCCCGAACGCCCATTCGGGCCTCGAGGTGATCTTCGGCGCCTGGGGCTACGCGGTGCAGATCTACTGCGACTTCAGCGGCTACACCGACATCGCGATCGGTCTCGCACTCCTACTCGGGGTGCGCTTCCCGATCAACTTCGACGCGCCGTACACGGCCCGCAACCTGCAGGACTTCTGGCGCCGGTGGCACATCACTCTGTCCCGGTGGTTGCGCGACTACCTCTACATCCCCCTCGGTGGCAACCGGGGGTCGGACGCGTTCGTCGTCCGCAACATCATGCTCACCATGGTCCTCGGCGGGCTCTGGCACGGCGCCAACTGGACTTTCATCATCTGGGGGGCGCTGCACGGCGGCGGCCAGTCCGTCGGCCATCTGCGCCGGCGCTCCCGGGTCGCCCGGGGCCTGCCGGCGGTCGCTGAGGGCCCGTGGCGGGTGGCCCGGCAGCGCTTCTGGACCTTCCAGTTCGTGTGCCTCGGCTGGGTGTTCTTCAACGCGGCGTCGTTCTCGAACGCCTGGGCGATCCTCTCCCGGCTCGTCACCGGGTGGGGCGTCACCCCGACGCTCGTCACGCCCCTGCTCGTCCTCGTCATCGCCGGCGTGCTCGCGGCCCAGTTCGTCCCGCCCGACGTCCTTGGCCGGGTCCAGCGGGTGTTCTCCGAGCAGCGGGCCCTGGTGCAGGCGGGTGCGCTCGGCGTGGTGCTCCTCGGCATCACCACCCTCGGCCCGAGCGGGGTCGCCCCGTTCATCTACTACCGGTTCTGATGGCCGGGCCAGAGGCGATGGACCGGTCGGGCCCGGGTGCCACCCACCGGGCGAGGGGCCGGGCCCGCGCCGAGCGGGGTCCCGCTGCGTCGGGACGGCCCGGGGTTGTCGGCGCCGTGGTCCGACTGTGGCACCGGGCGGTCACCCCGGCGACGCCGAGCCGGCCCCCGAGCCCGCCAGAGGACGGCGAACCCGGCCGGGCCGGGTGGACCAGGGTCCTCGGGGTGTGTCTGGCCGGGTTCGCCATCTGGCTCGTGCTCGACGCCCCGACGCTGCAGCACAACGCGCAGGTGTCCCCGATCGGGACCCGCCGCACCGTCTCGCTCGACATCCTCGGTCCGATCGCCACCCTCAGCCGGGACCTCGGGCTCTCCCACGTCGTGTCGGTGGGCGACGGGATCATCGGCCGTCATGGCAACCGCCCGGGGAACGGGTCGGCCGTTGCGCTCCCGCCGAGGTCCCGATTCTCGAAGTCGGGCGGCCCGGGCAAGACCGCCGTGACCACCACCACCACCACCTTGCCCCCGCTCAACCGGCACCCGACCGCCACCGATCCCCTCCGGGTACTGGTCGTGGGGGACTCGCTCGGCATCGACCTCGGCGACGTGTTGGTCAACGACCTCGACCAGACGGGCGTGGTCCAGGCCACCTTGGACGGGCAGGTGTCCACCGGGCTGACCCGGCCCGACTACTACAACTGGCCGGCCGAGCTGGCCACCGACCTGGCCAGGTACACGCCCCAGGTCGTCGTGGTGATGATGGGGGCCAACGACGCCCAGGACTTCCCCGGGCCGCCCGACGTGCCCTTCGGGACCAGCGCGTGGGACGGCATCTACCGCTCCCGGGTCCTCGCGTTCATGGACGAGGCGACCGCCCAGGGGGCCCGGGTGTTGTGGGTCGGGATGCCGCCGATGCAGGCCCCGGGGCTGTCCGCCGCCATGCAGCGGATCGACGGGCTGTTCCAGCAGGCGGCGGCGAAGAACCCCAACGTCGACTACGTCTCGTCTTGGACGGTGCTCGGCACGCCGAGCGGTCAGTTCACCCCGTACCTGGTGGAGAACGGACAGGAGGTGAACGTGCGGGAGCCCGACGGCACCCACATCACGCCAGGCGGGGCCCAGGTGCTGTCAGTGGCGGTCGAGGGCGCGATCCGAGCCGATCTCGGAGTGTCGCTCAGCCCTCAGACGAGCGGCCAGGGGTAGGGGCGCCAGTCGTCGTCGCCGGGGGCCGGCAGCCGCCCCTCGTCGAGCAACCGGGAGGCCCGCTGGCACATGGCCGCGAGCTCGACCGGCTCCAAGAGCTCGTCGAGCTCCTCGGGGAGGCGGCCGGTGACGAGGTGTCGGAGCACCTCAGCCTCGTCCTCGGTGAGCGGGTCTCCGGCGAAGTCCCAGATCACCGTGCGCAGCTTGGGTTGGCGGTGGAACGAGAGCCCGTTGTCGATCGCCCACAGCCGTTCCCCGGCACGAAGCACGTGGCCGCTCTTGCGGTCGGCGTTGTTCGCCACCACGTCGAAGACGGCGATGCGGTGGAGGGTCTCGGTGAAACGACCCTCGTCGCGCAGGGTGAAGTAGTGGGACTCGCCGTCCTCGTCGACGAAGCGCTGCAAGGAACCCACCCCCATGGGCGCGTCGGCGCGCTCGACGGTGAGGGGCACGAGCCCCCAGCCCATCGCCTCGGAGAGGAGGTAGGCAGCGACCTCCCGGCGGTAGAGGCCGTTGGGGAAGTCCCACAGCGGCCGCTCACCCCGGGCCGGCTTGTAGACCGCGGCCAGCTCGACCCCTTCGAGCTCGCAGGTGACGAACAGGGTGACGTTCGAGCTCCCGGCGATCCGCCCGTGCACGGTGACCTCGCCGTCGCACAGCACTCGGCGGGCGGTCTCGTCACCCGGTCCCGTCGGCCCGCTCACGTCTTGGGCGGCCGGTGCCCGTTGGTGCGCGGGCAGTCGTGTCCCGAGGGGTCAAGAGGCATGCCGCACAGCGGGCACGGCGGTCGTCCCGCCTCGACCAGCCCGGTGGCGACGACGGCGAAGGCCGCCGCCTGCTCGAGCGTGATCGAGATCCGTGCCACCGAGGTGTCCTCGTCGTCGCCGACCTCCTCGGCGACCACCACGATCCTCTCGGTCCCTTCGTCGTAGGAGACGCCGATGGTGCCGACCACCCACGCCGGCTCCTCGTCGGCCCGGAAGACCACCTCGCGGGGGAGGGCACCGGGCCGCCCGACCTCGCGCACGATCCGGGCGAGGTAGCTGGCCAGCACGGCGACCTGCTGCTTCTCGGCCTTGAGCGTGAGCAGTTGGCGGCCCTGGCGGCACTGGATGAGGAAGGTCCGCTGGCCCACCGGTCCGACCGTGCCCACGGTGAACTCGTCGGGCGCCTCGAGGTCGTACTCGGTCATGACGAAACCAACTCGGCGAGGGATCCGGTCGAGTTGACACAGAGCACGCCCGGTCGGCCCGGCCCGATGGCGATCGCCGAGACGGACGCGGGGGAGATGGCGATCCGTTGGAACATGTCGAGCGGCATTCCGGCCATCGAGCCCACGATCATCTGGATCGGATCGGCGTGCGAGACGCACACGAGCCGTTCACCCTGGTGCTCTGCGGCGAGGTCGAGCACGCTCTGGAGGACCCGGGTCTGCATCTCGGCGAAGGACTCCCCGCCCGGGAAGCGGAACCCGCTCGGCCACCCTTGCACGGTGCGCCACTCGGGCTTGCGGGCGAGCACCCGGAGGCTCTTGCCTTCCCACTCGCCGACCGCCGCGTCGAGGAGGCCGCTGTGCGTCCGCACCCGGAGGCCGAGGGCCCGGGCAATCGGCGCCGCGGTCTCCCGGGCCCGCTCCATCGGTGACGAGTAGACGGCGGCCGGTGGCGGGGAGACCGCCGCCAGCCGGTCGGCGGTTGCCTGGACCTGCTCGCGCCCTTTGGGTGAGAGGTGCAGGCCGGGGGCCCGTCCCGGCATCACCTTGCCGGTCGTCGGGGTCTGGCCGTGGCGGACCAGGAATACCACGGTCGCAGGGCGCTGGCGTCGGGTGGCTCCGCTGCGCCCGCGGGCCCCAGGTCGCGTTCCTCGGGCGACGGTGGTCCTGGTCGAGGGAGGCACGACCCCTGATCGTAGGCTCCGGGGATGTCCCCGAACGACTCGAGCCACCGCCGCCTGGCCTCGTTGGAGGCCCAGGTGGTGGCGTGCCGACGCTGCCCGCGACTGGTGGCCTGGCGGGAGCAGGTGGCCGCCGACCGGCGGGCGGCCTTCGCCGATCAGGTGTACTGGGCCCGCCCGGTTCCCGGTTTCGGGGACGCCGGGGCCCGGCTCGTGGTCGTCGGGCTGGCCCCGGCGGCTCACGGGGCGAATCGGACCGGGCGCATGTTCACCGGCGACCGCTCGGGCGAGTGGCTCTACCGGGCCCTCTACCGTGCCGGGTACGCCAACCGGCCCACCAGCACCGGCCGAGACGACGGTCTCGAGCTCTCCGGCGCCTTCGTGACGGCATCGGTCCGCTGCGCCCCGCCGGAGAACCACCCGAGCTCGCAAGAACGCGACGCCTGCCAGCCCTACCTGGAGGCCGAAATCGAACTGCTGAGCGAAGTGCGGGTGTTCGTGGCTCTCGGCGCGTTCGCCCTCGCTTCGCTGGCCCGGGTGCTCGGGATCTCACCCCGGCCGCGCTTCGCCCACCTGGCAGAGTTCGCATTGCCTTGCGGTCGGAGCATCATCGCCTCCTACCACCCGAGCCAGCGCAACACCTTCACCAAGATGTTGACCGAGGAGATGTTCGACGCCGTCTTCGCCCGTGCCCGGGCCCTGACCTCCGAGAGGAGCTAGGAGAAACCCAAGTCCTCTGGTTGGCTACGTCGCTTCGGAGCCCGAGAAGCTCGAAGGCCCCAGAGCGCGATCAACGCCAGCGCACAGAACCCCAGGCCAAAGGAACGCAGTCGCGGCCCCGGTTTCGCAGCGGCGTTCGACCGGCCGAACGCCACGGCCATGGACGCAATCGGTGCTCGGGGATTCGTCGGAGCTCCCATGCGCCGAGTGTACCGTCGGGCCCAGCCTGGTGAGAGACCGGCGACGCGGGACCCCAACACCGCGAGCTCCGATCGAACCGACCGCGCTGGCCGACCGATCCGCCGAGCTCCGCTAGGCGCGGACCGGGATACGCCCCGGCATCGGGACCGCGGTTGTCGGCCAGCGCTTCCGGCTGACGGTGGAGAGGCGGCGCAGAAGGGAGACCGCGCCGGGGTCTTCGTCGATCGGGCGCAGCTCGACCGCCCCGTCTTTGACCATGGCGTCGAAGATCTCCCGTCCCCGTTCGGTGCGGACGAGGACGAGGGTCCAGTCGTTGAACGCCCCGATCCCGCCGGTCGAGATGTCGGCGTGCTCGGCCGCGAAGTCCGGGCAGGCTTTGCAGCCCTCGCGGGTCCACCCATGGGCCTCCTTGAGCGGCACCTCGTGATAGGAGCCGTCTTGCATCCAAAGCTGGAAGACGCCCTTGATGTTCATCTTCTTGATCTGCTCGCGTGCCAGGTTGTAGCGAGCCTCGAAGAGCTCGGAGAAGATGGCGTCGTCGAAGGTCTTCGAGCACAAGAGCCCGATCGACAGGCTGAACCTCCTAGCGACCTTGCCGGCCTTGCGGGCCGACATCACCGCCGTGGCCGACGTCTGGCAGCCCATGCCCACGAGGGCGAGCCGTTCGGCCCCGCTCCCGGTCGCCTCTGCGTAGGCCATCGGGTTGGCGCAGTAGGTGTAGCGAGAGCCCGCAGTCTTCAAGATCTCCTCCCTGGTGCGGGCGACAGCCGGGACCGCCCGCCAGCTGGTGCCGTCGCCCTCGAGGTCCGACACGAGGGCGGCATCGATCTCGTCGTGCTCGAGGGCCCAGAGGAGCAGGGCTGAGACGAACCCACCGTCCTGGCCGGCCTCGAGCAGGTCGGGATCGGTGGCCCGGGCCAACACGACCTCGGAGGTGATCCCGGACACCTCGTCTTCGGTTCGGTCCCGTCCGAACAGGTAGTGGTCGATCTCGGTCTCCCAGTCCCGGAATCGGGGGCAGGCCCGAGTGCACAGCGTGCAGCCCTTGACCCCGTGGGTGCAGTCGTCGGTCCCACCCTCCTCGGCGACGTGGAACGGCTTGTAGTGACCGTCCTGGTCGTCGTACTCGAGCACGTCGTAGGGGCACACCACGATGCAGGCCGAGCACCCGGTGCACAGGCCTGAGGTGACCACTTCTTCGTACAGGTGGGCCCAATGGAGCTTCTCGGGAGGCACGAGCCCACCATAGCCAGGGTTCCGGGGGAGGTCCGGCCCGCTCAGCGCCCCCGGGCCAGCGACTGCGCTCGTCGGGCCATGGGTTCGTCGCGCAGGTAGGCGCAGACCTCCTCGAAGCGGTCCGTCGGTCCTTGCCATCGCAGCTCGTCGACGCTCTGGACGAGGGAGCGGTCTACCCGCAGCGTCGCGAGGTCCCGAAAGAGCAGGGCCAGCTCGCGTTCGTCGGCCAGCCGGGCGGCGAGGCCCCACGCCTTCCGCACGCGGAGCGACGGCTCCCAGTCGGTCGCCTGGTCGGGAATCGATTCGAGGTGGCCGTAGTGGGCCAAGACGGCCGACGCCGAGACCTTCCCCCAGCCGGCGAGACCGGGGAAACCGTCGGCCGAGTCGCCCACCAAGGCGAGCCAGTCTGGGATCGAGGCCGGGCTGACACCGAACTTGGCCACGACCCCGTCTTCGTCGATGATCGTCGCCCGCCGCCGGTCGAGCTGTACCACCCGTTCGCCGACCACGCACTGGGCCAGGTCCTTGTCCGGCGTGCAGATCACGATCTGTTCGACGCTCGGATCGGCCGCGGTGCTCGCGGCGGCCGACGCCAACGCGTCGTCGGCCTCGAGTTCGACCATCGCCCACACGACAACCCCCAGGGCTCCGAGCGCCGACTCGAGCAGCTCGAACTGGCCCATGATCAGCGGATCGACCCCTTCGCTGGTCTTGTAGCCGGGCCAGAGCTGGTTGCGAAACGACTCGATGACGTGATCGGTCGCCACACCGAGATGGGTCGCGCCCTCGGCGAGCAGGCTCAGCACCGAGAGCAGCACGCCCCGGACCGCCCCCACTTCGCTCCCGTCGGTCGCCGCGTGGGGCGGTTGACCGAAGAAGTGCCGGAACAACTCATAGGTGCCGTCGACGAGGTGGATGTCCATGTCCGAAGCGTCGCACATCGACCCGGGCTGCTCACCTCCGAGGGCCCCGACCCGGCCGGTTCCCCGCCCCTGGGTGCGCAGACCGAGTCGAACCGGTTAGCACCCGCAGTCAGAGGCGCCCGGCGGCCATGATTCCGAGCACCTCGTTGCACCCGTCTTCGATCATCGAAGCGCGGGCATCCCGCAGCAATTTCTCCACGGGATAGGCCCGGGTCAGACCGTTGCCCCCGAAGATCTGGAGCGCCATGCTCGCCACCTCGAAAGCCGTCTCGGTCGCCGTGACCTTCGAGGCGATGGCCAGTGCGATGTCCGCAGGCATCGTGGCGCTGTTGTGAACGAGGGTATGGCGGCTGAGTGCCCGCGCCGCCTGGGTGAGTCGGTACATGCGGAAGAGGCGGGCGCGCACGCTCTGGTGCCCGATGATCGCGGTGCCACCCTGGACCCGCTCCTTGGCGTACTCGACCGCCATCTCGAGCGCCGCGCGTGCCACACCGACGAAGGTCGCGCCCATCCCAGCGTTCGCATTGGCCAGGACCGAGTCGGCGCTCCAGGGCCCGAGCTCGGGTGGGAGCACGAGGTACGACGCCGGGATCCGAACCTGGTCGAAGAAGATCTCCCCCTGGTTGAGCGCTCGCTGGCCGATCTTGTCGAGCGGGGCTCCCCGTCGAACCCCGGGCTCTTCGAGCGGAACGAGGAACGCGGCCGGCCCGCTGATCCTGCCGTCGGAGTCCTGCACCGCGCAGAAGAGGGCGGCAGCGGTGGCGATGGTGCCGTTGGACACCCATGCCGATTTCTGGCCTTCGATGACGTAGTCGCCGCCGTCACGTCGCGCGACGCAGTTCGGCCTCCCCGGCATCTCGTGCATGCGGCCGGCGTAAATCAGCTGGTCACTCCCGTGATCGGGCTCGGTGATCGGCCAACAGCCGATCACCTCGTCGCCACCGAAGCGCTCGATCAGCTCGGGGTTGCCCGACAACCGAGCCAGTGTGCGGGGAAACTGCGAGACCCCGAGACTGATGGCGAGACCGGCGTCCCCCCAGCCCATCTCCTCTGACACGAGCGACTGCACCCGGGCCCGATCGCTCGGTTCGAGCGCGGATTGCGTGTCGTCGAGGTCGCGAACCCCGAGCTTGCGGTAGCGGGCGAAGACGTCCCAGAGCGGGGAGTCCGGGGCCACGACGGCTTCGGGGTCCGGCATCTTGTCGAGGGCCCTCCCGACCGGTCGCAGCACCTCTTCGGCAAATCGGTGCGCGGTGTCGCGCACCGCGGCCTCTTCGTCGCTGAGGGACGTCTCGAACTCGATCGTCGTCATGGGCCTGGCCCCCTCTCGGATCAGGATCGGTCGAAGTGGACGAATTCACCCTCCAGCCCGAGGGCACGCACGACGTAGCGCAGTTCGTCGTCCCGATCGGGTAGAGGAGCCTCTCGCTGGAGCAGCTTCTCGGTCCGCAGCTGCTCCTCGACCTCGGGGTCGGGCAGGAACGGCCGTCCATGACGCCCCTCGTGGAACAGCTGTTCAAAGGGGGCCTTGCGGGTCTGGCCCCCGGCCTCCCACGACTCGGCCGGGTAGCCGACCGACTGCAGGCAGATCGGCACCGCCGTGTCGGGCAGGTCGAGCAGATTCGCCACCTGTTCGAGACGCGGACTCGACATGCAGCAGGTACCCAGGCCTTCGTCATAGGCGACCAGGGTGGCCTGGGCCACGGCCTGGCCGACGTCCATGAAGGCGAGCGGGGATACGGCCATGTCCTTCCACATCGACCCAAAGACCGGCTTCAACACGTCGTTGATCTGTGTCTTGGTCTCCTCGACATCGACGCCGATCCGACGCTGGTCCGCCAGGTCGAGCAGGTGTCCCGTCCAACGCTCGATCTCGTAGGCGTCAGTGTCGGCGTACCAGAGGATGAAGACCGGCGCCGTCTGCATCTGCTGGTAACCGAGCGGGGGGGTGATGCGCTTCAGGAGCTCGGCAGACGCCTCGTCGCGCCAGATGACGACGGCACTGGTGTTGTTCACGTTGCCGACGCACGAGGCCCGCTGGGCGGCGTGCAACATCTTTTGGATCTTGGCCCGTTCGACCGGCTTGTGAGGGAGGTAGAAGCGAATGCTGCGCCTCCGGCCGACGACCTCTTTCAGCTCCATCGAATGCTCCCTCCTGTCGTCCCTATCCGGCTCGCGGATTCCCCCGGTCCGCCCGGGACGGGCTCGCCTGGCGGTCCCAAGTGGCCGGCCCGACTCCCTGGCGCTTGAGCTCGCCCTTGCGGGTCCGGTGGGTCTCGGTCTTCGGGAGTGATTCCCTGAACTCGATGAACCGCGGCACCATGAAGGCGGCCATTCGCTCCTCGGCGAAGGCCACGAGCTCCTCCGGGGTGACCTGGCAGCCCTCCTTGACCACGACGACCGCCATGACCTCGTCCTCTCCGAGTTCGGAGGGCACGCCGAAGACGGCGGACTCGAGCAGGGCCGGATGGCGGTCGAGCTCCCGTTCGACCTCCCAGGAGGAGATGTTCTCGCCCCGTCGTCGCAGCGAGTCCGTCTTCCGGTCGACGAAGTACAGGTTGCCCTCGGCGTCGGAGCGCATGAGGTCGCCGGTCCGGAACCATCCTCCGTCGATCCGGGCCGATCCGGCGGCCTCGTTCTTGTAGTACTCGACCTTGCGCCGGGTTGGGTCGTCCACCTCGAAGAGGAGCTCGCCGGTCTCCCCGACGGCGACGTCACGACCGTCGTCATCGACGATTCGCCAACCACCCGGCGCCTTGCCGATCGACCCCGGCGGGGACTGTCCGAAGTTGATGGTCATGTAGCCGCCGCCGTCGACGGCCGCATAGCCCTCGATGATCCGCACGTCGAAGCGACGTTCGAACTCGGCCCACACCGAAGCCGGACACGCGGCGCTGAACACGGTCCGCACCGGATTGTCGGCGTCGTCGGGCCGTTCGGGCTGTTTGACGAGGATCGGGACCATCGCCCCCAGGGCATTGAAGGTGGTCACGCCGTAGCGGCGGGTGTCCTCCCAGAGCCGGCTCGCCGAGAAACGTCGGGCCAGTGCCATCGGGCGCCCTGCCGCCAGGGCCCGCGCCGTGGTGAGCAGCAGGGCGTTGGCATGGAACAGGGGCAGACAGGTGTACAGCACGTCGTCGGCTTGGAGCCCGCCCGCCAGCATCCGCATGCCCGATAGGTTCAGCCCGCCGTAGCGGCTGACCACACCCTTGGGGGCGCCGGTGGTGCCCGAGGTGTACATGATCGTGCTGATCCCTCCGGTGACGGCGGTGCGGCGAGTGATCGGACCCGGTGCCATCCCTTCGAGCTCACCGAGGGCGATCCACCCGGACGGACGCCGCCAGTCGGCGGAGGCCTGCTGCTCGTCCACCACCACCCGGTGCAGGCCGGGCAACCCGGGCGTCACGGCCTGGACCGCCTCGGCGTACTCCGCCGCCGTCACGAGGATCCCGGCGTCGGAGTGGCCGATCACGTGCCGAAGGCCCTCACCCTTGAGCGCGACGTTGACCGGGACCGTGTAGGCGCCCAGGCGTTGGACGGCGAAGAAGGCAATGAGCCACTCCGGCGAGTTCGGCATGAGGACGGCTACCCCCGTGCCCGGACCGGCTCCGAGCTCGGCCAGGCCGCGGGCGACCCGTTCGACCTGATCGTCGAGGTCGGCGAAGGACAGGGTGCGGTCCCCGAAGAAGAGGAACGGCGCGTGCCCGAACCGGTCGGACTGGGCTCGGACGAGTTCCCCGAGGGTCGTGGGCTCGGCGGTCATCGGTGGTCGCCCGCTACCGGCCGAGCGGACCGTGGGCCCGATCGGCCGGGCGGGGCCTCGAGGACGTGGATGGAGACGGCGGCCTCACCGGTGCCGATGAACCCGCCGCCGTTCTCGATCAGACCGAGACGGGCTCCGGGGACTTGGCGATCGCCTGCCTCGCCCCGCAGCTGGGTCACGATCTCGGTGATCTGGGCCAGGCCGGTGGCGGCGATCGGGTGTCCACGGCACTCGAGCCCGCCGCTCGGGTTGACCGGGCGGGCACCCCCGAGCGAGGTGGCGCCCGACTCGGCGTACGGGCCGCCCTGTCCCTCGGCGCAGAAACCGAGGCGTTCGGTCTGGGCCAGCTCTCCGAAGGCCGTGGCGTCGTGGACCTCGGCCACGTCCACGTCATCGGGATCCACGCCCGCGGCTTCGTAGGCACGCTGTGCCGGTGGAACCAGGTGCCCGCCGCCGGCCGAAAGGCGCCCCGAGGCCAGCACCGACGCTCGGACCCGAACGGCTCGGGAGCGATCGAGTGGAGCCAGCCGGTCGCCGGCCACCAGGACCGCCGCAGCGGCACCGTCGCCGGTGGGCGCACACATGGACCTCGTGAGAGGCCAGGAGACGAGGCGGTCGTCGAGCACCTCGTCGGCCGTCATGGCCATGCGGTACTGGGCGTGGGGGTTGAGGGCACCGTGGCGGTGGTTCTTGGCGGCGATGACGGCCAGCTGGCGCTGCGTGGTCCCGTAGCGCTCGATGTGGCCCCGGGCAGCCATGGAGTAGAGGTCCATGAACGGGCTGCGTGCCTCGCCTCCACCCTTCTTCACCTCGCCGCGGGCCTCGAGATCGGCCCGGCGTTGCTCGGCCTCGGCCCTGATCCGTTCGAGAAAGGCCTGTGTGACCTCGACGTCGGTGCCAGCGATGAAGCTCTCGAACCCCCGTCGACGCGCCTCGGGGTCGCCGCCCGCCGGTACGAATGACTTCTCGGCACCGACGGCGAGCGCCACGTCGTAGGCGCCGGCGGCGATTCCGAGAAAGGCGCCGTGGAAGGCCGACGACCCACCGGCGCACGCGTTCTCCACGTTCATCACCGGGATCTCCTCGATGCCGAGGGGAGCGAGGGCCACTTGACCGCGGATGCAGTGCTGGCCCGTTGCCATCCCCCAACCGGCGTTGGCGAACCAGGCCGCCTCGATGGCGGTGGGGTCCAACGCCGCATCAACCAGGACCTCGGTCACCGCTCGGGCGCTGAGCTCCTTGATCCCGAGCTCTGGATACTTGCCGAACGTCGTCATCCCAACAGCCAGGACGTAGACGTCGCGCATCAGAAGACCTCTTCCCGGGCGATGTCGACGAAGATCGGTCGGTCCACCGGAACCGGCTGCCACTCCATCGGCGCGTAGCGCAAATGGCCGTAGCCGCCCGCCATCTGAAGCCACTTGACCATGCCGGGCTCCACTTCGTTGGAGCCCCGCCCCCCGCGGAACATGTGGCCTTCCCAGCCGTTGTACACCGACAGTCCGAAGGGACGCTGTCCCGATGACGTCTTCACCCTGACCTTGAAGTCACCGACGTCGTTGAACACCCTCGCCAGGTCGCCGTCCTCGATGCCGAGGCGCGCGGCGTCATCGGGGTTCATGACCGCGTGAGGCTCCCCCCGATGGGTCTGGAGCAGCACCGGGTTACCCATGTTCATGGCGTGGATGGACCAGCGGTTGTGACCACCGGTCATCTTGAACGGGTAGTCCCCGCCCATCTTCGGAGGTTCCTTGTGCACCGGGAGGTCTTCCCCGGCCTCGACGAACCAGGGGTGCTCGATGAGGAACTGCGCCCGGCGCGTGAGGGTCGGATAGGGAGTTCCCCGCTCCACGTGGTCGCGGAACGGCACGTGGGTTTCGCGTTCGGGCCATGGGGAGGATTGCCCCTTGGCCATGGGGGAGGAGCCCCAACCGATGAACCGGATCCATCCCTGCTCTCGCAGGGTTTGCAGCGTGGTCCCCTCGGGCAGCGTGCCGGCGTAGGTGGTGTCGCGGACCATCTCGTCCCCGACGTCCTCGGTATTGAGAAGTCGGCCGCCGAGGGTGAATTTCTCCCAGAGGTCGTCGTAGCGGCGGACCGGGTCGGCCAGCACCTCGCCCTCGCCCCCCACCGAGAATGTCTCGATGCCCCGCGCCGCCGCCCGATCGGCCAGGACCCGGCACAGGAGCGAGAAGATCTCCCACTCCTCCTTGGCCTCACCCGGAGGCTCGACCGCCTTGTCGCAGAGGGTGAGCGTCAGCATGGAGGGGCTCGGGAGATGGAAGGCGACCTTCTCGTAGTGATGGGCGGCGGGCAGGACGATGTCGGAGTGCAATGCCGTCACGGACATCCGGACGTCGACGGTCACCACGAGCCGTAGCTGCGACCACAACGAGTCGAGCAGGGCCCCTTGGCCGCCTCGGGTTCGCCGCAGCTGGTTGCCGCCGCATTCGATCATCACCCGGGGCGTCACTTCCGGGCCGGGCTTCTCTAGGCCCTTCCACCACCCAGCGCTGACGGCTTCGTCGAAGTAGTCCTCGAAGGAGCGGGCCATGGCGGGGTCGTTCCAAGACCGATTGTTCCAGCGCCCCTGGAACCCTCCATGCCAGTACCAGAGGAAGAAGGCGGGGAACATGGCGCGCCCGCCGCCGCCCGCCATGCGTCGCGTGAGCTCGATGCTGGCCAAGGTGTCGTCGAGGCTGGGGTCTTCGGAACGAATGCCGGCCTCCAATGCGGTGAGACCGGCGAGCACCGCCTCGGCACCTTCGACCCCGACCCGCTGCTTGGCCAGGGCGGTCGTCTGGCCGTCGAAGAGTCCGACGGCCCAGCAGTTGATCCCGGTTCCCTTCCGACCCCAGTTCCCCGTCAGTGCCAACAACAGGTTCATGGTGCGCTGGTACAGGTCGGAGTGGTAGGTCTTGCACGCCCCCATCCCCATGAGCACCTTGGTCCTGCGGGTGGCCACCTTGCGGGCCAGGGTCCGCACCGTGTCCGGGTGCACCCCGGTCCGGGACTGGGTCTGCTCGGGGCGATAGCGGTCGTCGAGCATCTCGGTGAGGCGGGCCATGAGCGGGCGGACCCGAACCTCTCCTCCTTCGACCAACGCCACCGTCGCCGAGCCCGACAGGGCGGGGGAGAAGTCGAGCAAGAGCTCGGTCCGGCTGGCCGCGACCAGTTCACCGTCGGCTCTCAGGTGGTAGAAGACGTCGTCGGAACCTCCGGCCACGAGGTCGTTCTGGCGCAGGAACCGGCCCGTGTCGCTGCGTACCAAGAGGGGCAGGTCGGTCTGGGTCGAGACGAAGGACTCGTCCACGAGGCCTTCTTCCACGACCACTTGGCACATGGACAGTGCCAAGGCGGGATCAGCCCCCCATTCGAGCGGGACGTGGTAGTCGACGTGGGAGTGGGTGGGAGAGACGTCCGGCGAGAGCAGCACGACCTCCCCACCGTGGTAACGCATTTCGGCCATGTAGTGGAAGAAGGGGATGGCGGTGTACGCCGGGTTGGTGTTCCACAGGATCACCAACTCCGAGTGGAAGATGTCGTCGTTCGAGTAGATGGGGTAGAAGCGTCCGAAGGTCAGGTGGTGACCAATCGCCAGATCGTTGATCGATCCATTGATGTCGGTAACGATCCCGCCGAGCAGGTTCATGAAGCGATGAACGGCCGGCACCGCCACGACCTCGGGAGAACCCTCGTGGACGATGGCCTCGCTGCCTTCCTCTTCGAGGGTGTCGATGATGGCGTCGGCGACGGCGATGAGAGCGTCGTCCCACGTGATCCGTTCCCAGCGCCCCGAGCCTCGTTCGCCCACCCTGCGCATCGGATACAGGGGGCGGTCCGCTCCGTCGAGCTGTTGGGACCAGGCCGCGCCCTTCTGGCAGCCGAGGGGGTTCATGTCCGGGACACCCTCTTCGAAGGGAACCATGGTGCCCGCCACTTCCTCGCGAAGAACCTGGCCGTCACGCACGTACACCCGGTACGGGCAGGCCCCCGGGTAACAGTCCACGCAGTGTGACCCCCAGGCCACGCGGTCAAAGCGCAGCCGGTCCGCCATCGCCTGCTCAGAGCCTCGCCTCACCTCGCCTCACCGAGTCCTTCCGGTCCGCGTTCGAACCCAGGCGCCCCCCCCGTGGTCGTATGGCCTCAACCAGCCTGCAGGGCCCGGTCGCGGCCGGGCAGGGCCGAAAGTCCCGAATCAAGGTGAGCTCAAGCAAAGATCCGGCACCGGTGCCGGAACGTCCGTGACCGGGTAGCTGATCACCGGGACCCCGGCAGCGCCTTCTCCACAAGCCCCCGACGCCGGTTCGACGTTGGCCCCGAGGTCTCGGGGGTGGTAACGAAGACGGTCAGGACCCGTGCCACTGCTCACTCTTCGATGAGGCGAGCACCGAGGAGGAGACAAATGCCCAAACTAGAGGCAGGCAACAAGGCGCCGGCGTTCTCCCTGCCAGACCAGGACGGCAAGAAGATCGGCCTCAAGGACCTGAAGGGCGCTCCGGCGGTCGTCTACTTCTACCCGGCCGACGACACCCCGGGGTGCACCAAGGAGGCCTGTCAGTTCAACGAGAACCTGAGCGTGTTCAGCCGCGCCGGGGTGACGGTCGTGGGCATCTCCCCGGACGGCGCCGCGAAGCACCAGCGCTTCCGGGAGAAGTACGGCCTCAAGTTCCCGTTGCTCTCGGACCCCGGGCACCAGACCATGGAGGCCTACGGGGCCTGGGGGGAGAAGACCCTCTATGGGAAGAAGACCCTGGGTGTCATCCGATCGACCTTCCTCCTGAACGACAAAGGAGTGATCGTGCGGGCCTGGTACAACGTCCGAGCAGACGGCCACGCCGCGAAGGTGCTCGAGGAGGTCCGGTCGGCCGGCTGATTGCCCCGGTGCGGCGCCCTAGCGCTGGTGGGCCGGACACCAGTAGGTGGTGCGGCCACCGACCACCGCCCGGGCTAGCGGGGACCCGTCCCTCGGGCAGTGTGCCCCGGGGTGCCGCAGGGGCGTCAGCTCTCCGGTGTGCGATCCGCCCCCGGCCAGCAGGCGATCGATCGTGGTCCTCAGCTGTCGGTGGAGGCGAGCCAGTTCGACCCGGTCCAGGGAGCCGGCCGGGCGTCGAGGCGACAGGTCGGCTCTCCACAGCACCTCGTCGCAGATCAGGTTCCCGACGCCGGCCAGCCGGCTCTGGTCCAGCAGACGGGCCTTGAGCGGCGCACGGCCGTCGCATCGGCCGAGCGCCGATTGGAGCTGGGTGACCGAGACGCCGGCGGCATCGGGCCCGAGGAGTTCCTCGTCGGGATCGGCGGTGACCCGGGCGAGCCGTCTCGGGTCGTGGAGCTCGAGTCGGCCGCCGTCGTCGGTGGTGACGACCAAGCGGAGCCACCGGTGCTCGAGGCGCTCGGGGGAGTAGAGGAGCCGGTCGAGGGCCGCCCGCCCGTCGAGGACCAGGCGTCCGGTCATGCCGAAGTGGAGGCCGAGCGTGGGGCCGTCGGTGTCGAGGAGCAGAAGCTTGCCCCGCCGTCTCGGCCAGGCAAAGGTCGCCCCGGCGAAGGCGTCGGCCAGTGCCCTCGGGCCGAGGGCGCTGGCCCGGGAATCGAGAAGGTCGACCGCGGCGACGGTTCTTCCCGACAGGCCCTCGGCGAGCCGTCTCGACAGCTCGACCTCGACGAGCTCAGGCATGGGTCGAGGCCGCCCTCGGCCAGCTCAGCCGGCCGCTCCGATGTCGGCTGTGGTCACCTGATCCTCTGAGTCCGGCCCGGCCTGGCCCGGGGAGGTGGGGCCGGGCCTTCGACGCAGGAACCTCGTGGCGGAGAGCACCGCGGCGATCACCAAGAACGACATTGACGAGTAGAAGGCGGCGTGCAGCCCGTTGCCGAACGTCACCGTGAGGCGGTGGGGCAGCGACGTGGTGCCGACGAAGATCTGGAAGGCCGTTCGCTTGGAGATCGATCGGGCGGCCACCAGGACGGCAACTGCGAACGAGAAGACCATCCCGACGTTCGAGAACGTCCGCAGGAGACCCGAGGCGATGCCGAACGCCCGTCCAGGGGAGACCGCCATGACCGCGGTGGTGTTGGCCGGATAGAAGCCGGCGCTCCCGATGCCGTTCACCGTCGCCGCGACCACGACCACGATGAAGCTGCTGTGTGGGCCGAGCTGGGCATAGATCGCCAAGGCGGCGATCTGGACCATCAGCCCGGCGGTGGCCGGGATGACCGGCCCGATCCGGTCGGCCAGTCGGCCGCCGATGGGGGCGAAGAGCCCGCCGATCAGATATCCCGGTACGAGCAGGAGCGAGGCGTGCAGCGGTGTGAGCCCTCTCACACCCTGGAGGTACATGATCACCAAGAACAGGACCGCGAAGGTCCCGATGGCCTGGAACATGGACGCCAAGAGGGCCGAAGGCATCGTCGGGATCTTGAACATGGAGAGGTTGACCATCGGTGACTTGACGGTCCGTTCGACGAACACGAAGACGATCACGAAGAACAGCCCAACGGCCAGCGATACTTCCTCGCCGCCGTTGAAGTTAGAGGTGGAGAGCTTCACCATCGCCCAGAGGATGAAGAACAAGCCGACGCCGAGGGTGATCATCCCGGGCCAGTCGATGCGCTGGCGCTCCCGCTCTCCTCGGTCATGCAGGTAGGGCACGGCCAGGGCGAGGGCGAAGATGCCGGTGGGGACGTTGATCCAGAAGATCCAGCGCCACGAGATGTAGGTGATGATCAGGCCGCCGAGGAGGATCCCGAGGATGGCCCCGACGTTCCACCCCACAGCGTTGAAGCCGTACGCCCGGCCCCGCCGCTCCGGCGGGAAGTTGTCGGCCAGCACCGCTCCGCTGTTTGCGGTAATGAACGCGCCCCCCAGGCCCTGGAGGAGCCGGAAGGCGATGATCGTCGCTCCGTTGTTGGCCAGCGCGCAGAGCGCCGAGCCGAGGATGAACACCAAGAACCCGGCCTCGTACATCCTCACGCGCCCGAACATGTCGCCGAGCCGCCCGACCTGGGTGGCGGTCACGGTGATCACCAGCAGGTACCCGACGATCACCCAGATGACCGACGACAGGGAGATGTGCAGCGACCGCTCCATGGCCGGAAGCGCCAACACGACGATGGTCGTGTCGACCGCGGCCATCAGCACCCCGATCACCACGATGAGGAGCACCAGGCTGGGCCGGGTGGTCAGGCGATCGGCGTCGGGGCGCTCCTGGAGTTCGACCATGGCTCCTACTCTGTCTTCCGGGCGCGGCGCGCGGGGCGGGGCGGCGCCGATCGCTGGGGTCGGGCCAGTTCAGCGCTCGTCGACCGATGGTAACGGTCCCCGGTGCGCAGCCACGAACCGGGCTCCTGGTAACCTGGCCGCCGAAGGGATTCGCCCGTCTTCCAACCGGTGCTGGCGCGCCCGTTACGCGGTTCCTCGCGATCGAGGTCGGTGCCGACCGGGTCGGTCTTGAGGGCCCCCACCACGAGAACCAGAGAGCGCATCGCATGACCTCGAACAGCCTCCTGCCCGACGATGGCCGGGGTGCCGTGGCCCGCGAGGGGGAGCCTGGAGGCGACCAGTACGAGACCGGCCAGACCTTCGACTCCCTGGGCGTTAGCGTCGAGCTGGTCAAGGCCCTGGCCGACCAGGGGATCACGACCACCTTTCCCATCCAGACCCTGACAGTTGCCGACGGACTGCTCGGTCGGGACGTCTGCGGGAAGGCCAAGACCGGATCGGGGAAGACCCTGGCCTTCGGTCTCCCCCTGCTCCAACGCACGGCGGCGGCGCGTGACGGCGCCCGGCCAGCCGGCGGGCGGCCGGCCCGACCCCACGCCCTCGTGCTCTTGCCCACCCGGGAGCTGGCCCTCCAGGTCCACGGGGTCCTCGACGCGCTCGCCGGTGCGGTCGGGCTCAGGGTGGCGGCTGTCTACGGGGGAGCCGAGATCGAACGCCAGGTGGCGCAGCTCCGCAAGGGGGTGGAGGTCGTCATCGCGACGCCCGGTCGGCTCATCGACCTCGGTGACCGGGGTGAACTGAGCGTCGCCGACGTCGAGGTGCTGGTGCTCGACGAGGCCGACCGCATGGCCGACATGGGTTTCATGCCTCAGGTCGAGTGGGTCCTTCGCCGGCTCGAGCGGCCGCACCAGACCCTGCTGTTCTCGGCCACCCTGGACGGGGCGGTCGACCGGCTGGTCAAGCGGTACATGAACGATCCCGTGTTCCACGAGGTCGCGTCGGGGACCCAGACGGTGGCGGCCATGCACCACCGGTTCCTTCAGGTCCATCAGATGGACAAGGTCAAGGTGGCGGCGGCGATTTGCCGCTCGTATGACAAGACGCTGTGCTTCGTGCGCACCAAACGCGGGGCGGACCGACTGGTGGAACAGCTCGCCCGCGAGAGGGTGAGGAGCGCCGCCATCCACGGAGACCTTCGGCAGGTCAACCGGGAGCGCGCCCTGGCCGACTTCGCTTCCGGGAAACTCTCGGTCCTCGTCGCGACGGACGTGGCGGCCCGGGGGCTGCACATCGACAACGTCGATGTCGTCCTCCACTACGACCCGCCCGAGGACCACAAGGCGTACCTGCACCGCTCGGGCCGGACCGCTCGGGCCGGGGAGACCGGGGTGGCTGTGACTCTGCTGCTCTGGAACCAGCTGGTCGAGGGTGAGGTCATCCAGCGTCGGTTGGGGCTGCGGATCCCGATCGTCGAGATGTTCTCCAACGACCCCCGTCTGGCCGATCTGGCCGGGTGGGAGCCCTCCGAAGACGAGAGCGTGCTCTGAGCCGGCAACGGGCCGGGACAACGAGGCGATGACCTTTCCCTCCTCGGTGTCGCCGCGGCTCTGGTCGAGCGAGGAGGAGTCCTTCGACCGGGTGCTGGCCATCTGCGCCCACCCCGACGACGTGGACTTCGGGTGCGCGGCCACGGTGGCCACGATGCGCCGTGCCGGTGCCGCCGTCCGGTACTGCATCATCACCGACGGCGAGGCGGGTGGCGATGACCGGGCCATGTCCCGCGGCCAGATGGCCGAGATCCGCCGGGGCGAGCAACTCGCGGCGGCAGCGGCGGTGGGTGTGAGCGAGGTGACGTTCCTCGGCTATCCCGATGGCCGGGTCTCCGCCACCTTGGAGCTGCGCCGCGACCTGTCCCGGGTGGTCCGGGAGTTCCGCCCCGACCTCGTGATTGCGCCCTCTCCCGAGCGGAACTGGAACGTGATCTTCGCCAGCCATCCGGACCACCTCGCGGCGGGCGAGGCGGCGGTCGACGCCGTGTATCCGGACAGTCGGAACCCCTTTGCCCACCCCGAGCTCCTGGAGGAGGGTCTGGAGCCCCACACCGTGCGCGCCCTGTGGCTGATGGCCGCCCCGGCCGCCAACCTCGCCGTCGACGTCACCGAGGCGTTCGAGGGTAAACTCGCCGCGCTCTCCTGCCACCGGAGCCAGGGGACCGACGATCCGGGGCTTCGGGACCGCCTGGCGACGAGGGCCGGTGGCGCGGCCACCTCGGCGGGGCTGGCCGAGGGTCGTCTCGCCGAGCTCTTCTGGGCGGTGGGGACGGGCTAATCAGTCCGCCAGCTGGCGGAGGACGTAGCGGAGGATGCCGCCGCCGCGGTAGTACTCGGCCTCCATCGGGGTGTCGATCCGCACCAGCGCCGAGAACTCGACGCCGGTCCCGTCCTCGCGTTCAGCGCTCACCGACACCTCCTTGGGCACCGAGCGGTTGAGCTCGTCGAGACCGCGGATGCTGAAGACTTCGCGACCGTCGAGCCCGAGGCTGTGGGCATTCTCGCCGGCCCGGTACTGGAGGGGGAGGACTCCCATCCCGATCAGGTTGGTGCGGTGGATCCGCTCGAAGCTCTCGACGATCACCGCCCGCACCCCGAGGAGCGCCGGACCCTTGGCGGCCCAGTCCCGGCTCGAACCTGAGCCGTACTCCTTGCCGGCCAGGATGATCAGCGGGACCCCGTCGCGCCGATAGCGCTCGGAGGCCTCGAAGATGGTGGTCTCCTCGCCGTCGGGCAGGTGCAGGGTGACCCCGCCCTCCGTGCCGGGGGCCAGCTGGTTGCGTAGGCGGACGTTGGCGAAGGTCCCCCGGACCATGACCTCATGGTTTCCCCTGCGGGTGCCATAGGAGTTGAAATCCCCCCGTTCGACCCCGTGTTCGACGAGGTAGCGACCGGCGGGGCTGGAGACGCCGATCGAGCCGGCCGGCGAGATGTGGTCGGTGGTGACGCTGTCCCCGAGTAGGGCCAGCACCCGTGCCCCCTCGATGTCGGCGAGCGGTTCGGGGTCCGAGCCCATCTCGTCGAGGAACGGCGGGCCCAGCACGTAGGTCGAGCCGGGTTGCCATGCGAACGTCTGGCCCTCGGCCACCGGGATCGCCCGCCACCGATCGTCACCGTCGAAGACCGCCGCGTAACGGCGCTGGAACATCTCCGAACCGAGCGCGTCGCGGATGGTCTGGGCGATCTCCTGGGTCGAGGGCCATAGATCGGACAGGTGCACCGGTGTGCCGTCGCTGGCAGTCCCGAGCGCTTCGGTGCCGAGGTCGACGTTCATCGACCCGGCCAGGGCGTAGGCGACCACGAGTGGCGGGGAGGCAAGGTAGTTCATCCGCACATCGGGGTGGATCCGTCCCTCGAAGTTCCGGTTGCCCGAGAGCACGGCAGCGACCGAGAGGTCGCCGGACTGGACCGCCTCGGAGACGCCGGCAACGAGCGGCCCGGAATTGCCGATGCACGTGGTGCAGCCGAAGCCGACCAGGTAGAAGCCCAGGGCTTCCAGGGGCTCGAGGAGCCCGGCCCGCTCGAGGTAGTCCATGACCACCCTCGAACCGGGGGCGAGCGACGTCTTCACCCACGGCTGCGAGCGCAGGCCCAACTCGACGGCTCGTTTGGCCAGGAGCCCGGCTCCGATGAGCACCTGGGGGTTCGAGGTGTTGGTGCAGCTGGTGATGGCGGCGATGACGACGTCGCCGTCCCGTACCTCCTGGCGTTCCGCCCCCGCACCCGTCGCCAGGGGCGCCGAGCGCAGTTCGTGGCCGAGGACGCCCCGGAAGGACGCGGCAGCGGCGGTGAGCGACACCCGGTCCTGGGGCCGCCTGGGTCCGGCCAGGCTGGGCACGACGGTCGAGAGATCGAGGTCGAGCTGTTCGGTGTAGACGGCCTCGTCGGCGCCGGGCTCGTGCCAGAGCCCCTGCTCCTTGGCATAGGTCTCCACCAGTTCTAGGTGCCCGGGGTCGCGGCCGGTGAAGCGCAGGTACGACATGGTGGCCTTGTCGATGGGGAAGACGGTGCAGGTGGCGCCGTACTCAGGCGACATGTTGCCGATGGTCGCCCGCGTCTCCACCGGCACCGCGGCGATGCCCGGGCCGTAGCATTCGACGAACTTGCCGACCACGCCGTGCTCTCGCAAGAGCGCGGTGATGGTGAGGACGAGGTCGGTCGCCGTGGTCCCCTCGGGCATCTCGCCGACGAGCCGCAGCCCGACCACTGGGGGCACGAGCATGGAGTACGGCTGTCCCAACATGGCCGCCTCGGCCTCGATGCCGCCCACGCCCCATCCGAGCACTCCGAGGCCGTTGACCATGGTGGTGTGGGAGTCCATCCCGACCAAGGTGTCGCAGTAGGCGAGCCCTTCCTTCTCGAAGACCACCCGGGCCAGGTACTCCAGGTTGACCTGGTGGCAGATGCCGGTGCCCGGCGGGACCACCCGGAAGTTCTCGAACGCCTGCTGGGCCCACGCGAGCAGCTGGTAGCGCTCGAGGTTCCGTTCGTACTCAATGTCGACGTTGGTCGCGAAGGAGCCCGGGTCCCCGGAGCGCTCGGCGATCACCGAGTGGTCGATCACCAGCTCCACCGGGACCAGGGGGTTGATGCGGGCCGGGTTGCCACCGATCTCGGCGATCGCGTCGCGCATGGCGGCCAGGTCGACCACCGCCGGGACCCCGGTCAAGTCCTGCATGAGGACCCGCTCGGGGTTGAAGGCGACCTCCCTCGCGGTCTCCGCCGACCCGCCTCGCCCGGCGTGCGACGCCCACGAGGCCAGTCCGGCGATGTCGGCGGCGTCGACGGCGAGGCCGTCCTCGTGGCGCAGCAGGTTCTCGAGCAGCACCTTGAGGGTGTAGGGCAGGCGCGCCACGTCGTGATCGGCGAGCCCCGGTCCGGTGAGGGAGAAATAGTCGAGCTGACGGCCGCCGACGGTGAGCCGGGACCTGGTGGAGAAGCTGTCGGGATTCGGGCGAGAGGCCATGGACCCATTCTGCCCCCTCCCTGGCCCAGGGCATTCGGGGTCCGGGCGACCGGGCCGGCATCTTCAGGGTGCGAAGATGGCGCATGGACGACGTCCGGAGCCTGGTCGAGCAGCGCTTGGCCAGAGCCTTCGACTCGGTTTCCCCCGGTGCCGACCCCGTGGTGCGTCCCTCGGGCCGGGCGGACCTCCAGGCCAACGGCGCCATCGCCGTCGCCCGATCACTCGGGCACGACCCCGTCGACGTCGCCAAGTCCGTCGTCGAGGTACTCGACATCGCCGACCTCTGCGAGCAGGTCGAGATCAGCGGGAACGGCTTCATCAACCTGACCTACGCGTCGGAATTCCTGGCTGAGCGACTGGCAGCCATGGCGGCCGACGAACGGCTCGGCGTCGAGCGGACCGACCGCTCCGAGACGGTGGTGGTCGACTACTCGGCCCCCAACGTCGCCAAGGAGATGCACGTCGGTCACCTCCGCACCACGGTCATCGGGGATGCACTGGCCCGAATGCTTGCCTTCTTGGGGCACGACGTGAGGCGGGAGAACCACATCGGGGACTGGGGAACCCCCTTCGGGATGCTGATCGAGCACCTCGTCGATCTGGGCGAGGAGGAGGCGGCCCACGAGCTCTCGGCCGGCGATCTGACCGACTTCTACCAACGGGCCCGGGCCTCTTTCGACACCGACCCCGCGTTCGCGGAGCGCAGTCGGCGTCGGGTGGTCCTCCTGCAGTCCGGCGACGCCGAGACCCTCCGGCTCTGGCGGGTGCTCGTGGCCGAGAGCATCCGGTACTTCGACCTCGTCTACCAGAAGCTCGGCGTCGAGCTGACTGACGACGACGTCTTCGGCGAGAGCTTCTACAACCCCATGCTCCCCGAGGTCGTCGAAGAGCTCGAGGCCCAGGGCCTCCTCGTGCTCCACGAGGGAGCCCGTTGTGTGTTCCCGCCCGGTTTCACCAACCGCCACGGGGACCCGCTACCGCTCATCGTCCAGAAATCGGACGGAGGCTACGGCTACGCTGGCACGGACCTCGCCGCCATCCGCTACCGGGTCCGGCAGCTCGGTGCCACCCGCCTGCTCTACGTCGTCGGGGCTCCCCAGTCCCAGCACCTCCAGATGTGCTTCGCCGTGGCGTCCATGGCCCGCTGGCTCGGGCCCGGCGTCGAGGCCGTGCACGTCTCGTTCGGCAGCGTGCTCGGGAGCGACCATCGGATGCTCGCCACTCGATCGGGGGGAGCCGTGAAGCTCGTCGACCTGCTCGACGAGGCGATCGAGCGGGCCCGCAGCGCCATCGCGCAGCGGCGGGAGGTCGACCCCAACAACGCTGCCGGGGTCGACGACGACGCGGTGGCCGCGCAAGTCGGGATCGGAGCGGTGAAGTACGCCGACCTGTCCACCGATCGGGGCCGCGACTACGTCTTCGACTGGGATCGGATGCTCGCGTTCGAGGGCGACACCGGGCCGTACCTGCAGTATGCACACGCCAGGATCCGGTCGATCTTCCGAAGGGGCGAGGTCGACGTACCCGATCCGGTGCCGCCGGTCCTCGACGATCCCCACGAGCGGGCGCTCGGCCTCCAGCTGCTCGGCTTTCCCTGGGCGCTCGAGGAGACGGTGGCCACCTACAGCCCCCACAAGCTCTGCGGCTACCTCTTCGAGGTGGCTTCGGCCTTCACCGCTTTCTACGAGAACTGCCGGGTCCTGGTCGAAGACGAGCGCCAGCGGTCGAGCCGGCTCACCCTCTGCGACCTCTCCGCCCGGGTGCTCCGGGTCGGCCTGTCCCATCTCGGCATCGAGGCGCCAGAGCGCATGTGAACCGCTCTCGGTCCAGGCCCTCCTCCCGGCGCGCTCCGGGCTAGGCCGGTGCCGATGCCTTGGCCCGCAGGTACCGGCTGAGGAACAGCGTCATCAGCTCGCTCGTCGGCCGGCCGAAGCGCGGATCGGCGTCGAAGGCATGGGGTTGCTCAGCGTAGATGTGCAGCTCGGTCGGGACCTTGTGCTCGACCAGGCGCTCGTACATGAGGAAGCTCGCCGACACCGGCACCGTGGCGTCGGACGTGCCGTGCACCAGCATGGTCGGCGGGAAGTGGGGCCCGGCCAGGCCGGCGGGGCTCGCCGACTCCGCCAGCTCGGCGGTGGGGTGGTCCGAGAGGGCTTCGATGGGGACCGCGCCGTGCGCCCGCGCGCCGAAGGAGAAGACGGTCGGGGGGTAGACGGCGATCACGGCACCGACCGAGGTGTCGACCCCCGGGTTCCCTCCTTCCCCCTCGTAGGGGGCGGCGCCCGGGGTGCCGGCGGCGAAGAGCACGAGGTGTGCACCGGCGGAGTTGCCCTCGAGTGCGATGCGGGTCGGGTCGATGCCGAGTTCCCCGGCGTTGGCGCGCATCCAACGGATGGCTGCCTTCACGTCGTGGATCTGGGCCGGCCACGGGGATTCGTCGACCAGGCGGTACTCGGTCGCCACGCACACGTAGCCGGCTCGCCCGAGGAGGATGCCGTACCCGCGCAGCTGGGTCTTCTCCCCCGAGCGCCACCCGCCCCCGTGGACCAGGAGGACGGCCGGTCGGCCGGCCTCGTCGTCCGGGGGGGTGTACACGTCGCAGCGGAGGTCGCGACCACCACCGCTCCCGAACACCACGTCTTCTCTGATCTCAACCCGTCCCTCGGCCACGGTCTCCCCCTCTCACGTCGTCGGTCGAATGTACCCGGGTGGGCGCTCCTCGGGCCCGCCGCGGCGCGGCGTCCGACCGCCCGGTGTCCTGGTCGGCTCAGGCCCCCCGGGCCGAGGTCGCCTCGAGTGGGAGGTTCCACAACACGACGACGCCCCCGAACTCACTGAAGGTCCGGATCCGGAGTCCGGAGTCGAAGAAGGCGGCGAGAAACTCGGCCAGCGGGAGCCATTTCGCCCCGACCCTTCGGTTCGGGCCCGGGCTGGTCGGGCTCCCGCTTCCGGCGTGGACGCGAGTGCTGTCGCCGTACCCCGAGGTGAGGTGAAGCGCCGATCCCGCGCTTCGTCGTCCCTGAGCACGAAGGGGCCGACGAAGCAGGGATGCAGACCGATGTAGAGGAAACGCCCCCCGGAGCGAAGGACCCGGGTCAGCTCCCGCAGCACTCGGGGAAGTCGTCCACGTGGGTGTGAATGAAGGTGGCCACGGCCATGTCGAAGGAGTCGTCAGCCACCAGGATCGCGCAACCGTCCGCCCGGTGCACCGAGTCGCACCGCCGGCGCGCGATCCGCAGCTGGTCGGCCGAGAGGTCGACGCCGACGATGCTCCATCCCTGCCGTTGCACCTCGTTGAAGTTCAGCCCGGTGCCGCAGCCGACGTCGATGAGCGGTCGACCGTGACCAGCGCCGAGGTGCGTGGCCGCTAGGCCGGCGGTCCCGCGGCCAGACCCGTAGTCGCGGAACCTGTCGTCGTACCAGTCGGCCATGCCGTCGTAGCGGGCGTTGCCGGGCACGCCCCATCTTGCCCGAGCCGGACAACCGGTCCCGCGCCTCGGAGGCGTCGCAACGAACCCTGGCCTGTCACGAAGGGTCACGAGCCCGGTCCCGTCGGTCGGGGCTCCGAGAATCGACGGCTGGTGTGCCGAGCCGCTGGGAGGGTGAGCGCCCAGCCACGGCGATCCCGGGGGCGCCCCAGGCAGGACTCGAACCTGCGCACACGGCTCCGGAGGCCGTTGCTCTATCCGCTGAGCTACTGGGGCTGGGCCGTTCACCGTATCGTGTCGGACATGACCCGTCGTCGCCAGGGCCGGACCGGCGGCGCCGGAGCACCCCTGGAACCTCGACTCCTGCCCGACAGCGCTTGGATCGATCCGTCCGGGCGTCTCGCGATTGCCGGCGTCGATCTCGTCGGCTTGGCCGAACGGCACGGGACGCCGCTGTTCGTCTACGACGAGGGACATATCCGTGCCCGCTGCCGGGAGGCCCGCGAGGCGTTCGGCGAGGGCGTCGCGTACGCCACCAAGGCCTTCTTGTGCAAGGCGATGGCCAGGTTGGCCCACGAAGAGGGCCTATGTCTGGACGTGTCGACCGGGGGGGAGCTCGAAGTCGCCCTGGCCGCCCGGGTCCCCGGCGACCGCCTGGTCCTGCACGGGAACAACAAGTCGGACGCGGAGCTGGCCCGGGCACTCGAGGTCGGGGTCGGCAGGATCGTGGTCGACTCGTTCGACGAGATCACGCGGCTCGGCCGCCTCACCGACGACGCCCCACCCCGGGCGACCCGTCCTCGCGTACTGGTCCGGGTGACGCCAGGCATCGAGGCGCACACCCACGAGTTCGTCCGCACCGGCCAGGAGGACACCAAGTTCGGCTTCTCGGTGGCGTCGGGGGCGGCTGCCAAGGCGGTCGCGGCGCTCGAGCTCATGGGTGGTGTCGAGCTGGTCGGGGTGCATGCCCACATCGGCAGTCAGGTCTTCGACGTGGAGTCCTTCGAGCAGGCAGCCGAGGTGCTCGGCAGCTTCGCCGCCCCGCTCGGACTGCCCGAGCTCGTGGTCGGCGGCGGTCTCGGCGTCGCCTACGTGAACGGCGAGCAGGCACCCAGCATCACCGAGTGGGCTGACGCGACCCGGGTCGCCCTCGCGAAGGTGGGAGTGCCCCCCGGGACGAGAGTGACGGCCGAGCCGGGGCGCTCGATCGTCGCCGCTGCCGCGGTGACCCTGTACCGGGTGGGGTCGATCAAGGAGCTACCGGGCGTGCGGACCTATGTGTCGGTGGACGGTGGAATGAGTGACAACCCTCGGCCCGTGCTCTACGGCAGCGGCTACGAGGCGTTCCTGCCCCGGGCGACCGACGCCGAGAGGCCCCGCTCGGTGCGCATCGTCGGCAAGCACTGTGAGACCGGCGACGTGCTGGTCGGTGAGGCCCGCCTCCCGGCGGACCTCGTCGTCGGCGACGTGCTGGCGACGCCGGTCACCGGTGCCTACGGCTACTCCATGGCGTCGAACTACAACAAGGTGCCCCGTCCGCCGGTCGTGTTCGTGGCCGAGGGGGAGGCAAGGGTGGTGGTCCGGGGGGAGACGGTCGAGGACCTCCTCCGCCTCGACGTCTGAGCCCGGAGGTCGAAGGTCCCGCCATCCCAGGCGGTAGCGTGATCGGGTGAGCGCGACCGGTCACGACGCCTCCGCCGTCCGGGTGGCGTTGCTCGGCTGCGGCAACGTGGGCACCGCCCTGGTCGAGATGATCTTCGATCCGGCCAATGGGCGCGAGATCGAACTGTCGGCAGGGGTCAGGCTCCAGATCGTGGGGATCGCCGTCCGCCGGCCCGAAGAGTCCCGCTCGGTGCGGCCTTGGTTCCCGCACGACCTGCTCACCCAGGACGCCAAGAGCCTTGTCGAACGGGACGACGTCGACGTGGTCGTGGAGCTCATCGGGGGCCTCGACCCGGCGCAGCGCCTGGTCGAGGCGGCGCTCGGTGCCGGGAAGTCCGTCGTGAGCGGGAACAAGGCGCTCTTGGCCCGGGTGGGCGGCGAGCTCGCCGACCTCGCTTCGCGCAACGGCGTGGACCTCCTCTACGAGGCGGCGGTGGGCAGTGCGATCCCCATCGTGCGACCCCTCCGGGAGTCGCTGGCCGGCGAGCGGATCCTTCGGGTGATGGGCATCGTCAACGGGACCACCAACTTCATCCTGAGCAAGATGGCCACCGAGGGGACGACCTACGAGGAGGCCCTGACCGAGGCCCAGGAACTTGGCCTGGCCGAAGCGGACCCGAGTGCCGACGTCGAGGGGCACGACGCCGCGGCCAAGGCGGCGATCCTGGCCACCCTCGCCTTCGGTGCCAACGTGGTGGTGGACGACGTGCATCGGGAGGGGATCACCGCGGTCACCCAATCCGACGTCCGCTACGCCGCCCAGCTCGGGTACGTCATCAAGCCCCTGGCCGTGGCCGAACGCGTCCGGGGGGGTTCGGCGATCTCGGTGCGCGTGCACCCGGCGGTGGTTCCCTCGGGCCACCCCCTCGCATCGGTCAACGGGGCAAACAATGCGGTGTTCATCGAGGGCGAGCACGCCGGGGAGATGATGCTCTACGGCCAGGGCGCCGGGGGCAGTGCTGCGGCCAGCGCGGTGCTGGGGGACCTCATCGTGGCGGCGCGCCACCTCCGTCACGGCGGATCCACCCCGCCGGCGTCGCGTCGGGTGGCGGTCGATCTGGTGCCGATCGAGAAGCTGTGTTCGCCTTTCTACCTGAGCATGGACGTGATCGACCGGCCCGGGGTTTTGGCCTCGGTGGCCGGGGTCATGGGTGAGCACGGCGTCTCCATCCGTTGGATGGAACAGAAGGGGCTGGGAGACGAGGCGCGGTTGATCTTCCTCACCCACATGGCCGACGGCGGCGCGGTGTCGGACACGGTCGCCGAGCTGCGCAAGCTCGAGGTCGTGGACCGGATCGGTGCCGTGCTGCGAGTGATCGGAACCGAGAGCTCCGGTCCAAGCCCCGGCGCCTGAGATGCCCGGCTGGCGCGGGGTCATCGAGGAGTATCGCCAGTACCTGCCGATCCGCGACGGCGATCCGGTGGTCACCTTGCTCGAGGGGGGCACGCCGCTGGTGCCCGCCCCTCGGCTCTCCGAGCGGGTCGGTGCGACCGTCTATTTGAAGGTCGAGGGGGCCAACCCCACCGGTTCGTTCAAGGACCGGGGCATGACTGTGGCGATCTCGAGCGCGCTCGGTCAGGGGACGAAGGCGGTGGTGTGCGCGTCGACCGGGAACACCTCGGCGTCCGCCGCGGCCTATGCCAGTCGAGCCGGCCTTCGCTGCGTGGTCCTCATCCCCGAGGGCCACATCGCGCTGGGCAAGCTCGCCCAGGCCCTCATCCACGGGGCCCGAGTCCTGCAGGTGCGGGGCAACTTCGACCAGGCCCTGCACATCGTCCGGGCTCTCCCCGAACGAGCCCCGGTGACGGTGGTCAACTCGGTCAACCCGTTGCGCATCGAGGGTCAGAAGACGGCGGCATTCGAAATCGTCGACGTGCTGGGCGACGCGCCCGACGTCCACTGCATCCCGGTGGGCAACGCGGGCAACATCACCGCCTACTGGCGGGGTTATCGCGAGTATCAGGATGCCGGTTGGTCGACCAAGCTGCCGCGGATGCTCGGGTTCCAGGCCGCCGGCGCCGCGCCCATCGTGCTCGGGCACGTCGTCGAGGAGCCCGAGACGGTCGCCACCGCCATCCGCATCGGCAACCCGGCCAGCTGGTACGCCGCGACCGCGGCGGCGAACGAGTCGGGTGGGGCCATCCGTGCCGTCACCGACGAGGAGATCCTGGCCGCCTATCGCTTCCTGGCCGAAGAGGAGTCGGTCTTCTGCGAAGCGGCATCGGCCGCCTCGGTGGCCGGACTCCTGGCCACCGAGGTCCCTCCGGGGTCGACCGTGGTCTGCGTGCTGACCGGCCACGGGCTGAAGGATCCGGATCTCGCCATCAGCCAGATCGCCGTGCCTGGCGTGGTGGACGCGGACATCGAGGCCGTGCTGGCCGAACTCGGCTGAGCGGCCGCAGGGGGACCTCAACGCCCGCCGGGACCGGGGCTCGCGTGAGGCGGCTCCAGAGCACGTCCTTGCCCATGGGACTGGCCAGGAGATAACCCTGACCGGTGCTGCACCCTTCGGCCTGGAGGATTCGCAGCTCGGCCTCCTGCTCGATGCCTTCTGCCACGGTCTCGACGCCCATGGAGCGTCCGAGCGAGACCATCGTGTGGAGGAGCGCCCGCCCCTGGGAGTCTTGTGACGACGAAACGAAGGAGCGATCGATCTTCAAGACGTCGACGGGGAACTGGCGGAGGTACGAGAGCGAGGAGTACCCCGTCCCGAAATCGTCGATCGCGATCCGCACCCCGAGGGACTTGAGCCGGAGCAGATGCCTGATCGCCTCGTCGGCGTCGTCCATGAGCACGCTCTCGGTCACCTCGATGGTCAGGTAGCGGGGCTCGAGTCGTGCAGGCGGAAGATGGGCTGGTAGACGACGAACTGGTTCTGCTCGACCGCCATCCGCAGGTCGAGCTCGAGATCGAGCCGACCACGGGCCGCTGTCTGCGTCTCGGGCTCGAAGTACAGGCACCGACCCTTGGCCGTGCTCTTGGCCGCGTTGAGCGCGATACCGGCATCCCGGATGAGCTCCGCCGCGCTGTCGCGCTGGCCCCGGGCCACACCGAAGGTGGCCGAGACCCGCAACGGTGTGCCCGGCTTCAGGCCCGAGAAGGGTTGGGCGAACGCGCCCAGGAGTTTGCGGGCGATGGGATCGGGTCCTTCGTTGATGGAGATGGCATCGGCCAGGACGACGAACTGGTCACCGCCGACCCGGCCGAGCGTGTCGGACGCCCGGACCGGCGACCACCTCCTGAGGGCGATCGCCCTCAGGAGGTGGTCGCCGGTCGCGTGCCCCAACGACTCATTGATGGCCTTGAAGTTGTCGAGGTCGATGTAGAAGGCGGCCAGCGGTGCGAGGTCGCGTTTGGACCGGGCCAGCATGTGGCCGGCCCGGTCGAAGATGAGGTCCCGGTTCGGTAGTCCGGTGAGCTGGTCGTGGAGGCTCCGGTGTGCCAGTTCGGCGCTCGTCGACGACGCCACCTTCTGCGCCCGCTCCCGGGCCTTGGCCATGCGCACCAGCAGGGTGAACAGCAAGACGGTCAGGATCAGTCCGACGTCCAAGACGCCCAAGGCTTGGACCGTGGGCGAGGCGGCGTCGGGTGGGAGCCCGATCAGGGCGTCCCAGGTCCCCGGGAGGGACAGCTGCACCCTCCGGAAGACGTCGGAGCTGCTTCGCTGACCAGCGGTGGCGATCACGGAGTCTTGTCCGATCGGGTTCCGGTAGCTGAGCGCGATCGACAGACCGCCCACGCTCTGGAGGATCGGAGCCGTCGCCTGGCCCGGGTTGATGAGGCCGGCGGCCCAGCCGATGACGGCCTGTTCGCGCTCCGCGGCGACGGCGGTGGGTTGGCCGGCGGCTTAGACCGGCAGGGCCATCTCGATGAGGTCGGAGGCCTGGGACGCAGCGCCGAGCTTGACCGCTCCCGGCACCGACGCTCTGAGGAGGGGCAGGATCTGACCCATCTCGGGCGCGCCGGTCCGGGCCGCCGCGTGCAGCAGCCCGTTGAAGGCGCTGTCGCAGTGGTCGAAGCCGGGGTTGAGCAACGAGGGCAGGGCGGCACCGAGACTCGTGGGCTGGCTCCCCCCCTGGGTGACGTTCGCCCGGTGTGCGGCGATCAGACGGGTCAGGCAGTACTAGGGGCGGGTGCCCGGCGGACTCAGCGTGAACGTCACCGCCTGGCCCAGCGCAGGATCCGCGTTCACCTGGCGCTCGAAGGTGGAGAGCGAGCCGGCGTTGACCTTCTCCACGTAGGCGAGCCCCACGGCCCCCGGGTAGCGCTGCGGCCCGATGGTCGTGAAGAGCTGTTCGAGCGATGCGTTGGTGGTGGTCAACCCGGTGGCGACGGTCGACCGGAGACCTGGACCAGGTCCTGGTCTCGTTGGAGATGGGCCGACAACGTGGAGGCCACGGTCTCGGTGGTCGTGTTCAGCCGCTGTCGTTGCTGGTTGGAGGCGTAGCTCTGCCACCGTGCGGCCCCGATCACCGAGGTGGGGACGCCGATCACGAGGACGATCCACGCGGGGAGAGAGCCCGGCAGTCGCCAGCGGCGTCGGTCGTGCTTCGCTCCCCTGGTGTCGAAACGGGTCGCCCCGGCTAGAGAGCCGTCCGTGTGCGTTCGTCGCACCAGCGAGGGCAGGGTCTACGTAGGACGATGTTAGGTTCCCGACACCCCGAATCCAGGGAATTTGGTCCCTATCAATGGGAGGATCGGCGGGCTTAGCATCAGCGCATGGACAATGACGACCGAGAGCCCCTGAGTGCTTCGGTCCTCTCGGCCCTCACGGGAGGTCCGGCGTTCACCCGTCGTGACCTGCTCCGGAGCGCCGCTGCGGTCGGTGTCGGCGCCGGGGTCGGCCTGTTGCTTCCCGGAGTAGCAGAGGCGAAGTCGAAATTCCCGATCGGGGCGGCGAAGGGGTCCAAGTCGAAGCCGGTCTCGATCACCATGTGGCACTCCATGACCGAGGCCAATCTCCAGACCCTCCAGAAGCTGACCGCCCAGTTCCAGCGTTCCCAGAAGAACGTCAGGGTCAACCTGGTCGGTCAGAACAGCTACACCGACACCCTGACCGCCTACACGACGGCGCTCTCGGCCGGGACCTCGAAGCTCCCCGACGTCCTCCAGTGGGAGACCTCGCTCATCCAATTGCTCATCGACAGCCAGAGTGTGGTTCCCGTGGGCTCCGCCGTCGCGGCCGACCACTACTCACTCGGGGACTACGTCCCTTCGATGCTCAACTACTTCCGGGTGAACGGCACGCTTTGGGCCATGCCGTTCAACATCTCCAGCCAGGTCCTCTACTACGACCAGAACGTGCTCGCCAAGGCGGGCCTCGATCCGACCAAGCCGCCGACGACACTGAACGCGCTGCGAAGCGCGGCCAAGAAGATCGTCTCAAGCGGTGCGGCCAAGTACGGGATGAGCCTGAAGGGCGCGCCGGCGACCTTCGAGCTGTTCATGTCGCTCGGGAACAAGACGGTCGTGAACCACAGCAACGGCCGCAAAGGACGCGCCACCGCAGTGACGTTCGACGACGCGCTCGGGAGGTCCATCTTCAGCTGGTGGTCCGGCATGCTCAACGACAAGTTGGCACAGGAGACCGCACCCACCGGTACCGGCGTCTACGACAACCTGCTGGCGATCGGCTCGGGTATCGCACCGATGACGCTCGACACCTCCGCCGCGCTCGGCACCATCCTCTCGGTGCTGACCCAAAAGCAATACGCCAATGTGAAGCTGGGGGTCGGGCCGATCCCCTCTCCTGGGTCCAAGCCGACGAAGGCCGGTGGCGTTTTCATCGGCGGTGCCGGTCTGTACATCGTGAAGAAGTCGGCGGCCCACCAGGACGCGGCGTGGCAGTTCATCAAGTTCCTGACTTCGCCGGCCCAGCAGGCCACCTGGGCGGTGGGCACCGGGTACGTGCCGGTGCGCAAGGCTTCGTTGTCAAACCCGACACTGTCCAAGGCGTGGAAGTCGGTTCCCGGCTACCGGGTCCCGTACCAGCAACTGCTGTCGAGCCCGGTGAACCCGGCTTGTGCGGGGTATGTCTCGGGCGCCGCGAACCAGATCGACACCGCCATCCAGAACGCCCTGGCGGCTCTGTCCAACGGCACGCCGGCGAAGCAGGCGCTCAGCCAGGCCGCCTCGGCCGCCAACAGCGCCATCCGGTCCTACAACCAACGGGTCTGAGTCGCTCGGCGGGCGCAGGGTTGAGCGCGAGGACACTCCGACGTCTGCGCGAAGGAGCGCTCGGCTACCTGCTCGTCCTGCCCGCCCTGGGTGCCTTCGGACTGTTCGTCTTCTACCCGCTGGTCAAGACCGCCTACCTCGGGTTCTTCCTCGCGCCCCCGACACCGAACCTTCCGTCTCATTACGTCGGGTTCCACCAGTACGGCCAGGTCCTCGGGTCGTCGGAGTTCGTGAGCGACCTCGGCCGGACGGCGTTCTTCGTGTTGCTCACGGTCCCCACCGGGATCGTCATCGGTCTGCTCCTGGCCAACCTGGCCCACACCAAGGTGCCGGGGATACGCGCCTTTCGGACCATCTACTCCTCGACCGTCGCGACTTCGACCGCGGTCGCGTCGGTCGCCTTCCTCACGCTGCTCAACCCCCAGATCGGGGTCCTCAGCTACCTGTTCGGCAAGGCGGGCGGGAACGGGGTCCTCGCCAATCCACACTGGGCCCTGCCAGCTGTGGCAATGGTGACCGTCTGGCAGAACATCGGCTTCACGTTCATCTTGATGAGCGCGGCGCTCCAGTCGCTCCCCCAGGAGGTACTGGAGGCGGCCAAGGTCGACGGTGCATCGGGCTCGGTGCGGTTCCGCCAGATCGTGCTCCCCCTGCTCTCACCGATCCTCTTCTTCGCTGCGGTGATCGGCGTGATCGGCGGATTCCAGTCGTTCGGCCAGATCGACCTTCTGACCCAGGGCGGGCCGAACCATGCCTCGCTCGTGCTGATCTACGACATCTACCAACAGGCGTTCCAGTTCAACAACCCCGGGTACGCGGCCGTGCTCTCCATAGCCCTCTTCGGGATCCTCCTCGTCTTGACCTTCGTGCAGTTCTTCTTCTTCCAACGGCGGGTGAGCTATGCCAGCGACTGAGGTCTCGGCGCGCCGCACGCGCCACCTACGCCTGGCGGTTCGCTACGCGGTGCTCATCGGCGCGGCGGCCGTCGTGCTCTTTCCCATCTACATCACGATCGTCGACGCCCTGCTCACCCCCCAACAGATCACCCACCGACCCCCGACGCTGTTCCCCACCGATCCCCAGTGGAACACCTTCGTCACCGCCTTCCGGCAAGGTAGCCTCGGGATCTACCTGCGCAACAGCGCGATCGTGACCTTCGCCATCGTCGCCTTGGAGGTGACGACCTCGGTGCTCGCGGCCTACGCGTTCGTGTTCCTCAAGTTCCCAGCCCGCAAGGTGCTCTTCTTCGCCTGTCTCGCGACACTGATGGTGCCGGGCGAGGCCACACTGATCCCCAACTACCAGACCATCAATGGGCTGGGTCTGCTCAACACCTTCCCGTCGCTCATCCTCCCCTTCGTCGCCAGCGGAATCGGGATCTTCCTGTTCAGGCAGGCCTTCTTGGGATTCCCCCCCGAGTTGCGCGACGCGGCCCAGCTCGACGGCTGCGGACACCTGAAGTTCCTGTTCCGGATCGTGGCCCCCATCAACCGCTCGGTGATCGCGGCCTTCGCCCTGTTCGCGTTCCTGTCGGCATGGAACCAGTACCTCTGGCCATTGGTGGTGACCCAGACCGACAGTGTCCGTACCGTGCAGATCGGCTTGCGCCAGCTGAGTGGGGCCAACTTCAGCCAGTTCAACGTGGTGTTCGCCGGGACCATCCTCGCCGCACTGCCCATCGCGATCCTCCTGCTCCTCTTCCAGCGCCAGCTGGTCGCCGGGCTGACCGCCGGTGCCGTCAAGGGTTGAACCGTTCCGGACGTGATCGGCCCCGGCGCGTCCCCAATCGATGTTCGCCGCCTGCGAGAGGACGCAGCACACTCACCCCGAGTGTCCTGGCCAGGGGCTGAGTAGCATGCCTCGTCGTGCGCCGAGCGAGCCTGCACCCGGGACCGGGCTCATGAGTTCACCGACCCAGCTGACTCGTCAGCGAGCTCCGTGGGGGACGATCTCGCGCGAGCAGGTGGTCGCCACCGCCATGCGGGTTGTGCAGGCCGGTGGCTACGAGGACATGACCATCAGGAGTCTGGCCGCGGAACTCGGCGTTGCCCCGATGTCCCTCTACCGCCATGTCATCTCTGAAGGAGCGCCCCCTGTCAAGAGAGTGCCGGCATGAAATGCCGGCTCCGCTGATCCTCTCCTGAGGGGAAGAGCGAGCAGTCGGCATCCGTCGCAGGGCGCGACGAACCAGAGCCGCAGAATCGGACGCGGCTCGAGGAGGGCGGTCAAGGCCGGCCGCAGGCCGCCCGTAGGGGAAGCCTTGACGGCCCGGTCAGCGGTCGATCACACCATGGGAGGGAAGCCCGCCAGGGCTTCCTGATCGCGCCCCCGTGGTCGTGCCGAGGTGGGACGCGTGGCGTGCCGTCTCCAGTGCCAGGCGGTACTGGCTGGGCAACCCGGAACCCGGGTGCCGGTCATCTCTTCGTCGCGCGGCGGCGACATGGAGTGGTTCGGCCGCAACCTGGTGGGCTCAATCAAGCGCGCGGCCGCGCCGCCAGGAGGCGGGGACCATGACAAGTGGCGAGCTCGCACCACGTTGCGTCCGTTCGGGGTCTCACCCCGTCTTGGCCAGGCAGCGGATCTCGCCGTCACGCAGGCCGTAGTAGACGAGGGTGAGAAGCTTGCGGGCCGCTGCGACGCGGCCGACGTTTCGACCTCGGCGTTCCCCCACGCGGTGATGGTGGACGGCGATGGCCGTGGCCCCGCGCTGGCGGACGACGCCTTCGACTGCCGCCCAGC
>JAJYVS010000054.1 GCA_021791895.1 Actinomycetes bacterium | reverse complement strand
GGTCGACACGACCACCCAGGCTCGCCGGTAGGCGGCGACGAGGTCTGCTGTCGGCACACGCCCGGGCAAAAAGACGTAGCCGTCTGCTCCGAGGTCGTGCCTGAGCGCCTCGAGCGCCGGGCGTTCGCTGCCCTCTCCGACGATGAGGCACTCGAGGTCCGGACGGTGACGGCGCAGCTCGGCCACGACCCGTATCACGCGGTCGAACCGCTTCACCGGGACCAGGCGGCCCACGGTCAAGACGAGCGGGTCGCTGCTCTTGGTCCCGCCGGGGGTGAACCGCTCCTCGACCCCGGGGGGCGCCACGCTCACCTTGTCGGGACGAAAGCCCAGTCGTTCCACGATCTCGCGTTTGGAGGACTCCGAAAGGGTGACCACCCGACCCCGTCGGTACAGGGGTGGGGCCAGGTTCAACTCGATCGCGTAGCCGACCCGGGCCAGCCGCTCGGGCAGGACCATGCGCCACATCTCGGCATGCACGTGATGGAGGAACACGATCCGGGGTCGCCGGGCCCACAGCGGCGAGAAGAACGGCATCCCGTTCCAGATCTCGACCACCCCGTCGCCCGTCCCGAGCCGCCCCCGCAGCGCGTCGAGGCCCGTCGCCGCGAACACGGCGTAGCGGCCGGCCCGCCTGGTGACCCGGTAGCCGGACCGTTCGACCTGCCTGGCGGCGCCGTCGACGCGCGAGGTCCACAGCCGGACGTCGACCCCGGCCGCCGCCCAACGGGAGAGGATCTCGTGGGCGTGGAGTTCGGAGCCCCCGGCTTCGGGATCGTCGAGATCGCGCCACGCCACGACGTCGACCCGGCGGGTCCCCGACGACTCCACCAGATCGCGCAGGGTCGCGCTTGCGTCCTGGCTGAGCTGGTCGATGCCGATCACCCCTCGATCGTGTTGTGGCTCCTCGGCGGACCGCCCGTGCACCCTCCCGGGCCGGGCCGCCGCGCTCCCGTCGCCCTCCCCCAAAGCGCTGGCACAGGATACTGGGCGGACCAACCCGCTGACGAAGTGGGGGCCGGGCGGCGGTCCGGCACCTCCGGCGCCGTAGGCTCGGCGGGCCATGGACAGGCTTCGCGGCTCTCGACCGAAGCGGCGCGGTCTCGCCCGATGTCGGTGGCTCGGGGCCCTGGTCCCGGCCCTGGCCCTGCTGGCCGCGCCCCCGACCGCCGCCGGCGCGCCGAGCCGGGCAGGGCCGAGGGTTGTGCCCGCCACGTTCCACCTGAGCGGACTGGACCCGTCGGCCGCCAACCCGCTCCGGGTCTGGATCTTGGGCGACAGCGTGATGCACGACGGCGCACCGCCGCTCACCGCCGCTCTCGCGGCCACCGGCGAGGCCGAGGTGGTGGCCGACTCGTCCTTCGGGGGGTGGGGGTTGACCCGGGTGCCAGCCTGGGCCGCCGACAGCGAGCAGATCATCGCCGCCTACCACCCCCAGGTGATCATCGGGACCTGGTCCTGGGACGACACCCTGGCCCAGAACGACCCGGCCGGGTACGTGGCGCTCCTGCGCCGAGCCCTCAGCGTCTGGCTGGCTCCCGGCGACGGGGTCTCGCTGGTGGCCCTGGTGCAGTTCCCCCAGATCGGTCCGAACGCCTTCATCGCCCAGGCGGCGGTGCGGGCCAGGTTGTGGTCGGCGTTGACCACCGAGCAGCGGGCCTGGGACACCGAGGCCGCCCAGGTGGTGCGGGACTTCCCGGGCCGCGCCGTCTACTTCACGACCGACGGGGTCTTCGCCCCGCAGGGACGCTTCCTCACCTGGGCCCCCACCGGCGGTCACGAGGTCCGGGTCCGCCAGGTCGACAACATCCACCTCTGCCCGTTCGGCGCCATCGAGCTGACCCAGCTGATCATGGGCGACCTCACCGGTGTTCTCGGGCTGGCCCCGCCCACCGACGGATGGCAGTTGGGACCCTGGACGGCCGACCGGCGCTACGCCGTCGGCGTCGCCGGACCGGGGGCCTGTCCGAACGACCCGCCCCTGCCGGGGTACCGGGGCCTCCGGGTCCCGACCGCCTCCGGGCGCTGACCCACCCCGGTTCGCCGGCGCCCGGCAGTACGCTGGGCGTCCATGCTGACCGAGACCGCCGACGGTCGCGCGCCCAGCCGGCGTCGGGCGCCGGCGTCGACACGAGGTGAGCGGTGAGCCACCACCTGGCGACCGGGGTCCTCGTGAGCATCGTCTCGGCCCTGCTCTACAACGTCGGGTTCGTCCTCGAGAAGCACGGCCTGGAGGACCTGCCCCCGGTCCACGCGCGGCGCATCGTGCACCTGGCCACGACGCTGCTGTCCTCGCCGGTCTGGGTGATCGGGTTCTGTTCGATGCTGGGGGGGCTTGCGCTCCAGGTCCTCGCCCTCTCCCTCGCGCCCATCTCGGTCGTCCAGCCGATCTTCGTCTCGGGGATCGTGGTGCTCCTCGTCCTCTCGCATGTGACCCTGAAGGAACGACTGGGGCCCCGGGAGTGGGCCGCCATCGCGCTCGTCGCCACGGCGCTCTTGTGCATCAGCCTGTCGCTCGACCTCTCGAGCGACGCGGCCGGCGTCGGCGGGCACTTCACTCCCCTCGTGGTGGCGGCGGTGCCCACCGTGCTCGTGGCCGGGGCCTTCTTCGTCGGCGCCGACCGCTTCGGCGGTCGGTGGTTCCACCGCAACGCCCGCGCCGGGGTCTACGGGCTCGGGACCGGGCTGATCTACGGGGTGAGCGGGCTGGCTGTGAAGGCGGTGTCGTCGATCGTGGAGCGACACGGCATCTGGCTGTCGATCCCCCACGTGCTCGTTTCGCCCTACCTCTACGCCTTCGTCTGCACCTCGGGGATCGGGCTGGTGCTGTTCCAGACGGCCCTGCAGCGCTGCTCGGCCTCGGTCGTCGTCCCGGTGTCCAACGTCGTCTCGAGCACCTACGTGGTCGCGGTGGGCACGGTGATCTTCGGCGAGCACCTGCCGTCGTCGGACTGGAAGCTGGGGTTGCGGGTGGTCGGGTTCGCCGCGGTGGTCGCCGGCGTCCTCCTCCTGGCCCGGGCCCGGCCGGTCTCCGAGGAGCCCGAGATGCCACTGGTCGAAGAGCCGGTGACCCTCCCCCCTTCCCGCACCGAGGCGCTCGCCGGCTCGGGCGACGCACGCGTCCCGGTCGGCCCGCTCCACGAGCTCTCCAGCCCGCCCGATCCTGTCGTCTGAGGCCCACGGTCGGCGGGCGCCGACCAGTTTGGGTGCCCGGGGGGGCTCTACGCTACCGTGAGCGCCAAATCCGCCCAGCTAGAGGGGTCAAAACGGCGGCCTGACGTCGGAGTTTCGGCGCCTCGGGCGGACCACGCTCCACGATGACCACGACGCCGACCACGATCTCGCCGACCTCGACCGGGGAGGACGGGATCACACCGGAAGCGCCCCACCGCTGGCGTCGCCTCGCGTCGGCTCTCGGGGTGCGGCGGCGATCGATCTTCGATGCCGCCCTGCTGGTCGCGCTTGCCGGGCTGGCGTACATCCCGCTGCTCGTGGTCCGTCCCGGCATCGAGACCTCCGACACCAAGACCTACCTGTACCTGGACCCGGGACGCTTCCTCCGGGAGGTCACCAACATGTGGGACCCGAGCGTCGGGTTGGGCACGGTCACCCACCAGTACATCGGCTATCTGCTGCCGATGGGGCCCTTCTACTGGTTCTTCTCGGCCATCGGCGTGCCGGTGTGGGTGGCCCAGCGGCTCTGGCTGGGTTCGATGCTCTTCGCCGCCGGTGCCGGCGTGCTCTATCTGGGCCGGACTCTGCAGGTGCGTCGGCCGGCCATCGTGGTCGCCGCGCTCGCCTACATGCTCTCGCCCTACTTCTTGCAGTACGCCGGGCGGATCTCGGTGATCCTGTTGCCCTGGGCCGGGCTCCCGTTCATGGTGGCGTTCACGGCCCGGGCGCTGCGGACCCGGGGCTGGCGGTATCCGGCCCTGTTCGCGATCGTCGTCGCGTTGACCAGTGGCATCAACGCCACCGCCATCATCTACGTCGGGCTCGCACCGGTGTTGTGGCTCGTGTTCGCGGTCTTCGTCCAGCGCGAGGCCAGCCTCCGACGCGGGCTCGTGGTCATGCTCCAGATCGGGCTGCTCACCGCGCTGTGCTGTCTGTGGTGGATCACCGGGTTGGTGGTCGAGGCCGGCTACGGCGTCGACGTGCTCCGCTACACCGAGACCCTCAAGGCCACCACCAGCACCTCCAGCGCCTCGGAGGTGATCCGCGGGCTCGGCTACTGGTACTTCTACGGCCAGGACCGACTGGGGGCCTGGACCCAGTCCGCCCTCATCTACACCCACCGGACCTACCTGGTCGCCCTGTCCTACGTTGCCCCGTTCCTCGGGTTCTTGGGCGGGGTCATCGCCCGGTGGCGCTATCGCGCCTACTTCGCCGTGCTGGCCCTCGTCGGGGTCGTCTTCTCGGTCGGGGCTCACCCCTTCACCCACCCCACCCCGGTCGGCGGGCTACTCAAGAAATTCATGGTCGACACCACGGCCGGCTTGGCCCTGCGCTCGACCGACCGGGCCACCCCCCTCGTCATCCTCGGGCTGGCCATGCTGCTCGGTGCGGGGCTCTCCGCGCTGTGGCGTCGGTTCCCGAAGACGAGCGTGCCGTTCATCGCGCTGTCGGCGGCGGTGATCGTCGCCGCCAACCCGGCGATCTTCAACGGGGACGCCGAGGTCGCCAGTTTCTTCGTTCAGCCGGCGAAACTGCCCGCGTACCAGCTGGCCGCGATCAAGCACCTGAACGCGACGCACCCGGGGACCCGGGTCCTCGCGATCCCCGGAGAGCAGTTCGCCTCGTACCGCTGGGGGGACACCGTCGACCCGCCGCAGCCGGCGTTCCTCACCCGGCCCTTCGTGACCCGTGAGCAGCAGGTCATGGGATCGATCGCCACCGCGGACCTCCTCGCGGCCTTGGACGACCCCATCGAGCTCGGCACGGAGCAGTGGAACGCGCTCGCCCCGATGGCCCGGCTGCTCAGCGCGGGCGACGTCCTGGTCCAGTACGACCAGCGCTTCGAGCACTACAACTCCCCCCAGCCCACGCTCCTCGCCCAGCAGCTGGCGCAGACCCCGGTCGGGCTGTCGGACCCGGTGTCCTTCGGGCGACCGGTCGCCAACACCCCGAGCTACTCCTATGTCGATGACCAGAACCTGGCGTCGCTCACCGCCCTGCCCAACCCCTCGCCCGTCGTCACCTACACCGTGGCCGACCCCCGACCGATCACCCGGGCCGAGTCCAACGGGGGTGCGCTGATCGTCGCCGGCGACGGGGTCGGCCTCCAGAACCTGGCCGCCGCCGGGCTGCTCAACACCTCGAGCGCCATCTACTACTCGAGCACCCTCGACAAGCGCCCGGCCCAGCTCCGCCGGCTCCTGTCCGGCGGAGCCGCCCTGGTCCTCACCGACACCAACCGCAAGCAGGCCTTCCGGTGGGACACCTTCGTCGGCGACTACGGGTACACCGAGACCCCGAGCGACCACCCGTCCAAGACCGACCCGAGTGACTCGCCGATCAACCTGACCCCCGGAGCGCCGGCCGACTCGAAAACCGTCGCCTCGTACCTCGGCGCGGTCAACGTCACCGCCTCGTCGTATGGCAACGCCGACTCCTACACCCCCGAAGACGCCGCGTACTCGGCGATCGACGGGAACCTCGACACCGCCTGGACGACCGGGATCGGCATGTCCGACCCCGCCGGCCAGTGGTGGCAGGTGGCGGTCCCCCGGCCGATCAGCGCCGACAAGCTGACCCTGGTCCAGCCGCAGAACGGCAACACGAGCCGCACCATCACCAAGGTCACCCTCACCTTCGACGGCGGGCGCCCGGTGACCGAGGCTCTGAGCCCAGCCTCGCTTGCTCCGACCGGCCAGACGATCACCTTCGCCCCCCGGTCGTTCCGGACCCTCCGGGTGAGGATCGACGCCACCAGCAACGACCACGAGTCCCCGTCCGCCGCCACCTCGGTCGGCTTCGCCGAGGTCGAGGTGCCGAACCTCCGGGTGCTCCAGGTGATCAAGATGCCCGAGGACCTCCTGAGCGCCGCCGGCACCGCCTCGCTGGCCAACCGGCTGACCATCGACATGGTCCGCCAACGGGTGTCGCCGTACTCGTTCCCGTACCGCACCGACCCCGAGACCACCATCGCCCGGGCCTTCACCCTGCCGACCGCCCGCACCTTCAGCCTGTCTGGGACCGCCAGCATCTCGGCGCTCATCCCCGACGACGAGATCGACACCCTGGTGGGTCGGGAGGTACCCTCGAGCAGCCCGGTGATCGCCTACTCGAAGGGCCGCCTCCCCGGCGACCTGGCGGCCACGGCGTCGGCGGCGGCCGACGGGAACCCGGCCACCGCGTGGCAGGACGGCTTCGGCGCCGCCTACCAGAAGGGTCAGTGGCTCGAGTACGACCTGCGGCACCCGATTACCTTCGACCACCTCGACCTACAGATCGTGGCGGACGGGCGGCACTCGGTGCCCACCTCGATCACCATCTCGACCGACCAGGGGAGCCGCGCCATCCAGCTCCCTGCGATCAAGGACCAGCCGGTGAAGGGGGCGACGGTGAGCGTCCCGGTCAGCTTCGCCCCCCTCAGCGGGCAGCGGATCCGCCTCACCATCACCGGGGTGCGCCTCGAGTACGGGACCAACTTCTATTCCTCGAACCCGGTCGCCCTGCCGATGGCCATCGCCGAGGTGGGCATCCCCGGCGTCCAGGTGGCACCGTTGCCGGCCACGCTCCCGGGGACCTGCCGGTCCAACCTGATCGCGATCGACGGCCGTCCGATCAGCGTCGAGGTGGTCGGCTCGACCGCCTCCGCCCTCCAGGGTGGCGAGATGACCCTCGTCCCCTGCGGGCCGGACGCCAACGGCATCACCCTCGGCGCCGGGACCCACGTGGTGACGACCGCTCTCGGCCACTCCACCCTCACCGGCTGGAACGTCGACCAGCTGACCCTGGACTCCGCCCCGGGCGGCGGACCGGGGCCGGCGGCGCCCTTCGGCTCCCTTCCGGCCACCCAACCCGGTCCCGCCCCCACCGTGAGCGTGGTCGGCAAGACCTCCACGAGCGAGCAGCTCTTGGTGACCGGGGCCACCGGACCCTTCGAGCTGGTGCTGGGCCAGAGCGTGAACCCCGGCTGGCGGGCGGTCGCCTCGCCGAGCCCGACCTCGGGCGAACCGCCGGCCAAATCCCACCCCGTCTCGCTCGGTGGCTCCGAGCTCGTCGACGGCTTCGCCAACGGCTGGGCGGTGTCGGCGAGCGACCTCGGTGCCCTCGGGGCCACCAAGACCGGGACCTTCACCGTCTCGTTGACCTGGACCCCCCAGCGCGAGGTCTGGGTGGCATTGCTCATCTCGGCCCTGGCGCTCCTCGTGTGCCTCGGGATCGTCCTCCTCCCCCTCCGCCGGCTGTGGCGGCGCGGGCGGGCGCCGGCCCAAGCGGCGGTCATGCCCGCCGCGCCGGCCGGGTGGCCGGGAGGTGACGAGGGGCTCGAGGAGGGCCCGCGCCTGTGCGGGCCCTGGCTGGACCGGGGCCGACGGCCCCACCTGTGGGCGATCCCGATCGCCGCCGGCCTGATCGGCGCCGGCGTCGCAGCCGTGAGCGCCCCGTGGATCGGCCTGGCGGTCGGCGCCGGCGCCCTGGCCGCACTCGGCTTCCGTTGGTTCCGGGGCCTGCTCAGCCTCCCGGCGGTCGGGCTCGCCGGGGCAGCTGCCGGCGTCGTGGTGGCGAGCAAGCTGCACCACCACTTCCCCCACGACCTCGCCAGCTGGTTGGTGTGGATCGCGCTCGGCGCGTTGGCGGCCGACAGCCTCGTCGGGGTGGCCCGCAGCTGGCGCCCGCTCCCGGTCGCCCCCGAACCACGCGGGGACCGAGGCGGCCTCGTCCACCTCGACGAGGAGGACGGGGTCCGGCCCGACCGGTCGGCCCCGGGCCCGGCCGGCGGGCCGCCCGACGTCCCGGGCGAAGATGCCCCGGGGTCAGCCCGGCTTGGTGGCCCGGGCGAGGAGGATCGAGGCCAGGCCGGGGAGCCGGCAGAGGGCCCGGTCGAGGGGCCGGAAGGGCCGGGGTACGTCGTGGTAGGGGGCGCCGCGGACCTCGATGTCGACGAACCCGTTGGCGGCCAGGATCTGGACGAGGGCGCGGCGGGTGAAGACGTGGAGGTGCCCGACGACCTCGGAGCCGGGACGGCCGTAGATGGCCCGGATGGAGACCTCGGTGAAGAGGGGCTGGACGCCGAGGAGGACCAGGACCCGGTTGTACCAGGCGGCGAGGTTGGGGGTGGAGAGGAGCAGGGTGCCGCCGGGGGCGAGGACCCGACGGATCTCGGCCAACGCGGCGTCCGTGTCGACCAGGTGCTCGACGACCTCGGAGAAGACGACCACGTCGAGGACGCCGGCGGCGAGGGGGAGCCCCGGACCGTCGACACCCCCGAGGGCGACGGGGACCAGCCGGTCACGAGCGGCGCGGGCGGCGGGGCGGGACCAGTCGATCCCGACGAACCGGGCCCCGACCCCGGCCCCGGCGAGGACGGACCGGGTGACCTCGGTTGAGGCGCCGTCACCGCATCCGAGGTCGAGCACCCGGGCCCCCTCCGAGGACCCCCTGAGGGCCTCGACCAGCATCGCGGCCTGCCGTTGGGCCCGTTCGGCCCCCGAGCGCACGGTGGTCGCCGGATCCTCGTAGAGGCCGCGCAGGCCGGTCGAGCTCACTCGTGCGCTCCGGGCGTGCCCGAGCGGCTCCCGCCCCCGGCCCGGGGTGCCGGGTTCATCGCCGGGCCGAGCCGGACTCCTCGCGCCGGGGCAGAACCGGGGCCAGGCGCCCCGATCCGGACACCCCGGCCCCGGGGCGCTCGCCCGATTGTTCCTCGTGGTACTCCTCTTCGACGTTGACGGCCCAGATGTCGTGGTCGGCGCCGTGGATGTTCTCCACGGTCAGCATGGCGGTGTACATGGAGTGGTCCTGGTTGTTGTACTTGTGCATGCCGTTGCGCCCGACCAGGTGCACGTTGGGCGCATGGGCGGCGAGCCATGCCACCACCGTGGCGACGTTGTCCTTGTAGGCGAAGTCGTAGTACGGGTAGGCCTTCTTCACCCGGACCACATACCCCCGCTCCACGGCCGAGGGATCGACCAGCCCGAGCAGGCCGAGCTCCCGGGTGGCCCGCTCGATCAGGACCTCGTCGTCGGCCTTCCACAGGGCGTCGCCCTCGAAGACGAAGTACTCGAGGCCGAGGCAGGTGGTGCCGGCCTGCACCATGTAGGGGGACCACTGGCCGAAGTTCTGGATCCGGCCCACCTCCACGTCGGGAGCGTGCACGTAGATCCAGTTGTCGGGGAACCCGGCCCCTGCCGGCACCACCAGGGCCACGGTCAAGAAGTCCCGGTAGTGCAGATCGGAGCCGGCGGCCAGCACTTCGGGAGGCGGCGGCGGGTCGAGGGCCGCGACCAGCTCGGCCACCGGCATCGAGGAGATGACGTGGCTGGCCGGCAGGTAGCGGCGCACCCCGCCCTCCTCGACGCTCACCCCGACGGCCCGCTCCCCCTCCAGGTGCACCCCCGTCACCCGGGTCCCCAGATGGACCACCCCGCCGAGGTCCTCGACCTTGTCCCGACAGACCTCCCACATCATCCCGGGCCCGAGCTTCGGGTAGCGGAACTCCTCGATCAGGGTCGTGATCCGGGTCTGGTTGCGCTTGGGGGTGAGGGCGTTCAGGACCGCCTTGCCGAGGTCGAGGTTCTTCACCCGCTGGGCAGCCCAGTCGGCCGGCATCTCGGAGACCGGCACCCCCCAGACCTTCTCGGTGTAGGTCTTAAAGAAGGTCCGGTACAGCCGCCAGCCGAATCGGGCGACCAGCCAGCCCTCGTAGTTGGTCTGGTTCTTGGGCGGGGCGATCCGGGCCCACAGGTACGAGAGGCCGCACAAGAGGGCCTCTTTGGGCCCGAGGTTCCACAGGGCGTTGGTCGGCCGCAACGGGTAGTCGTAGTACTTGCCCTTGTAGAACATGCGGCTCTTGCGGGGCCGCAGGAGGAAATCGTCGTCGGGGAGAATCTCGTTCCAGAGGTCCTCCACCGCCTTCACCTTGGTGAAGAACCGGTGGCCCCCGATGTCGAAGCGCCAGCCGTCCCGTTCGACGGTGCGGGAGATGCCGCCCACCACGTCGTCGGCCTCGGCCACCACCACCGGGTCCCCCGCCTTGGCCAGCTGGTACGCGGCGGTGAGCCCGGCCGGCCCGGCGCCGACCACCACCACCGGGTCCTCCAGCCGGGCTCGGCCGTCGGGCCCGGCACCCGGGGCACTCTCCGCTCGTGTGCTCACCGCGCATCTCCTCGCATGGGCCGGTCACCGCCCCTCGGAGCCCGACCTCGGGGTGCTGCCGGCACGGCCGAGACCCTCACCCGAACGGACGCCGACCGGCCCACGTTCGGCTGGGAACACTAGTGGATGGCTCCCGCACCACCCCGGCTAGGGCACCAGGCGGTTCAGGAACGCCGCCAACGAGTAGGCGAAGATCCCGAGGGCGGAGGCCGAGAGGACCACCCGCTCGAACCACCGGGTCCGCAGCGCCATCGCCGCCACCACGACGAGGGGGAACGCGCTCAGGGCGTAGCGCTCGAAGGAGTCGAGGTTGGTGCCGGTGACCGCCACCAGCACCACCGCCGTGGCGAAGGCCCCGTAGCAGGCGGGCAGGGTCCGCCAGGCCGCGACCACGAGGACCACCGCGAGCAGCACCCAGGGGACGTGCAGCGCCGTGCCGGGGTGGCGCAACGCCCCGGTCGTGTCGTGGACGAGGGTGGCGAGCGGATCGGTGAGCCCGCCGTGGTGGCCGGCCGACGTCTGGACCCGGATCGGAAGCCAGAAGTCCCCGTACACCGCGCCCGACCAACCGAGGAAGGTCACGATCCCGGCGGCCGGGGCGGCCAGGGCGGCCAGGATGCCGACGCGTTCGGCGGCCCGGGCGCCCCGCCACCGTCGCACCCCCTCGGCCAGCACGGCCGCCCCCAACAGGACCCCGAGGGGGCGGGTGAGGCCGGCGGCATACCCGAAGGCCGCCGCCCACCACCACGACGGCCGGGCCCCCGGTGCCGGCCGGAGGCAGAGGAAGCAGGCCACGCTCAGGGCGAGGAGGAGCCCCTCGGCGTAGCCGAGGACGAAGCAGAACGCCGGGGGGGCGAGCGACATGACCCAGGCACTGCGTCGGGCCAGCTGCTCGTCGCCGGTCTCCCGGCGCACGAGGACGACCAGAAGGACCGTCCCCACGAGCGCGCCGACATTGGCGATGAGCACGATCGCCGTCGTGTCCGAGATCCCCGGGACGACCGCGAGGGCCCGGGCGGCCAGCGGGAAGAGCGGGAAGAACCGGAGCGCCTGGTGGCCGAAGGGTTGGTAGCCGAACCGGGCGATCGACTCGTAGAAGCCGGCGTCCCAGGCCAAGAGGCCCTGGTGGACACGGAACACCACCGCCGCCGAGGGGTGACCCCGGGACACCACCAGGTGCGCCGCCCCGAGTGCGCCGAGGACGAGCACCCTGGCGGCCACATAGGGCACGGCCACCACCCGCAACGCCTGCGCCGTGCGACCGAGAAGGCCCCGGCCCAACGCCCGGGGCAGGGCCGGGGCGCTCACGAACCCGAGGCTGGGACCGTAGAGGGCGCCTTCGCGTACTCGGTGAGGTTCATCGGCTCGTAGTACACGGTCGGCCGCTCGATCACCCAGGTTCTCCCGCCCCAGCCCGGCGACTGGATCAGCTCGGTGGCGATCTGCTCGCAGCGGGTGCTGAACCCCTGGTAGCCCGAGGCCCAGACGAACCAGATGACGTGGCCGGGCCTGGTCTTGGCCAACAGCTCACGGGTGAAGGCGGCCGGCGAGGACGCCCGGACCGCCTGCTTGTAGTCGATCCAGTCGATGACCGCCGGACCGGTCGAGCGGGGGTAGGTGATCTGGTCGTACCCCCGACCGGCGGTCAGCCGGTAGACGGCCGGTCCGAGCTGGTCCGGGCAGTAGGCGACCACGTCGCCGGGCTTGGCCCGGGCCGCCAGCACCGAGGCGACCGACGGCGCCTGGGTCCGCTGGGTGCTCACGTTCTGGACCGCGACGGCCAGCCCGGCCGCCGCCGCCACGACGACGACGAGGGTACGGAGCCGGCTGTCGCCGAAGGTGAGCAGCCCCAGGACCACGAGGGCCAGGAACGGGACGAACACGACCGAGGCGTAACGGTTCGAGTAGCCGCTCTTGGAGAGCAACCCGCCGGCGACGGCCACGATGAGCGTCACCACGACGACGAAGGCGAGTGCCCGGCTCCGGACCCTGGTCCGCAGGTCCAACTCGATGTGCCAGCGGTCGATGGCCACCCCGAACACGGCCAGGAACGCGAGCACCAGGTACAAGATGGCGAGCAGGCGACCCTGGTTCGACCCCGCCGCCGACAGCGTCGCCTGGTTGTCGGTGAACCCGGTGATGGCGCTCACGATCGCCCCGAAGTTCCCCGGCGCGGCCCACGGGGTCCCGGTGTGGCGGGCCTGGAACACGAAGGTCGGGAGCCAGGGCACGAAGGCGAAGCAACCGAGCGCCAAGGCCCCGAAGGACCACCGGGCGTTGGTCCGGGCGACCGAATCGGGTTCGCTCTTGCGGCTCCGCCACAACAGCCAGACCGCGACCGTCGCCACCAGGTAGAGCGCCCAGTACTGGCTGTAGAGGAGCGCCGCCACCGAGACCGCCAGGACGAGCAGGTTGGCCGGGCTGGGTCGCCTCATCGCGCGGATGAGGGCCAGCATCCCGATCGCGCTGACCAGCATGACGAGCGAGTACATCCGGGCCTCGGTGCCGTAGTAGATGGCGAAGGGCGAACTGGCCAGGAGCACGACCAGAGCCCAGGCGCCGTGCCGCCCGTAGTTGCGCCCGATCGCCCAGGCGACCGGGATGGTGGCGACCGAGATGACCCCGGAGAGGGACCGCACCCCGAGGTTCGAGTCGCCGAAGACCTTCATCCAGAAGTGCAAGAGCACGTAGTAGAGGGGCGGGGCCCCGTCCTGGCGCAGGAGCATGTGCAGCTGGCTGAGGGGACGCCTGGCGATGTCGACGGTGAGGGCCTCGTCGAGCCAGAGGGCGGAGTGGGTCCAGAAGCGGAGCGCGATCCCGGCTGCCACCGCCGCCAGGCCGATGGCGATCGCGCCACGGCGCCACGACTGGGGCAGCGGGACGCCGGTGGCGGCGTCGGCCGCCGGTTGAGCGGGCTCCGGTGAAGCCCCGGGACGGGCCGGATCGAGGGTGGCCGCGTCCACGTGCGGCATGGTAGGCGAGCGCGCCGCTCGTCAGCCCGACGGGTGCGGACCCGGGCGGTTCGCTCCTAGTCGGCCGGCCCGGGCTCGGTCGCCTCCGGGGTCTCGGGCGCCTCCGCCGAGCTCTGCTCAGCCGCGTAGTCGGCCCAGGCCGCCTGGGCCTCGGTCTCCGGCGTGAACTCGGTCTCGGAGTAGTCGTAGTTCCCGATGTAGTTCCCCTCCGCGTCGTAGGCGTGGGCGCCGAAGGCCTCCCGGTACTCCTCGGAGACCTCGCCGCCCTCGGCCGCCTGCTTGATCGAGAGGCTGATGCGGCGGCGCTGCAGGTCGATCTCGATGATCTTCACCCACAGCTCCTCGCCCGGGTTGACCACCTGCTCGGGGACGTCCACGTGGTGGGCGGCCATCTCCGAGATGTGGACCAGACCCTCGATGCCGTCGCCCACCTGGACGAAGGCACCGAAGGGGACCAGCTTGGTGATCCGGCCGTAGACCAGCTGGCCGACCTC
>JAJYVS010000017.1 GCA_021791895.1 Actinomycetes bacterium | reverse complement strand
CGAGTGGGGCCAGCATGTCCGGATCGCGCTGGCCGCAGGGTTGACCGACGCCGAGATCGCCCGGGTCGCGGGCGGCCCCCGGGCCGAGGGCTGGGAGGGGCTCGACGCCGCCATGCTGGCCGCCGCCGACGAGCTGCACCACGACGCCGAGATCGCCGAGCCGACCTGGACCACCCTCGCCGCCGAGCTGAACGAGCGTCAGCTGATCGAAATCCCCATGGTGGTCGGCCAGTACCACCTGGTGGCGTTCACGCTGAACTCCCTCGGAGTCGCCCCGGAGCCCGACGCCGCCCCGCTCCCGGAGTGACCGCTCCCCTCACCGGTCGCCGGGTGCTGGTGGTCGGCGCCGGCACCCGGCCCTCGGCGGAGGCGGATCCGCCGCCGGGCAACGGCCGGCCCACCGCCGTGCTGGCCGCCCGGCCGGCGCCGTGCTCGCCCTGGCCGACCGGGACGAGGACGCCCTCGCCGAGACGGCTCGGCTGGTGGAGGCCGAAGGGGTTGCACCCTGTGTCGTGGTCGGCGACGTCGCCCACGAAACAGCCTGCCAGGCCGTGGTCGAGGAGGCACGCACCGCCATGGGGGGCATCGACGGGCTGGTCCTCAACGTGGGGATCGGGCTCGGTGCCGGGCTGGCCGGGACCTCGGCCGAACAGTGGGACCTCGTCTTCGCGGTCAACGTCCGGTCGCATTTCCTCTTGACCAAGGCCGCGCTCCCCCACATGACCGGCGGATCAATCGTCTTCGTCTCCTCGGTCGCCGGGCTGAAGCCCAGGAGCACCATCCCCGCCTACGACAGCTCGAAGGCCGCCTTGGCCGGCCTGTGCCGGCACGTCGCGTTGGAGGGGTTTCCGGGGTCCGGGCGAACGTGGTGGCGCCCGGCCTGATCGACACCCCCCTCGGCCGTCGGGCGTCGGCCGTCCGGCCGGGCCGTGACCGGACACCGGTCCCGCTCGGCCGGCAGGGGACGGCGTGGGAGGTCGCTCAGGTGGTGGTGTTCTTCCTCTCGGAAGACTCGAGCTATGTCACCGGACAGGTCCTAGCCGCCGACGGCGGGCTCTCGGCGCTCCGCTGAGCGACCGGGGGAACCGGTTCCCCAAGGCCGGGGCGAGTCGCCCGTTCCAGCTCAGTCCGGCTGCGAACGCACCTCGATCCGGACCCCGCAGACGGACATGGTGCGGCGGGACGACCCGGGCACCACGACCTCGAGCGCACAGATGCCCTCGCCACGGTCGTCGTCGATCGGCACGAAGCGCAGCTCCCCCCGGTCCAGGGGGATCCGGGCCGTTCCCGCCCCCTCGGTGGCCGAGACACCGAGCACCTCGGCCCACCGACCGGCCAGCGCCCCCGGCGATTCGGTCTGCACCGTGAGGGCGGTGATCCCCCCGCCTCGGTGCTCGGGCTCGGTCCCGGTCCACGTCGGCCCGGCCCACCGCCACGAGCCTGGCGGGGCGGCCCAGTCGATGGAGACCAGGGCCCCTGGCAGGTCCTTCGGGTGCAGGTGGGTCCCGGCGATGTCGTCGTGGTCGGAACGCCACACGACCCGGATGCCCAACCGCTCCACCCGGGCCCGCGCCGCGGCCAGGTCGTCGACCTGGAAGATGGCCATATACCCGCCGTCGCCGCCTCGCCGGTCCAGGTACCGGCCGGCCGTGGTGTCCGGAGCGACCGGGGAGACAACCTCCAAGAAGGTGTCCCCCAGGGCCAGCACCGCGTTCTCGAGGCCGAAGACCGAGACGCCGGGGTCGTGGAACGGCTCGGCTTCCACCTCGAGTTCGGCCGAGAGAGCCCGCACCACCGGGTCGAGCTCCCGGGCCACCAGGGCCACCTGACGCAACCGGACCGACACCGCTAACGCCCCTTGAACACCGGCTCGCGCTTCTCGACGAACGCCGCGGCGGCCTCCCGGTGGTCCTCGGTCAAGCCGGTCCTGATGTGGTGGGCCGCCTCCATGTCCAGGCACTCGCCGAGCTCGCCCCGGACCGCCCGGTTCAGGTTCTCCTTCATGTACCGGTAGGCCACCCGGGGGCCGCCGGCCAGGCGGCGGGCGACGGCCATGGTCTCGTCCTCCAGGCGCTCGTCGGGGAACACCCCGTTGAACAGCCCGAGCGCGAGGGCTTGCGAAGCGTCGAGGCGGGGCGAGAGGAAGTAGAGCTCCCGGGCCCTGGCCGGGCCGACCAATCTGGTGAGAAACCAGGTCCCGCCGTAGTCGCCGGCGAACCCGACCCGGGCGAAGGCGGTGGTGAGCACGGCGCGCTCGGCGCCGTATCGCAGGTCACAGGCGAGCGCGATCGACATGCCGGCACCGGCGGCGGCCCCCGGCACCATGGCGATGGTGGGTTTGGGCATCTCGTAGAGCCGTCCGGAGGTCGCCCGTTGGTCGAGGCGCTGGAGGTGGATCCGCTCATCAAGGGTGATCCGGCGACCATCGGCGGCCTGGTTGACCTGGGCCATGTCCTTCACGTCGCCGCCGGCGCAGAAGGCGCCCCCCGATCCGGTCACCACCACGCAGCCCACGTCGTCGTCCACCTCGAGGCGGGCCAAGGTGGTGCCGAGTGCCGCCAGCATGGCCCCGGAAAGCGCGTTCCGCCGCTCCGGGCGGTTCATGGTCAAGACGGCGACGCCGTCGTCGACCCGCCCCAACAGATCCTCGGTCCCGGTGTCGAGTTCGCCCATGACGTCGTACTTCCCCTGTCTCGTGTCTTCTGTTGCTCTGTGCTGTTTCTTCTGTGCTGTTTCTTTTGTGCTGTTTCTTCTGTCCGCGCGGCCGGCGGCGGCCCATCGACTGGCCGTGGCGACGTTACGCCCGATCACACCCCGCTGCTCCTGCCCGCGGGTGCCCGGACCCGGCCCGAACCGTCTTCCGGGCCGATCGTCGTCCCCGGGCTTCTGCCCCTCAGGCCGACTCGGCCAAAGTCTTCACCCGCTCGGTCAGGTCGAGGAGTCGCTGGCCGCCCGTGGGCACCGGTGAGACCTGGAGGTGGGTCACCCCCGCCTCCTTGAACGCGGCGATCCGCTCGGCGACGTACCCCTCCGGCCCGCACAGGCTGAGAGCCCGGAGCAGGGTGTCGGGAACGGCGGCGGCCGCCTTCTCCTTCTCGCCGGACAGGTAGAGGTCCTGGATCGTCTCGGCTTCGTCCTCGTAGCCGTAGCGGCGGACCACGTCGTTGTAGAAGTTCTTGCCTTTCGCCCCCATGCCCCCGACGTAGAGGGCCACCATCGGGCGCATCCGCTCGTAGGCGCTTCGCGCTTCGTCGCTCTCGCCGATGGCCAGGATCCCGCCGGCCGAGATCTGCAGTGGCCCGAGCTCGGGATCCCGCTCGGCCAGGCCCCGGGCCAACGACGGTCCCCACACCCGATCCGCCCGTTCCGGGTCGAAGAGGATGGGAATCCAGCCCTCGGCCACCTTGGCGGTCATCGAGACGTTCGCCTCGCCGAGGGCGGCGACCCAGACCGGGATCCGCTCCCGCAGGGGGTGGGCGATGATCTTGAGCGGCTTGCCGAGCCCCGTTCCCTCCCCGGGACCGAGCGGCACCTGCACCGTCGAGCCCTCATAGGAGAGCGGCTCCTCGCGCGCCCACACCCGACGGCAAATCTCGATCGTCTCTTTGGTCCTGGCGACTGGTGCGGCGTAGGGGACCCCGTGCCAGCCCTCGATCACCTGGGGGCCCGAGGCCCCCAGCCCGAGCTGGAACCTCCCGCCCGACAGCGCGTCGAGGCCAGCGGCGGTCATGGCGATCAAGGTCGGGGTGCGCGAGTAGATGGGCAGGATGGCCGAGCCGATCTCGACCCGCTTGGTCCGAGCGGCGATGTAGCCCATCAGGCTCGGCGAGTCGAAGCCGTAGGCCTCCGCCACCCAGACCAGGTCGAGGCCCGCCTGCTCCAGATCGGCGACCCGGTCGACCGACTCCTCGAAGCCGCCGGCGTAGCTGAGGGCCATGGAGATCTTCACGGTGCTCCTTTGCGGTTGGAGGCAAACGCGCGGGCGCGCCGTCATCCGAGGCGCCCACTGCGTCGCCAAGATAGGCCCGTCGATCACTTCGGGCGAGGCTGCGAGTTCGGCCGTGAGGACCCGGTGCGCGACCCGCCGACCCCCTTCGCTCGGCCTCCCGTCGACCCGACCGTCGGCTCCTCTTCCACCCCGATGTAGGGCCGAAGGTCCTGGTGGACAAGGGCCCCAAGGCCCTGCTGGGTGGCGTTCGGCAGGCGCACACTGGGAGGTGAGCCACCAGTGGTGGTGACCAAGGAGTTCCCAAGGAGACAAGACCAAATGAGACGCAAGACCTTTGACGTGCTGGTGTCGGGCGGTGGCCTGATCGTGGCCGTGGTCCTGATCGTGGCGGGTGCGCTCGCCTTCTGGGGCTACAGCTTCGCGTCGAACAACGTCCACAACCAGCTGGCCGAGCAGAAGATCACCTTCCCGCCGGCCTCGGCGTTCGCGCACCCCAAGGCTGGGACCGAGATCACTCCCTCGATGATCCCCTCGGTCTCCCAGTACGCGGGGCAGCAACTGCTGACCGGGTCCCAGGCCGAGGTGTACGCCAATGACTTCATCGCCGTGCACCTCCAGGAGGTCGCCAACGGCAAGACGTACTCGCAGATGAGCACCATCGCACGGACGCTGCCCGCCGGATCGGCTGCTGCGGCCCAGGCCGAGGCGCAGGTCCAGACCCTGTTCCAGGGCACGACCCTTCGGGGCCTGTTGCTCGAGGCCTACTCGTTCTCGGTGTTCGGTGAGATCGCCTTCGTCGGCGCCATCGTGGCCTGGTCACTCGGGTTCTTGATGCTGGTGCTGGTCGGGCTGGGTGTGTACCACGCCCGCCGCACTGCTGAGAACGACGAGCTGGTCGGGGTGCACACGATGCACGCTGCGGCCGCCTAACCCCTCTCCGGGAACCAGTCAGCCCGGCCGGTCCACCGGCCGGGCTGATTGCTGTCCTGGGAAAGGTCGGGTCGGGGGCTGGACCGGACCTCACTCGCCGGCCAGGTCCCGATGGGGGAAGGCGAGCGTCCCGGCCAGCGTGGCCAGGGCACTCAGGCCGAGCATGATGCGTCGACCCGCCAATCAGGGGCGGAGGGCGGGCGCCGGCGCCATCTGGTGGAAGATCGAGGTGTCGAGGAGCCAGTGGTTGAGGCCGACGCCCCCGACCAAGGTCGACCAGGAAGGCACAGACCACCAGGCCGTAGGGGCCACCGGGGCGGCCCGGGGCCAGATGCCGACCACCAGGGTGCCGAACCCCAGCACGAGGAGCGCCGGTGGGCCAGGTTGGCCCCGGCCGCCACCATCTCGGCGAACGGGACCCCCGAGCCCTGGCTGGCCCGCCCAGCCAGCTGGCCACCCCGCCCGCGACCGCGAGGACCGCTACCGCGCCGGCCGCCAGGGCCAGGTTGACGAGGAACCAGCGCCGACGGGAGAGCGGCCGGGCCACCAGGTGGTCCAGCTGGCCCCGGACCTCGGCGGCCTGCAGGGCGCTCACCTGGCCAGCGGCGGCGAGCGCCAGGAGGAGGGCCGCCACGAGGAGGGTGACCTCGAGGAACACCCTCGGGCCGGTCCCGGTGACCCCGAGGCGGGCGACGGCCGAGCGGGCGCTCGTCGACCCGGTGAGCGCGCTCGAGGCCGCCTTGTCGATGAACCCCACGATGAGCGCGCTCCCGCCGACGGCGACCAGCCACCCGAGGAGCGGGCCCCGCTCAAGCCGGACCGCCAGCCCGAGCGGCCCGCCGAGGAGCGCCGTCCTGGCCCGTCCCTCGGTCCGGTCGGCCACCACGCTCGCCCCCAGATCCCGGGTGCCGGCCAAGAACAGGGCACCGACCGCGCCCAGCGCGCTCAGCGCGGCGGTGGGCGTCGCCGTACGCACTGGCCCGTCGGCGGTTCGGGGCCAGCTGGCTGGCCAACGCCCCGGGCGCGAGGAACATGAGGGCGCTCGAGACGAGCTCCAGGGCGAAGAACTCGGCGCCCGGGACCGATGTGGACCTGCGAGGCGCGCCCGAAAACCACGGTCGCGACGGCGGTGAGCCCGAACAGCACGACGGCCCCGGCCGAGGGGCCGGCCAGGACCTGGCCGGCCGCCCCCCGCCGGGTGGTCCGCCCGGCCAGGATGAGCTCGAAGGGGCCGGCGTCCTCCTCGCCCCGAGCAGCCGGGTCGAGACGAGGATGCCCCAGACCGCCCCGAGGACCCCGACCGCGCCAAGGCTCCGCCAGGTTGTGAAGCCGGCCACGCTCTCGACCCCCTTCGCCCGACCGAGGAGGGCGTCGATCTCCGGGTTGGTGGTGAAGATGGCCGCTACCTTGGCCCGGGCAACGGCCGTCTTGCAGGTGGCCGCCTACCCGAGGGCCGAGGAGACGACGAAGGCCGAGAACACAAGGCTCCACAAGACGCCCGACCGGGCAGCCGCTCGCGCCGTCAGCCGGGCGGCGACCGCCCGGGTGCCCCGGACCCCGGCGCCGAGCTCAGCTGCGGGCCGGCGGACCGCCACCGTCGTCCGCCCCGCAGTGGGACAAGAACAGCTCCTCCAACGAGGGCTCCCGGCTCAAGAGCTGGCGGACCCGGCTCGAGGAAAACGCCCGGATGAGCGGCTCCACGCTGCCGTGGACCTGGCACCGGAGCATCTGGCCGTCGACCCCACCGCGCCCACCCCGGGGACCCCGTACAGGTCCGGGGGGCGGCGTCGAAGCTGACCTCGACGCTCAGGGCCGAGAAATGGCGCATCTCGGCCAGGGTGCCGATGTCCACTGGGACCCGGCCAGCAGGATCCCGATGCGCGCTTCGACCTCGCTCCGGATGTGGGAGGACAAGAACACGCTCTGGCCCCGGGCCTTGGCCTCGTGGACAGCCTGGCGGAACGCCTGTTCCATGAGCGGGTCCAGCCCGTTGGTCGGCTTGTCCCAGGACGAGCGGGTCGGCCCGGGTCATGAGCGCCGCCACCAGCACGAGCTTCTGGCGGTTCCCCTTGGAGTAGACTCGGACCCGCCGGTCGAGATCGAGCCGGAACCCTCGACCAGCTCGTCGCGATGGGCCGGGTCGAGGCGTCCGTCCACCCGGCCCAAGAGGTGCTGGGTCTCGCGCCCGGTGAGCACTGGCCACAGGTTGGCCCCCCGGCGAGGTAGGCCAGCCGACGGTGGGCCGCCACGGTCTCGCGCTCGGCGTCGAGGCCGAACACCTCGGCCCGGCCGCCGCTCGGGCGGATCAGCCCGAGGAGGAGCCAGATGGTGGTGGTCTTCCCGGCGCCGTTCGGTCCGAGGAAGCCCAGGACCTCACCTTCGGCCACCTCGAGGTCGAGGTCCTTCAGGGCGTCGACCGTGCCGTAGCGCTTGGCCAAGCGCTCGGTTTTGACTGCCGGTGGAGCCAGGTTGCCTCTCCCTGCCGGCCGCGCCTCGGCCGGCCCGGCGCCGGCGCTCAGTGCCGCACCACCACTACCGGGCAGTGGGCGTTGGTGACGCAGTGCTCGGAGACCGAGCCGAGCACCATGCCGATGAACGCGCCGTGCCCCCGACTGCCGACCACCAACAGGGTGGCGCCCTTCGACGCCTCGACCAGGATCGGCGCCGGATGACCTTCGGCCGTCGAGCGGCGCACCGACAACCCGGGGTGGGCCCGCTTCACCGCCGCCTCGGTATCGACCAGGAGGCGTTCGGCGTCCCCGGCCGGGTTGAACTGCTCAGGCAGCACCATCGGAGCGCCGTAGGTGCTGGGCCACTCCCAGGCGGTGACCAGTTCCAGCTCGGCCCCGATCAGCTCGGCCTGCCCGGCCGCCCACGCCACGGCATCCTCGGACGGGGCCGACCCGTCGACCCCGACCACCACCCGTCCGCCGCCTGCGGTTGCGTTCATCGTCGCCCGTTCCTCTCTGCTCCGGTCCGAGGCCCGCCGGCACCGGGCGAGCGTCCGGGGTCCGCAGAGCCGACGCCGGGTCGCTCGGCCACGAGCTCGACGCCGGGACCAACATAGGTGCCCGTCGCCCCGCTCAGGAGGGACGCCGCCTCGGCGAGGCTGCCGATGTAGGCCGGGTTCCCGGTCGCCTCCACGAAGCGGCAGGACGCCTCGACCTTCGGACCCATGGAGCCGGCGGCGAAGCGCTCCCTGCGCAGGGCGTCGGGGCTGACCCGGCGCAACGCCAGGGCGTGGTCGGTCCCGAACCCAAGCTCCACCGCACCGACGTCGGTCAAGAGCACCAGCGCGTCGGCACCGAGCTCGACAGCGACCAACGACGAGCTCAGGTCCTTGTCGACCACCGCCTCGACGCCAGCCAGCCGACCGTCGGGTGCCCGGACGACCGGGACCCCGCCCCCACCGACGCAGACCACCACCACCCCCTCGGCCAGCAACGACCGGACGACGGGCAGTTCGACCAATCCGATCGGCTCGGGCGACGCGACGACCCGGCGCCACCGATCCCCCTCGGCGGCGAATCGCCAGCCGAAGCGAGCGGCCAGCTGCTTCGCCTCGGCGTCGAGATACGTCGGGCCAACGAACTTGCTCGGAAAAGAGAAGGCCGGGTCGTCGGCGGCCACCAGGGTCTGGGAGAGGAGGCCGACCACCCGACGACCGGGCAGCGCGTTGTCGATCGCCTGGGCGACGAGGTAGCCGATCATGCCCTGGGTCTGGGCGCCGAGCACGTCGAAGGGATAGGGGTGGTCGAGGGCGGGGTCGCTCGCACTCTCGAGCGCCAACAGGCCGACCTGGGGTCCGTTGCCGTGGGTGACGAGCACGTCGTGCTCGGCGAGGAGCGGGGTCAGCGCGGCCACCCCGGCCTCCACATGGTGGCGCTGGATCTCGGCCGCCGGCACTTCGCCGCGTTGGAGGAGGGCGTTGCCGCCCAGCGCCACGACCAGGCGCACCTCAGTCCCCGACGGTCGCGATCATCAAGGCCTTGATGGTGTGCAGACGGTTCTCGGCCTGGTCGAAGACGATCGAGGCGTCCGACTCGAAGACCTCGTCGGTGACCTCGAGCGCGCTCAGCCCGCGCTGTTCGAAGATGCGCGCGCCGATCTCGGTCTTCGTGTCGTGCAGCGCCGGCAGGCAGTGCATGAATCGGGTGTGCGGGTTGCCGGTGGCGTGCATGACCGCGTGGTTCACCTGGTACGGGAGGAGCAGGTCGATCCGCTCGTCCCACTCCTCGGCCGGCTCGCCCATCGACAGCCACACGTCGGTGTACAAGAAGTCGGCACCGTGCACGGCGCCGAAGACGTCCTCGGTCAACGTGATCCGCGCCCCCGACGCCGACGCGAGGTCCCGGGTGACGGCCCGCACCGCTCCGGTCGGCCACAGCGTCTCGGGGGCGGCGATCCGCACGTCGGCCCCGAGCAGAGCCCCGGTCACGAGCAGCGAGTTAGCCGTGTTGTTGCGGGCGTCACCCAAGTAGCAGAAGCTCACCGCCTCGAGCGCCTTGGTCGTGTGGTCACGCATGGTGAGGACGTCGGCCAGCATCTGGGTTGGATGCCACTCGTCGGTGAGCCCGTTCCACACCGGCACCCCCGCATACTCGGCCAGGGTCTCCACGATCTGCTGGGAGAACCCCCGGTACTCGATGCCGTCGAACATCCGCCCGAGCACCCGGGCGGTGTCGGCCATGGACTCCTTCTTGGTCATTTGGGTCTCGCCCGGGCCGAGGTAGCTCGTGTGGGCCCCCTGGTCGTGCGCCGCCACCTCGAAGGCCGACTTCGTCCGGGTCGAAGGCTTCTCGAAGATCAGGGCCACGTTGCGGCCCACCAGACGTCGGACCTCGGTGCCGGCCCGCTTGGCCGCCCGCAGCTCGTCCGCCAGGTCGACCAGGTACACGAACTCGTCCTTGGAGAGATCGGATTCCTTCAACAGGCTCCTGCCCACCAGGTCCATGGTGCGACGACTCCTTTCTTGCCCCACTCCAGGTCTTGCCCCGCTCAGGTCTTGCCGCGCTCAGGCCGGGTCGCGCTCGATGGGGCAGGTCATGCAGCGCGGCCCGCCCCGGCCCCGGCCGAGCTCGCTGCCGGCCACCGTCACCACCTCGATGCCGTGCTTGCGGAGCATGGTATTCGTGGCCACGTTGCGCTCGTATCCGACGACCACCCCCGGTGCCAGCGCGAGGTAGTTGGTCGCGTCGTCCCACTGTTCCCGTTCCGCCGCCGCCAGGTCCTCGTCGGTCGTGAGCACCTGGACCAGGTCGACCTCGAGGACCTTGCCCAGGGCCTGGAACAGATTGGCGTTGCGGGTGACCGAGAGCCGGGGGGTGTCGGCGTCGCCGGTGATGGTCCAGCTGCGGAGCCGCCGATCGAGGTAGGGATACAGGACGAAGGTCGCACGGTCGACCATCGTCATGACCGCGTCGAGGTGCACGAAGGCGTGCCGCCGGGGCAGCTCGACTGCGAGGACCCGGACGGCCTGCCCGGCGTCGAAGAGCGCCCGGGCCAGGATCTCGACCGCCATCGGCGTCGTGCGCCCGCCCATGCCGATGAGCACCGTTTGGTTTCCGATCACCTGTACGTCGCCGCCCTCCAGGCTGGCCAGTTGGTGCGGGTCGTCGCCGAGGTCGTAGCGGACGAAGTCCGCGTGCTCGAAGGCGGGGTGGAACCGGTAGATGGCCCGGGCGTGGAGCGACTCGCGCTGGCGGGCCGGCTTGGCCATCGGGTTGACGCTCACTCCCCGGTAGATCCAGCACGAGTTGTCCCGTTGATACAGGTGGTTGGGCAAGGGCGCCAGGACGAAGTCGTCCGGGCCGAGCATGTCCCAGGTGAGGCTGCGGGCCCGCAGCGGATGGAGGTCGGCCTTCAGGACCCCGCCGACCAAGTGTTCGGCCAGGGTGGCGGCGTCGAGATCGTCGAGGAGCCGGCGCACCGGCGCGACCAGCGAGGGCCCGAGATGCTCTTCGGTGCAGACCCGGTCGAGCACGAAGCGGCGCCCCTCGGGCAACGCCAAGGTCTCAGTCAGGAGGTGGGCGAAGTAAAGGACGCGGACCCCCTTGTCGCGCAGCGTCTCGGCGAAGGCGTCGTGCTCCTCCTTGGCCTTCTTGGCCCACATGACGTCGTCGAAGAGCAGTTCGCCGATGTTCTCCGGCGTGAGCCGGGAGAGCTCGAGGCCGGGCCGGTGGACGATCACCTGGTGCAGCTGGCCGACCTCGGAACCGACCCCGAGGCCCGACAGCGCCGGGGCCGGCGGCGCCGGCGGGCGAGCGGCGTCGCGCGGTCCACCGGGAACGACGCGAGGTGGCGCCATGACACCACGCTAGGCCCGCGCCCCGCGACGAGGAAGGGTCGTTGGTCACCGCCGCCGAGGACCGTGACCTTCGGCCCTATCCCCTTCGGTCGGGCCATGCCATCCATGGAGTGACGAGAGGAGTCGACATGAAGGCGAACATCGGCGACCGGATCGTGATCCGCGGTCACCGGGTCGGCGAGCCGGACCGCGACTGCGAGGTCATCGAGATCCACGGCGAGGACGGGTCACCCCCGTATCTGGTGCGGTGGGGGGACAGCGGGCACGAGAGCCTCTTCTTCCCCGGCCCCGACGCCGAGCTCGAGCACTACGACCGGGCGGCCAACGGCGTCTGATCTCGTGTCCCGCCCGGGAACCCCTCGGAAGGAGGTACAGCGGTGCGCGTGGGTTCGATGATCCGCCGGTCCGGCGTGGCCATCCGGGGGGGCCAGAGCATCGAGGAGGCGGCGGTGATCATGGAGCGCGCCGGGGTCGGCGCGCTGGCGGTGGTGGAGTCGGGCCGGCTGGTCGGCCTCGTCACCGACCGGGACCTGGTGCGTCGGGGGCTGGCTCGCGGCGTGGCCCCGGACCGACCGGTCGCCGCGTTGATGTCCACCCCGGTGGTCAGCATCGACGCCGACCTCGACGTACGGGAGGCCTTCGCGCTCTTTCGCCGCACCGGTGGCCGTCGGCTCCCGGTGGTGCGAAACGGCGCCTTCGTTGGGATGCTCACGATCGACGACCTGCTGATCAACGTCGCCGGCGAGCTCGCCGATCTGGCCCGGCCGGTGACCGCCGAGGTCGTCTTCGGCGACCACGAGCCCGCACCGGCGGACAGCGACTGACCCGGACCACAAGTTCCTGGAAGGGCACGTGACGACGGGCCCGGGCTCCGGGGCCTTTCGGCCCTTCTCTCACCGGAATCTTGGCGCGATGCTCCGGGCGGGGAGAGAGGCGGCGGGCTCGACGTGGTGCTCACTCGAACGGACAACTGGCAGGTCCGGTTCCATGGCCGAGGAGGCCAAGGGGTCGTCACGGCGGCCGAGTTGCTGTCGGTGGCGGCCTTCATGGAGGGCCGTTACAGCCAGGCCTTCCCCACCTTCGGATCGGAGCGGGCGGGGGCGCCAGTGACGGCGTTCTGCCGGGTCTCGGACCGTCCGATCCGCACCCGTTCCCCCATCACCACCCCCGACGTCGTGGTGGTCCAGGACCCCACCCTGGCGCACCTGCCCGAGGTCTTCGCCGGCTTGAAGCCGGGCGGTCTGGCCATCGTGAACTCGCCTCGACCCGGTGAGTCGCTCGGCCTCGGGAGGTTCGGGGTCGACCGGGTGGTCACGGTCCCGGCGACCGAGCTCGCGCTCGCCCACCTCGGCCGGCCGGTGCCCAACGCGGTGCTGCTCGGCGGGTTGGCGGCCCTCTCGGACATGGTGGGCCTCGAGGCGATCCTGAGCGCGATCAACCAACGCTTCGAGCCCGGGCTCGCCTCGGCCAACGGGTCGGCGGCCGCCGAGGCATTCAGGCTGGTCGCCCGGAGCGACGAGGAGGCCCTCCTTGCTCTGCCAGATTGAGGGGTCCCGCGCCGTCGCCGACACCGTGGTGGCCTGCCGCCCCGAGGTGGTCTGCGCCTACCCGATCACTCCCCAGACCCACATCGTGGAGGCCGTCGGCGCCGCGGTGAAGTCAGGGGCGCTCGCGCCGTGCCAGTTCATCAACGTCGAGTCGGAGTTCGCCGCCATGTCCGTCGCCATCGGCGCGTCGGCGACCGGTGCCCGCAGCTACACCGCGACGGCCAGCCAGGGGCTGCTCTTCATGATCGAGGCGGTGTACAACGCCTCGGGGCTCGGCCTGCCCATCGTGATGACGCTGGCCAACCGGGCGATCGGCTCGCCGATCAACATCTGGAACGACCACAGCGACGCCATGGCGGTCCGCGACAGCGGCTGGGTCCAGCTATTTGCCGAGACCAACCAGGAGGCCGCCGACCTTCACGTCCAGGCGTTCTGTCTGGCCGAGGAGCTCTCCGCCCCGGTCATGGTGTCGATGGACGGCTTCCTCCTCACCCATGCGGTGGAGCAGGTCGACGTGCCGACCCAGGCCGCGGTCGACGCCTTCCTGCCGCCCTACGAGCCCCGCCAGGTCCTCGACCCGGCCGACCCCGCCTCGATCGGGGCGATGGTCGGACCCGACGCCTTCGAGGAGGTCCGCTACCTCGTCCACCTGCGCCAGCTCCAGGCCCTGGACCGGATCGAGCGGATCGCCGAGCGGTTCGCCGAGGCGTTCGGCCGCCGCTCCGGCGGCCTGGTCACCCGGTACCGCTCCGAGGACGCGCGGGTGGTCGTGGTCGCGCTGGGCTCGATCGTCGGAACCCTGAAGGACGTGGTCGACGTGCTGCGCGAACGGGGAGAACGGGTCGGGGTCATCGGCGTGACCACCTTCCGGCCGTTCCCCCATGCGGCCATCGCCGAGGCCACCGCCAACGCCGAGCGGGTCGTGGTCATCGAAAAGGCCCTGAGCCCCGGGGTGGGCGGGATCCTCTCGACCGACGTGCTCTCGGCCATCGCCGAGGGCAAGCACCGGGTCGCCACGGTGGTGGCCGGCCTCGGCGGCCGGGCCATCACCGAACGCTCCCTCCTCGTCCTGCTCGACGACGCCCTCGCCGGGCGCCTCGAGCCGCTCGAGTTCTTGGACCTCGACCGGGGCGTCGCGGAGCGCCAGTTGGCCCGCCTGGCCGACGTGCGCCGGAGCGGGGCCATCCCCGAGAACATCCTGCGGGACATCGGCGTGACCGGGTTCGCCCCGCACCTGGGGCTGGCGCAGTGAGTCCCGCCGAGCCGGTGAAGTTCTACCAAGTGGGGAGCTTCGCGGCCGGCAACCGCCTGGTCCCCGCCGAGCTGCGCACGGTGCAGGCCGACGCCGCCCGGACCAACTCGCTCACCTCGGGGCACCGGGCCTGCCAGGGCTGCGGGGAGGCGCTCGGGGCCCGCTACGTGCTCGACGCGGCCATGCGGGCCACCGACGGGAAGCTCATCGCGGTCAACGCCACCGGCTGCCTGGAGGTGTTCACCACCCCGTACCCCGAGACCTCCTGGCGGATCCCCTGGATGCACTCGCTGTTCGGCAACGCTCCGGCGGTGGCGACCGGCGTGGCCGCGGCGCTCGAGGCCCGGGGCCGCTCGGAGGTGCGGGTCGTGGCCCAGGCCGGCGACGGTGGCACGGTCGACATCGGCTTCGGGGCCCTCTCGGGCATGTTCGAGCGCGACGATGACGTGCTCTTCGTCTGCTACGACAACCAGGCCTACATGAACACCGGGGTGCAGCGCTCGGGGGCCACCCCACCGGCGGCCCGGACGGCGACCACCGAGGCGCTGGGCCCCGAACCGGGGAACCCCTTCGGCCAGGGCAAGAACATGCCGGCGCTGGCCATGGCCCACGGCCTCGGGTATGTCGCCACCGCCACCGTGGCCGAGCTCCACGACCTCGAGGCCAAGGTGGTGCGGGCCATGGAGCTCCGGGGGGCCCGGTACCTGCACGTCTTCGTGCCCTGCCCGCTCGGGTGGGCGAGCGAGCCGGCCGACACGATCCGGATCGCCCGCCTGGCCAAGGAGTCCGGCCTGTTCCCGGTGTTCGAGGCCGAGCGCGGTGAGGTGACGAGGGTCTCGCCCATCCGCCACCGGGTGCCGGTCGAGGACTACCTGGGGCTCCAGGGGCGCTACCGCCACCTCTTCGGAGCCGACGGCTCGGTGGCCCGGCCCGACATCGTCGGCCGCATCCAGGCCCTGGCCGACGCCAACATCGCCCGCTACGGACTGCTCGAGCCATGACCGAGCGACCGTTCGGCATCACGCTCGAGGTCGGCTCCAGCCTGGCCAACAAGACCGGCTCGTGGCGGGTGGAGCGACCGGTGTACGTGGACCGCCTGCCCCCGTGCAACGACGCCTGCCCGGCGGGGGAGAACATCCAGGGCTGGCTGTACCAGGCCGAGGAGGGGGCCTACGAGGCCGCCTGGCGGACCCTGGTGGCGGATAACCCGTTGCCGGCCATCATGGGGCGGGTCTGCTACCGGCCGTGTGAGACCGCCTGCAACCGGGCGAAGCTGGACGAGGCGGTGGGCATCAACGCCGTCGAGCGCTTCTTGGGCGACGAGGCGATGGCCGCCGGCTGGGAGCTGCCGGCCCCGGCGACGCACCCCGACAGCCGCCGGGTGCTCGTGGTCGGTGCCGGCCCGGCCGGGCTCTCGGCCGCGTACCACCTCCGACGGCTCGGACACCACCCGACCCTCCTCGACGCCTCCCCGCACCCGGGCGGGATGATGCGCTACGGCATCCCCCGCTACCGGCTGCCGCGGGAGATCCTCGACTTCGAGGTGGACCGCCTCTTGGCACTGGGCATCGACCTCGAATGCAACCACCGGGTCGACGACCTGGCCGCCACCATGGCCGAGGGCGGGTTCGACGCCGCCGTGCTGGCGGTCGGGGCGCAGGTGGGGCGGCGGGCCTACATCCCCGCCGGCGACTCGGCCAAGGTCCTCGACGCCGTCTCCCTCCTGCACTCGATGGAGGGCGAGGAGCCCCCGCGCCTCGGGCGCCGGGTGATCGTCTACGGCGGCGGCGACACCGCCATGGACGCGGCGCGCACCGCCAAGCGCCTCGGCGCCACCGAGGCGCTGGTCGTCTACCGCCGGACCCCCGAGCGGATGCCTGCCCACCCCTCCGAGGTGGAAGAGGCGGTGGAGGAGGGCGTCCAGATGCGGTGGCTCTCGACCATCTCCGCGCTGGAGGAGGGCAAGCTGGTGGTCGAGCACATGGAGCTCGACGACACCGGGTTCCCCCAACCCACCGGCGCCTTCGAGGAGGTCCCGGCCGACGCGCTGGTCCTCGCCCTCGGCCAGGACTGCGACCTCTCGCTCCTCTCGACGCTGCCCGACGTGACGGTGGCCGAAGGGGTGGTCGGGGTCGGAGACGACCTCATGACCGGGCACCCCGGGCTCTTCGCCACCGGCGACGCGGTGAGCGACGAGCGCACGGTGACCACGGCCATCGGGCACGGCAAGCTGGCGGCCCGGGCCGCCGACGCCTGGCTCGGGGGCCGGCGGTGGCAGCACCCGCCCCGCCACCGACTGGCCGACTTCGAGCACCTGAACCCGTGGTACTACGCCGACGCGCCGAAGACCCTGCGGCCCCGACTCGAGCTGGCCCGGCGGATCTCGACCTTCGACGAGGTGGAGGGAGGCCTCGACGAGGCCCACGCCCTGTTCGAGGCCCGCCGCTGCCTGTCGTGCGGGAACTGCTTCGAGTGCGACAACTGCTTCGGGGTCTGCCCCGACAACGCGGTGCTCAAACTCGGGCCGGGCCGGCGCTACCGGTTCGACTACGACTTCTGCAAGGGGTGCGGCATCTGCGTCAACGAGTGCCCCTGCGGGGCCATCGTCATGGAGCCCGAGGTTGGCTGAGAGCCCAGGCCCATGGGCCTTTCGGCCCTTCCGCTCCCCGGGCGATCGGCGCAGGTTGACCCTATGACCAGGACTCGTCACATCCGGTGGTTCGACGAGATCGGCGTCGACGACGTCGGGCTCGTCGGCGGCAAGAACGCCTCGCTCGGGGAGCTGTACCGACGGCTCCAGCCGGCGGGCGTCCGGGTCCCCAACGGGTTCGCGGTCACCGCCGAGGCCTACCGCTACGTGCTCGGGTCCTCCTCGGCCTGGGGGCCGCTGCACGAGGCGCTCGACGGCCTCGACCCGGCCGACGTGGCCGACCTCGAGCGCCGGGGCCGCCGGGCGCGCGAGATCGTCGCCGAGGCCCCGCTGCCCGACGACCTGGCCGAGGAGATCCTGGCCGGCTACCACCGCCTCGAGGACCAGTACGGCCCGGACGTGGCGCTGGCCGTCCGGAGCTCGGCCACCTCCGAGGACCTGCCGACGGCCAGCTTCGCCGGTCAGCACGAGACCTACCTCAACGTCTCGGGCGACGAGGCGCTGCTCGCCGCCTACCGGCGCTGCCTCGCCAGCCTGTTCTTGGACCGGGCCATCCACTACCGCCTCGACGAGGGCTTCGACCACTTCACCACCGCGCTGTCGGTCGGGGTCATGAAGCTGGTCCGCTCGGACATCGGGGCCTCGGGGGTCATGTTCTCCCTCGACACCGAGTCAGGGTTCCGCGACGTCGTCCTCATCACCGGGGCCTACGGCCTCGGGGAGAACGTGGTCCAGGGCACGGTCGACCCCGACGAGTTCATGGTCCACAAGCCGACCTACCGCTCGGGGTCCCGGGCCGTCCTCACACGCACGCTCGGCTCCAAGGCCCTCAAGATGGTGCTCACCGACGACCCCGCCGCACCCACCGCCAACGTCGAGGTCGACGAGACCGAGCGGGACCGGTTCTGCCTGCACGACCCCGAGGTCCTCGAGCTCGCCGGCTACGCCATCGCCATCGAGCGCCACTACGGGCGGCCGATGGACATGGAGTGGGCGAAGGACGGGACCGACGGGCTCCTCTACCTGGTGCAGGCGCGGCCCGAGACCGCCGTCTCCCAGCGCAGCGCGGCGATCGAGCGCTACGTCCTCGACGCCACCTCGGACGTCCTGTCCGAGGGCCGGGCGGTCGGCACCAAGGTGGCCGCCGGCCCGCTGCGGGTGGTACGCAGCCCCGAGGAGCTGGCGGCGTTCCGTCCGGGGGAGGTGCTGGTGGCCGTGACCACCACGCCGGACTGGGAGCCGGTGATGAAGACCGCGGCGGCCATCGTGACCGACCACGGCGGGCGGACCTGCCACGCCGCCATCGTCGCCCGGGAGCTCGGCATCCCGGCGGTGGTGGGCACCGAGGACGCCACCGCCGCCCTCACCGACGGCGACCCGGTCACCGTGTCCTGCGCCCACGGCGAGACCGGGCAGGTGTTCGCGGGCGAGCTGGCGTTCCACGTCGAGCGCACCGGCGCCGAGGAGCTCCCCCGCCCGCGCACCAAGGTCATGGTGAACCTGGGCAACCCCGAGCTGGCCTTCACCACCGCGATGCTCCCCAACGACGGGGTCGGGCTGGCCCGGATGGAGTTCATCGTCAACGAGTCCATCAAGGCCCACCCCATGGCCCTCGTCCACCCCGAAGCGGTCACCGATCCCGAGGTGCGGGCGGAGCTCGCCCAGGTGGTGCGGGGCTACCGGGACGGGGAGCACTTCTTCGTCGAGCGGCTCTCCGAGGGGATCGGCACCATCGCCGCGGCCTTCTGGCCCAAGCCGGTCGTCGTCCGGATGTCGGACTTCAAGACCAACGAGTACGCCAGCCTGCTCGGCGGGGCCGACTTCGAGCCCACCGAGGCCAACCCGATGCTCGGGTTCCGGGGGGCCTCCCGCTACGCCCACCCCGCCTACGAGGAGGGGTTCGCCCTCGAGTGCGCGGCCATGCGACGGGTGCGCGAGGAGATGGGCCTCACCAACGTGATCCTGATGCTCCCCTTCGTCCGCCGGGTCGCCGAGGCCGAGGCCGTCCTGGCCAAGATGGCCGAGCTGGGGCTGGAGCGCTCACCCGGGGGCCTCCAGATCTATGCCATGTGCGAGATCCCGAACAACGTCGTGCTCGTCGACCGCTTCGCGCCGCTCTTCGACGGGTTCTCGATCGGGTCCAACGACCTGACCCAGCTCACCTTGGGGGTCGACCGCGACAGCGACATCGTCGCCTTCGACTACGACGAACGCGACGAGGGGGTGAAGCAGCTGATCAAGCTGGCCGTCGAGGGGTGCCGGCGCAACGGCATCCACTCGGGGATCTGCGGTCAGGCCCCCTCGGACTACCCGGACATGGCGGAGTACCTGGTCGAGCTCGGGATCGACTCGATGAGCCTCAACCCCGACTCGCTCGTCTCCACCACGATCCGGGTCTTGGAGGTCGAGCGGCGCACCCGTCGGCGCGACGGCGGGGCCCCGGAGCGGGCGAGCGCCCTGCGCCAGGAGCTCTCCCACCCGGGCGGCTGAGTCCCCCCGGACAGCTGGGCCGGGACCCGGAGCCCGGCCCTTAGCTCGCTGGCGCGCTCGGCGCCGGCAGGCTCCGGCAGCCGATGAGCACGCCGACGTTGGACACCGTGAATGGCACCAGGTAGGTGAAGGCGCTGGCCGGCCACACCGAGAGGCTCGCCTGGCCGCTCAGGGCCGCGCTCAGTTGGTTGATGAGGAAGTAGATCGAGAGGACCACCGCGGCGATGCTCGCGGTCCGGGCCAGGTGTGGCCGATGGAGGACACCGCGCGGGCACTCCGAGAGACGGGCCCAGCTCGGCGACCCCGATCGACTGCCGTCGACCAAGGCGGGGCGCCGGGTCCGACCCGGCGTCCCGGGTGGCGACCAAGAGTCCGATGTTCGCCACCACCAGCGCGACGACAAACGACATGGCGGTCTCGACCGAGGTCCCGGTGGCCGCCCGGCCCGGAGCGTCGCGTCCAGGTGGTTGATCAAGAAGAGCACGGTGCCGACGACCAGTGCGATCGCGGCGGTGCGCCTCCGGTTCGCCCTATCCCAGATGCAGGCGGGAATCTCCGAGGGCCGGCCACCTCGGCGCGCCCGGGGTCTGCCCGCGGCCCTCGGCGCTCCCGCCCATCGTCCGGAAACTCAGTTCGACGCGTCGATGGGCCGGGGGCGATCGGCGCTCGAGGTGTCGACCGGTCGATTCGTCGAAGGGACCGCGGAGGGGAAGACCGGAGCACGCCGATCGCGCAGGGCGGCCACGCCCTCCCGGGCGTCGGGGCCGAGAAAGCCGAGCATCTCCAGGGCCAGCGACTCGCCGAAGGCCGGCAGCGCCTGGCGGAGCCACTGGTTCATGATGCGCTTCGTCCACTGCACGGCGGTCGCGCTGCCGGCCGCCAGCCTGGTCGCCACCGCGAGCGCCTCGGAGACGACCTGGTCGTCGGGGACGCACCGGGTCACGAGGCCGATGCGCTCCGCCTCGGGACCGTCGAGGAAGTCCGCCGTCATCAGGTAGTACTTCGCCTTGGCGATCCCGCACAACAACGGCCAGATGATCGCGGCGTGGTCGCCGGCCGCGACGCCGAGGCGGGCATGCCCGTCGGAGATCCTCGCCGTGGCGCCCATGATGCTCACGTCGGCCAGGAGCGCGACCGCCAAGCCGGCGCCCACCGCGACGCCGTTGATGGCCGCGACGACAGGCTTGCGGGCCGCCAGCATCTGCTCGACGATGGCCGCGGCGTCGTGCCACTGCGCCAGCAGCGCGGCGTAGGTCGTGGTCATCTCCTCGATCATCGCCAAGTCGCCGCCGGCGCTGAACGCTCGTCCGGCGCCGGTGACGACCGAGGCCCGGACCTCCTCGTCGTCGTCGATCACCGACCACACTTGGGCCATCTCGCGGTGCATCCGCACGTTCGCTGCGTTGAGCACCTCGGGCCGGTTCAGGGTCACGACCACCACGCCGTCGGACCTGCGCTCGAAGCTCAGGTGTTCGAAGTCGTCATAGCTCACGGTCATCGCCCCACCTCCACGCCGGTCTCGCCCTTCAGGACGGCGCCACGGCTCAGCCTGCCATCGTCAGGCCGCCACTGACGCTCAGCACCTGGCCGGTGATGTACGACGCCTGGTCCGACACCAAGAAGGAGACCGCGCTGGCGACGTCCTCTGGCGATGCCAGGCGTCGCAACGGGACCGCCCGGACCAGGGCCTCTTTGATCCGCTCGGGCTGCTCGTGGAACAGCGGGGTGTCCGTCGGCCCCGGGCACACGCAGTTGACGTTGATCCCGTGGCGCGCCATCTCTCGCGCCAGGGACTTGGTGAACGAGATGACCGCACCCTTGGCGCCCGCGTAGACGGTCTCGCCGGTGCTGCCCACCCGCCCGGCGTCGCTCCCGATGTTGACCACGTGGCCGTGGACCTGGTGGTCGACCATCTCGCGCAGGAACGCATGGCACATGGCCACCGTTCCCAGGTAGTTGATCCCGACGACCTCGGCCCAGAAGTCCGGGGTGGTCTCGAGGAAGGGCATCGTCCGGTCCCACCCGGCGCAGTTGACGAGGATCGAGGGCGTCTCGAACCGGTCGAGATACCAGGCGTAGAACGACGAGACCGATTCGTTGGAAGCGACGTCCACCTCGAAGGACACGGCGTTCGCCCCAGCCTGGTCCACGAGCCCGACGGTCTCGCGACCCCCGTTCGGATCTCGGTCGGCCACCACGACCTGACAGCCGCCCGAAGCGAGGCGAAGGGCGATGGCGCGACCGATGCCCGATCCCGCTCCGGTGATGATTGCGACGTCGTTGGTCATCTCGTCCTCCCCGACCGATGCACGCTCGATCCTTGCCTCTGGCGCACCGACGGCCCAAGCACTCCGGCCACCTCGCAACGAAACCGGTCGCGCTCTGGCCGGCACGGCCCGGTCACGACGAGCCGGTCGGACGCCCGGGGTTGAGGTCAAAGGGCCGTTCGGGGCCCCGATGGCCCGAGGGGCCGCGACGACCCGAACCGGCGCGCACCGCTCCGGGATGGGACGGCTCCTCCGGCGTGGCCCAGTTCCGGCGGGTGCCCGGGGTGAGGTCGGCCGCCCTCACCAAGGCGCCGTCGACGCCGAGGGGGGCGGCGACGGTGTGGACGTACTTCTGGCCCCGCAGGACTGAGGCCACGGCGGCCAGGGCACAGGCCGCCGCCCCGAAGGTGAAGGCCAGGGTCAGCCCGTGGGAGAACGGGGTGGCGAGCAGGGTCGGGAAGAAGCTCCGGCCGCCGAGCACGTGGGCCGAGTGGGCCGGAAGGTGCGACAAGACCGAGGGGCCGAGCAGTTTGGCCATGGGGTTGTAGCCGAGCAGGGACGCGAACAGGCTCGTGATGGGCGGCAGGTGGGAGACGGCGGCGGCGGTGGCCACCGGCACGTGCTGGGCCAGGAGCCCCCGGTACAGGGTCTTCGGCAGGACCGACGCGATGCCCGAGATCATGAGGGTGAAAAAGATGCCCATGGACAGCACCATGGCCGCGTTCTGGAAGACGCCCGACATGCCGGCCCCGGCACCGCGCTGGTCGGGGGGCAGGCTGTTCATGATCCCGGCCCGGTTGGGTGAGGCGAAGAGCCCCATGGCCAGGCCGTTGACCGTCATGAGGATGGCGAAGGGGGCGTAGGGGAAGTTGATCGGGAGGAACACGAACCCAATGAAGGTGAGCGCCGCGACCACCATCCCGGCGGTGGCGAAGGGGCGGGCGCCGTAGCGGTCCGAGAGCACGCCGGAGATGGGACCGGCCACCAGGAAGCCCCCGGTCATGGGAAGCATGTAGATCCCCGCCCACAGCGGGGTGACGGCGAAACTGACGCCGTGCAAGGGGAGCCAGATCCCCTGGAGCCACATGACGAACGTGAACATGAGGCCGCCCCGGCCGATCGCGGCCAAGAGCGACGCGACGTTGCCGGCCAGGAAGGCCCGGATGCGGAACAGCTGCAACCGGAACATGGGCGAGGACACCTTGTTCTCGACCACCGCGAAGGCCACCAGGAGGCCGAGCCCGCCGGCCAGCTCCCCGATGACCCGGGGGCTGGACCATCCCATGGCCGAGGTGCCGTAGGGCTCGATGCCATAGGTGATGCCCACGAGGACCAGGGTCAGTCCGACGGCGAAGAGGACGTTGCCCCACCAGTCGATGCGGGCCGGGCTGCGGACTCCGTTGTCGTGGAGCTTCAGGTAGGCCCAGGCGGTCCCGACGATGCCACACGGCGCCGAGACGATGAACACGAGGCGCCAGTCGACTGGAGCGAGCAGACCCCCCACGACCAGGCCGATGAACATGCCGGCGATGCCGGCCACGTTGTTGATCCCGAGGGCCAGGCCCCGCTGGTTCTCCGGGAAGGCGTCGGTGATGATGGCCGACGAGTTGGCGAACAAGAAGGAGCCACCCACCCCCTGCCCGATCCGCATGACGACGATGAAGATGCCGGCCGCCGTGCCTTGGAGCCAGTTCACCGACAAGAGGATGGAGAACACGGTGAAGACGGCGAAACCGAGGTTGTACATGCGGACCCGGCCGTAGATGTCGCCGATGCGGCCGAGGGTCACGACGAGCACCGCCGTCACCAGCATGAACCCGAGCAGGATCCACAGGAGGTAAAAGGAGTTGCCCGGGATCAGGGGGTCGAGCTTGATGCCCCGGAAGATGTCGGGGAGGGCGATGATGAGGATCGACTCGTTGATCGAGACGAGCAGGACGCCGAGCGTCGTGTTGAAGAGCGCCGACCACTTGTAACGGTCGCCGCCGTCTTGTGCTGAGGGGATCCCCGCTTCGAGGGTCTGGCTCACCGGTGTCCTTCCGGATCGGCCAGCACGGCCTCGTAGATGCGTACCAGGGTGGCGAGGTCCTCGGTCGGTAGGTCGGCCAACAAGGTGGCCAGGCGGCGCTGCTTGAGGTCCCGATACTGGCGGACCATGGCCCGAGCCGGCTTGCTGGCGGCGATCACCACCACGCGGCGATCGGCCGGGTCGGTCTGCCGCTCGACCAGGCCCCGGGCGGCCAGCCGGTCGACGAGCGCCGTGCCGGCACTCTCGGAGATCTCGAGGCGATCGCACAGGGCGCGCATCGGGCTCGGACCGTCGTCGAGCACGGTCAGCGCCTCGAGCTGGTGGACGGTCAGCGAGCGCCACAGACCCCGGTGCTCAGCGTCCAGCCGGACCTCGAAGGCCCGCCGGACGGCGGGGGCGAGCTCGAGGAGGCGCCCGAGGAGCACCCCCCGGCGGGCCCGGGTCCGGCGGGGGACTTCGGCCAACGACAGCCGCGAGCCAGCAGGTGAACTATTCATCAGATGAAAAACACTTTACGCGCGCCGTCGGGGTTGGAAATCGCCACTCGGTGCTGGTCCCGGGCGCGAGAAGACCCGGGTTTACGCCAGCCGGTCACCAATGACGTCCGGCGGGTGGCGGCCGGTCGACGTGGACGTGGCTCCATCCCGACGAGAGGTCCGATATCTGGCGTAACGTCGCTGGCCGAACCCGAACTCGGTGGCCGACGAGCTGGCTCTGCGGCCTCAACAGAGCCCGCTTCGGGAGTGCCTCTTTGTCCTGCTGGTTTTGTCCCTGCTGGCGCCACATGCGAACCAACCCGCAAGGACAGCGAGCATGGTCGCAGCCAGCGGTCAAGCGCTTCGGAGGTAGTCGCGCAGCGCTCGCCGGATGAGCTCTGAGACCGTCACGCCCTCGTCGGCGGCACGTCGGGCCGCTTCGCCTCGAAGATCGGGATCGAGCCGCACTGACTCGACCTCCATTGCGGCATCGCCGAGTGGCGGACGGCCACGACCACGGGGCTTGCCCTTGAGCTGACCGGGTCCGTAACCCCCTTCGGCCTCGGCCGCGAGCTCCTCGATCGTCTCGTCATCGATCGGCCTCCCCGACTTGGTCTGTCTGTAAGTGCGCTTGCCGGTCATCGGTCGTCTCCGAACAGTGCCGACGGGTGAACTTCCACACGAAATAAGCGTCATACGTAAAATGGATCGGCATGCTCTCGACAGCAAGGCCCCCGGCGGACGCTCAACGCAAGGGCGAGCGCCGCACCAACTTGGCGATGAACCGCAGGATGCGGATGTGGCGGTCGGTGTCCGACCGCAACATGCTGATCATGAACGCCTCGAGCTCGCTGCCCCCGGCACCGGAAGCCTGCCGGTACAGGTTCCGGAGCTCGTCGCGATCGGTCTGCTCGGCGTCGAGAAAGCGTTGGGTCGCCTTGAGCAGATCGGGGTCGGCATGGACGTCGAGGAACGGCGCTCTCGGCTCGCGTTCTTCCAACGTCGCCTCGGCCCGCACCGTGTTGGCCAGTTCGGCCAGCACCCGGTGGTGGCGCCGCTCGTCGTCGACGATCAGGTTCACGAGGTAGCGGACGGTCGCCGAGGAGGTCTCCTCGGCGAACCTCGCGTAGTCCTCGATGATCTCGTGCTCGTTGGCCATGTGGTCCACCAACGAGTCGTAGAGCTCCTGTTGCCAGACGCTCGCGCCGAGGAGGTTCTCGGGTTGGGGCTGGCCGGTGGCAGCTTCGGTTCCAGGTTGCGTGGTCATGCCCTCAGCGTGGGCGGCTGCCGGGGCCGGTCCTAGGGCCAAAGGTCCTGGTTTCGGCGTCGGGGCGGTCGGCCGAGTGGACGACGACCACCGGGCACGGAGCCCGGGCCACGCAGTGCAGGCTCACCGAGCCGAGCAGCATCTCGGCCAGCTCGCTGTGGCCCCGGCCGCCCACCACCAAGAGTTCGGCCCCCTCGGCCGCCTCGATCAGGGCCACCGCCGGGGGGGCCTGGCAGACCAGGGCGCGCAGCGGCACCGTCGAGTCCGCCGGCACGACCTCCTCCAGCACCAGCTCGAGCTGGCGGGTCACGAGCGACTCGAGGTCCACGTCGAGCGGCCAGAGGTCGGCGTCCCCCACGTAGACGGGCAGGCCCCAGGCCGCCACGACCTCGATGGAGGACCCGCTGAGCTCGGCCTGCCGGAGGGCCCACGACAGGGCCGCCTTGGAGGCGGCGGAGCCGTCGACCCCGACCACGATCAGCCCACCTCGGGACGGCTCCACCGATTGGCTCACACCACCAGCGTGCGATCGGACGACCGGCGGCGACAGGGCTGAAGGTCCCGAGACCCCCGAGCCTGTGACCTCCGAGAACGCCCGCCCCCCACACCCAGGATGACCTTCTCCCCTACTCGCCGAGCGGCCCGGTGAGGCAGTGTGGTCGCATGGCCGAGACCGCTTCGATCGGGCTCGGGTTGGGCAGTGGGGTCGACGTCCTGCTCCGGGACGGCTCGACGGCGCGCCTGCGCGAGATCCGGCCCGACGACGGGCCGGGCATCCTGGCCCTGCACGCGCGCCTCAGCCCGACCAGCATCCGAATGCGCTTCTTCACCGGTCGCCCCACCCTCTCAGAGGAGGAGGTCCACCGTCTGACCGAGCACCGCGACCCGGACCATCTGGCGCTCGTGGTCGAGCGCCGTGGGGCGCTCTTGGCCGTGGCCCAGTACGACCGGGAGCCCGGGCACGACGAGGCCGAGGTGGCCTTCGTGGTCGACGACGCCTACCAAGGGCTGGGCCTGGCCACCATCGCCCTCGAGCACTTGGCGGCCATCGCCCGGCGCCACGGGATCCGTCGCTTCGCCGCGGTCACCCTCGGCGAGAACCGGGCCATGATCGACGTCTTCGCGCACGCCGGCTTCGCCCCCCGGATGACCCACACGCAGGGCGAGGTCCACGTGGTCCTCGACATCGAGCCGTCCGCAGGCGCCATAGCCGCAGCCGAGGAGCGAGACCGCTCGAGTGTCGTCCGCTCGATGGCCCGGCTGCTCGAGCCGTCGTCCATCGCCGTGGTCGGTGCCGGCCGCCAGCCGGGGAAGATCGGCCACGAGATCCTGGTCAACCTGCTCGAGTCGGGCTTCGAAGGTCCCCTCTACCCGGTGAACCCGTCGGCCCGCTCGGTCGCCGGCGTCCCGTGCTGGCCCTCGGTGAACGCCCTGCCCCTCGGCGTCGACCTGGCGGTGGTGGCGGTGCCGGCGCCGGAGGTGCCGGCGGTGGTCGCCGCCTGCGGGGCCAAAGGGGTCGGCGGGCTGGTCGTGGTCAGTGCGGGGTTCGCAGAGACCGGCCCCGAGGGGGCGGTCGCCCAGGCGGAGATCGTCCGCATGGCCCATGCCAACGGGATGCGGCTCGTCGGACCCAACTGCTTCGGGATCATCAACACCGACCCTGAGGTGTCGATGAACGCCACCTTCTCCGCCGACCTGCCCACCCGGGGCACGATCGGATTCGCCTCCCAGTCCGGGGGGCTCGGGGTCGCCATGCTGGCCGAGGCGGCGGCGCGCGGCATCGGGGTGTCGAGCTTCGTCTCGACCGGCAACAAGGGTGACGTGAGCGGCAACGATCTCATCACCTGGTGGGAGCAGGACGACGCCACCAACGTGATCCTCTTGTACCTCGAGTCCTTCGGGAACCCGACCAAGTTCCACCGGATCGCCCGCCGGGCCGGCCGGACCAAGCCCATCGTGGCGGTGAAGGCGGGACGCTCGAGCGCCGGGACCCGGGCCGCCTCTTCGCACACCGCGGCGATGGCCAGCCCGGAGCGTGCGGTCGAGGCGCTGTGTCACCAGACTGGCGTCATCCGGGTCGACACGATCGAGGAGCTCTTCGACGTGGCCCAGGTGCTATCCCAACAACCGGTACCGGCCGGGTCCCGGGTCGGAGTGCTCTCCAACGCCGGCGGCCCGGGGATCCTCGCCGCCGACGCCTGCGTGGCCCGGGGGCTCGAGGTCCCCGAGCTCTCGGCCCCGGTCCGCCAGGCCCTGGGCGCGCTCCTCTCCCCGGGAGCGGGGGTCGCCAACCCGATCGACATGATCTCCTCGGCCACGGCCGAGCAGTACCGGGCGGCGATCGGCCTCCTCCTTTCGAGCGGGGAGATCGACGCCCTCGTCGTGCTCTTTACCGCCCCGCTCGTCACCACCCCGGCCAGTGTGGCCGGCGCTCTGGCGGACGCGGTCGACGCCGCCTCGGGCCCGGCCGCGGCCATTCCCCTCGTCGCCGCCTTCCTCGGTCCGGCCGACGGCGTGGAGGCCCTGCGGGGGGCGTCCCGCCCGGTGCCGTGCTTCGCCTATCCCGAGACGGCGGTGCGGGCCCTGGGCGCGGCGGTCCGCTACGGCGCCTGGCGGTCCCGGCCGCCGGGCCGGATCCCGGCGCTCGACACCGCTCCCAACGAGGCCCGGCGCCTCGTGGCCGAGGCGTTCGGGATGGGCGCCGGGGCCGAGCGAACCGGCTGGCTGACCGGCGCCACGGCCCTGCAGGTCGTCGACGCCTACGGGATCCCGACCGTGGCTACGAGGGCGGTCGTTTCGGCCGAGGAGGCGGCGGCCGCCGCCGAGGCGCTCGGGTTCCCGGTCGCGCTGAAGGCCGACGGCCCGACGCTGGTGCACAAAACCGAGGTCGGCGGGGTGCGGCTCGGGCTCTTCGACCCGGCCGAGGTCCGGGCGGCCTACGACGCCATGGGCCGGGCCCTCAGGGACGCGATGACCGGTGCGGTCGTCCAGCCCGTGGTCCAAGGCGGTGTGGAGACCATCGTCGGGTTCGCCCGCGACCCCGCCTTCGGGACCCTCGTGCTCTTCGGCCTGGGCGGTTCGGCGGCCGAGCTCCTCGGCGACCACGTGGTCCGGATCGCCCCGCTCAGCGATCTCGACGCCGACGACATGGTCCACGGCATCCGGGGTGCGCCACTCTTGACCGGCTACCGCGGCAGCGAACCGGTCGACGTCGCCGGGCTGATCCAGGTCGTCCTGCGCCTCGGACGCCTGGCCGAGGACCTCCCCGAGCTGGCCGAGGCGGACTGCAACCCGGTGATCGCCACCCCGACGGGCCCGGTCGTCGTGGACGCCCGGCTCCGCGTTGCCCCGGTCCTTTCGGCCGAGCGGATCGACGATGTCCGGCACCTGGGGTGAGCGGGGCGGTCGAGGCGGCGGGCGAAGGGGGCCGGGCCGACGGGGGACGAGGGGCTCGCTCCGCCTGGTCACGATCGGGGGGATCCCCATCCGGTTGCACTGGTCGTTCGCCTTCGTGGTGGTCCTGGTGGTCCTGGCCGCCCAGGGCTCGGGGCCGGCGGCCATCGGGTACGCCGCCGGCTGGGTGGCCACCCTCTTTGGCTCGGTCTTGGTCCACGAGCTCGGCCACAGCCTCCTCGCCCGGCGCCGGGGCTTCACGGTGCGCGACATCGTGCTGCTCCCGATCGGCGGGATGACCGAGATCGCCGAGCTCCCCGGCGCACCGGCCGACGAGTTCTGGATCGCCTTCGTCGGCCCCCTGACCAGCGTGGGGGTGGCCGCCCTGTGCGGGGGCATCGGCGCCCTGCTCCGTGCCCCCCTCTGGCCCCCGACCCTCATGAGCGGGCCGTTCGTGACCCGCGTGCTGTGGATGAACCTGCTCCTCGCGGGGTTCAACATGGTCCCGGCCCTCCCCCTCGACGGCGGGCGGGTGTTCCGGGCGGCGCTCTCGGCCCGGCGGGGCGACCTGCGAGCCACCGAGCTCGCCGTCACCGCCGGCCGGGCCATCGGGGCGGGGATGCTCGTCTTCGGCGTCCTCTACGACCTGTGGCTGGCGGTGATCGGCCTCTTCGTGATCCTCGGGGCGGGGAGCGAGGCGCGGGCCTCGACCCTCCGGCGGGCTTTGGCCGGATTGCGGGTGGCCGACGTGATGGTGCGAGAGTTCCCCCACACCCCCGACCCGGCCGACCCAGAGTCGCTCGGCCCCGACGACCCCCTCTACCCCACGGCCATCGAGGCCCTGACCCAGGCGGGCACCGACGAGCTGGCAGTGGTCGCCAACGAACGCCAGATCGGCGTCCTTCGCCGGGTCGACGTCGAGGCGGTCGTCCGGTACCGGACCCGCAGCCGCCTCTGAGACAAGCTTTGCTCGTCAAAGCTCGATCACCGCCAACTCCTCTGGTCTGCGAGGCGGTGGCAAGCCGGTCGCTTGCTCGTCTCGACCTCACCCGACCTCGACGTGTGACTCCAAGAAGCCCCCGCCAACCGAGGGTCCACTCCGGATGCGGCAACGGCATCCATGATCGGCGTCGTCATCCGCGCTGAGATCGGTCGGCGCCTCCGGCGGGAGCTCATCGGGTTGGTCGGAGGTTGAGCGACCCGCCAGCGGAGTGGCTCCAGATGCCGGCGTTCGGCGTCGCCTCGGCGCACCTCGCACATGGTCATTCGGGGGCGTCGGGTCGGGCCGCACGCCGGTGACGGCGTTCGTCGACACCAACGTCTTGATTCGGCATCTCACGGGTGATCCTCCGGACATGGCTTGGGCGGCGAGGGAGTACCTGCGCACGGAGACCGAGCTGCTACTCACCGATGTCGTAACCGCAGAAACCGTCTACGTGCTCGAGTCCTTCTACGAGGCACCGCGCGCTCAGGTCGCCCAAGCGCTTCGTTCGCTCGTGACCTTCGATTCGCTCGTCTGCGTAGACCCTGCCCTGCTACTCCGGGCCGTCGAGGTCTACGAGACCCACAAGGTCGACTTCGCCGAGGCCTATCTCCTCGCGCGCGCGGAGAGCACGGGCGCGCAGCGAGTCGCATCATTCGATCGTTCACTGGAGCGAGTGGAGACGATCGAACGAGTCGAGCCAGTTCGCAAGTGACCGCCGACCGGCGGCCGATGACACCTCGGGCCAATCCCGGGTACCCCTTGGCCACCCGGCACCCGGACCAAAGGGGTTCTCGGCTTCGGCCCGTGGGCGAACACCGACCAAACCCAGGTCGACGGGGACATCAACGGCCGGAGTCGACGGACGCCCGTCCGGTCAGGGATCGCGCGGGAATCCGAAGAGCTGGCGCGCCACCACCACCCGCTGGACCTGTTGGGTGCCTTCCCCGATGTCGAGGATCTTCACGTCCCGGAACAGCTTCTCCACCATCTTGTCGTTGCGCACGCCGGCCTCGCCCAGGATGTCGAGGGCGACCGACACCGACCGCAGGACGGCGGGCGGGGCGTAGAGCTTGGCATAGGAGGCCTCGAGGGTGTTGGGGAGGCCCCGGGACGCCAGCCACACCGCGTGCAGGCACATCAGCCGGGCCGTCTGCAGCTGACGGCGGATCGTCGCCAGCTGCTCGAGGGCCCGCGTCCGGCGTCTCCCCTCCGAGGGGTAGTCGGTGTGCACGAACTCGAGGGCGAAGTCGTGGGCGGCCCGCCCCATCCCCACCCCCTGGGCGGCATGGATGGGCCGCGTCAGGTTGAAGGTAGCCATGGCCCCCCGGAACCCCTCGCGCGAGCGGTAGAAGGCCTCGCCGCCGAGCAGGTTCTCCTCGGGGACCCGGACCTCGTCGAGCGCGAAGCTGGCCGTCTCGTAGCCCCGGGACCCCATCTTGTGCTCGATGCGGAGCAGCTCGAACCCCGGGGTGTCCCGCTCGACCAAAAAGGCGCGGTGTCCGTCGCGCCCCAAGGCGGGGTCGAGGGTCGCCCATACCACCACCCAGTCGGCGCGAGCCCCGTTGGAGCAGAACATCTTGGACCCGTTGAGCACCCACTCCCCGCCGTCGTGACGGGCCCGGGTCTGGATCCGGGCCACGTCGCTGCCCGCCCCAGGCTCGGTCATGGCCATCGCGCCCCAGTGGGCCCGGTCGTGGTCGGTGAAGACCGAGAGGAACCGGGCCCGCTGCTCGGCGGTGGCGGTGGTCCGCAGGGCCGCACCGCCGAGACCGGGCCCGGGCAACGACAGAGCCACGCCGCGATCCCAGTAGGCGCTCTCCTCGTTGATGAGCAGCGACCGGAACGGACGCCAGTCGAGCCCCTCGTCACCTTCGTCCTCGCCCACCTCCCGGCCGACCAACCCGCCCTGCCGGGCACAGATCAGATAGAGCGGGTGGTCCGCGGGTGGCGGGAGGCCGGTCGCGTCGCTCTCCAACCCCATCGGCCGCATGTAGGTGCGGCCGAGGTGGCGCACCTCCTCGACGATCTCTGCCGTCCGGCGGTCATAGGGGGTCACCACGCTCCGACCTCGACCAGCGCGCACGCCAGGTCGTCCTCGGCCCGGGCCCGTCCACCGAAGAAGAGCCCGAGCATCCGGGCCTCCCGGAACCGCTTCTCGGCCAGGTGGTCGACCAAGAACCCGTGCCCCCCGAGGAGCTGGATCCCGAGGTCGGTCACCCGCCCCGCCGTTTCGGTCGTCTCGAGGAAAGCCTCGGTGGCCCAGAAGCCGGCGTCGACCGGGTGCTCCGTGGTGCCCGCGTCCCAGGCGTCAAAACGCCTGGCCGCGTCGTAGACCAAAAGCCGAGCCCCGTGGAGGCCGGCCGCCGACGCGGCTAGCTCGAAGGCGTTCCCCTGGTGGTGGGCGACCGGTCGGCCGAACACCACCCGCTCGGTGGCGTAGGCCACGGTGGCGTCGAAGGCGGCCTGGGCGATCCCCAAGGTGACGGCGGCCGCCCACAGTCGGGCCCGTCCCCGCACCGCGAGGCCGCCGCCCGCCGGCAGCGTCCACGTCCCGGCGACCGGCCAGTGGCTCAGCGCGGCGGTGGCGGTGCCCGAGGCTCCGAAGGCCAGCGCCGGCGACCCAGGGTCGACGCCCGGCCCGGGCCCGAAGAGCCGGAGTCGGTCGCCGCGGGACTCCCACACCCAGCCGAGCGGTGGCCACGACGGGGCCCACTCGACCACCGCGGGCGCCTCGGGCTCGTCGGTGGCCGTCACCACGAGGGTGCTGGCGGCGCGGCGGGCCAGGGCGGCCTCGGCGACGACGGCCGCGCGGTCCCCCTCCGGGCACGCGCTCAGCGCGCCGGCCGTCGGTCCGGGCTGGTCGGCCGCCGGCAGCCCGCCGGCGTCGGCGACCGCGAGCGTCTCGAGCACCACCACCTTCCCCAGGCACCCGATGCCGACCCCGCCGAAGGCGCCAGGCAAATCCAGGGACGAGAGCTCGAACCGGTCGAGGGCCAGGAGGACCGCTTCGGGCCAACTCCCGTCGGCCTCGGCCTCCCGGGCCCGGGGAGCCAGCCGGTCCCGGGCGAAGCGCTCCAGCGCGGACCGCAGCTCGACGACCTCGTCGGGGAGCGAGAAGTCGGCCGTCACTCAGATGACCCCGTCTTGGGTCAGCCGGGCGATCTCGGCGTCGGAGAGCCCGAGGAGCCCGCCGTAGACGGCGGCGTTGTGCTCGCCCAGACCCGGCGACGGGGTGATCGCGGCAAGCGGGCTGCCCCGGAACCGCAGCGGGCTGTTCGGCACCACCACCTCGCCCAGGTGGGGATGGTCGATCCGCTGGATGGCGCCGCGCTGGTGGAGATGGGCGTCCTCGACCATCTCGGCGACCCCGCGCACCGCGGCCACCGGGACCTTGGAGCGCCGCAGGCGCTCGAGCACCTCGGCCCGCCCGAGGCCCGAGGTCCATCGCCCCACCAGCCGATCGAGCTCCTCGAGGTTCCGGTACCGGCGGCCGTTGCTCGAGAACCGCTCGTCGTCGGCCAGCTCCGGGGCATCCATCGCGTGGCACAGAGCACGCCAGTGGCCCTCGGTCACCACGATCAGCGCCACGTAGCCGTCGGTCGTGGGGTAGACGTTGTAGGGCGACAGCGCCCCGCCGCCGTGCCCGTTGCCGGTCGGCGGCGCGATCCCGTCCCGATAGAAGCCCGACAGGTTGGAGGCGAGCGTCGGATAGACGGTGTCGATCATGGCCACGTCCACGACCCGGCCCCGGCCCGTGCGCTCCCGCTCGAACAACGCCGTCATCACCCCGGCATAGAGGTGGGTCCCACCGAGGAAGTCGATGAAGGCGACCCCCGCCTTGACCGGCGGCTGGTCGGGGAACCCGGTCACGCTCATCACCCCGGCGTGGGCCTGGATGGTGATGTCCATGGCCAGCTGGTCCCGGTCGGGCCCGTCGATCCCATACCCGGTCGCCGCGCCGTAGACGAGACGGGGGTTGGCGGCGAGGAGCACATCGGGTCCGACCCCGAGCTCGTCCATGGTCCCGGGGGCGAAGTTCTCGATCACGACGTCGGCCGTCTTGGCCAGCTCGACCAAGAGCTCCCGGCCCCGGGCTGCCTTCAAGTTCAAGGTGATGGCGGCCTTGTTCGAGTTGAGCAGGGCGAGGGGCACCGTGGTCCCGGCCGTCCCGCCCCGCCGGGCCGGCTCGCCAGCCGGCTCCTCGATCTTGATCACCTCCGCGCCGGCCAGGGCGAGGAGCAGGCCGCACCACGGGCCCTGGTAGATCCGGCCGAGGTCGAGAACGCGGATCCCTTCGAGCGGGAGGGGTCGGTCGGAGGGGGTGGAGGTCGAAGCGCCAGGTGGTCCCATCTCGGCGTCGATTGTTCCGCCTTTTGGGTGCCGGCGGCGAGACCGCCCGTCGGACCAAGTGCCCGACGAGCCGACGGACCGCCGGCCCCCGGCTCACCGGACTCGGCGATCAGCGACTCCCGACCAGGGCGGCCAGGTCGACGAGCCGGCTCGAGTAGCCCGTCTCGTTGTCGTACCAACCGAGCACCTTGACCAGGCGCCCGCTCACCATGGTGAGCGCGGGGTCGAAGACGCACGAGGCCGGGGACCCGAGGATGTCGGTCGACACGAGCGGCTCGTCGCCGTACTCGAGGACCCCGGCGAGCGTGGTCGCCGCCGCCTCGGCGTACGCCGCGTTCATGGCCTCGACGCTGCCCGGAGTCCGGACGCTCGCCACGAGATCGGTGAGCGAGCCGTCGGGGACCGGGACCCGGAGGGCCAGCCCGTCGAGATGCCCCTCGACCGAGGGCAGCACGAGCCCGGTGGCCCGGGCGGCGCCGGTGGTGGTGGGGACGATGTTGACGGCGGCCGCCCGGCCCCGACGCGGATCCTTGTGGAGGGCGTCGACGAGACGCTGGTCCCCGGTGTAGCCGTGAACCGTGGACATGAAGCCCTCTTCGATCCCGAGCGTGTCGTCGAGGACCTTGGCCAGCACGGCGAGGCAGTTCGTCGTGCACGAGGCGTTCGAGACCACGAAGTGGCGCTCGGGGTCGAAGGATTCCTCGTTGACCCCGATCACGAAGGTGGCGTCCACACCGCTCGCCGGCGCGGAGATCACCACCCGACGGGCCCCGGCCTCCAGGTGACCGGCCGCATCCTTTCGGTTGGTGAAGTGGCCGGTCGACTCGATGACGACGTCGACACCGAGCTCCCGCCACGGCAGCTCGGCGACCTTGGTCTCGGCCAAGAAGCGGATGGCTCGACCGTCGACCCGCACGCTCTGGCCGTCGACCGCCACCTCACCGGGGTAGCGGCCGTGCACCGAGTCCCGGCGGAAGAGTTGGGCCAGCGCCCCCGGATCGGCCAGGTCGTTGACCGCCACCACCTCCACCTGGTCGCGAGCCGGCCCCTCGAGGGCCCGACGCAGCGCGGCCCGCCCGGTCCTGCCGAAGCCGTTGATCCCGACGCGTACCGCCATCGCGCCCTCCTTCATCGTTCCGGTCGAGTCTGCTCCTCCGCGACGACGACAGCCTCGCTCTCAGGCGTCGCGCTGGCTCCTCCCCGGTGCACCGGGACTCTCGGCCGAGCCCTCCGGGGACGGGCGACCTCGGCGCCGCGCCCCCGGAGGGCCGTGCACCCCGGTCAGGAGTGGCTGACCGGAACCTTGGTCGTGGCCGACTCCTGCTCGGTCGGCCACGGCAGCCGGACCTCGAGGATGCCGTCCTTGTAATTGGCCTTCACCGCACCCTTGTCGACGCCCGGCGGCAGGGTGAGGTTCCTCGAGAACTCGCCGTAGTGGAATTCGGAGCGGTAGGCGTCCTTGTCCTTGTGCTCCGTGCGCTCCTCCCGTTTGGCCGAGACCCGGAGCATCCCGTCGTCGACCGAGACGTCGACGTCCTTCTCCGGGTCGACGCCCGGGACCTCGACCCGGATCACCAGGTCGCCGTCTTCGTGGACCTCTTCGACCCGCAACCAACCCTGGCTCTCGGCGTCGAGGTCGAGCCACCGACGCCAACGCTCGGGCAGATCGAGACCGAAGCGGTCCCACCTCGTCAGAGCCATGACTGCACCTCCATGTAGCGCGGAAACCCAAAAGAGCCTCCACTCCGATGATCCGCCGGGCCGGGGCCCGTTTCCAGGGTCCTAGGTCACCTGCCCGACGCGCGTCCGGACGGCCCGAGCCGGTCTCAACCGGCGCACGGTCGCCGGGTTGGAGGGCGAACCGACGATCAGCGCGTCCCGTGGTGGCGGGGTCCGGAGTCCGGTGCGCCGCGCGACCGGCGGACCTCGCGCAGGACGGCCGAGACAGCACCGGCCCACCGCTGCGGCTCCCAGCTCCGGGTCACCGAGCGCGAGGCGAGCTCGAGCTCCAGGGGGACGAGCACGGTCCGTTGGATCTCGCGCAAGTCCTCGGGGCTCCCGGCCAGATCCAACAGGTCGTCGGCCAGAAGGGCCCGGGCCGCCTCCCAGCGGTCGCGGCTCGGCTTGGCGATGGCGGCACGCAGCTCGTCCTCGGTGCCGTGGGCGAGCAGGTTGGTCCACGTCCACGGGGACACGAAGCCGGTCGCGCCCCGGGTGTGCTCGACCAGGTGCCCGGTCAGGAACGCCTCGCACTCGGCGACGATGCCGCTCCCCGGAGCCGAGCGGCTCGAACCGACCAGATCGCCGGTCCGGCCGGTCAGGCCCCGCAGGGAGTCACGATGCCAGCGCCACCAGCTCATCTCGATCCTCGGGTCGATGCGATGGGTGCCGGAGCCAGCTGCGAGTGAACGCCTCCGCCTCGCGGCACGATTCGCCGATCGAGGCACCCGCCCGGTGCGCGACCTGAGCTCGCCACACTGCCCGGTCGGCCAGGTCGGCGTCGCCGTCGACCTCCGCTCGCACCCACGCCCGGACGAGGTCAGCGACCAGATCTTCAGTGCTCACCGCGACCACCTCCTCGTGTCACGGTACGCCGGAGGCCCAATTCTTCGACAGGGCCGAACGTCCTCACCTGGGCCAAAAGACCCGACCGCACTCGCCGGTACCCCAGCCGAGCCAGGATGGGCACGGAGAAACGACCCCCCCCTCGGGCCGGGTGGGTCGACGGCCGCCGGGGCCGCCGAGGTTCGACCGCACGGAGCTCCCCATGACCACGAGCGAAGACCGGAGCCAACCCCTTCGAGCGCCCTTCGTCGCCACCACCGAGACCCACACCGGCGCGGTGTTCTTCGTCGGCGAGCGCGCCTACAAGATGAAGAAGCCGGTCCACTTCGGGTTCCTCGACTTCACAAGCCTCGAGGCGCGGCGGATCGCCTGCCAGCGTGAGGTGGAGCTCAACCGGCGCCTCTCCCCCGACGTCTACCTCGGGGTGGCCGACCTCGTCGGTCCGGACCGGCGGACCTCCGAGCACCTCGTGGTCATGCGGCGGCTCCCGGCCCACCGCTCGCTCCGGGCCCTCGCCGAGTCGGGTCTTCCCCTCGACGCCGAGCTCGACGTGCTGGTCGAGCGCCTGGTCGACTTCCACACCGACGCCGCCCAGGGACCCGAGATCGCCCGGTCGGGGACCGCCGAGGCGCTGGTGTCCCGCTGGCGGCGCAACGCCGAGGGCATGGCCGGGGCGCTCGGGAGGATCTTCGACCCGGCCACCAACCAGCGGGTCGGCACGCTCGCCGAGCGCTACATCGCCGGGCGGGCCGAGCTCTTCGCACGACGGATCGAAGCCGGCCACATCCGCGACGGGCACGGCGACCTGTTGGCCGACGACGTCTTCTGCCTCGACGACGGTCCCCGCATCCTCGACTGCCTGGAGTTCGACGACGCCCTGCGGGCCTGCGACGTCCTGGCCGACGTGGCCTCGCTGGCCATGGACCTCGGGCACCGCGGCCGCCCGGACCTCGCCCATCGCCTGCTGGCCGCCTACCGCCACTCGACCGGTGACGACTGGCCGCCGTCCCTCGCCCAGCACTACCTCGCCTACCGGGCCCAGGTGCGGGCCCTCGTGTCGGGCCTGCGCGCCGACCAGGGCGAGCCGTCGGCCGCCGGGGAGGCCCGGTCCCTCCTCGAGCGGTGCCGGCACCACCTGGAGGCAGGACGGATCCGCCTGGTGCTGGTGGGCGGGCTCCCCGGGAGCGGCAAGTCGACCCTCGCCCGGGGGGCGGGCGCCGCCCTCGGGGCGAGCGTGCTGCGCTCCGACGAGGTGCGCAAGGCGCTGGCCGGCCTGGAGCCGACGACGCCGGCGCCGGCCCGGTTTGCCCACGGGCTCTACGGCGAGGCGTCGACCGAGGCCACCTACCGCGAGCTCCTCGACCGGGCCGGCCGGCTGCTCGCCCTGGGGCACAGCGTGGTGCTCGACGCCACCTTCACCGACCCGAGGTGGCGAGACGCCGCCAGGGCGCTGGCCGAGGAAGCGGTGGCCGATCTGGACGAGGTCCGCTGCCACGCGCCGCTCGGGGTCCTCGAGCGCCGGGTGGCCGAGCGGGCGGCCCGGGGCGGCGACGCCTCCGACGCCACGCTCGAGGTGACCCGGCGGCTGGCCGCCGCCGAGGTGCCCTGGCCCGAGGCGGCCACCGTCGAGACCGACGGCCCCCCCGACGCCGCCCTCGGGCGCCTCGGGGCGGTCCTCCACGTGGAGGTGGACGCGGCGGGCTGATCGGACGGACCGGCCGGCGCGGCCCGGCGATCAGCGGTTCGCGACGACGACCTCGGGGGTCGCCGCATCCAGCTCGACACTCCGGCCGTGGTGCAGCAGGCTCACCCGCTCCCCCGCCTCCAGCCGGTAGGTGGTGGCGGGCCCGGTGATCTCGACGTCGAGGCGGGCCCCGGCCACGAGGAGCGAGAAGCGGATCCGGGAGAGCGGCTCTGGGAGCACGGGCGCAAAGGCGATCCCCCCCGAGCGGTGCCGGAACCCGGCCAGCCCCTCGACGACCGCCTGCCAGCCGCTCGCCACCCCGGCCAGGTGCACGCCGTCGCGGACGTTGTTGGCCAGGTTGTCGAGGTCGACGAGCACGCAGGCGCGCAGGTAGCGCAGCGCGTCCTCCAGCCGGCCGAGCTCGGCCGCCACCACGGCGTGGCTCGAGGCCGAGAGGGAGGAGTCGTGCACGGTGATCGGCTCGTAGTAGGCGAAGTCCCGCCGCTTGTCCTCCATGTCAAAGCGGTCGCCCAACAGGTGCAGGGCGAGGACCACGTCGGCCTGCTTCACCACCTGGGCGCCGTAGAGGACGAGGGGATGGAAGTAGAGGAGCAGCGGGAAGTGGTCCTTGTCCAGCGCGGCCAGGTCGAATCGCCGGTGGTGCAAGAAGGCGTCGTCTTGGGGATGGATCCCCAACTCCTCGTCGTAGGGGACGTACACCGTCGCCGCCGCCTGCTCGAACCGGTCGAGCTCAGCCGCCTCGAGGCCGGTGGCGACCACGATCCGCGCGTAGTCGGCCGGGGCGTCGCGGGCCATCGAACGCAGGACCGACGCCGCCTCGCTCAGGTTGGCCGCCGCCATCACGTTCGTGTACAAGTTGTTGTCGACGAGGGCCGAGTACTCGTCGGGCCCGGTCACCTCGTCGATGCAGAACGCCCCGCGCGCCGGGTCGTGGTGGCCGAGGGACAGCCACAGCCGGGCCGTCTCGACCAGCAGCTCGGCGCCGCCCTCGGTGAGAAAGGCCCGGTCGCCGGTCGCCCGGACGTAGGTGGTGACGGCGTAGGCGATGTCGGCGGCCAGGTGGAAGGCGGCCGTGCCCTCGGGGAAGTACGAGGAGACCTCGGTCCCGCTGATGGTCCGCCAGGGGAACAGCGCGCCGGCGTACCCGAGCGTCTCGGCCCGAGCCCGCGCCGCGTCGAGGGTGCGGCAGCGAAAGGCGAGGAGCGCCCGGGCGGCTTCGGGGAGGATGCGCGAGAGGACCGGCACCAAGAAGACCTCGGAGTCCCAGAACCGGTGGCCGTCGTAGCCCTGCCCGGTCAGTCCCTTGGCCGCCACCCCGAGTTCGCCGGCCGCCGCCGTGGCCTGCAGCAACTGGTAGAGCCCGAAGCGGAGGCCCTGCTGGAGTTCGGGGTCCCCGTCCACCTCGATGTCGGCCCGGTCCCAGAACCGCCGCACGACACTGCGGTGCCGTTCCACGATCCGGTCGAATCCCTCGGCCGACGCCCGGTCCACGACCGCGCTGGCCGCGTCGGCCAGCTCCCGGATCGGCCGCTCCGACGACCACTCGTAGGCGAGCAGCTTGGTCAGGGTCACCGAGGTGCCGGCCTCCAGCGAGAACCGGTAGCGCACCCCCACCTCGCCGGGCACCTGGACCGGCTGGGGGTTCGAGGGGTGCCCCGTCACCTCGTGGTCGGCCACGGTGACCACGTTGAGGCGCGAGGACCGGGTCGTGTACGCGGCCAGGACCCGCGACCCGGTGACCTCGGCCCGCCGGTGGAGCAGGACCCGGCCGTAGAGGGGGGCCGCCTCCCGGGGGTCGTCCTCGCGCATCTGGGTGCTCTCGTTGGCGACGAGGCTCGAGGTGAGCTCGACAGTGACCGGTTCCTCCAGGGCGTCCACCCGGTAGGAGATGGCCGCGAGCTCCCTCGTGGCGAGGGAGACCAGGCGCCGGGTGCGGACCCTGACCGTCCCCCCTCTCGGGGCCTCCCAGCACAGGTCCCGGGTGAGCTCGCCCTCGGCCATGTCGAGCACGCGGCGGTGCCACCGCAACCGCCCGGTCATGACGTTGAGCGGGCTCCCGTTGACGCTCAGGCGGACGATCTTCCCGTCGGTGACGTTGAGCTGGGTCTCGCTCGTCTCCACCCGGGCCGACGGCGGCTCGTCGCCCGAGAGCGTCGGTCGGGACTCGTAGAAGCCGTTCAGGTAGGAGCCCGGTTGGTAGACCGGCACCCCCTCCTCGAGGTTGCCGCGCAGCCCGAGGTAGCCGTTGGCGACGGTGAAGAGCGTCTCGGTCTGGGCGACGATCTCCGGCGAGAAATCGGTCTCGGTGACGGTCCAGGCCTCGACCGGGAACGCCGGATGCCCGATCACTGGCCGCCTCCGGCCGGACCGAGCAGCGTCGTGAGATCGCGCACCACCACGTCGGCCCCCGCCGAGCGGAGCTCCTCCTCGCTCGCCCGTCGGGCCACCCCAACCACGAGCCCGAAGCCGCCGGCCCGCCCGGCCGCCGCCCCGGCCGGGGCGTCCTCGACCACCACGGCGTCCTTTGGGGCCGCCCCGAGGAGGGCCGCCCCGAACAGGTAGGTGTCGGGGGCCGGCTTCCCCTGGAGACGATGGCGCTTGGCGACCAGGCCGTCGACCTGCGCGTCGAAGGCTCCTTCGAGGCCCGCCGCCCGGAGGACGGCGCCCAGGTTCTCGCTCGCCGTCACCACGGCGCAGCGACGGCCGGCGTCCCGGACCGCCCCGAGGAGGGCCGCCGCGTCCGGGAAGACGGCCGCCCCCTCGCTCGCCAGGAGCTCGAGATACCGGGCGTTCTTGGTCGCGGCGATGCCGGTGACCGTCGGCCCGGGGCCGCGACGGTCCCCCGTGCCCTCGGGCAGGACGATCCCCCGGGAGGCGAGGAAGTCGCGGACCCCGTCGTTGTGCGGCTTCCCGTCGACGTAGCGCTCGTAGTCCTCGATCGGGTCGAAGGGGCGGCCCGGTGGGTCGAGCGACGCCAGGAAGCGGTCGAAGATCGCCTTCCAGGCCCGGTCGTGCAGGGTGGCGGTGTCGGTCAGGACCCCGTCGAGGTCGAACAGCCAGGCCGACGGGCGGGCGGCGTCCCCGACGAGGACGCGCCGGGGCACCGGGGTCGAGGTCTCAGCCACGGCCGGCCCCTGCCTTCCCCGGTTTCCCCCGACGCCCGCAGGCCGCTCCCGCACGACCTGGGCCTTCGAAGAACGGCCAGCACGGCGGCGTGGCAGACTCGAGGCGTGCCCATCCGGGTGTTCCTCCTCGACGACCACGAGGTCGTGCGGGCCGGCCTGCGGGCGCTGCTCGAGCCGGAGGAGGACATCGAGGTGGTGGGTGAGGCCGGCACGGCCGAGGAGGCCCTCGTCCGGATCCCGCTGGCCGCCCCCGACGTCGCCATCCTCGACGTCCGGCTCCCCGACGGCAGCGGGATCGAGGTCTGCCGCCAGGTGCGCTCGGATCGGCCCGAGACCACCTGTCTCATGCTGACCTCCTACGCCGACGACGAGGCCCTCCTCGCGTCGGTCATGGCCGGGGCGTCCGGCTACGTGCTCAAGCAGGTCGCGGGCGGGGACCTGGTCGGCGACATCCGCAAGGTGGCGTCGGGGTCCTCGCTCTTGGATCCCAACCTGACCCAACGGGTCCTCGAGCGGGTCCGCCGGGGGCCCCAGGAGGACCAGCGCCTGGCGACCCTCACCCCCCAGGAGCGGCGCATCCTCGACCAGATCGCCGAGGGACGGACCAACCGTCAGATCGGTGAGGAGCTCTTCTTGGCCGAAAAGACGGTCAAGAACTACGTGTCGAACCTCCTGGCCAAGCTGGGCATGCAGCGTCGCACCGAGGCGGCGATCTTCGCCACCCGGCTGGCGGCCGAAAAGAACGCGTCGGAGCGGCATCCTCCCTCCGAGGGGACCTGATCCTCAACCGATCGGGTCGAGTTCGTCGAGATCGATGCCGTGGGCGGCGAGCTCGTGCTCGAGCCGCGCCCGTTCGGCCAGAGGGCGCTCGAAGCGTGCCAGGTCGACAAGGATCCCCCGGGCGTTGCACAGCGCGAGCAGGGCCAGGTCGTAGTCGATGTTGGCGGCCAGATCGTCGCTCGCGCCCCCCGAGGTCACCGGGATCTCGTCGAGGCGCTGGCGCGACGAGATGACGTCGGCCAAGAGGTTGGCGATCTTCGGGGTCCGGCCCGACTCGGATCTCGCCTGTCGATAGGACATCGTCAGAAGCTCGGCGTACATCGACATGGGTGCTGGCCCTCTTCCTCTCGTCCTCGTCCCCCCGGGGCTCGGGCACCACCCCGGCGTTGGCCCCTCGGCACCTCCCGATCATCCTGCCCGGCGATCGCCACCACCACAGCGTGCGCCCGGCGAACCCCCTTGACCAGGGGCTTTCGTCCTCGCAACGGGGCCCGGAAGTCTCGGTCCTTCGGCACCGACACTACGATTGCCCGGTGCCCTACCGCCGTCTCGACGATCCGGCCAAGCTGCGTCGGCTCCTCGAGGCGGTACTCCTGCTCGAGGGGGACCTGACCCTCGCCGAGCTGCTCCACCACTTCGTCGAGGAGGCCTGCTCCATGGCCGGCGCCCGCTACGGCGCCCTCGGGGTCCTCGACGACTCGAAGACCAAGGTCGCCGACTTCGTCGCCGTCGGGCTCGACGAGAAGACCGTGCGGGCGATCGGGGACCGGCCGGCCGGCAAGGGGGTCCTCGGCCTCCTGATCAGCGATCCCCGTCCGCTCCGGATCGCCGACCTACGCGAGCACCCCGGGCGCTACGGCTTCCCCCCCAACCACCCCGAGATGAGCTCGTTCCTCGGCGTGCCGGTCGCCGCCCACGGGGAGGTGTACGGGAACCTCTACCTCACCGAGAAGATCGGCGCGCCGGCGTTCACCGAGGACGACGAGGTGATGGTGGTGGCGCTGTCCCAGGCGGCCGGGATCGCCATCGAGAACGCCCGGCTACACCGCCAGGTCCGGGAGATGGCCGTCTACGACGACCGCGACCGCATCGCCCGGGACCTGCACGACGCGGTGATCCAGCGTCTGTTCGCGATCGGCCTCTCGCTGCAGGGCATCAGCCGGCTGGTCACCACCCCGCCGATCGCCGAACGCCTGAGCCGGGCCGTCGCCGACATCGACGAGACCATCCGACAGATCCGCTCGTCGATCTTCGCGTTGTCCTCGGGCCGGGACCCGGGGAGCGCCCGGTCGCGCATCCTCGATCTCGTGCGCGAGCTCTCCCCGGTGCTCGGCTTCGAGGCCCGGGTCACCTTCGAGGGGGCGCTCGACTCCACCCTGACCGAGACGATGGTCGAGCACCTACTCTTCGTGCTGCGCGAGGGGCTCACCAACGTCGGCCGCCACGCCCGGGCGACCGGGGCGGTGGTCTCGGTGGGCGTGGACGACGGGGACTGCGTGCTCACCGTCACCGACAACGGCGCCGGATTCGACCCCGCCGCGATCACCGCCGGGCTGGGCCTGCACAACTTGGCCCAGCGGGCCGAGAAGCTCGGCGGCCGATTCGAGGTGCGCAGCTCGGAGCACGGGACCACCATTGAGTGGCGCGCCCCGGCCGGGTTGCGCTGAGCGGGCGCCGAAGGCGCCGGTCGTCGGCCTACGCCGTGCCCGGGCCGAGCTTCTCCTCGATCGAGCGGAGCAGGTCCCTCCGAGCCCGGAGCTGGCGGGCGTAGGCGGCGTTGTCGGTGCCGGCGAGCTCCGAGCTCAGCTCGCTCAGGGCCCCCATCAGCAGTCGCCGGAGCTCGGCGGCCTCCTCGTCTTCCAGTTCGAGCTGCATCGATCCGGTCGCTCCCTTGTGCCGGCACCGGTGGCTGGCGAGGCCAACAGTGCAGCGTAGCGACGCCCTTCGCCGCAAGCGTCCTGGACCTGGGTGGACGTTCGGGGGCCCCGTGGCCCACCGGGGCGCGCCCGGGGGCGCCGGAGGGGACGAGAAGGTGCAAGCATCTGGCCATGACCAAAGAGGCCAGGACCCCGCCCACCGGGGACAAGGGCACCCCGACCGCCCCCCCGGCCCCGCCGGCCTGGCGCCACTACCTCTGGCTCCTCGCCCTCGCCGCCTTCCTCCTCTTGTTCTTCACCTTGCCCACCACCAACCAGAGCTCCGTCTCGCTCACCTACTCCGGTTTCCTCCACGACGTCACGAACCACAAGGTGAAGACGGTCACCATCGACACGAGCGGGAGCGCGTCGGGCACCCTCAAGGACGGGGCCCCGTACACCACGGCCATCCCGCCCCAGGCCGGCCAGGCGCTCTTGGACAAGCTCCAGTCCGACGGCGTCGAGATCACGGCCAACACCTCGAGCACCTCCTTCGGGTCCGAGGTGCTGTCGTGGCTGATCCTCCTGTTGCCCTTCATCATCTTGGGCTACCTGTGGTGGCGGCTCTCGAAGGGATCGGCGGGACGGATGCAGGGGGCCCTCGGGGTCGGCCGCTCCAAGGCCAAGGTCTTCGACGAGGAGCGGCCGAAGACCAACTTCTCCGACGTCGCCGGGTACGAGGGAGCGAAGTTCGAGATCCGCGAGGTCGTCGACTTCCTCCGCAACCCCGAGCGCTACGCGCGCGCCGGGGCCATGGCCCCGCGCGGGGTCCTTATGGTGGGCCCGCCGGGCACCGGCAAGACCCTGCTCGCCCGGGCGGTGGCCGGCGAGGCCGACGTCCCCTTCTTCTCGGTGACCGGCTCGAGCTTCGTGGAGATGTTCGTGGGCGTGGGGGCGGCCAGGGTGCGGGACCTCTTCTCGGAGGCCCGCAAGCGGGCCCCGGCCATCATCTTCGTCGACGAGGTCGACGCCATCGGGCAGCGCCGGTCCGGAAACCGGGCCTTCGTCTCCAACGACGAGCGGGAGCAGACGCTCAACCAGCTCCTGGCCGAGATGGACGGTTTCGACCCGGCGACCGGGATCATCGTGCTGGCCGCCACCAACCGCCCCGAGGTTCTCGACCCGGCGCTGTTGCGACCGGGCCGCTTCGACCGCCAGGTGATCATCCCGCTGCCCAACCTCACCGAACGGGCGGCCATCCTCTCGGTCCACTGCCGGGGCAAGCGCCTCGACGCCGGGGTCGACCTCGACGTAGTCGCCCGCGGGACCCCCGGCTTCTCCGGGGCCGACCTGGCCAACCTGGTCAACGAGGCGGCCATCGTCGCGGTGCGCGACAACCGGGAGGTCCTCGTCCCCTCGGACTTCAGCGAGGCGCGCGACCGGGTCATCCTCGGCCGTCGCGAGGGCTCCAACGTCCTGCTCGACGAGGAGAAGCGGTCGGTGGCGGTGCACGAGGCGGGGCACGCCCTGGTGGCCGCGTACTCCGAGAGGGCCGATCCCATCTCCAAGGTGACGATCCTGCCCGCCGGCCAGACCCTCGGGGTGACCGAGCAGCTGCCGCTGGTCGAGCGGCACCTCTTCGGGGAGGACTACCTCTACGACACCTTGGCGGTCTTTCTCGGCGGCCGGGCGAGCGAGCTCGTGGTGCTGGGCCAGGGCTCGACCGGCGCCAGCAACGACCTGGCCAAGGCGACCGACCTCGCCACCAAGATGGTGCGCGAGTTCGGGCTCTCCAAGACCATCGGCCCGGTCGGCTACCCCCTGGGCGGCTCGGTGTACCTCGACGGCGGGGGCGGCGAGTTCTCGACCCGGCCGTTCGCCGAGGAGACCCAGGCCGCCATCGACGAGGAGGTGGCCCGGCTGGTGCGCGAGGCCGAGGTCCGGGCCCTCGAGATCCTGAAGGCCCACCGCGACGCGCTCGACAAGCTGGTGGCGCTGCTCCTCGCCCAAGAGACCGTCGACGGGTCGGCGGTCTACGAGCTGGCCGGCCGGCCCCAACCCGAAGGCGTCGTGCGGGTCACCGTGGGCCCGGACCGCTCCGGCACCACCCGGGCCCCCGAGGCCCAGGCCGGCCGGGAGGACGACCCGACCGGGCGGGCCCAAAGCGCCGAGGCCACGGCGCCCTCGGGTTCGGCCGACCGGCAGGACTGAACGATGGTGCCCGGAGCGGGGGCCCCGAGCGTCCGCTCAGTCCGGCCCGACCCGGCCGACGAGGACGTCGATCGCCCGTTCGAGCGAGAGCACCCCGTCCACCTCGCCGGTCGCCCGGAGAACCACCAGATGGCGGATCCGGTGCCGGTGCATCATGGCCAGCGCATCGAGGAGGGTGGTCGTGGCGGTGGCCCAGATGACCTCGCTGCTCGCGATCGGTCCGAGGGGCGCCTCGGCGCCCATCCCGGCGGCCAACGCGCCAGCGAGGTCGTGCTCGGTCACCACCTGCGGCGGGCCCTCGCCCACCAGCACGCACGACGTGCGATGGTCCTGCATGACCGCCGCCGCCTCCCGCAGCGTGGTGCCCGCGGCCACCCGGATCGGCGGCTCGAGCCGGAGCGACGCGACCGGCTGGTCCTTGATCTCCATGGTGTGATCGTGCCCCCTCGTCGCCCCTGCCGCCAGCCCCGTTCGTCCGCGTTCGGGCCGAAGGGCCCTGGTCCCGGCCCGATCCACCGGTCAGTCTGGAATTGGCCAAGGGAGGAGCGGTGAGCAACGTTGGAGACTTGGGCCGGCGGGTCGCCGAACGACGCCGGGAACTGGGCATCAGCCGCGAGGAGGTGGCCCGGCGGGCCGGGATGCATCCGGCCTACGTCGAGCTGATCGAGGAGAATCCCGCGCCCCAGCTCACCCGGGCCGCACTGTGGCGGCTCTCGGCCGCACTGGAGACCACCGTCGAGGCGTTGGCCGGCAGCGGCATGCTGGCCCCGCCGGGTCGCTCGGCCTCCTCCGAGGGCCTCGAGCTCGACGAGGTCGAGCCCGAGGACGCCAAGGCGCTTCTCGCGTCGGGGGGCATCGGCCGGGTCGTGTTCGTCGCCCCACGGGGTCCGGTGGCGGTCCCGGTCAACTTCAAGGTGTTCGACGGCGACATCGTCTTTCGCACCGCCACCAGCGCCGCCGTGGTCGAAGCGGTCGACGAGGGGCTGGTCTCCTTCGAGGTCGACCACATCGACGACGCCCTCTCCGAAGGGTGGAGCGTGCTCGTGACCGGGGAGGGCAGGGTGCTGACCGAGGGGACCGAGCTCGAGTCGGTCGAGCACCTCGCGATCAGCCCGTGGGCCGGAGGCGAGAAGGACCGCTACGTCCGCATCACCCCGAAGGAGATCACCGGCCGGCGCATCAGGCGCCGGTGAACTCGAACACGGCCATGGCGATCGGCCCCGAGACCGAGCACCTCCCCACCACCCCGATCCCGCCGGGGTATCTGGGAACGCTGGAGTGCGACGTGACCACCCTCCTCGGCACGACGGTCCACGTCCGGCCGATCCGACCCGACGACGCCGAGCGACTGGAGGACTTCCATCGCCTGCTCAGTCCCCAGTCGGTCTACTTTCGCTTCTTCTCGCCCCATCCCCAGCTGTCCCGGGCCGAGATCGAGCGGTTCACCCACGTCGACTACGCCGACCGGCTCGCCCTCGTGGTCGAGGTCGAGGGCGTCCTCGTGGCGGTGGGACGCTACGACCGCATCTCGGGCACCGAGGCCGAGGTCGCCTTCGTCGTCGCCGACGCCTGGCAGCACCACGGCATCGCCACCCTGCTCCTCGAGCTGTTGGCCCAGGCCGCGTGGATGTGCGGCGTCGACGCCCTGGTGGCGTCGACACTGCCCGAGAACCGTGACATGCTCCACGTCTTCACCCACTCGAGGTTCAACGTCTCCATGCGCTTCGACGACGGGCTGATCTTGGTCCGGTTCCCGATCGGCCCCGCCTACCACCACGGCGAGCGCACCCCCCGGTGACCCGGTGCTGATCGTCGGCGGGCCGGTCCCCTCGCCCGAGCACCACCGGGTCGGGCACCCCGAGCGCCCGGGACGGGTCGAGGCGGCCATGGCCGGGATCGACGACCTGCACCTCGACGAGGACGTGGAGGTCGTCCCGGGCCAGGCCGCCCCCCTCGACCGGCTAGCCCTGGTCCACCCGCCCGCCTTCTTGCAGGAGCTGGCGGCGTTCTGCGGGGCCGGCGGCGGGGACCTCGACCCCGACACCTACTCGACGCCCCAGTCCTTCGAAGCCGCCCGGCGGGTCGTCGGCGCCGGCCTCGCCGCGATCGACCGATTGAAGGTCCTCCAAGCCGGCGTGGCCTTCGTGGCCGCCCGGCCACCGGGGCACCACGCCCTCGCCGACCGGGCCATGGGCTTCTGCCTGCTGAACGCGGTCGCGGTGGGCGCGGCCAGCCTGGTGGCCGAGGGCGAGCGAGTCCTGATCGTCGACTGGGACGTCCACCACGGCAACGGCACCCAGGCCATCTTCTGGAACGACCCCTCGGTCCTGTACGTCTCGACCCACCAGTGGCCGCTGTACCCGGGCACCGGGGCGGCCCGGGAGATCGGGGGGGCCGACGCCCTCGAGCTAACCGTCAACGTCCCGCTCGGCCCCGGAGCCACCGGCGACGCGCTCCGGCGGGGGATCGACGAGCTGGCCGGGCCGGCGGTCGACGCCTTCGGCCCCACCTGGGTCCTTGTCTCGGCCGGCTTCGACGCCCACCGGGACGACCCGCTGGCCGACTTCGCCCTCTCGAGCGGGGACTTCGCCGAGCTGGCCAAAACGGTGCAGGGCTTCGTGCCCCGCCCGGGCCGGCTGGCCCTGTTCCTCGAGGGCGGCTACGACCTCCTGGCCGTGCGGGGCTCGGTCGCCGCGACCCTGGGCGAGCTGCTGGGCGCCCCCTACGACGCCGAGGACCCGACCTCGGACGACCGGAGCGGCGCCATGGTCGAACGGGCCAGGGCCGAGCGGGTGCGCGCCATCCGCTCGGCGGAAGAGCTGGAGCGAGAAGGGCCGGGATGACGGTCCGGACCATCGCCGTCGGCTACGACGGCTCCATCGGCGCCCAGCTGGCGGCGCGCTTCGCCTTCGACCTCGCCAACCAGTTGGGGGCGAACATCGTCCTCGTGCACGCGATCGGCCTGCTCGGGCGGACCGACGAGATCGAGATCGTCCGCGACCTCGAGGAGACCGCGGTCGTCATGGCCGGCGAGGCGGGGATCGACCCCGGCCACGCCCGGTGGCACGTGAGCCAGGGCGACCCGTGCTCGGCGCTGCTCCGGGCGGGGAACCCGCCCCTGTCGGCCGACCTCTTGGTGGTCGGTTCGCGCGGCCATCGCAACGACGCCGGCCTCCCGCTCGGCAGCACGAGCCACGAGCTGGCCGAGCGGGCCACCGTGCCGCTCGTGATCGTCCCGAGCACCCGGGCCGATTGAGTCGGGCCGGGCCTCAGCCCGGCGATCGGGAGATCCGGCGGCCCGAGATCTCGCCGTGGGCGATGGCGAGGTAGTGGTCGTGGACGCCCTCCACCCAGGGCTCGACGGCGGACCCCCGGGCGTGCACCGACCACTCGTCCCCGGCGTCGGTGATCTCCTCGGCGAACCCGCGGACCTCGACCACCCACCCCTCCTTCGTGACCGGGTCGATGTCCTCGACCTCGAAGGCCACGTGGGAGAACGAGCCGAAGGCGAGCTTTACGCCCGGGGCCGTCCGCAGGGTGACGGTCCGGCCGTCGAGGGCGTAGTTGACCGGGAAGATCTCGGGTCGGCCGTCGCGCACCACCGCCAGGCGTCCGAGGGACTGGCTCCCGAGCAGCCGGTAGCACTCCTCATCGGCGATCTCGGTCAGGACCCGGCCCTCGCCGGCGGCGTCGGTCATCTCCCCATCATGGCGGATCGAAGCCGCCGCCCGTCGCGCCTCGACCCGCGCCTCGGCCGGCGCCTCACGCCGGCACCGGCGTGCCGCCCGGGTCCCAGCGCCACTCGGCCACGTCCGGCGGGTCCTCGCCGTGCTCCCGGCCGTAGCGTCGGGCGTCCAACCGGGCATCCACCATCGCCTGGCGTAGCTCAGCCGTGCTCGCCTCCAGCCCGTCCACTCGGTCCAGCACGTCGATCACCAGGTGGTAGCGGTCGAGATCGTTCAGCATGACCATGTCGAAGGGGGTGGTGGTGGTCCCCTCCTCCTTGTAGCCCCGGACGTGGATGTTGTCGTGGTTGGCCCGGCGGTAGGTCAGGCGGTGGATGAGCCAGGGGTAGCCGTGGTAGGCGAAGACCACCGGGCGGTCCGTGGTGAACAAGGTGTCGAACTCCCGGTCGGTCAGGCCGTGGGGGTGTTCGGTGTCGGGTTGCAGTCGCATCAGGTCCACGACGTTCACCACCCGGACCGACAGGTCCGGGAGGTGGGCCCTGAGCAGGCCGACGGCGGCCATGGTCTCGAGGGTCGGCACGTCCCCGCAGCACGCCATCACGACATCGGGGAGGGTCCCGGCGTCGTTCGACGCGAAGGGCCAGATGCCGAGGCCCCGGGTGCAGTGGTCGACGGCCTCGTCCATCGTGAGCCAGTCCTCCTGGGGCTGTTTCCCGGCCACGATCACGTTCACGTAGTTGGCGGACCGCAGGCAGTGGTCGGCCACCGACAACAGGCAGTTGGTGTCGGGCGGGAAGTAGACCCGGACCACCTCGGCCTTCTTGTTCACGACGTGGTCGATGAAGCCCGGGTCCTGGTGGGAGAAGCCGTTGTGGTCCTGGCGCCAGACGTGGCTGGAGAGCAAGTAGTTGAGCGATGCGATGGGCCGGCGCCACGGCACCTCGGCGCTCACCTTCAGCCACTTCGCGTGCTGGTTGAACATCGAGTCGACGATGTGGACGAAGGCCTCGTAGCAGTTGAACAGGCCGTGGCGTCCGGTGAGCAGGTAGCCCTCGAGCCACCCCTGGCACTGGTGCTCGGAAAGGACCTCCATCACCCGGCCGTCTTCGGCCAGGTGGTCGTCACCGTCCCGGCGCTCGGCCCCCCAGGTCCGGTCGGTGACCTCGAAGACCGCCTGCAGGCGGTTGGAGGCCGTCTCGTCCGGGCCGAAGAGCCGGAAGGTGTCGGGGTTCGCCCCGACGACGTCGCGCAGGAGTCCCCCCAAGACCCTGGTGGCCTCGTGCCGGCCGCTCCCCGGACGGTCGACCGCCACCCCGTAGCGGCGGAAGTCCGGCACGCTCAGGTCCTTGCGCACCAGGCCGCCGTTGGCGTGCGGGTTGGCCCCCATCCGACGGGTCCCGGTCGGGGTGGCGGCCCTGATCTCGTCGTTCGGGCGACCGGTGGGATCAAAGAGCTCGTGGGGTCGGTAGCTCCGCATCCACGCCTCGAGCTCCGCCAGGTGGTCGGGATTGGTCCGGACCTCCCCGAGTGGGACCTGGTGGGCCCGGAACGTGCCCTCGACCGCGACCCCGTCGACCACCTTGGGCCCGGTCCAGCCCTTCGGGGTCCGCAGGATCAGCATCGGCCAGCTGGGCCGGCCCCGCCGGGGGGACCGCCGGATCTCGTCGATCTCGTCGAAGATCTCGGCCAGGGCCGAGCCGACGCGTTGGTGGACCTCGAGGTGGTCCTCGTCGTCGAAGCCGCCGGTCACGAGGAACGGTCGGTAGCCCATGCCGCTGAACAGCGCGAGCAGCTCGGCGTCGGGGATCCGGGCGAGGAACGTCGGAGCGGCGATCTTGTAGCCGTTCAGGTGCAGGATCGGCAACACCGTCCCGTCCCGATCGGGGTCGAGGAACTTGTTCGAGTGCCATCCCGTCGCCGCCGGTCCGGTCTCGGCCTCGCCGTCGCCGACCACGCAGGCGACGACCAGCCCCTTGTTGTCGAACGCGGCCCCGAACGCGTGGGCGAGGGAGTAGCCGAGCTCGCCACCCTCGTGGATGGAACCCGGCGTCTCGGGGCTGCAGTGGCTCGGGACGCCCCCGGGAAACGAGAACTGGCGGAACAGCCGGGCCATGCCCTCTGCGTCCAGGCTCACATGGGGGAACAGTTCGCTGTAGGTGCCCTCCAACCAGGTGTTGGCGACGATGGCCGGTCCCCCGTGGCCCGGCCCGCAGACGAACACCACGTCGAGGTCGCGCCGGAGAATCTGGTGGTTGAGGTGGGCGTAGCAGAGGTTGAGACCCGGGCTCGTCCCCCAGTGGCCGAGCAGCCGGGGTTTCACGTCCTCGGGTGCCAGGGCGCGGGTCAACAGGGGGTTGTCCATCAGATAGATCTGCCCCACAGTCAGGTAGTTGGCCGCCCGGAACAGCAGGTCGACCGGCCCCCACTCGTCTTGGGGCTGGCGCCCCTCGGATCGCGATGGCGTCATGACCATTCCTCCTTTCTGACCTGTCTGACCTGTGTGAGCGGTGCCGCCCGTGCGGTGTGCCAATCTGCCCGGGTGGTCCCCGGCGCACCCACCCCGGCGCGGTGAACATCCTCGTCGTCAACGCCGGGTCGAGCAGCCTCAAGTTGGCGATCGTCGACCCCGACGACCAGGTGGCCCGGGGCCGGGACCTCCCGCCCCCGCCCCCCGGCGCGCTGGGTGAGACGCTCGGCGCGTTCCTGGCGGCAGGGCCCGAGATCGGTGCGGTCGGCCACCGGGTCGTCCACGGCGGGGAGCGATTCGTCGAACCGGTCGTCCTCGACGCCTCCTCGGAGGGGGTGCTGCGCGAGCTGGCCGAGCTGGCCCCACTCCACAACCCGCCGTCGATCGCCGCGATCGAAGCTATCGAGCGACTCGGGGTCGACCTTCCCCAGGTGGCCTGCTTCGACACCGCCTTCCACGCCCACCTGCCCCCCAGAGCGGCGACCTACGCCTTGCCTGAGGAGTGGCGGCGGCGCTTCGGGATCCGACGGTTCGGCTTCCACGGCCTCAGCCACGCCTGGGCCTCGAGGCGGGCGGCCGAGCTCCTCGGCCGGCCGGCCGAAGGCCTGCGCCTGGTGACCGCCCACCTCGGCGCCGGGGCCTCGCTGGCCGCGGTGCGATCGGGCCGGTCGGTCGACACGACGATGGGGTTCACCCCCCTCGAGGGTCTCGTGATGGCGACCCGGTCCGGGACGATCGACCCCGGTCTGCTCCTCTTCGTCCTTCGCCACAGCGGAGCCACGCTCGACGAGGTGGAGGACGCCCTCGAGCACCGCTCGGGGCTCCTCGGTCTCTCCGGGGTCTCGGCGGACCTCCGAGAGGTGCTCGCCGCGGCCGACTTGGGCCAGGAGGCCGCCGCCCTCGCCTACGAGGTCTTCGTCTACCGGATCCGGACCTCGATCGCGGCGATGGCCGCGGCCACCTCCGGTCTCGATGCCCTCGTGTACACCGGGGGCGCCGGCACGGCGTCGGCCCGCCTCCGGGCCGACGTCAGCGCCGGACTGGCGTTCCTCGGGATCGAGCTCGACGAGCAGTTGAACGCGGCGGGTGCCACCGACCGGGTGATCTCGGCGCGCTCGGCCCGGGTCGCCTCGGTCGTGGTCGAAGCCCGCGAGGACCTCGAGATCGCCGGGCACGTCCGCCGACTCCTCTAGGAGAAAGGCCAAGGACCGCCAGCCGAGGCTGCTTCGGACCGAAGGACTTGAGGGCGCGGTCCTCCCCTCCATCCTCAGCGGTTCCGCGTCGAGCTCACGATGCGGCCCACTTCGATCCGATCGGTCCGGTCGGCCATGGCGGCGAGGGCCTCGTCGTGGGTGACCATGACCACCGTCACCCCGTCGTTGCGGACCCGGCCGAACAGCTCCATGATCCGGCGGGCCGACTCGGCGTCCAGGTTCCCGGTCGGCTCGTCGGCGAGGAGGATGCCCGGCTCGTTGGCGAGGGCTCGGGCGATGGCGACGCGCTGGCGCTCGCCCCCCGAGAGCTGCGTGGGCAGGCGGCTTCCCCGCCCACCGAGGTCCACCTCCTCGAGGAGCTCGTTCGCCCGCTGGTGCCGACCACGGCTGGAGCGGTGGGTCCCGTACATGACGATCTCGACGTTGGCCAACACCGAGATCCTCGGCAAGAGGTCGTGGAGCTGGAAGACGAGACCGACCTCGCGCCGGCGGAAGTAGCTCAGGTCGTGCATCTTGGCCAGGTCGTGGCCGTTCACGAGGACCGTCCCCGACGTCGGCGCGTCGAGGGCGGCGATCAGGTGCAAGAGGGTCGACTTCCCGCATCCCGACGGGCCCGAGATCGCGACGAACTCCTGCTTGGCGATGACCAGGTCCAGGTGGTCGAGCGCGAGGACGCCTCCCCGGTAGCGCTTGACCACGTCGTGCAGCTCGATCGCCGGGGGCTGCTCGACGGCACCCTCCCCCGACGCCAGCGTCGAGGCCGACCCGGCCGGCGAGGGATCACTCATAGCTGAGAGCCCTCAGCGGCACGAGGAAGGCGGCCCGCAGGGCGGGGTACAGGCTGCCGATCAGGGTCATCCCGAGGGCGGTGTAGAGGGCGCGCCAGAAGGCCATCGGGGTGAAGTTGGTGTGCAGGATGCCCCGAAGCGCCGGAAGGTGCTCGAGGCCGGTCGAGACGGCGAACGACAGGCCGACCCCGATACAGGCTCCGATGAGGCCCAACGCGACGGCCTCGATCAGGATCAACCCGACGATTCTTCGCCTCGTCCACCCGACGGCGCGAAGCAGCCCGAGCTCCCTCGTCCGCTCGAACACGCTCAAGAGCATCGTGTTCCCGACGATCACCGCGCCGATGATGACGGCCAGGATGGTGCTCCCGGTCACCGCGGCCTTGAGGTAGACGAGGTTGCGGTCGGCCCTCCCGAACTGCGACGCCGTCCTGATCGTCGTCAGCTCGGGCATGTTGTGGTTGATCGACTGCTCCACCTTGCTCACCGGGTACCCCGGCTTCACCTTCACGAAGACCAAGGTGACGATCCCGGGCACCCGGTTGTAGCCCTGGATCGCCGGGAGCGGGAACATGGCGGCGTCGTCACCGAAGCTGTTGCCGGTGGAGTAGATCCCGGTGACGGTATTCACCGTGCCATTGGCCTTGAACGACGAGCCGACGTGCAGCCCGAGGTTCGCGGCCGCCCGCCAGCCGAGCATGCACTGGTGGCTCGCCGTCGGCGCGTAGGCGTGGCCCCGCACGATCGTCACGCCGAACTGCTTGAGCTGGGTCGGGGAGATCCCGATCTCGATGAACACCGGGTTGTCGGAGTTGATCTTCTCCGTCTCCACCAGCACGCCGACGGCGCTCTGGACGCCCGGCGTGGCCTCGATCCTCGCCCGTTCTCCGGTGTCGATGGTGCTCGAGAGGATCTCCGACACCCCCTTCTGGGCGATGGTGAAATCGGCCTTGCCGACCGAGATGATCGCCGCCGCCGAGGTCTCGAGACCGCTGCTCGTCACCGCCAGGGTCACGACGGTCATCACCGCGAAGGCGACCGCGGCCGCCAGCCCGAGGGATCGGCCCCGGCGGCCCCCCCACCGGCCTGAGTCGGTCCCATGGACCCCGTCCGCCTTTCGGCGCGGGAGGTGGAGGCGGTCGAGGCGAACGCGGTCGCGCGCGGCGTCGCGCCGGAGGATCTCATGGAGGCGGCCGGCCGGGCGGTGGCCGAGGAGGCGGCGCGGCGGCTGCGCTCCCCCGGGGCGCGGGTGGCCGTGCTGGCCGGGCCCGGCAACAACGGCGGCGACGGCTTCGTGGCGGCCCGATGGCTCGCCGCGGCCGGATTCCGGCCGGAGGTCTGGAGGGTGCGCCCGGAGCTCCCGGTCCGACCCGGCCCGGCCGCCCGTGCGTACCGGCGGCTGCGGGGCCGGGTGCCGGTCCACCGGGGCGCGCCCCGGGCCGCCGACCTCGCGCCGTTCGCGCTCGCCCTCGATGCCATGCTCGGCACCGGCCAGGCCGGCCCGCTCCGCCCCCCGTACGCGGAGGCGGTCCGCGAGCTCACGGCGAGCGGGGTGCCGATCCTCAGCCTCGACGTCCCGACGGGGATCGGCGCTCCCGGGGCGGTGCGCCCCCGGGCCACCGTCACCTTCACCGCGGCGAAGGTGCCGATGACCCGGGCGAACTCCGGGGAGATCCTCGTCCGGGAGATCGGGATCCCCCGGGAGGCGATCGACGAGACCGGTCCCGGGGAGTACCTCC
>JAJYVS010000053.1 GCA_021791895.1 Actinomycetes bacterium | reverse complement strand
CTCGTACAACGGATGGGACGGCCACCAGTACCGGGACTGGCGGGGCGCGTCGGACATCGAGGCCGGGATGGTGAAGTGGATCGCCTTCGCCGGGGGCTACGGCCACATCAACTACTCGCCGGCCGAGTGGCAACCCATCCCGGCCGATCGTGGCGTGCCGTGTGACTTCGAGAAGGTCTGATCCCCGGGGCATGAGCCGAGCGGCGGGCGACTTCGACGTCGTCCGGTCCGCCGGACCCCTGTCCTGCCCCATGAACGGACGGAGACCATGATGGACCGGCTCTCGGGCAAGGTGGCGGTGGTGACTGGCGCCGCCAGCGGGATCGGACGCGCCAGCGCAGCGCTTTGCTGCCGGGGGCATGCAGGTGGTGCTCGTCGACGTGGAGACCGGCCCGTTGGAGAAGACCGCTGGTGCCCTGGCGAACGTCGGGGCTGAGGTCCTGGCCGTGCCGACCGACGTCACCGACGCCGATGCCGTCGAGGCCCTCGCCGCCACGACCAGGGCGCACTTCGGCGCCGACCACGTGGTGTGCAACAACGCCGGGGTCATCGGGCACTTCGGGCGAACCTGGCAGACGCCGCTCGCCGACTGGCGTTGGGTGATCGGGGTCAACGTCTTCGGTGTGATCCACGGCATCCGCACCTTCGTGCCAGGGATGGTGGCGCAAGGAGAGGGACACGTGGTCAACACGTCGTCCGCCGCCGGGTGGAGGGCCCCACCCGCCATGGGGCCCTACGCCGCCTCGAAGCACGCGGTCCTGGCGATCAGCGAAGCCCTGCGGGCCGAACTGGCGGCATCAGGTGCCCAGGTCGGGGTCACCGCAGTCTGTCCCGGCATGGTCAAGAGTCAGATCATGTTTTCCGATCGGAACTGGCCCGGTGGATTGGGTTCGGAGCCACCGCTGCCGCGAGACCCGCTCTCGCTCGGCGTCCGCCAGGTGCTCACTATGGGCACGACCGAGGGGGACGTGGAGCCGGGGGCGGTGGCCGAGGCCGTCGTCCAGGCGATCCTGGCCAACCGCTTCGTGGTGACCACGCATCTCGACCAGCTGGTGGGGATGGCGAGTGACCGTCTGGTCCTGGCCGAGGGAGCAGGGATCGAGGCGACCGGGGGCTGAGTCCGCGACGTGGCGCCGGCCGCCTTAGCCTCCTCGCCCCGCCGCCAGCACCCCCGGGCTCATGGCCACGCCGTTGTGGATGAGGAAGCTGCGCACGGCGTTGGCGGTCCGTCGCTCGGTTCGCTCCTCGAAGCGGTCCACCACTTCGATGTACTTGCGCCGTGCCTTCGTGCGGAGCAGCACACCCTCGCCCGAGCCCGCCGGAGGCAGGCACTCATCGATGATCTGGTCGGGATCAGCCCCTAGCCCCTCGCAGAAGCGGGACAGCGCCTCGAGCATCGAGCTCCGAAGAGCTTCGCCCCAGTAGCGCCGGTAGCTCGTCTTCCATGTCACCACCGATCGGTAGGCCTCGATCGGTCGCGCCGGATCGCTCAATGCTCCTCCTCCTCAGCTCCGCCGCCAGGAGCTGGTCCACTCGTCTCGTCGATCAGCCGTCCGAGATAGGCGAGCTCCTCCTCTCGCCACGGCGCCGAGTCCGACGCGGTCAGCATCCCCGCGGCGCGCAGGAGTTCGCGGTGGTCCTCGTCGAAGGGAAACGGGGTGCGCGCATCGCCTTCGAACACCTTGGGCCCGGGCTGTTCCCCCGCCCGTTGGCCGATCCCCTCCCAATCCTCGAGCGGATAACCGAGGAACTGGGCGGCCACGGCCTCCCATCCGTCGGGCACCCCGAAGAGGGTTCGCGCCGCCTCCTCCGAGAAAGGAGCGAGTGCGGTCCCAAGTCCCTGGTCCACCGCGCACAACACCGCCTGACCGATGGCGACTCCCACGTCCGCGTTTCCCCCGGGCCGCCGGCCCCGCGACCACGCCGGGCCCAGCACCTCGGGCAGGACCACTTCGCTCACGTAGCGATCGCTCCATCCCAACAACGGCGGAAGTGCCAGGGCGTCGTACACGGCACCCGAGGGCACCGCGGGCCATCGCCGATCGGCGAAGTCGGTGGGCCCGGCATCCATGTCGTGGTACCAGAGGATGACGACAGGGGCGAGATCGAATTGGTGCCGGGCGAAGGGCGTCTTGAGGGCGTCACGGTCGGCCCGGCTCAGTTGCTCACGCAGCACGACGATTGCCTTGAAGAAGGCGACGTTCATCGCGCGCGAGGCCAGGCGGGCCGCCTCGAGCACCTTCTGGACCTTCTCCACCTCGACGGGCTGCCACGGGCAGTAGAAGTGGACGTCCCTCCGGCGTCCGAGGACTCGGGCGAACTCCATCTCCTAGGCTCCCCCGCCTCGGGCCACCGCCCCACCCGGCGTCGCCCTCACGCCGACCGCGCCACTCGCCGCTGGCGCCGATCCACCGTCGCCCGGTCCGCTCACGTTGGGAGCCCGAGCATCGAAGCGACGCCGCGCAGCTCGGCCCGCCGCCAAGGCAGCGGTGCTGGTGCCTGGAGCACTCCCTCGTCCGCCAGCTGCCTGGTCACCTCGAGATCGCGGGGAAAGGGGACCCCATAACGGCCGAGGAAAAAGTCGCGTTCGAAGGGCTCCCGGGGTCGCTGGCCGCCGGCCGCAGCCGACTCGGCCGGGTACCCGAGGAAGATGGGGCTCGAGGGGAGCCAGTCGTCCGGATAGCCGAGAAGCTCCTTTGCCGCGGCGAAGTTGATGGCCGACAGCTGGGCTCCCAACCCCTGGTCGAACGCGCACAGGAGCCCATGGGTCTGGGCGAGCCCGAGGGCGGTCGTGGCGGCGACCATCAGCCGCCGTGACACGGTCTGGGCGTCCTCGGTCCTCCGGCCGAGCGCCACCCGATCCTCGTCGTCGGCGAGGGCGCGGTACACCTCCGGCACCACCGTGGTCTCGATGAAGTCGTCGGACCAGCCCAAAGAACGCGGCAGGGCACCCGCCGCAGCCAGCGCCCTGAGCGAAGCGCCGTCCAACGCCCCCTCGAGTGCCCCGAGGTCGGCGAATGGCACGATGAGCACGGGAGCCATGTCGAGCTGCGATGTGGTGGTCGGGGTCTTCAGCGCTCCCAGCTCCTCGGCCGAGAGCCTCTCTCGGTGCACGACGACGATCCGGATCAGGTCCAGACCCAAGAGCCGCGGGGCGAGACGCATCGCCTCGAGGACCGTCTGCAGCTTCTCCCGCTCGACCGGCCGCCACGGCCGGAACAGGCGGATCGAGCGCCGCCCACCGATCACCTCTGCAAACTCCATGGCCTACGCCACCCCCTTGGCCCGTAGGAACTCGACGATCGCCGAGATCACCTCCTCCGAGCTGCCCTCGAGGAGCCGACCGGTGCTTGCGGCCCGGCGAGTGCCCCCGGCCAGGATGAAGGCAAGCCGCTCGTGTGCCGTGAGCCCCGGTGGTGGCGCGACGAGGGGTCGTACGCTGGGCCCGCCCGGCCGCAGCTGGGCGAGGCGGACGCCGGGACCCGTCTCGGCCGACCCACGCCCCCCGGCGCTCGCTGGCGGCCCCCCCTCGGACCCCGGCATCAGCTTGGCCGGTCCGAGCACCTCGACGGGCGCGTTGCGCGCCCTGGCCCGGGCCGCCATGCTCGGGTAGCGCGGCTCGGCCAGGTAGGGCTCGGCGGCGATGACCGTCGGTGTCCTCACCGTCACGATCCTTTGCCGCCCGCCACCGACCGACGTCGTGGCCTCCAGCTCGAACTCCGAGGTGACGGCGAGATGGGTCACTCCGGCGACGAGCGGCTGGCCGAGGCACCCGGCCACCACGGCCGGGACCACGCCACTCCCCGAGTCCCCCGAGCGCGCCCCGAAGAGCACGACGTCGAAAGGGCCCGTCGCTTCGAGGGCGGCACCGAGCAAGCGTCCGACGAGCCCGCTGTCCTGGAGGAGCACACCGGGGTCCCAATCGATCCGGGTGGCCCGCTCGGCGCCCAGCTCCAAGCCGGCCCGCAGGGCCCGCTCGGAGCCGGCCGGGCCGACGGTGTAGACGCTCACACTGCCGCCCCGCGACTCGCGGAGCCGCACCGCCGCCTCGCAGGCCACCAGGTCACCGGGGCTGGCCTCCCACTCGAGGGCGCGGCCCTCGATCTCCAGGCCACCGGTCCCTCCCCCCAGGGCTTGCTCGGGTCGCAAGGCCCACTTGAGACACACCGCCGTCCTCACGGGTCGAGCCGGTCCCGGTCGCCCGCGATGGTCTCGAGCCGGGCCAGCAGCGGGGGGACCACGTCGTCCATGGGCGCCACGACCCCGAGATCGGCGGTCTCGAAGATGGGGGCGCGCCGGTCCTTGTTGACGGCAAGGACAGCTCCGGCAGAGCGGATGCCGGCCAGGTGCTGGGACGCACCAGAGATGCCGACGGCCACGTAAACCTTCGGGGCCACGTGCTTGCCGGTGTTTCCGACCTGGTGCTCCCGGCCGATCCAGCCGAGGTCCACCGCGGCTCGACTCGCCCCGACTGCGCCCCCGACCCGCTCGGCCAGCGCGGTGAGCAGGGCGAAGCCATCCACACCGCCGGCCCCGGCCCCACCTGAGACCACCACCTCGGCGTCCCGCACGTCGATCTCCTTCGCCGGCAGGTTCTCGATGCGAAGGATGCGGACCCGGGCCATGATCCCCGCCACCTCGTCGTCCTCGACGACGTCGGCAAGGTCGACCACCTCGGCGCCCGCTGGCTCCACGGCGCCCGGCGCATCCTCGAAGGCGCCGGGTGCCAGCGTCAAGAGCAGCGGCCCGGTGCGGTCCCACTCGATCTCCGCCGTGACCCGGTTGCCCAGCGCGCCGCGGCTCAGCCGTGCCACCCCACCGCGCACGACCAGCCGACAGCAGTCGGCCACGAGGGCGCAAGACCAGCCGGCCGCCAGACGCCCGGCCACCTCGCGCGCCACCGGTCCGGTGCCGAGCACCACTGCCCCGGGATCTCGGGACGCAACGGCCCTTCGGGCGCGCTGGGCAAGCCTCACCGCCGCGCTGGGCTCGGCCGCCGAGCCCAGCCGGGCGTGGACCAACGGCCACCCGAGACCGTCGGCCAGCTCAACCGCGGCGTGTAGCGCCCGCCGCCCGGCGAGATCCTCCGGTGGCCCCGAGCAGGTGGCCACCATCACCTCATGGTTCATCGGTGCCCCGCCTCCTCCCTCGTGCCACAGGCGACGGCTAGCTCCGCCATCACCAGGCGGGCGTCCGACATGGCGCCCTCCATGTCGCGCGGCGCCACGCAGTCGCCGGCCGCGAACACGCCCCCTCTGCGCTCCTTGAGCGCGCGGTAGAGCCCGTCGTCGGCCAGCCCACCGCAGGCAACCACAACCGCGTCGGCCCGAAGGGCGCGTGCCTGTCCAGAAAAGACGTTGCGGAGCAGGACCTGCCCGTCGCCCACCCCCTCGACCTCCCAGGTCGCCTCGATGCGGACGCCCGTGGTGAGGAGGCGTCGGTAGGTGGCCTCGGAGGTGCAGAAGTCGACCATGGCGGCCGGCTCGAAGTCGGGCGTCACCACCACGACCTCGTGCCCCCGGTCGGCAAGGAATTCGGCGGCTGACAGCGACACGTACCCGCTCTCGGTGTGCGAGACGGCAACGACGACGCGATGCCCGAGCACGGCCCGGTCGGCCAGCACCGCTCGAACGTCACTGACCGGGACGCCAGCGGCCCGGCCGGCCGCCTCGTCCGACCACGGCGGCCGGGCGGGGAGGCAGCCCATGGCCACCACCACGAAGTCCGAGTCGTCGGCCTCCACCATCTCCAAGGTGGCGGACCGGCCGAGCGCGAGCTCGACGCCCCACCGCTCCAGCTGCTCCTCGTAGAACTGGACCGCCCGACCGAGGCGGGCGCGCCGGGGGGCCCGGGCGGCCAGCACCAGCTGGCCGCCCACCTCGGTCCCCGCCTCCCAGAGGCTCACGTCGAAATCGGCGCTGGCTGCCAGGCGGGCGACCTCCAGCCCGGCCAGACCCGCGCCCACGACGAGGAGCCGTCGCCCACTCCCCCAACCGTCCCCGCTCCCGGCGCCGGCCGGACCCGGTGGGCTGAACAGGCAGGACGCCGGTGCCATGGCGGGCGAGCTCGACCTTCCGTGGGTGCAGGTCTGGTTGCAGGCGATGCAGGGCCGAAGGGTGGTGAGGCCCCCGGTCGTGAGCTTCGCCACCAGCTCGGGGTCGGCCAGGGCGGCCCGGGCCACGTCCAGCACCGCGATGCCGGTGTCATTGAGCAGGGCATCGGCGTTGGACAGGTCGGTGACGAGGCCCGAGTACAGAACCGGGACCCCCGACACCCGCCCGACGTCCGCCGCGGCCGCTGCGCCGGCGGCCTCGGGCGCGCCGGCGTCGGGCACCAGGCCGGGCACGAAGGCCACGTAGTCGATCGCCGAGGCGGCCGCCAGCATGCCGGCCACCTCGGTCAGGTCGCGCTCGCGCAGCCCGCCCTCGACGTAGGGGTCCGGACCGAGGCGGACTCCGAGCGCCAGGCCGGCGCCGATGGCGGCGCGCACCGCGGCGAGCACCTCGACGACCAGGCGGCACCGCTCGGGCAGCCCGCCTCCGTAGGCATCCTGGCGGTGATTGGTGGCCGGTGAGAGGAAGGCGGCCAGAAGGTAGCCCGAGGCGGCGTCGAGCTCCACGCCGTCGAAACCGGCGGCGGCGGCGCGGCGGGCCGCCTCGGCGAAGGACGCCACCACCTCGGCGATCTCGCCTTCCGACATGGCATGGCCGATCGCCCCCCCTCCCGCCGGCACCGGTGCGCCGACGGGTGCACGCAGCGCCGACGGCGCCCACAGCGGGAGCAGGCGGTAGCCGGGATTGGCGAGGAGGCCCGGATGGTAGAGATGGGCGAAGATGCGTCCGTCGCACCGGTGCACGGCGTCGGTGACCCGTTGGTAGCGATCGATCAGCGCTTCGGCCGAGGTGGCCGGGCCGTGTTCGACGACCCGCTGGTGGCTGGTGCCGGTCGGGTGCACGCTCTGGTGCTCGCCGACGATGAGGCCGATGCCCGAGGAAGCCACCCCGGCCCAGTACCGGGCCAGTTCCTCGGTCGGCAGGTTGGCCTCGCCGTCGGTGCCTCCGTAGGCCGGCGTGGGGGCGAGAAAGGCCAGACGGTTCCGGAGCGGGACCGGCCCCAGCCGGACCTCCGAGAGCAGGCCGAACGTCATCGCCGTCGCCCTCGACATCTCGCCGTCTCCCGCATCAAAGGGACCGGCCGACGCGGCAGCCGTCCTGGGTCGCGTACAGGATCCGGCGGGGTGCGAGCGCGTCCCCGATGACGTGGACCTCGGGGACCTTGCCCACGAGCTCCGCTTCCAGCTCGTCGTTGGCCCGCCCGCCGGTGGCCACCACGATGTCGTCGACCTCGACGGTCCGCTCGGCCCCGCCGTAGAGCTGGTACAGGGTGGCCGCCCGGCCCTCCACCCGGCGCACCCAGGACATAGGGGCGAGTCGCACCCCCTTGGACAGCAGGCGCGCGTAGAGCATGACGATGGTGTTGCGCTCGATCTCATGGCCGAGGAACCGCTCGCGTGAGACCACCTCCACGTCCTTGCCGGCGTCGGCCAGGAACTCGGCGGTCGACAGCGCCTGCTGGTGGCTCTCGTCCGCCAGGACCAGGACCCGCTCGCCCAGGTTCTCGACGCAGTCGTACACATCGCGGACCTCGTGCACCCGCGTGCGCTCGAACCCGGCCACCTCGGTCGGCAACGTCGGCGAGGAGCCGGTGGCGATCACCACCGCGTCGGGGGCGGCCTCGAGCACCGTATCGGCCGTCGCCTCTGCGCCCAGGCGGACGTCCACCTTCAGGCGGGCCATCGCTCCTGCGTAGTAGCGCACGCAGTCCAAGAGGTCGATGCGCAGGGGTGCGCGTGCGGCCACGTTCACCAGCCCGCCCAAGCCATCGGACTTCTCGAACAGCGACACCGAATGACCGCGCTCGGCCGCCACCCGGGCCGCCTCGAGGCCGGCCGGCCCTCCGCCGACGACCACGACCCGCTTGCGGTGCTTCGCCGGGGTCAGTGCCGTCTCCTGCTCGTAGCCGAGGTGCGGATTGACCACGCATGCGATGCCCTCAGCGAGGCCCAGGTAGCTCCGGCCCCAGCACGCCTCGTTGCAGCCGAGGCACGAGCGGATCTCCTCGGTCCTCCCCTCGCGCGCCTTGTTGGCGAACTCGGGGTCGGCGATGATCGCCCGGTTCATGGCCACCATGTCGGCGTAGCCGTTGGCCAGGATCTCCTCCGCCTGGGCCGGATCCTTGATACGCCCCACCGCGATCACCGGGATCGAGACGACCTCCTTGATCGCCGCGGCCACGTGGACGAACGCGCCGAGGGGGAAGTACATGGGGGCGATGATCGTCTCCTCGGTGTGATAGTTGCCGACGCTGATGTCGAGGTAGTCGAGCTTCCCCTCCGCGCTGAATCCCGCCAGCATCTGCTGGGATTCCTCGATGGTGAGCCCTCCGTCGACGAACTCGTCCGCACTGAAGCGCAGGCCGACCGTGAAGTCCGAGCCGACCGCCTCTCGGACCGAGTCGATCACCTCGGCGATGAACCGGGCCCGGTTCTCGAGGGTGCCCCCGTACTCGTCGTCGCGGTGGTTGGACAGGGCCGAGGCGAACTCCGTGAGGAGGTACCCGTGCGCCCCATGGATCTCGATCACGTCACAGCCGGCCTCCTTCACCTTCGCGGCGGCGCGACCGAACGCGCCGATGACGTCGTTGATCTCCGCTTTGTCCATGGCGTGGGCCACCCGCCACTCGCTCGGGGTGGCGTAGGGGGAGGGCGCCCAGCGCGTCCCCATGCCCACCTGAGCCCCGCCGTGCCAAAGCTGCACCACGAAGCGGGACCCGTGGGCCCGGACTCGCTCGGCCGCCCGCCCGTAGACGTCGCAGAACCGAGGATTGTCGAAGGGGACGACTCGGATGGCGCTGCTGTGCACCGGCGTGACCCCGGTGGAGACCAAGGCCGTGCCCCCGGCCGCTTTCGCTTCCCAGTACGCGATGGCCCGTTCCGATGGCATGAAGAACCGGTCGTTGAACCCGGGCGCGTGCGGCGGTGAGTAGATCCGGTTGCGCAGCGTCAGCCGTCCGATCGCGATGGGCGAGAAGAGGTTGGGGAAGGGGTTGGACGCCATCTCTGTCCCTAACGGGTGAGCACGTGGACGGACAGCGCGGCCGGGCCCGTCCCGATCGATCCCCCGGCGTTCTGCGTGAGCCCCACGCGGGAGCCAGCGACCTGACGCTCCCCCGCCCGGTCCTGCAGCTGCCAGGTCACCTCGGCGATCTGGGCCAGCCCGGTGGCGCCGATCGGGTGTCCCTTGGCCAAAAGGCCCCCCGAGGTGTTGACGGGCACCGGTCCGCGGAGACCGGTCGCGCCGGTCGCGAGGAAGGCCGGCCCTTCGCCCTGGCCACACAGCCCGAGGCTCTCGTAGAGGCGGAGCTCGGCCGGTGCGGCCGCGTCGTGGACCTCCGCCAGGTCCAGGTCGCTCGGCTCGATCCCGGCGCGCCCGTAGGCGGCCAAGATCGCGTCGTGCCCGGCGTCGCCGCCCCCGGGGCTGGCACCCAGGCCCGAGGACAGGATCGAGGCCGCCACCTTCACGGCCGGACGCACCCCGAGGCGGCGGGCCACGGCGCGGCTGCAGAGCACGGCCGCCGCCGCCCCATCGCCGGTTGGCGAGCACATGAAGAGCGTGAGCGGTCCCGACACCGTCCGGCTGCTCAGAACCTTCTCCAAGGTCACCGGCTGGCGGAACTGCGCCTTGGGGTTCAGTGCCGCGTGAGCCCGGTTCTTGACGGCCACGGCGGCGAAGTCCTCGCGCGTGGCGCCGCTCTCCTCCATGTACCGGAGGGCGCTGGCCGCATAGAAGTCCATGAAGACCGAGTGGTCTCTCGGCTCCCCCTCGGTCTCGGCCAACGTCGCGCCGGTCGGTCCCCCGGGGTCTGGGGCCCGGCGCGCCTGGGCCATCTCGGCCCTGCGCCCCACGTCCACGGCCGTGCCGATGGCCCGGAAGGTCACGGCCTTGTCTGGGTGGGTCAGCTTCTCCGCTCCGATCGCCAGCACCAGGTCGTACTGGCCGAAAGCCACCGCCGCCCAGGCGAGGTGGAACGCCGCCGAGGCCGATGCGCACGCGTCCTCGACGTTGACCACCGGGACCCGCGAGAGTCCTAGGTCCAAGAGCGCGACCTGGCCGCGGATCATCTCCTGGCCGGTCGTCAGGCCGGCCACGGCGTTGGCGAAGTAGGCCGCCTGCACCGCGCCGGGGTCCGCGCCGGCGGCGTCGAGCGCCTCGGTTGCCGCCTCGTGCGCGAGCGAGCGCAACGACCGATCGAGATGCTTGGCGAAACGCGTCATTCCCACCCCGGCCACGATGACGTCACGCACCTCGCCCTCCTTGCTGTCCTTGCTGTCCTTGCTGTCGAACTCTTCGTTGTGCCGCGCCCCCCTAGGCGCGACTGATCACGTAGCCGTTCTCCTCCCGGTCCCAGCTTGCCGGGCTCACGCCCCGCGAGCGCAGTGAGCCGTAATCGACGCGTTGCGTCCCCGTCTTTGGGATGGAGCTCACCAGCTCCACGTAGCGCGGGATCGCGTAGTAGGCGAGCCTCCCCTGGCAGTGGTCGAGGAGCGCCTCGGGGGGAACTCCGGCGCCGGGGGCAAGGACAACGACCACGGCTACCTCGTCCTCGCCCACCTCCGAGGGCACGGCGTAGGCCGCGCACTCGAGGACTGCCGGGTGGGTCATGACGGCCGACTCCACCTCCCAGGCCGAAATGTTCTCGCCGCGCCGACGCATGGAGGCCTTCTTGCGCCCGCGGTAGTAGAAGAAGCCGTCCTGGTCGTACTCGGCGAGGTCCCCGGAGTGGAACCATCCACCTCGATAGGCGTCTTCGGTGAGATCGGGCGCGTTGTGATAGGAGCTCAGGCGGCCCTCAGGGCGACGGAAGACCAGTTCCCCCACACGCCCTGCGGGCAACGGGCGGTCCTCTTCGTCCACCACCTGGAACTCGACGCCGGCCACCGGCTTGCCCATGGAGCCGGTGCGGCCCTCGGCGTTGAGGAGGGTACCGGGCGAGTCGACCATCCCGAACCACTCCACGATCCGGACGTCGAAGCGCCGCTCGAAGTCCGCCCAAGCCCACTCGGGGCAGCCCGCCGACAGCACCACCCGGACGGGGTTGTCCCGGTCGTCGGGTCGGGCCGGCTGTTTGAGGAGCATCGGGATCATGCCGCCCAGCGTGTTGAACTCGACGGCGCCGTACCGCCGGCACTCGTCGAAGTACCGGGAGGCGCTGAAGCGACGGCCAAGAGCGAGCTCGGCATCGAGGGTCAGCGATCCCCGCACGCTCACGCCGAGGGCGTTGCCGTGAAAGAGCGGGAGGGCGGTGTAGATGACCTCGCCCGGCTGCACACCGGTCGCCTCCAGCACCCTGTTGGCGCCGTGGCGAGCTTGCCCGCTCTGCACGACCCCCTTGGGTGGACCGGTCGTGCCCGAGGTGTAGGCGATCCCCGGTGGCGGGGTGACACCCTTGGGGAGGGGTGGCGGGACCGCGTCGGTCTGGTCCAGCAATCGGAGCAGCGACGAGCTGGGGAGCCGGGCTTGGCTCTCGACGGCCCTCGGCCCCGGACCGGCGACGACCAGGTGACGCAGGGACGGGACCTCGTGGGCGATTGCCCTGACCGCGTCGGCCACGTCCTCGTCGCAGATCACCGACACCGAACCCGAGTCCCGCAGGATGTGGCTCAGGGCGGCCCCCCGCTGGGCGACATTGACCGGCACTGGCGTCGCCCCCGCCAAAGGGGCGCCGAAGTGGAGCCAGAGGAATTCGGGGCAGTTGGCCATCATCAGGGCGAATCGTTCGCCCGGGCGCACGCCCAGGTCGAGGAGCCCGTTGGCCGCCTGCCTGACCCGGCGCAGCGCTTCGGCGCAGGTGTAGACCTCGTCTTCGAAGTGGAGCCACGGGGCGCCGGGGTGCTCCTCAGCGCGGAATCCGAGTAAGGACGCCGGAGCGGCAACCTGCTGCAACGGCGCGCCGTTGCCTGCAACGCCACCCTGACGGTCGGTCCCCACCGCTCCCCCCTCTCGTGTTCACGTGATAGGGGCGCGTCGGCGCCTCCGCTAGGGCCGAAAGTCCCTACGTCGTCCTCGGCGCCGGTCGGCCAGGTTGGCTCTGGGCGCGTGCTCTGTTAGCGGTCATGTCCTTCCGACTGACGGCGGGCGGCCCCGCCGGGGCAGCGGTCGCGCCCTCTTGGGCATCCGGTCCGCTTCCGCCAGCGCCCGTCGCAAGACGACCTCGATCTGGGCGTTGACGCTGCGGAGCTCGTCGTCAGCCCAACGGGTCAGCGCTCGAGGAGCTCGGTGACGATGGCCCGCTCGTCGAGCACGACCAGACCCCGCTCAGCGTCTTGCTGGACCTGGCGGACTTGACGAGCACCTCGGCGTGCATAGCGCTCTAGCTAGCTATAGCTAGACACACGGCGACGGCGGGAACCCTGCACCCAGCCCAGGTTCACCGATCCCACCCAGCGCCCCTCAGAGACCAGTGGTAGATCGACCCCTCGTTGTGCCCCGGCGCCGAGCGCGCGCCTGCTCCTTCGATCCGGTCATGGCACACCCGCACCGCACCGCGGGCCCGAGCCGGCGCGCCGGTCCACTGGCTACGGGTCCACCCGGTGGCTACATCTTTGGCTACATAGGCGAGCGATACGGTGCCCGAAGGCGACGCCCAGGGAACCCCACAACGCCTGAGTTGATGACGAGTCGGGCTGGCCGGATTTGAACCGGCGACCTCTTGACCCCCAGGCCCGTTGTGGTCGTGAGGGCTGGCGCGGTTAGCCGAGTCTGTCCAGGTCAGCGAGAATTGACACACCAGGCGTTTAGTGTCTAGCGCGGTTGGCGGTGGGCAGCGCGGTTGAGTCGCGCTGACAACCCGCTGACAGAGGAGGGCACCCGTGATGAGAGAGCTAGACACTATACCTACCAAAATTATATTAGCGACGGATCATTAGCGGGAGGGGGCAGGCCCCCCCCGGGCCACCCCCTACGCGACCGCGTGCGCGTCGATGCTGTCGGGCCGGCAGAGCCGTCCCTCGGGCGACCACGATGGGGTGATGACCAGTTGCGTCAACATCAACGACGTGCTTGACGGGCATGTGAGCTTGGACGTCGAGTGCGTCGACCGGCTCTACCTGAACGCCTACGTCCCGAAGCTCCAGGTCGGTGGCCAGGTCGAACGGTTCTGCAAGGACCACCTCGGCCAGCCCATTGCGTCCCCCGCTGTCATCCAGCCCATCGGCAATCGCTTCCGGCGCGAGGTCGACGCCTTCGCCAAGGCCCACGGCGTGCCAATCCTCCACCTGAAGGAGCCCGACCGCACCCGCTGGGACGACCGCAAGCTCGACCACGTCTATCCCTACTTCGAGCGGGCGGAGAAGGCGCGCCGCTACGGGGTCGTCGCCATCGTCGCCGCCCAGGAGTTCCAGTGGGTCTTCAGCGCCACCAAGAAGACGGGGAGCGGGGCGGGCGTGTGGTTCGACTGGCACAAGGAGGAGCGCCGGGTCGGGACCTTCTACTTCTACATCTGCGACCGGGAGTTCGGTCTCGGCTTCATCAAGATCTCGACGTACTTCCCCTATCCGGCCAAGGTCTGGCTGAACGGCCACGAGTGGGCTAAACGCCAGGCCCGCCGGGGCCACCTCCCCTTCAGCGAACTCGCCAACGGCTTTGCCAGTTGCACCCGGCCGGTCCGGCTCCAGGCCATCTGCAACGCCTTCGGGCCAGAAGACGTCCAGGGCTTCTTCGATCGCTGGATCGATGTCATCCCCGCGCCTCTCGGTGACGCCGAGCGCCAGGCCGGCTACTTCTGGGAGCTCTCCATGCGACCGGTCGAGGTGTCGCGCACGCTCGTCTTCGACGACCCCCGTCGGGCCCGGGCGTTCTTCGAGGCCCTCGTCGCCGACAACGTCGGCGTCGGTCGCCCCCACGAGGTTCACGCCGTCTTCGGCCGGGACCGCCGCGGCCGGACGACGGCCATGCCATTTGCCACCCGAATCTTCTCGCCCGGCACCGAGGTCTCCATCGACGTCCGCTACAAGCACTCCAAGGTGAAGCAGTGCTTGAAGGAAGGGAGGGCCTATCGCATCGAGACCGTCATCAACAAGCCGGCCGACCTGCGCCTTCTGGCCAGGCTGTGCCACCTTCCCGAGCTCGTCGAGCGAGCCCGCCAGGTCAACCATCGGGTGCTTATGATCGAACGTGCCGGTCAGGGCTGTGCCATCGGCTCTGCGCTCTTCGAGCGCATCCACCAGCCCTACAACCGAGAGGGCCAGCGAACCGGAGCCCTGCGCTTCGGGGACCCACGCGCCATGGCCCTGGCCGGCGCCCTGTGCTGTGTCGTCCACGCCGTCAGCGGCTTCACCAACAAGAGCCTTCGCGGGCTGGTGGCCGGTCTGCTCGGCGGCGACTACAGCGTCCACCAGATGACCGTGACCACGAGTTGAAGCCCTGGAAGCTGGACACCTTCAAGCTCTCCAATGACCCCAGGTTCGAAGAGAAACTCGTCGATGTGGTCGGGCTCTATCTCAACCCCCCAGAGCGGGCTGTGGTGTTCA
>JAJYVS010000052.1 GCA_021791895.1 Actinomycetes bacterium | reverse complement strand
CACAGCCTTCGGCGGCCTTCAGGTACGCCCACGGCGCTTGCGAAAGGGGCCGTGCCAGCTCCAGGAGATCGAGGCTCGACCGTTTGGGCCCGATATCCGAGCCGCGGGTCAAGGTCACCGGCGTGCGTTCTGGCACCAGGGGAACGCCGAACCCGCAGACGAGGTCGACCTCTGGAAGGGCGCGTGCCAGCTCGTCTCCGTAGCGCTCAGCCAGGCAACCGGTGACCACCAGCCGGGATCCGTCGCGACGGCGGCGGTCGAGATCGAGGATCACCTCGACGGACTCCCGACGGGCTTCCTCAATGAACGCGCAGGTGTTGACGACCACGAGGTCGGCCTCCTCGAGGGCTCCCGCCCGGAGCATCCCGTCCGCGCCGAGGACCCCTTCGAGCTTGTCCGAGTCCACCCGGTTCTTCGGACAACCCAAGGTCTCGAGCCAGTACCGCTGTTCGTCCACGTGCCTCTCCCTGCCCGCCCGCGACAACGTCCCGCCCCGACCAGCGCTCGAAGCGGTACGTCCGACGCAGAGTCGGCTAGCGGAGAGGGAGGGATTTGAACCCTCGGACCGGGTCTCCCCAGTCAACTCATTAGCAGTGAGTCCGATTCGGCCGCTCTCGCACCTCTCCAGCTGGAACGGCCAACCACGCCTCCTTCGAGGCGTCGCCGGCCATTCCCCGTGCGGAAAGCCTACGTGAAGGCCAAAAGGCATCACCGTGCTCAAGCGCACGACCAGCTGACGGAGGTGGCGGGCCCGGGGCCGTCGACCTCGGCCGAGCCCGGGCGACCGTGGCTTCGAGGTGAGGGAGCGAATCGTCACCGCTCCGGTGCGCGCCGGGCCGGGGGAAGGGTGCAGGTGGACCTCAGGCGGTACGGCGAAGCTGCCGGAAGACCCAGTCCGCCGGCTCGACCAGGCTGGCCAGCAGGTCGCGGTCACGGTCGTAGGTGAGGATATCGGCGGCCACTCCGAGTTCGACCCAACGGAGCTCGTCCACCTCCTGGCTCGCCCGGAACGAGCCGGTCTCGGGGGTCATCGCCCAGTAGGCGACGATCTTGGGGCGGTCCTTGCGGTCCCGGTACTCGGTCGTGCCGACGAAGGACACGATCCGGCACCCGAGCCCGGTCTCCTCCAACACTTCGCGCAGGGCGCACTCGGTGAGCGTTTCCTTGGTCTCGGCCTTCCCCTTGGGGAAGGACCAGTCCTCCCGGATTGGCCGGTGGACCAGGGCGATCTCGATCGCCTGGGCCCCGGTCGGTCGCACGACCAATCCCCCGGCGGCCAGGACGAGCTCGGCCGGACGTTCCTCGAGGTTGACCATCGCGATTGACTCGGGCACGAAGGCGACAGTATCGAGCGCCGCGGCCGAGGGCGCGGCAACCACCATCGGGTGCGCAAGGGAGCGACCCCCGCGGAGCGGAAGTAGCCTCCGCTGGTGGCCATCGGTCCAGGACAGGGCGACACCGTCGAGATCGAGTGGCAGTTCGACGCCCTGGACCTCCGACCGGCCGGGCGCTGGCTCGCCTCGCTCAGCGCCGGGTCCAGGACCTTCCCGCTCCTCGGCGTCGTCGGCGCGCTGGCGCGGCCGGCCGTGGTGCACGACGACCTCTACCTCGATACCGAGGACTGGCGGATCGCCCAGGCTGGCTACGTGCTGCGCGTCCGTCACGCCAAGGAAAAGCAGGAGGTCACCCTGAAGGCCCTCCCCGGGGTGGTCGTCGGCACCGAACCCAAGCGCCGTCGCGAGGTGACCGAGCCCTTCACCGCGCCGACCGGCCGGTGGCTGGCCGAGGCCGGGCCGGTCGGCTGGCGGGTCAGTGCCCTCATCGGTCGGCGTCCCCTCCACCCGGTGCTCGACGTGAGGACCAGGCGCCGCCCCTTCGTCCTGCGGATCGGCGACGAGGACGTCGCCGAAGTGGCCCTCGACGAAACCGCCATCTCGATCGACGACCAGAACCCGATGCGCCTGCTCCGGGTCGAGGTCGAGGTGGAAGCAGCCTGGGCGGAGGCGCTCACTCCGTTGGTTGAGGACCTGAAGCGCTCGGCTGGTCTCTCCCCGGCGGCCCTGTCCAAGTTCGAGGCCGGGGTCCTCGCCCGCGGCTACGCCATCCCGGCCCGGGTCGACCTCGGTCCGACCTCGGTGGGCACCGACGCCTCGATCGGGGCCCTGGCCGACGCCGTCCTCCGCCGCCAGCTCGGCGCCCTGCTCACCCACGAGGCGGGGACCCGGCTCGGGGAGGATCCCGAGGACCTCCACGACATGCGGGTGGCGACCCGCCGGTTGCGGGCCGCCATCGGGGTGTTCGCCAACGTCCTGCCCCCCCAGTTCGGGGCCCTTGCCCCCGAACTGGCCTGGCTGGCTTCAGTGCTCGGCGCGGTGCGGGACCTCGACGTGCAGCTCGAGCGGCTGGAGCTCGCGCCCGAGTGGCGTGACGCCTGGGCATCGGGCCCGGGCGAGGTGTCCCCGCTCGGTGAGCTGCGCGCGCTCTTCACCCGCGAGCGGGAGGCGGCGCGCGCCGCCCTCCTCTCCGCCCTCGACTCGCCCCGCTACGAGCGGCTGACCACCGGCCTCATGGCCCTGGTGCAGCAACAAGCGGGTCAACGATCGGCCGCCGGTCGACTTCGGGCGACGGCGGTCGTCCCCGGGCTGCTGGAGCAGCGTCACCGGGCGGCCGTGAAGGCGGCCAAACGGGCCCGGCACAGCGGAGCCGCCACGGACTTCCACCGGCTGCGGATCCGGTGCAAACGCCTCCGCTACGCGCTCGAGTTCGTCCAGGACCTCTACGGCGAGCCGGCGGTCAGCTTCACCCGCAAGCTGACCCGTCTCCAGGACCTCCTCGGCACGATCCAGGACTGCCAGGTGGCGATGGAGCGGCTGCACGCCCTGGCCACCAGCTCCCAGCCCCCCCTCTCACGCAGCTTGGTGTTCTTGATGGGGACCCTGGCCGAGAAGGCGCGCGCGGATGCCGCCGGCCTGCTCGCCGGCGCCCATTCGAAGGTGAAGGTGCTCACCGGGGAGGAGTGGCAACACCTGGCCCGCTCCCTCGAGCGGCTGCGGGGGGCGACGACTCCCGCCGGGCCCGCCCGTCCCTCGGGCGCGACCGCGGCGAGTTCGACGACACTCCGAGCCCTTCCCCATGGCGCCGGAGGTCCCGGCCCGGCCATCCCGACGCTCGGTCCCGGCCCCGAGGCGATCCTCCCCGACGACGCCCCCCGGAACGCCTGACCCGGGCACCGTGCTCGCTGGCTGGGCCGTGAACCCGGGGCTCGTCCACCTCGACCCGGGTCGCGACGTCCTGCTCGCCCTGGCCGGGCTGGGGGCGGGCCTGTTCAACGGGGTGGCCGGCGGCGGGACGCTCATCTCCTTCCCCGCCCTCCTCGCGCTCGGCTACCCGGCGCTGACCGCCAACGTCACCTCGACGGTCGGCATCTGGCCCGGCTACGTGGGGAACGTGGCCGGTTTCCGACGGGAGATCGCCGACCAACGGGACCGGTTCTCGTTGCTCGCCCCGCTCACCGTCGTCGGGGCAGCGGGCGGGGCGGTCCTGCTCCTGACGACGCCCTCCTCGGACTTCGAACGGCTGGCGCCCTGGCTGGTCCTCTTTTCCACCGCGCTCTTCGCTCTCGGTCCCCTGCTCGCCCGGTGGCTGGCCGGTGAGCACCCCTCGGGCAGACGCCCGGTCCTGCTGGCGATCGGCACCCTCCTCGCCGCGGTCTACGGCGGGTACTTCGGGGCGGCGATGGGGGTGATCATCCTCGCCGTCCTCGGTCTGGCCCTCCCCGACACCCTGGTCCGGGCGGGGGGGATCCGGGCCGTGCTGTCGGTGATCGCCAACGGCGTCGCCGCGGTCGTCTTCATCATCCACGCCCACCTGCAGTGGGGCGCGGCAGGGATGCTCGCCATCGGCGCGTTGGTCGGCGGCTACGCCGGGGCGGGGCTCGCCCGCACCCTGCCGACGACCGTCCTGCGGGTGGTGGTGATCGGAATCGGGCTCGCCACCGGCATCCGCCTCCTCGTCGGCTGATCGCTCAGTCGGCCCGCAGCGGGTACTGGCCCACGACCGCGGCAAAGCGGCTCCGCTCGAGGGCCCGACGGGCCGCATCGGCCTCGCCGGCGTCGACCGGGACCAACTCGACGCGGTCGCCCGGCCGACACCGTCCGAGCTCTCCCCAATCGGCGGAGATCACGACCCCACCCACCGGGTAGCCGCCCACGGTGGCGTGGTCCGGCCCGAGGACGACCGGGTTCCCGTCCGGCGGGACCTGCACGGTCCCGGTGGTGGTCCCAGCCGAGACCCCGGGCCCGGCGGGCCCCGCCACCGGGGCGTGGTCGAGGGCGCTGAGACGGATCCCGACCCGGTCGCTGGCCGGCTCGACCGAGAAGACCGGGCCGAACAACTGGTCGGACCAGCCCGACCCGAAGGGCAGGACCCGCAGCACCCGGCGGTCCGGGGAACCGGCGGCCGCCTCGGGCCGCAGGTGGTCGGCCATGAACCCGACCGGCTCACCCGCCGCGAGCTCGTCACCGGGCGCGAGCGGCCCGCCACCGAGGCCCACCAGCCGGTCCGAGGACTGGGAGCCGAGCACGGCGGGCGTCGCGAAGCCCCCGCGCACCGCGACGTAGGCACGCAGGTCCCGGCCGGTCTGTCCCACCTGCAGTCGCTGGCCCGGCGCGACCGGCACCACCCGGCCGTTGCCCACCGGGCGCCGGTCGAGGGTGACGGCCACGTCTCCTCCCACCACCGCGACGTGGGTCTCACGATGGCACACGAGCTCGGGGCCTGCTGCGGTGACCTCGAGACAGGCGGAACCGGGGAGGTTCCCGAGCAGGGCGTTGGCCAACGAGTAGGAGACGGGGTCGGCCGCACCGGCCCGGGGTACCCCGAGGTAGGCGAACCCGAGCCGCCCGCGATCCTGGAGGGTGGTGAGGGTCCCGGCCGAGTGGACGCTGAACACGCCCAGTTCGGCGCGTCGCACCGGGGGACCGGGCGCCACCGAGGGCGCGGCGAGCTCCTCGGGTTCGACCGCCTCGAACCGGACGGTGTCACCGGGACGGAGCACCGCGTAGGGGGGGACATCGGGGTCGAAGAGGACCGCGTCGCTGCGCCCGACGAGCTGCCATCCACCTGGCGTCGCCTGGGGGTAGACAGCGGCGTGGCCGCCGGCCAAGGCGACCGATCCAGCGGGCACGCGCTGGCGCGGGCTGTGGCGCCTCGGCACCGTCGCCAGGGACCCGGGGAGGCCGGAGAGGTAGGCGAACCCCGGAGTGAACCCGAGGAACGAGACCCGGAGCGCAACGGAACACAGGGCGCGCCGGACACCCTCGGACCCGAGCCCGCTGAGCTCGCCAACCTCCTCGAGGTCGGGGCCGTCGAAGCAGGTCCGCAGGACCACGGTCCGGCGGTTCCGCCCGGTCCGCCGAGCCCGGATCCCGACCAGGTCGTGGGCAAGCCCCTCGGCGTCGCAACGGTCCGGGTCGAAGTGGACGAGCACCGACTCGAGGCCGCCGACGACGTCGACCACGCCGGGCACCCCGGCCGATCGGACCGCCTCGGCCAGCGCACCAGCGGCATCCGGGGCCCGGACGGCGAACACGACGGCGGTGTCGCCGAAGGGGCGCGGGTCGATCAGCGAGACCCTCCGGCCGAGTCGGAGCCCGATCACCGGCCCGCGAACGGCTCCACCCTCAACCCTGCCCGTTCCAGCGCCGCGCGGACAGCGCGGGCGAGGTGAGGCGCGCCCGGGGTGTCGCCGTGGAGACACAAGGTGCACGCGGCGAACCGCAAGGTCGAGCCGTCGGTGGCGTCGACCTCGCCCACGCGGGCGAGCCGCACCGCCCGGGCGGCAACCTCTGCGACGTCGGTCACCACGGCCCCCGCGACTTCCCTCGGCACCAACGACCCGTCCGGGGCGTAGGCGCGGTCGCAGAATGCCTCCTCGGCCGTGCGCACCCCGAGCCGGCGCGCCACGTCGGCGGCGAGCGAGCCGGCCGGCACCACCAGCCAGAGATCGGCGTCGAGGTCCCGGACCGCCGAAGCCACTGCCGTCGCCTCGCGCTCGTCCTGTGCCGTGCGGTTGTAGAGGGCGCCGTGGGCCTTCACCGATCGGACCCGGGCGCCGGCGGCGCGGGCGATGCCGTCGAGCGCCCCCACCTGGTAGAGGACGTCGGCCCGGATCTCCTCGGAGCTCCGGGTCATGGCGCGCCGGCCGAACCCCTCGCGATCGGGGTACGAGGGATGGGCGCCGATGGCCACCCCGCGGGCGGCCGCGTGCCGGACGGTCTCCATCATCACCTCGGGGCCCCCGGAGTGGAAGCCACAGGCGATGTGGGCGGTCGTCACCACCTCCAGGAGCGCCGCGTCCTGGCCCGGCCGCCAGGTGTCGTAGCGCTCGCCGAGATCGGCGTTCAGGTCAATGGTGTCGGCGGGGGCCACCCGGCCAGTATCCCAAGCTCGCCATCAGGCGGTCGCGTGCTCCTCGACGACCACGCCGGCACGGAAGGCGACACTGCGGTTCCGGAGGGCCGGGACCCGAGAGCCTCCGAGCACCGTGCCGGTCAGGTTCAGTGGATCTGCCCCCGCCACCACCACCACCGTGGCGTCGGAGGTGTCACGCCGGGTCGCCGCCAGCAGCTCGGCGGCCTCGGGCGTCGCGTACTGCTCGCCCGAGAGCCCGACCACGAAACGCCCCCCGAGCGCGATGCCCCGGGCCTCGAGGCGCCGCAGGGCCCGGATGACCTCGCGCCAAGGCACCCGGAACCCCTCTCTCGACCACAGGTCCCAGCTCATCACCCCCCACCGGGCCAACAGCTGCCAGGCCACCGCCTCGGCGAGCTCGTCGATTGGGAAACCGGACTCGTCGACCTCGGTGGGGCCGGCGGACAGGAGGGCCCAACGGCCCTCGCCGGTCCCAGAACCGACCGACGTTCGCCGCCGGGCCAGGGCGAGATGGCGAGCCCGGGACCGGTTCTGGCTGCGACCACGCTGGCGAGCTCCGAGGAGCGAGCGCACCGCCGAGAAGGCATCCGCGGTGACCAGCCCCCGGGCGACAAGATCCCACAATCCCTCGTCCACCTCGACGGGCAACCGACCGGTGACGGCCGGAAGTTCGGCGCGGAAGCACGCGCCCCGGTCTCGAAGCGCGGCGAGGAGGTCGGCCGCCGCGCCGATTGCGGGTTCCCTCGCCGCATCCCTGAGGCGGACGGCGGCCAGCAGCCAACCAAGGTCCTCCCTCGGCGCCAACGTGAGCGGGGTCGCGGGCGACGGCGTCGCCAGCCCGCGCCGTGGCGTCCCGCCCTCGGCATCGGTGCCACGGGCGGTAAGCCGGCCCCAGGTGACCTCGCCCGAGAGGCACAGCTCGTCCAGCCAGTGCTGCTGGTAGCCGGCGACCCTCGAGGGAAGTAGGTGGGACTCCCAATCGCCGGCGGGCGCCTCGAATCCGGCCAGCTGCTCGATCGCCTCGAGCAGGCCCGAACGGCCCTCCAGTTGGGAGCCCGGTGCGACGTGCTGCCAACGGCCGAGGAACTGGACGAACTGCGCGATGCTCACCGGCTCGACTCGACGCCGACGACGGGACCGGCTCGCGGCGTGCAGGCGGACCAGGAGATGCCGGGCGCACCACTCGCCGCCAGGGAGTTGCATCGCGCTCCCCACCCCCTCCAGGCGGGCAAGCGCGGTCTTGGCGCGGGCGGCGGAGAGGGGCGCACCGCTGACGGTCCCGCTCGGGAGAGGGCGCTCGTCGATGAGACGCTCGAGGGCGACCGGACCTGCCACCTCCAGGTGTCCCCCAATGCAGGCGGCGGCCGATTCGTCATCCTCGTCCAACGAGCGGGCGGCGTCGACCCGTTCGGTGGCGACCCAGTGGCCCTCGACGGTCACTGCCCGGCCCGCTTCGACCAGCGCCCCGAAGTGGGTGCGCCACGCCTCGACCGGCCTGGCTCGGACGAGCGAGAGCAGCAGGTCGTGGAGCTCGTCGGGATCGCGGGGCTCGGGAGCGATCTGCGTCAGAACCTCGCGGCGGGCGCCGGGGTCGAGGGGCGCCAACTCGTCCGCCGACACGGGCAGATCCGGCCCCGGGGCCAACCCGCGACCGATGGCCACTGCTCTCGAGCGTCGCTCCTCGAGCGGGGCACCGTCGAGGAAGGTGTACGGCCGGCCGGTGAGGATCCCGTGGGCCAACGGCGACGGCTCGACCGACTCGACGAACGTGACCTTTACCTCCCCTGCCTCGACGCGGCGCAGGAGCGAGACGAGGCCGACCACGTCGAGCGCCTCGTGCAAACAGTCGTGCACCGTCTGACGGACCAGCACGTGGTCGGGAACCGGGATCGGTCCGGGCGGCGCGTTCTCCTGACACGCCGCCAGGGCCGGCCAGGTGGCGGCCAGAAGGTCGTCGGCCTCCATCCGTTGGAGGTGTATCGGGCGGCGCTGCCCGTTCCGGGCGCGCGGGACCACCAACGAACGGTTGAGGTTCCAGCGCCAGCGGGCGGCGAACATGGGGTGGGGGAGCACCGCCTGGGTGAGGGCGTCCTCGGCCCGGTGGCTCGGGAGCATCCCGGTGACTTGGGACAGAGGAAAGCTGTGCTGGGGTCCGAGCGAGAGGGACACGGCGTCGTCGTCCGCCGCCGCCTGCAGCTCGAAGTCGAAGGACACGCAGAACCGTTTGCGCAGGGCGAGCCCGAACGCCCGGTTGACCGCTCCTCCGAACGGAGCATGGATGACGAGCTGGGTCCCCTCGGTGTCATCGAAGAACCGCTCGATCACCAGCCGATCCTGGGTGGGGAGGGTTCCGAGTGCGGACCGGCCGGCCGCCAGGTAGGCGATCACCTGGTCCGCCACGGGCTCACTGGTGGCGGCCAGCTCACGGACCGTCCGACGGGCGGCCGACTCGTCCCCCCGGGCCAGGTGCTCATCCACCAGCGCGCGCAACCGGCTCACCTCGGCCGAGAGCTCCATGGTGCGGGCCGGCGCCTCCCCGAGCCAGAACGGCACCGTCGGGGGGAGGGTGCCGGCGTCGTGCACCCGGACCGTACCGACCTCGACCTTCTTCACCTGCCAGGAATGGGTGCCGAGCAGGAAGATGTCGCCAATGGTGGCCTCGACGGCGAAGTCCTCGTGCACCGAACCCACCGTCACCCCATCGGGGTCGAGGACCACCCGGTAGTCGCCGGTCTCGGGGATCGCCCCGCCGCTCATGAGGGCGGCGAGACGGGCTCCACGCCTCGGCCGCAGCACCCGGTTCACGCCGTCGCGATGCAGGTGCGCGCCCCGGCGACCCCGCCCGGTCATGATGCCTTCGGAAACCAGCTCGACCACCGACTCGAACTCCTCGTCGGTCAGTCCCTCGTAGGGGGCGGCCCTGCGGAACAGATCGAAGAGCCCGGCCTCGGACCACTCTCCGGCGCCGGCCACCTCGGCCACCAACTGCTGGGCCAGGACATCGAGTGGCCGCTCCGGTGGATCGAGCTGGTCCAACTGACCCGACCGGACGGCCGAGAGCAGAGCCACGCACTCCACGAGCTCGTCGCGGGTCATCGGGAAGAGCCGTCCGGCCGGGGTTCCCTCGAGGTGGTGGTTGGCCCGACCGACTCGCTGGAGAAACGTCCCGATCGACCGGGGCGACCCAATCTGGCAGACCAGTTCGACCGGCCCGACGTCGATCCCGAGCTCGAGTGAAGCGGTGGCGACCAGGGCGCGGAGGGACCCGGCGCGTAGCCGGGCCTCGACGATGCGTCGACGCTCCGCTGAGAGGCTCCCGTGGTGGGCGGCCACGACGAACCCGTCGCCGCGACCCGCCGGGCCTTCCTCGAGACGCTCGGCCAGCTGGTGGGCGACGCGTTCGGCCAGCTTCCGGGTGTTGACAAAGACCAGAGTCGTGCGGTGCAAGCGCACGAGCTCGGCGATGCGGTCGAGGATCTCGCCGAACTGGCCGCTCGGCGCGACCGCTTCGAGCTCGGCATCGGGGAGCTCGATAGCGACGTCGAGATCCCGACGGTGGCCGCAGTCCACGATGTCGGGCATCGGCCGGTTCGGGCCCACGCCGCAGAGGAGCCGGGCCACCACCTCCAGGGGCTTCTGGGTGGCCGAGAGGCCGATCCGTTGGAGCCGACCGCCCCGGTCTTCGACCAGGCGGCTGAGCCGCTCGAGGCTGACCGCGAGATGGCTGCCCCGCTTGTCCCGGGCGAGGGTGTGCACCTCGTCGACGATGACCGTCCGGACATTGCCCAGCACCGCCCGCGACGAGCTTGCCGTGAGCAAGAGGTAGAGGGACTCGGGCGTGGTGACGAGCAAGTGGGGTGGGGATTTGTGCATGGCTCGCCGCTCGGCCGGAGGGGTGTCGCCTGTCCGGGTCGCGACCGAGATCTCGGGGGCCCGAAGGCCGAGTCGCTCTGCCTCCGACCGAATGCCGGCCAACGGCACCAGGAGGTTCTCGTGGACGTCTGCAGCCAGAGCTCGTAACGGCGAGACGTAGAGGACGTGGGGGGCCGACGAGGGCTCGGGGCTGTCCTCGATCGAGGACCGGCACGCGGAGTCGATCGCCATCAGGAACCCGGTGAGCGTCTTGCCGGTGCCGGTCGGTGAGGCGACCAGGACGTCCCGGCCGGCCGCGATCTTCGGCCACGCTGCCGCCTGGGGCTCCGTCGGCCCGTTGGGGAATTGACGCGTGAACCAAGACCGGACGATCGGATGGAACAGATCGAGCACCGCTGGACCGGCCCGGTGTTCCTCGGCGGAGGTCCGCACCGGATCAGTCCACCACCGGCCTGTGACCGCCGTGTGGCCCGGACTCGTCCAGGACCCGACAGACCTCGAGCCGCCCGGCTTCGATCATCTCGGGTGAGGACCCGAAGTCCCGGAAATCCTGGGAGACCCGCCCGGTCCCGTTGAACACGAACACCTCGAGTTCCCCGAGCTCCTCGACTTCCCGCGCGAATCGAGCGTGGACGCTCGTGAACAAGGCCGAGATCACGGCCTCGATGGGCCGCTTGGCCACCTGGGGCGTGTGCCGACTGGGGCCGCACAAGAGGACGTAGATGCTGGTCGCGCCGCTGGCGGCGGCCCTGCTCACGGGAACGTTGTTGACGACCCCGCCGTCGATGAACATCTCGCCATCGATCGAGACCGGCGGGAAGATGCCCGGAATCGCCGCCGAGGCCAAGACGGCGTCGACGATCGACCCAGTCGTGAACCATCGCTCGGCGCCGTCGGTGAGCGAGGTCGCCACCACCTCCAACGGGATGACGGTGTCCTCGAGCTCGTCGATCTCCAAGCCAGACTCCAACAGCTGGCGCAGCCCGCTGTTGGCGTACACCGAGGCCCGTTGCTGGAAGAACAGCCAGGGGCCGTGCACCCGGGCTTTGGGGAAGATGTCGTCGGGCCGCAGGTGGACCCAGGTGTCCTCGAGCCGCTTGACCCCTTCGACGGTCGGGTCTGCCGCGTACGCGACCGCATTTACGGCACCGACCGACGCGCCGTACACACGGTCCGCCCGAATGCCGCGTTCGGCAAGCTCGGCCAGCATCCCGACCTGGGAAGCGCCACGCGAGCCACCCCCGGCGAGAACGAAGGCCGTCCTCTCCTCGCTCCTCTGCCGGCCGATCCAGGACCAAATTCGGTTCAACCGGGGACGGTCGGCCATCACTGGTCGTCGGGCGGTGCGTCCGAAGGGCTGACCGACCCACCCAAATGAGCGCCGGTCACCGACGACGAGGCCGCCTCGAGCCGGCGCTGCCGCCAAGCCTCCCGGCCGGGCCGGTCTCGCCGAACTCCCCAACGGATGGCGACGACGGCCAAGACCCCGAGCGCCGCCACGAACACACCGAAGACGACCCCGAAGGTGACATCGCTTGCCGAAAGAACCGCGGCCGTCACCATCGGCCAAAGCCTAGGGCCGGTGTCACAGCCAACCGTCATCGTGGCCCCGTGACCGACCTCGCTGTCTTGCTCCAACCGACTCCAGCTCCAAACGGTCGCACCGGGAGAGATGACGTCCTGGCGGCGATCAGGGGAAACACCGGCGTTCGCCCACCGGTCGACCCTGGTCTCTCGGGCGGTCTGCGGGAGTGGCTGGAGGACGGGCTCTGCTCCCTCCCCCTCGATCGGGACAGCGAGCTCGTCGTCACCAAACAGACGCTCAGGGGGGAGGGCCGCAAAGACAGCGAGTCGATCACCTCTGCCATCGCCATCGGCGCGCTCATGCACGCGCTCTTCCGCCAGTATGTGACCACCGGTCGGATCGAGGATCCGATGGAGGACGGGCTGGCCTCGCTTGAGCTCGACCCGCGGCGTTCGGCGACCGTGCGCTTCGTCCACCGGCTCGGAGGTTCGGCACTGCACCAGTTTCGTGACGAGCTCGAGACCCAGACCGCGATCCTGGTCGGTCGGTGGCCGCGGTTGTCACCGGGCTGGATGCCGCGGACCCAGGAACGGGTCGCCGTGCCGCTAGCGGGAGGCAACGTCGTCCTGGCCGGCGTCATCGACCTCGTTATCGGCTCGCCCTCCAGCGGACAGGCCACGGTCGGACTGGTGGAGGCAAAGTCGGGACGGCCCCGCCTCGAAGATCGTGACGATCTGCGCTTCTACGCCCTTCTCGAGACCCTCCGCAGCGGTGCGCCTCCGTTCCGAGTGGCGACCTTCTACACCCGGAGCGGCCAGGTTGACGCAGAAGACGTCTACGACGAGCTCCTAGCGTCTTGTGTGATGCGAGTGCTCGGGGCGATCCGACGTGATCTGGTGGGGCACCGATGATCGGCACCGCGCTCCCGTCCATGGCCCTCCCGAGATCCCGGTCCCTCACCGACGCCCTCATCGCACCTGCCGACTCCCGGGTCTCTCGCTCGGAGCTCGGGGAAATCCGACGACGACTCGAAGACGGCCTTCTCGAGTCGGCGGGATCGCTCGGGATCCATCAGCGGGTCCGGATCGACGCCTACCGGCTCCGCTTCCACGCATCGGAACCTTCTGGTCCCGACGTCTTCGCGTGGGGCCCGAGAACAGCGCGACGTCCGATCGCCCTCGAAGGGGTTCGAGGATGGTTGGCCAACAAGAGATTGACCCCCATCCAAGCGGTCGCCGAAGCGGTCGAGCGTCTGACCCGCGCCGCCGACGAGCGGCGGGGTGCCGGTGGATCGCTCGGGACCTGGCTCGCCGGCTTACGCCTTGGCGCGAAGAGCACGGTTCAGGCCGAGGCCGTCACCCTGGCCACCCAGCTGATCGGAGCGATCGACTGGCCACGGCTCACGCACCCCTTTGTCGGCGACGACCGCTCGATCTCGTTCGCCTCGGTTCCCCAGATCGTTCTCCGGGGGAGAATCGAAGTCCGAAGCCCGATCGCACTCGGCTCCCTGCAAGACGGTTACCCGTCAGGAAGCGCCGTCTTCGCGGTGATGACCGGCCGGCCGACATCGACCGCCCGACACGAGCTCGGGCTGGCCGGCCTCACCGTGGCCCTGGATCCGAAGCTCGGGCCGGCCATCCGGGTGATCGGCTGGTGGCCCCAGTGCGGGCGGGCCTTGGTGTTGCCCGTCGACGGCCAGCTCTTGGAGACGACGGTGAGCGCGATCTTGGCCACGCTTCGCTCCCCGACGACGGCCAGCACCGGCCCCCGGCGACCATCCGGACGGTGGGCGACGGGCGTGCGAAACGCCACAGCGAGGACGACCACCGGCGAAGTGCCGATCGCCTCCTAATCGAGCGCCAAGCGTTCGACTCCGTTGAAGTACTTCTCGGTCCTCGACAGCAGTTGGCCGGAGACCATCCACCTATCTCGGCAGATGATCTCCGGCCCTACTGCGTGAATGAAGTGGTTCAGAGACCCAAGCTCACCCAAAGCGGACGGCCGGAACGTAGTACGAAGAGAGCCACGGCGCCGAGGTCGAGTTGACCGACCAGCAGTTGTTATCGGCTCCCGGTGAGTCCAGTCTGAACTCATTCGTGCCAGCCGTGCCGCCATCGCAGTATTCCGATCTATAGGGCGAGTCTTGCCAGAGGGTCCCTGGATTGACGTCGCTGCCAAACTTGATGTTGGCCGGGTCTTGCGACAGTGCAATGTTCAGCGAGTCATACGGGCAACCACCCGAGCTCGTGTAGCACGGGGTGCTCTCACCATATGGGGTAAAGCCAAAGTGGGAGGTGTTGTAGGCAATTCCGTACACGATGGTGCTCGGAAGCTTGATGTGAGGATCAAGGTGGAAGGTAACCGTTGTTGGGTTTCCCCCGAAACCGTGGAGGCGTCTGGATTGGTCATGCAGCATGACATCTCTCCGCCCCCCAGGACCACCGGCGGTGTCTGAGAGCCTCAGAAGTGATCCTCGGGGACGGTTTCAAGCGGCGGCGGCCTTGCTGGCAGCAGCCTGTTCGACGAGCAGAGCCTCGTAAGCGGCCGGAGAGAGCATCTCACAGCTGCTGTGGCGCCGAGTGGTGTTGTAGGTATCGATGAAACGGGCCACGACACGTCGGGCCTCGGCCTTGGTCGCGAAGCGATGTCGGCTCAAGAGCTCGAAGTCCAAGGTGGAGTGCCAGCTCTCGATCACCGCAGTGTCGAAGCACGACCCCACTCGTCCCATCGACTGGGTGACCCCGAGGCGATCACAGGCGGCGGCGTAGTCCGACGCGGTGAACTCCGAGCCCTTGTCGCTGTGGAAGATGACCGTCGACGTTGCCGCCCAGCACCGCGGCTGCCATCTGCAGGGCGCCGGTGGCCAGCGCGGCGTCGTGGTGCTCGGAAATGG